>JBGQBN010000004.1:0-135909 GCA_041494805.1 Terriglobia bacterium | reverse complement strand
TTAGCACTTAGCATTTAGCCAAGCATGGTCAGTGCAGCCACCGAAGGCGAGACATTTGTTGCCAGCCGCTGGACTAGGGGGAATTTCTTCTTTCCGACTCGCCTGGTGGTGAGTCCGGAGCACGTTTTGCGGATTAAGCCTCGTCTGTTTGGCAGCAACCAGGAGAGCATTGCCATCGCGTCTGTGGCGTCGGTAAACATCTCGACCGGAATATTCTGGTCGGAGATTCGCATCGATTCGTCGGGAGGGTCGAACCCGATTCTCAGTCACGGCCACCGCAAGAAAGATGCGGAAAGGATCCGGGATTTGGTCGAGCGTTTTCAGTCAGCACGACGCCGAATCTGAACCCTAGTCGCTATGGTTCGTCGCCGTTGACACCGTAGTACCAAGCTGTTAGAAGTTAACGTTCCTTTCCAGTGCCTGCAGCGCCGGAGGTTTGTACCTTCGCAGCCATGTCTGAGGAAACCAAATCGCCTACGCCGCCGGGAGGTGAGCCGAAACCGGCGGCCGAATCTGCTGCCGCTTCCAAACCTGCTGCTCCCGCGAAACCCTCTGGTCCGGTGCCGGTGCCATGGGATTCACCCATGGTGGCCAAGCTGAAAGGGCAGTACGGGTCGGGAATTCGCGAAGCCAGTACCTACCTGGGCCAGAACTACATGGTGGTCGAGCCCTCGATCATTGTTGAGTTGCTGCAGATTCTGCGCGACCGGGAACAGTTCGACTACTGCGTGGACGTGACCGCGCTCCACTATCCCCAGCGCGAGAAGCAGTTCGATGTCATCTGGATTCTGTATTCCTTCCCACGTAACGAACGCATCCGGGTGAAGACAATGATTGCCGACGGCGAAACTGTGCCCAGTTCGGTGACAGTTTGGCCTGCGGCAAACTGGTTGGAACGCGAAGTCTATGACATGTTTGGCATCCGCTTTGACGGGCATCCGAACCTGAAGCGCATCCTGCTGCCCGATGGCTGGAAGGGCCATCCGCTGCGCAAGGACTACGGCATCATTCAGCAAGATCAGGAATGGGTGCAGATCAATCTGGGGATCGAGAGCGGCCAATAGCTATGCCCGACCGAACGACGACGGATCCGACGACCTATCTCTCGCACCTCGAGCTCGGAGAGCCTGATAAGACGTTTCTCGATTCGAATGAGCTCATCATCAACATGGGCCCGCAGCATCCGGCTACCCACGGTGTGCTGCGTGTCATCCTCAAGCTGGACGGTGAAAAGGTTCTGGGCACCGAGTGCGTGATTGGCTATCTCCACCGCGGCGTGGAGAAGATCGCTGAACACCGTACGTACGCCATGTTCAACCCGTACGTGGACCGCATGGATTATGTGGCGGCGGTCTCAAACGGGCTGGGATACTGCGAGGCGGTGGAGAAACTGCTCAACGTGGAAGCCCCGCCGCGCGCCAGGTACATCCGCGTCATTCTGACAGAGCTGAACCGGCTAGCCAGCCACATGCTCTGGCTGGGGACACACGCGCTCGATATCGGCGCCATCACGCCTCTCTTTTACACCTTCCGCGATCGGGAAGAAATTCTCAAGATTTTCGAGAAATACTGCGGCGCTCGCCTCACCACGCATGCATTCCGCATCGGCGGATGCCTGTACGAAACCTATGAGGGCTTCGAAGGCGAGGTGAAGAAGTTCCTTGATTTCGTCACTCCTAAAATCGACGAGTACGAAGAACTGCTCACCACCAATCGCATCTGGGTTGAACGCACCAGGGGCGTGGGCGTGATTTCCGAAAAAGACTGCATCGCGTTGGGCGTGACCGGCCCGGTGCTGCGGGCCAGTGGCGTGAAATGGGACCTCCGCAAAGCGCAGCCCTATGCTGCTTATGCCGAGTTCGATTTCGAAATTCCTATCGGGCAGAATGGCGACACTTACGACCGGTACCTGGTGCGCATGCAGGAGATGCGACAGTCCCTGCGAATCATCGGGCAGGCGGTCGAGCGGATTCCCGAAGGTCCGATCATGGCCAAAGTTCCGAAAGTGATAAAGCCGCCGGTGGGTGAGATCTATCACTCCATCGAAGCGCCCAAGGGCGAGTTGGGATACTTCATCGTGAGCGACGGTTCGACGCAGCCTTATCGGGTGCGGGTGCGGCCGCCATCGTTCGTAAATCTGCAGGCACTGGACATCATGGTGCGCGGACAACTGGTGGCGGATGTGATCGCGGTCATCGGAACCTTGGACATCGTGCTGGGCGAGGTAGACCGCTGATGCTGGATTACATCAAGTCGTACCTCAGCAGCGATGTCACCCCGGGCGCGGCGGGAAACTTATTTTGGGCCTTCGTATACATTCTTCTCATCTTTCTGGGGCTCTCCGTTGCCGTGATCGCAATGAACTGGTTGGAACGCAAGATTCTAGCCCACATGCAGGTCCGCCTGGGTCCGATGCGGGTTGGCCCCCATGGCCTGCTGCAGCCCATCGCGGACGCCATCAAGCTGCTGATCAAGGAAGACATCATGCCGGCGGAAGCCGATCCCTTTGTCTTCTGGGTTGCGCCCATCGTCGTGGTGATCACCACGTTCACGGTTTTTATTGTTGTGCCTTTCGGCCCCACCCACGCCGTGACCGACATGAATATCGGAGTGCTCTTCATGCTGGGCGTTTCATCGCTGAGCGTGCTGGGCATCGTAATGGCGGGCTGGGCCTCGAACTCGCACTATCCGCTGATGGGGGCGCTGCGCTCGAGCGCGCAAATGGTTTCCTATGAAATCGCCATGGCTCTGGCGGTAGTGTCGGCCGTTCTGATGACCAGTCTCAATCGCGAAGGTACCGGGACTTTAAGCATGATTGGCATTGTGCAAGCGCAGCAGGTGCAGCAGACATGGTTCGTGTTCAAATTCTTTCCGTTAGGTTTGATCGCATTCTTTATTTTTGCCGTGGCCATGATTGCGGAAACCAACCGCGCCCCGTTTGATTTGCCTGAAGCTGAGTCTGAGCTGACCGCAGGTTTTCACACGGAGTACAGCGGCTTTCGCTGGTCGCTCTTCTTTCTGGCCGAGTACTCGGCCATGATCGCGGTTTCGTCCATCGCGGTCACGTTGTGGTTGGGCGGCTGGTTGCGTCCGTTTCCCCACTGGTTGCGCGGAGAGCCGTCGGACCTGGTGTTCTCTTTGTTCCCGGGGCTGACGTTCCTGTTCCTGGCAGCGATGGCCTTTTACAGCACGGCTCGAATGCCGAAGCATCCCTACTTCCGCGTGCAAACCATCGGGCTGGCGGGGTTTGGGGCAGTGCTCGCGTTGGTTGGGTTGATTCTATTCGTGCGCCCGGTGCGGGACCGAATCCAGGATATTTATTGGTTTTCGACGAAAGTGGCTTTCTCCATGTATATGTACATTTGGTATCGCGGCACATTTCCGCGCTACCGTTTTGATCAGCTGATGAAAGTGGGATGGAAAGTGCTGCTGCCGATGGGAATCGGCGTGCTCATCCTGACTGCGTTTGTGGGAGTGTTGCTCTAGTATGGCGCCTGTAGCCACAACATTTTTCTTTTATTTCCTGTCCGGACTCACCGTGTTCAGCGGCGTGCTGGTGATCACGCGCAGGAACCCGGTGCACTCCGCGTTGGCGCTGATCCTGGCGCTGCTCGGGCAGGCAGGATTGTATCTGATGCTCTACGCACCGTTTGTCGCTGGCGTGCAGATCATTCTTTACGCGGGCGGCATCATGGTGTTGTTTCTGTTCGTGATCATGTTGGTGAACATCGAGAAATCGCAAAAAGAAGAACAGTTCAACAAGCAGTGGCTGGTCGGAATTTTGGCGGCGGTGTCGCTGGGCGTGCTGTTTGTGCTGGTGTACACCAGGGGCAAATCGCTATTCCCCGACCGCGTCGCCCAATTGCCCGAGCAGTCCAACACACAGGAGGTGGCTGTCCTGCTTTACGGAAACTACATGTTCGCCTTCGAGATCGCCTCGCTGTTGCTGCTGGTGGCGATTATCGGGGCGGTGGTGATGGCGAAGAAGAGGATTTGACTCGTAGAGACGTAGCTAGCTACGTCTCTGCAGCACACTTATGGTTCCCATAACTACACTGCACTATCTGGTTGTCGCCGCCGCGCTGTTTGTGCTGGGCGTGATCGGCGTGCTTACTCGCCGCAATGTGGTCATTGTTCTGATGTCGATTGAACTGATCTTGAATGCGGTGAACCTGAATCTAGTGGCCTTTTCACGGATCTACGGCCTGCATGGCCAGATCTTCGCCATTTTCGTGATCACCGACGCGGCTGCCGAAGCGGCCGTCGGGCTGGGGATTTTGATTGCTTTCTTCCGAAACAAGGAAACCGTAAACGTGGATGAGGTGGACTTGCTCAAGTGGTAAACGGAAGGGCACGACTTCAGTCGTGCCGCACGAGCGTGAAGAAGAGGGGCTTTAGGCCCTGAGGGAACTGAGAGCTGATGGCTGAAAGCTTTTTTCTCGACCACATCTGGCTGATTCCGCTGCTGCCGGCCTTGGGCGCGGCTCTGATGTTCTTCTTTGGCCGCAAGCTGCAGAAGTCCACCGTCAGTGCGGTTTGTGTCGGGGTCGTCGTGGTGGCGTTTCTTCTTGCCTGTGGCGCGGTCTGGCAATACACGGATTGGGCGGCCACGCACGATCATCAGCCCTACGAGAAAATCGTTTACACCTGGCTGGGCAGCGACACCGGCCATCTCACCTACGCGACGCACAGTGGTTCAGCCGAGTTCAAGGCCGATGCCGGTTTCCTGCTCGACCCGCTTTCCAGCATCTGGCTGCTGTTCGTGACCGGCGTCGGCATGCTGATCCACATCTACTCGATCGGCTACATGGCGCATGAGGGCGGGTATTACCGTTTCTTCGGATACCTGAACCTGTTCATGTTCTCCATGCTGATGCTGATTTTGGGCAACAACTACGCGCTAATGTTTGTTGGCTGGGAGGGTGTGGGTCTGTGTTCGTATCTTCTGATCGGGTTCTACTTCCAGCGCAAGTCGGCCAGCGACGCAGCCAACAAGGCATTCATCGTTAATCGAATCGGCGACGCCGGATTCCTGCTGGGGATGTTTACCATCGCTTGGTACTTTGGCTCACTAAACTTCACGACGGTCACCCACATCGCGCGCGAAAACTCGGCCAATCTGATGGGCAGTGGAATCATCACCGCCGCAACGCTGCTGCTCTTTGTTGGCGCCTGCGGCAAGTCGGCGCAGTTGCCGCTTTATGTGTGGCTGCCCGACGCCATGGAAGGCCCGACGCCGGTTTCCGCATTGATCCATGCCGCAACCATGGTCACGGCAGGTGTGTACATGGTGGCGCGGTCGAATGCGCTCTTCGTTCTCGCGCCGACGTCGATGAAAACGGTGGCCATCGTGGGCGTTCTGACCGCCATCTTTGCCGCTTCGATTGGCCTGGTGCAGAACGACATCAAGCGTGTGCTGGCCTACTCGACCGTTTCACAGTTGGGCTACATGTTTCTGGCGTTGGGCGTGGGCGCGTTCTCCGCCGGCGTCTTCCATGTCTTCACCCACTCATTTTTCAAAGCTCTACTGTTCCTGGGCGCCGGCTCGGTAATCCATGCCCTGAGTGGCGAGCAGGACCTGCGAAAGATGGGTGGCCTGGCCGACAGAATACCAACCACTTTCAAGACCATGTTCATCGCCACGTTGACCATCGCCGGCATTCCTCCATTGGCGGGCTTCTTTTCAAAAGATGAAATCCTATGGAAAAGCTGGGGAGCCAACCCGATTCTGTGGGCCATCGGTTTCGCGACTGCCCTGATGACAGCCTTCTACATGTTCCGGCTCGTCTACCTTACGTTTTGGAGCCCGTCGCGCGTCGACCATGAAGTTGAGCACCACATCCACGAATCACCCTCATCCATGACTGCGCCGCTGGTGGTGCTGGCGTTCTTTTCCATCACCGCGGGTTGGCTGGGAGTTCCGCAGAGCTTGGGGGGATCGAATCGCTTTGAGAAATTTCTGGAACCGGTTTTCGCTCGGGAATCCACCGCGGCCAGGATGGAAGCTGCGCCCGTTCCACCAACTGAGGAAAAGGAAAAAACCGATCCAAAAGAGTTCGTCCTGATGCTGCTCTCGGTGGGCGCGGCGGCCGTGGGCTGGGGAATGGCTGGCCGGGCCTATCGCAAGGCAGGCGAAGGCTACGTGGAGCCGATCGCAGCCACGGCGCCTCCGCTCTATGCTGCTTTGTTCAATAAGTATTACGTGGACGAAGCCTACGATTACGCCTTTACCGGCCGCCGCAAAGTTGGAAACGTGCGCCTGGGCGTGATGGGATTAGGCGAAGCGTCGTCATGGTTTGACTCGAACGTGATTGACGGCACGGTCAATGCTGCGGGCTGGATGACCCGGCTTAGTGGAACGCTTTCGAACTGGTGGGACAAGTGGATCATCGACGGAATCGGGGTCAATGGCCCAGCCACTCTGGCGCGAATGCTTTCGTATCCGACCCGCTTGCTGCAATGGGGCCTGGTGCAGTGGTACGCGCTGGTGATGGTGTCCGGGTTAGTGGGATTTGTGTTCTATTACGCATGGCGCTGAGCGTCATTCTGGACGTAGAGACGTAGCTAGCTACGTCTCTACCACTGAGAACTGCTCTTATGCAAAGTCACATTCTCTCGATCATCTTATTCACGCCGATGGTCGGCGCCTTCCTGCTCCTTTTCGTTCCCAAGGAGAACAAGAACGCCATCCGCTGGATCGCGAACCTCTTTGCATTGGCCGGCCTGCTGGTCTCCATACGGCTCGTGCCGATGTTCTGGGCGCAGCGGTTCGAACCCGGCTTTAAGTTCCTCGAAGGGGGCGCGAATAACTGGATTCCCTCCATCGGCGCCGGCTACAGCCTGGGCATCGACGGCATCTCATTCCTGCTGATCATGCTGACCACGCTGCTGGGCTGGATCTCGATCCTGTCGTCCTGGGAAGCGATTCAAGATCGAGTGAAGGAATACTACATTTGGTTCCTGGTGCTGCAGACCGGCATGCTGGGCGTGTTCATGGCTTTGGACTTCTTCCTGTTCTTTGTGTTCTGGGAAGCCATGCTGGTGCCCATGTACCTGTTGATCGGCATCTGGGGCGGGCCGAACAAGCTCTACGCAGCCATCAAGTTTTTCCTCTACACGTTGTTCGGTTCGGTGTTGATGCTGCTGGGCATTCTGTTCCTCTACTTCCATCACCACGCCGCAACCGGCGTGTACACCTTCAGCATTCCCGAGCTTTACAAGACAGCGCCGCAGATTCCGTTCCAGTACGCCATCTGGCTGTTCCTGGCGTTCTTCGTTGGATTCGCCATCAAGGTGCCGATGTTTCCGTTCCACACCTGGCTGCCCGATGCACACGTGGAAGCGCCAACCGCGGGCTCAGTCATCCTGGCCGGCGTTCTGCTGAAGATGGGAACCTACGGCTTCGTCCGCTTTTCGCTGCCATTCTTCCCCAACGTGGTGATGAACTCGCGCGTGCGCTGGTGGATGCTGGTGCTGTCGGTGATTGCCATCATTTACGGTGCGCTGGTTTCACTGATGCAGAAAGACATGAAAAAACTGGTGGCCTACTCCTCGGTAAGCCACCTGGGCTTCTGCACCCTGGGCATTTTTGCCCTTACCCCTCTCGGCCTCAGCGGCTCAGTATTGCAGCAGATCAATCATGGCATCTCCACCGGCGCGCTGTTCTTGATTGTCGGCATTCTGTATGAACGCAGGCACACCCGCGAAATCTCGGAATATGGCGGCATCTCGAATGTGATGCCGGTGTACGCCACCATCACCATGATCATGTTCCTGTCCTCGATGGGCTTGCCGCTGCTCAATGGTTTTGTCGGCGAGTTCACCATCCTCCAGGGCACGTTCATGGAAAAGGAGATGGGTGGGCACAGCGGTTTCTTTTGGGCGGCGTGGGCCGTTCCCGGCGTGGTTCTTGCTGCCGCCTACTTGCTGTGGCTGTACCAGCGGGTGTTTTTCGGGGCTGTGAGCAATCCGAAGAACGAGAAACTGCACGACCTGACGCCACGGGAGGTGTTGACGTTCGCGCCGCTGGTCATCCTGGCATTCTGGATCGGGCTGTATCCCAAACCGTTCTTCCAGATTCTGGAGCAACCGGTGAACCAGATCGTGTTGAAGGTGCGCGGACCGGACTATCCCGGACTGAAGAATGTGAATGCCTCGGTTGCACCGGCGGCTAACTCAGCAGCCAGCACGGTCGAGGTTGCATCGGACAAAGCGAAAGGGAAGAACTAAGTGCCCGGCACCATACCACAATTTTTTACCGGCACCGACTATCTACTGTCGCTGCCCATCATTCTGCTGACGCTGTTCGCGCTAGGTATCCTGCTGATTGACCTGATGGTGCCGCCGGAATGGAAGTGGGCGAATGCGGTGACTGCCTTCGTCGGCATCCTGTTCTCCGCCGCTGGCGTGTTCAAGATCCAGCTCGCTCAGACGCGGTTTGAACACGCCGGACGCCAGTTGGAGTGGGCCGTCTCGAACGCCATGCGGGTGGACCACTTCGCCATCTACTTCTGGTACCTGTTCCTGGCGGGCGCTGCCATCTCAATCCTCATATCCGTGCGCTACATGGAGATCGAACACGAGCACCACGGCGAATACTACTCCCTCATTCTGTTTTCTGTCGTGGGCATGATGTGCATGGCCGCGGGCTACGACATCGTGCTGATCTTTATCGGCCTCGAACTGATGGCGATTTCAACTTATGTTCTGGTCGGCTTCCTGCGCACGGACCGCCGCTCCAACGAAGCCGCGTTGAAGTACCTGCTGCTCGGAGCATTTTCCTCCGGAATCTTTGCGTACGGATTGTCCTTGTTTTATGGACTCAGCGGCAGCACCAACCTGGACGTGATTGCAGATCACTTGCGGGGTCATGCCCATGATCCGGTCGCGATCGTGGCGTTGCTGACCACGGCCACGGGGCTGCTCTTCAAGATCGCCGCAGTCCCGTTCCATCAGTGGGCGCCGGATGCCTACGAGGGCGCGCCCACCAGCATTACCGGATTCATGTCCGTCGCGGTGAAAGCAGCGGCCTGGGCCATGCTGTTGCGCATTTTCCTCTGGGGTCTCTACCCGCTGCGCCCGGTGTATGTGCCGTTGCTGGTCTTTGTTTCTATCGCGACCATGACCGGCGCGAACCTGGCCGCTCTCACGCAGAACAACCTCAAGCGTCTGCTGGCCTACTCCTCAATCGCCCACGTCGGCTACATGCTGCTGGGAGTGGTTGCTGGTACCGAGGACAATCCCTCGGCCGATGGCATCAAGGGCATTTTGATTTACCTGCTGGTATACACGTTCATGAACCTGGGCGCGTTTGCCGTGATCGCCTCATTGCGGCAGCGCGACGTGATCGGTGATGAGATTGACGACATTGCTGGGCTCTTCTTCCGCGCCCCGACCGAAGCCATCCTGATGCTGATCTTCCTGCTGTCCTTGGCCGGGATCCCGCCGCTGGCGGGTTTTTACGGGAAGTACTTCATCTTCCTTGGCCTGATTGAGACGGGACACTACGTGCTGGCGTCGCTGGGAGTGCTATACGCGGTGTTCGGACTCTATTACTACATGCGCATCGCGAACGCCATGTTTATGCGTGAGGCCATGGACAAAGAGCGGCTGCCCCTCAGTGCGGGCATGCGCGTGGCGCTCGGCATAACGGCGTTTGCCACGGTCGCCATCGGAGTCTTCCCGGAGCAGTTCATTCGCGCCGTCAACTGGTCGCTGGGGATCGCCCAGACCGCCCCGATTGCGTCTCTGATACGTTAGCAAACCGGGCTTCAGGCGTCAGGCTTCCGACGACGAGGTTGCCTGTGCACGGGTTCCTGGAGCCTGAGGCCTGATGCCTATGCCGTCGCACGAAGATGATTCTTCCAAGGGAAAGAGCTTCTGGGTACAACTGGCGAATTACAGCCAGCTGGCATTCATTTTTCCAGCCGCTACTGTGGCCGGGTGGCTGATCGGCCTGGCTTTGGACCGCTGGCTGCACACGACATGGCTTTATCTCGCGGGACTGATCCTGGGCATCATCGCTGGATTCGTCGAACTCATTCGCACAGTTACTTCCTCCGGATCGGATCAATGAGCCCCGAACCGACCACCATATCTGATTCGTTCTACTCCGGTGCGCTGGCTCGCATCTCTCGCATCATGGTCGTGGTGACGATCGTGGCTAGTGTCGGCGTATGGGTGCTCTATGGCTGGGGCATCGTGCTTGGATTCGTCTGTGGATGCGCCATTGCCTATCTCAATTTCCACTGGCTGAAGCGGGTTGTGACAGCCCTCGCCGACCGCATCACCCAGGCTGGTCGTCCGCAATCGGGTAAGGGAATCGTGGCGCGATTTCTGCTGCGCTACTTTTTGATGGGTCTCGCGGCCTATGTTATATTCAGTGTTTCCCCCGCGAGTCTCTACGGGCTCCTTGCGGGTCTGTTCCTGCCCGTGGGAGCCATCGCGTGCGAAGCCGTCTACGAAGCTTACGTCGCGGTAGCGCGTGGATTGTGACCGCCAAGAACGAATAGCTGCCCATGCCCGAACAACTCTGGTTTACAGAAATCTTGAACCACCTCTTCGCGGGCCCGGTCACGGGGCTGCTGCGGGCTCTCCACATTGAACCGCGTTATCCCCAGGCGCCGATCACCAATGGCGTCGCTATGGAACTATTGGTCTTCTTTTTCCTTCTAATTCTGTTTACGTTGGTGCGGTCGCGGCTTTCCGTGGACAAACCCGGAGCCTTGCAGCACATTTTCGAGGGCGCGCATGGCTTCATCCAGGGACAAAGCCATGAGATCATTGGGCATCACAGCGAGGGCTTCACGCCCTTCCTGATGGCGTTGGCATTTTTCATCTTGGTTTGCAACCTGATCGGTATGATTCCCGGATTCGAGTCGCCGACCGCGCTTCCTTCAGTGCCGCTGGGATGTGCCATTTGCGCTTTCGTCTATTACCAGACGCAGGGCTTCAAACACGCGGGGATCGGCTACCTCAAACACTTTGCCGGGCCTTTGCCGATTCTGGCGCCTCTGATGATCCCCATCGAACTCATCAGTCACCTGGCCCGAGTGCTCTCCCTGACCATACGTCTGTACGCCAACATTTTCGCCGGCGATATGGTCACCTTGGTTTTCTTTTCGCTCGTCCCGATCGGCGTTCCAATTCTATTTCTGGGCTTGCACATCGGCGTTTCGTTTTTGCAGACCTATATTTTCATTCTGTTGACAACGGTATATCTGGCGGGAGCGGTAGCGGAAGAGCACTAAAAAGAAGTGGATAGTGGCTAGTGGTCAGTTGTCTGTTTCTTCTGACTACTAACCACTAGTTACTGTTTTGCAGCTTCCAGCGTGAGGGCGTCTGCACGAGGATGACGTCAACCACCCACTGGCGGCAATTCATGGTCACGAGGAGAAACACAATGCGTAAGTTAAGTTACCTGTTCATGGTGTTGTCGTTGTTGTGCTTGGCCGTGCCTGCATTTGCGCAGGGCGGTGCCTCCAGTGAGGTCAACTGGGTCGCGATTACGGCCGGATTTTCCATGGCGATTGCTTCGGCGGGCTGCGGTATTGCACAGGCCCGAGCTACTGCGGCAGCCGCCGAGGGCCTGGCGCGCAATCCCGCTGCTCGCCCCGGCATTCAGCTGGCACTGATTCTCGGTCTGGCGCTGATCGAATCGCTTGCCCTCTACACCTTGGTCATTATCTTCGCCAAAGTGAAGTAGGAGAGTGTCAGGAGACTGAAAAGCCTCTGCTCGCGCAGAGGCTTTTCTTGTTGCATCCGGCGTCTAGAATCAAACTAGAGCTTGCGTTGGCCGTCCCAGTCGCCGCTCTTGGTTTCCGGCGCACGCTCCAGCGATTCCATCAGCAAGCGGCGTAGCCGGTAGCGGCTTTCCAGATCAGTATTCACTATTTCGAAACCTACTTCGTTGACCCGCGCGCGGCGCAGCAGAACCTGCCCGCGGACGTGGCGCACGCCCATCGAGATATCAATGTTGGCTTCCGACCCCACCCGAAGATTGTCTTCCTTCGTGCCCATGCCCCCGCCCAGACTCAGCTCCCGAATCAGAATGCTGGATCTTCCCCAGGAACTGCTGATGGTGGCTGAGAGCGTGCGCGACAGGACGATGCGCTCGTAGCGCCGTTGCCGTACCCAGGGACATGCGGGCGCGGCGTCCAGCGGAGCAACTGCCAGCTCTCCAGTCTCCAGACCAGTGTCAGACAGCACCTGGCTGCCGTAGCGCGGATCAATCTTCGCCAAGGCCTGAGCCGCGGCGATACGCAGTTCGCGATGATTGGCCCACTTCCACATTTTCTTGGCTTCCAGGAGGTTGCGCAGCACAGGGATAGCTTCAGCCTCGCGCAGCCGGCCCAGGGATTCCACTGCCTTCAGTTGAAGCAGAGGCGAACGGCCGTGAGCTTCGCCGGCTTCCGCCATCACGACCAGCGGTGGAACGGCCGTGCGATCACCGCTCATACCGATCTCATCAATCGCCTGAGGCAGAACCAGCGGGTCGAGAATTTCCAGGAGTTCCAACAGCGAGCGTCCACGATCATGAGCGGCGCCGTACGCGATCTGGCGCACCACCACGTCGTGGTAAAAACGGTTCCATTCCGACAGGCGCGTAGGCAGCAACTCCAGCAGCGTGGGCACATCCAGCCGGCTCAGCAGACCCGTAACCGAGGCGGCCTGCCGGGGCTGGCCGGTCCGCAGCATTTCTCGAAGTTGTGCCATGCCGGGAGCACCGAGCTCCTTCACCACCTCAACCATGCGGTCACACTCTTCCCGCCGCATGCAACGGAAAAACCTGTCCGCAAGATGTTCCACTGCCGCTTGCGAGGTGCGGCGCAAAACCTGCAGCAGATCGGGCGGGATCTGAGGCAGGTGCAGCGCTTCCTCAATGAACTCGGGCAGGCGGTTTTCCACGCCAATACGCGGGCGCAGTTCGTTAGCCAGGACCGGCCGCTGCTTGGCGACAAAATCCATGGCGTTGCAGACTTCGCTCAACGCACCATACTGTTTGCGGGTACTTGCTTCCGAGCTCAAGCGCACGAAGGCGGCGCTCAGCAGGCTCTGCAGTTCGGGATCGGGTTCCCTGGCCAGCGCCTCACCGACGCTGCGCACTGTGGAGCCCATTAAATCGCTTCCCGTGGCGGCAAACAGGTCGGCCAGCTGGCTTAATCCGGTCGCCGTCTTCCGGCGGGGTTCGGTATCTTTGGCGTCCAGACAACCGACGTAATTTCGCAGGATCGCTCCGGCGTTTTCCTTATCACCACGCTCCAGCAGCATCTCCACGAACTGGCGCACGTTGCGCGGCGGCACGCAGGGGGCCTCATTCGAGAGCAGAACGCTCTTCTTGCCGGCTTCCGGCACCTCGGCCCAGAACATGCGGTCCAAAATGTCAGCGTGGGATTCCACCAGAATCCCCGCCTTGCTCATCTTGTCTTCCTGGATGCGCAGAATCTGGCGTAGCGTATCCATCTGCCGGCTCATGTGTTCCATCATCTGGTGCACGGCGTTGACTTTCACTTCACCTTTCTGGAAGCGTTCCAGGGCGAAGCGAATGGCCATATGTTCGGCCGCCTTCATGAGCAGGGGTGTGTCGTTCTGTTCCGTGGTTACGTTGGCCGCCAGACTTCCCAGCAATTGTTGCAGGTTGAGTTTGGTGTTGGGATCAGTCTTACTGAGTTCCTTCTGCAGTTCTGGCTGGGCGTTGGGATCACCGCCAACTTCGCCGAATCTGGTGAGCAGGCGAATGGCCTGGATGACCTCTTCTTCCTGCAAGGGCACCACGCCGCCCTCCCAGGTTCCACCGCCACCAGCTGTACCGCCACCAGCTGTAGCGCCACCACCTGTACCGCCACCGGTGCTGCCGGTACGGACAGTTGGAACACTGCCGATGGGTGCGCCACCCGGCTCACCCCCACCACCGCTGTGCGCGCCTTCTGCGGCCGCAATCAGTTGCAGCAGTTTCTGGGGATCATTCAACCACTGCTTGAACTCCGGACCCAGGGTCTGCGCGGCAATCTGCGCCGCGATGGTTACGTCGTTGGTGGAGGGGTCCGCCGCTACAAACTTGACTTCGTTGATCCGGATCGAAGCTTGCTTGTTGTCCCCGAAAGTATCCTTGATCTGCTTGACCACATCTTGAGCTTTGGATCCGGCGACGGCAAAGGCACGCACCAGGCGTGCGAAATCATCTACCGTAACCTGGTTGGAGAAGTGAATACTGGCCAGACCGGCGGTGGTAAGCAACTTGGCAAAACTGCGCTCTGCCTGCCCGCTCTCCAAGGCAATGCCATCCATCAGAAGTCTGTTCTCAGAGACCCCCAGCAGGAAACTGCCATCGGCCCCCTTGGGCATGCCCGCCTGCAACTCATTCCACGTGATTTCGAACTGGCCCTCGGTGCGCTTGTGCTCGAAGCCGTACAGGCGCACGTACTTCACCAGGATGTTCAGGCTGTGGACAAATGCCCGGGCGGACGCAATCCTGCTTTCCCTATTTGTGTCTGCCGTTAAGATACGCGGCTCCTTGGAGATTCCGGGTTACCGCCTAAGGGTAAAGCGAAATGGTAAGTCAATGCACATTACGGAGGTAATGAACCATCTGTTTGATTCGCCCTCTTGGTCATGGACCTGTCCCCCCGGTCCAGGCATTTCCTAGCGCAACGGCTTGAAAAGAGAGCAACGAACAGCGAGAATCGATGCTCGATCCCACCGCCGTCTTTGGCTGCGGGATTGGTTTCCCCCAGCGAGAGTGATCAATTGACCTCTTTGTCACCAGGAGCTCGCGAGCGCCCCACCCCCGCCGCCAGAACAGCGGCCGGGGCCCCAAAGAAGACCGGCCTCGCCTTCTGGATGCAGCGCGTACTGGAAGAGTGCGACCGAGTCCAATCCGACTTTGCTCCCGATCCCGTTCA
The DNA here is from genome assembly GCA_041494805.1 of Terriglobia bacterium. GTDB lineage: Bacteria > Acidobacteriota > Terriglobia > Terriglobales > Acidobacteriaceae > JBGQBN01. The sequence goes on along the minus strand of JBGQBN010000004.1, from coordinate 121,009 downwards.
CGACTTGCGGGTGGCGCTGCGCCGCTGCCGTTCCATCGCCGACGGCCTCAGGGCAATCGATCCCGATCCTGCCTGGAAGCAGATGAAGAAAGCTGGCAAGCTGCTGTTCGGCGATCTGGGGGCTCTGCGTGACGTGCAGGTGATGGCGGAATGGGTGCATCTCCTGGACAGCCCCGGTGATCCAGTGACCACCCGCCTGCTGCAATTCCTCGCCACCCAGGAGACCCAGTTGAAGCAGGAAGCCGCCGTCGCGGTACGAGAGTTCGACCGCAAGCAGTGGAACCGATGGAGCAAATCGCTGCCCCGTCGGGCAGCGAGACTGCGGCCGGGAGGCGCGGTTTTCCAGCACCTTGCCCTGGAGCGATGGACCGAAGCGTACGAACTCCATCACCACGCGCTCCGCAATCGCTCCCAGTTTGCATTTCACCGCTTGCGGATCGGACTCAAGCGTTTCCGTTACCTGGTGGAGAATTTTCTGCCGCAGCAACACGCTGCCTGGAGTACCGATCTCAAAGAGCTGCAGGATCTGCTGGGTGAGATCCACGATCTGGATATCTTGTGGGCGACCGCGCTTCAGATAAGTGCGTTTCACGATGAGGTGGAAAAGTCTCGCTGGCACGGCAGGATTGGTGAAGAGCGTACCCGCAGAATCCGCCGGTATCGCGACAAGATGCTGGGCAGAGCTTCGCTATGGCAGGCTTGGCGTGCTGAGTTGCCGAAAGGGCCGCAGATCAAAGCTGCCGCCCTGGCCCGTCTCAAGATGTGGGCTGCATTTCTGGATTCCGACTTCAAGCACTCCAACCACGTAGCCCGGCTCGCCCTCCAGCTCTATGACGGACTGGCGACGAACGGGCGGCCCGCGCAGTTACCCAGCTCGGAGCAACGGGCCGTGCTGCGAACTGCGGCACTGTTGCATGATGTCGGACGGTCTCAGAGCAAGAAGGGCCAGCACAAGGCCGCTTATCGGCTCATCCGTGCGCTCGCACCGCCCCTGGGCTGGAACGAGCAGGATCTACGAATGGCTGGGGTTGTCGCCCGCTATCATCGCGGGGCACTGCCTCGTCTGGGGCAGAAAACCCTGCAGGGATTGTCGCCTGACCAACGCAAGAGCGCGTTGCGCCTGGCGGGAATCCTGCGACTCGCGGAGGCATTTGATGAGGCCCGCGACGGGCGCATCCAACGCCTCGATGTCCACAACCGGAACGGTGTTCTGGTGATCGCCGCCCAGGGATATTCTCCGCGGCATCGGCTGGCCGACGCCATCGCCTCAGCGCGCCACCTTCTCGAGACCGTCTACCGCCGCCCCGTGTTGGTGAAGCCCCTGCGCGTATCTAAACCCAAGCCAGCCGCCACAGCCAGAAGCTAGAAGCCAGAAGCCAGAAGCTACTGAGTCACTTCCTTCTTGGCTCACCGCCGGTTACAGATGTTCTATGACCCACGCTCAGTTGGTTCAGAAAGCAGTGGAGTGGCTACGCGCCCATCGCTGCGGAGTGGTTCTTTCCGAACAGGCTTGCCTGAGTGGCGAGATGCCTGATGCCATCGGATGGAAGCGAGCCTGCCATTCCATCCTGATCGAGTGCAAGGTCTCGCGGCCCGATTTTCTGGCCGACCGGGAGAAGCTATTCCGCCTGAAACCAGAGATCGGGGTCGGCTGTGAACGTTTCTACCTCGCGTCTGCTGGGCTCGTCCGCCCGGAGGAAATGCCCACGGGCTGGGGACTCCTCGAATACCGCAACCGCAAAGTCGAACTAGTGCGTGCCTCCGCCAGGAATCTGCGCACTACCATCGGCTTTCGCTACGAGATGAACCTGCTGCTGGCCAGTCTACGGCGGGTGGAAGTCCGCATTGAGCCGCAGACCATCACTGAGTTTCTCAAGTGGAAGAACCGCATGGCGGAGTACAACCGGGGAGTCCTGCCCGCAGGCATCCAGCCAACCGAGGAAGAACAGAATTTCTTTCTCAAAGATGTGTCTTGATCCGGGGGAATCCGGGGGAATCCGGGAAAATCCGCGGCTGTTCTTTTCAGAAAGAAAACCGGTCAGAAAGAAAACCGGGCTGGTTGGCCCGGTTTCTTTGTAGCGTCGAGTTGAGATGCGGTTACATCACAGCACGGCGCGAGCTGGCGCCGAAAATGCTTCTGGCCGTTTGTGGCCAGTTGGGTTGCCCTGCACTTCCTCGCGCCAGCTGAAAATCAGAGACGAGGAACGAGACGCCTCTCCAAGTGCAACTGCCGTACCAACTCCTGGCTTCATCTCTTGCACGATGATATATCCCGTAAGTAATTCTAGTATATATAGTTATTGTGTTGGCATTGCCTGATGGTCAAGTCTTCGCCTTTCCCGGTTGGGGGCGTGACAAAACTTTTGCACATCTTGGAAAGAGCAGTTGTATCGGGAATCAGTGGAAGTCCGTCCCGTTGGAAGCGGTAGGCTACAGTTCCCGGCGGCCCTCCAGGGCCTTCAGCATAGTGATTTCGTCGGCGTACTCGATGTCGCTGCCCACTGGAATACCCATAGCAATGCGGGTCACCTTGAGGCTGGGGCGCCGCAGCTGTCCGGAAAGATAGACCGCTGTAGCTTCCCCCTCCACTGTGGGATTGGTGGCGATGATTACTTCCTCCACCTGCCCATCCTGCACGCGCCGCATCAGGTTGGCGATTCGTAACTGCTCCGGACCCACGCCGTGCAACGGAGAAATCGCGCCGTGCAGCACGTGATAGACGCCGTTGAAGTGCCTGGTCTTCTCAATCGCGGCGATATTGGTCGGTTCTTCGACCACGCAAACCAGCCGCTGGTTGCGGGTCGGGCTAGTGCAGTAGACGCAGGGGTCCACGTCGGTAATGTTGTTGCAGAGGGAGCACAGCCGCAGATTCGCCTTAACGTCACGTACCGCCACTGCCAGCGCCTCGGCATCTTCGTCGCTCGAGCGTAGGATGTGGAAGGCGAGCCGCTGCGCGCTTTTGCTGCCAATGCCGGGCAGTTTCTTTAGTTCTTCGATCAGCCGCGCCATCGGCTCCGCAAATTTAGACATTGAGTAATTGAGCAATTGAAAATTGGGGAATTGCGTAATTGGGGAATTGCGTAATTGAAAATCGAAGCCCAAGACAATTACACAATCGCCCGATTACTCAAATCCAATTTCACAATCCCGGCAGCCCCAGTCCGCCCAACATTCCGCCCATCGAGGACTGTATGGCTTCATCCACTTTTCTGCCAGCGCCGTTGACCGCCGCTGTGATCAGATCCTGCAGCATCTCCAGGTCACCAGCCTTGACGGCCTCCGTGTCAATCTTGATGCTCAGCACTTGCTTGCGGCCGTCCATCTTGACGGTGACGCTGCCGCCGCCGGCGGAACCTTCGACAACCGTCTCCGCAAGCTTTTTCTGCAGCACCTCATATTGCCGCTTGGCCTGCGACATCAATTCTTGAAGGTTGAATCCGCCCATAGTGTCCTCGGAAGGGGGCAAGGTTTCAAAGTTGGAAAAGCAAGTTATGCGGTGAGGAAACCTTGAAACCTTTCTACCTCTTCTCCCGATAATCAATAATCGTCCTGATCTCCGCCCCGAATTTCTCTCTCATGCGCCGGACTATCGGGTCCTGTTCGGCGCGGCCGCGACCACCGTTGGACGCGGCGCGAGTTGGTCCGGCACCCCGCGAGTCCCCGCCGGCAGCTACTTTCAGTTTCACAGGGCGTCCCAACACTCCGCTGGCGGTGGCGATGGCCAACCGCTTGGCGTCCGCACCCAAAGACATGTCAATCACAGTCTCTGAGGACGCCACCTTGATCACTAATTCATTGCCCACGACTTGCCATTCTCCGGCTGCCAGCATCGAGACCAGCATACGATGGCCGCCCTCCGCCAACGCGTTCAACACCGCCTGGCGCAGAGGGTTCTGTTCGGAAGCTTGGCTTTCTGGATCATTTTCCGATTCTGCCAAGACCTCGGGAGCGGGCTGCAACGTCGCGGGCGCGGCTGCTCCCATTACCACGCTAGCCATGGCCGATCCGGCAACAACCCGAGGGCCCGCGGCGGGGTTGGTCTCGGCCGAAAGCTCGGGCTTCGATGTACCTTTCCGAGCCGAATCCGCCGCAAATGGCGAGACATTATTGGGACGATCTGCACTGGGACGACCTGCCGCGGGCGATTCCGATCTCCTCGGCTCGACCATAGTAGGCTTGCTGGCCGCTCCCGGAACACTCGCCACACCCGCCTCGCTCAGCAATTGCTCCAGTGGCAACAGGCGCTGTGCGTGCGCCATCTTGAGCAAGCCCAACTCGAGATGGAAGCGCTGCTCCTGCCGGTAACCGAGCTCTCCGTGGGTGCGCAACATGATCTGGAGGTGCCGCGCCAGATCTTCCTCACCGAACAATTCGGCTACGCGAGCCACACGTCGGCGTTCGTCACTGGAAATCTGCAGCAAGGACGAGTCCCCGCCGGCCACCTTGGCCACCAACGTGTTGCGCAAAAATCGGACCATCTGGCGGGCGAAGTGAGTAGGACTGTGACCTTCGCTGAGCAACCTGTCCACTAGTCGCAGTACTTCTTCGGTCGACCCGTTGGCTACGGACCGCATTACCTCTTCCAAGACTCCGGAAGGCGCCGCCCCCACCAGCTGCCGCACCGCATCCGCCGTCAGACGTCCGTCGCAAGCCGCGATCGCCTGATCCAGAATGGAGAGAGCGTCCCGTATGGAGCCGTCACCCGCTTCGGCCAGAAGTGCCAGTGCATCTTCATCGGCCTCGATCTTTTCTCTGCCGGCAAGGTCTTTCAGTTGCCCAAGAATCTCCTCGAACTTTACCGCGCGAAAGCTGAAATGCTGGCAACGCGAACGGATGGTCTGCGGAATATCCTCGGGTTGGGTCGTGGCTAGCATGAACACCACATGTCCCGGAGGCTCCTCAAGGGTTTTCAGCAGGGCATTGAAGGCAGCGTCGGTGATCTGGTGAGCCTCGTCCAGGACGTAGATCTTGAAGCGGTCGCGCGCCGGCCGATAGCGAGCCGCCTCCCGCAGTTCACGGATCTCGTCGATGCCACGGTTGGTAGCAGCGTCAATCTCGATCACGTCCACGGAATTCCCGGCGCGAATCTCGGTACACGAGTCACAGACCCCGCAAGGTTCTAATACCGGTTTGTCGGAGGACCGGCAGTTGAGAGCCATGGCCAGGATGCGTGCCACCGTGGTCTTACCGATACCCCGGTGCCCGCTAAAGATGTAGCCATGCGCCGTGCGTCCTTGCTCGAGGGCGTTCTTCAGAGTCCGGGTAACGTGCTCCTGGCCGATGACCTCGGAGAATTTCTGCGGACGGTATTTGCGGGCCAGAACCTGGTAGCTCATGGTAGGGAACAGCTGATTATACGTGATGCCTGCGCAGTGCGGACGGTCGCCAGCGGAAAGGATTAGCGGGCTGAAACACAGTAAGGTGCCTTCCTCAGGGCCCACTATGGCCTGCGGTGCCCACTCTCTCACCGTCCACGAAAGGCTTGCACAACCCACGTCCCACGCTATAGTCTCTTGGGTCTGGCTGGCTTGCCCGTTGGCCAAGGAGAATCCCCGTGCAACTGAAACTAACCATACGAACCGTGGATGGCGTGGTAGTCGTGGACTGCGCTGGCCGCATTATTTTTGGCGAAGAGTCGGCTGATCTGCGCGACACGCTCAAAATGGTGATTTCCCAGAGCAATCGTGTCGTGCTCAACCTGGGTGGCGTCACCTACATCGACAGCGGCGGACTGGGAACTCTGGTGGCCATTTATACTACGGCCCAAACTGCGGGCTGTTCCATCAAGCTGGCTAACCTTACGCAGCGCGTCGGCGATCTGCTGCAGGTAACCAAGCTGCTGACCGTTTTCCAGGTTTACGACAGCGAGGAAAAGGCAGTCGAGTCGTTCCTCGAAGACACGGCAGCCTGATTTCCGTGTGGCGCGGGCGCCCTCGCCCGCGTCTTCCGCGCCAGTCTTGTAAACTCCTAAGCAATGATCCAGAAGACTGTTTTTGTAGTCGGCCTCATCTGTGCCGCCAGCGGATTCGTATCCCCACCCCTGGCCCTGGCCATGGGGCTGGTTTTTGGCCTAGCGTTTACGCATCCCTTCCGTAGCAGCTCGACGAGACTCTCCCGCTATCTGCTGCAAGCTTCCGTCGTCGGCCTCGGCTTCGGCATGGACCTGCACCAGGTGATCCGCGCCGGACGCACCGGATTTCTTTATACGCTGCTCAGCATCAGCTTCACCCTGATTCTCGGCATGACCTTGGGCGCGTTGCTCAAAGTTCAGCAGACCTCGGCGTTCCTGATCTCGACAGGCACCGCCATCTGCGGGGGCAGCGCCATCGCAGCGGTCGGCCCGATCAGCCACGCCAGTGACGAGCAAATGGCGGTTTCCCTGGGCACGGTTTTCGTCCTCAACTCGGTAGCGCTCCTGATCTTTCCGACGATTGGCGCCGCGCTTGGCCTCACCCAGTCTCAATTCGGACTTTGGGCCGCGCTCGCGATTCATGACACCAGTTCGGTCGTGGGCGCCGCAGCGAAGTACGGCGCGGTTGCCCTGACCATCGCCACCACGGTGAAACTTGCCCGCGCCCTGTGGATTGTTCCTCTGGCGATCGGGACCGCGGTGGTGAAGCACGCGAAAGCGAAGATTCAGTGGCCGTGGTTTATAGGCCTGTTCTGCCTGGCGGCCGTCTGCAATACCTATCTGCCCGCGGGCATGCCGGCCTACGGATTGCTTTCCAAGGCAGCCCGGATCGGGCTCACCGTGACCCTCTTCCTGATCGGCAGTGGCATCTCGGTCGCCACTATCAAGAAGGTCGGCCATCGGCCACTTTTGCAGGGTGTCACACTGTGGCTGCTGGTCTCGGTGGGTTGGCTCTGGATGATTCGCGCGGGCTGGATCGCGCTATGACCATGCACAGCCGCATTCTGGCCACGATCCAGAAAATTCCCCGAGGGAAAGTTTCCACCTACGGCGCCATCGCCCAGGCAGCGGGATATCCCGGATCGGCCAGACGAGTAGCCTGGACCTTGCATCGTTCCTTCGGGTTGCCTTGGCAGCGCGTGGTAGGCGCTGGAGGCGAGATCAAGCTGCGCGGCGATTCCGCCATCGAGCAACGCCTGCGTCTGGAGGCCGAAGGTGTAATCTTCCGTGGCCGCCGCGTGGACATGAAGCGGCACGAGTTCAAGTTCAAAGAAATAAGAGCACGTAGCCAACGCCGGAAAACCACAAAGTAAACTGACGAAAAAGACCGCCGACCCACGACCGCCGACCTCCGACCAACGACTAGCACTTGAACTGCTGGTCGATCTCCACCTGATACCCGGCCACTAGCCGATTGGTCTCGTTAGCCATCCCCACCACCGCCATCAGCTCTTTGAACATCGCGTCTGTCATACCCTTGCCTTGCGCTCCGACCGTATGGGACGCGATGCAGTATCCGCACTGGTTGCTGACACTCACCGCCAGGTAGACCATCTCCTTGGTCAACGGATCGAGGGCGCCGGGGCCCATGATCTGCTTGATGTCTTCCCAAGTTCGCTTCAGCATCACGGGATCGTGCGCGATGGCCTTCCAGAAATTGTTGACCCAGTCGGTCTTGCGTGTGGTCATGATGTCGTCGTAAACCGCCCGCACCTCGGGACTGGCATCCTTATATTCGATGAGTCCAAGCGTCGCCATTTGTTCTCCAGTATTAGAGTTCAGCAGTATTAGAGTTCAGCCCTTCGGCAGTTCGCCACTCAGCAGCTTTCCTAATCCCGCTGCCGGACAGCGCACTCCTACATAAAAGTGTGCGAAGAGCGCGAACACCGCGCTGACTTCGTCGAAGCGCATCTCGTAGATCAGCTTCTTGAAGACCAGCGGATCGTCGGCAAACAAGTCCACGCCCCATTCCCAGTCGTCGAACCCGATCGAGCCGGAAATGATTTGCTTAACCTCGCCCGCGTAGCGACGGCCAACCAGTCCGTGTTCGCTCATCAGCCGCGCCCGCTCTTCGATGGGCAGGGTGTACCAGTTCTTGTCTTCTCCGCGCCGGCGGTCCATGGGATAGAAAGAAATGTAGCGGTGCTTCGGCAGTTCCGGAAATAGACGCGGCTGCATGGCTTCCTTCTGCCGTGCCAGCGTGTCCTTGATCTCACGGTTCCATTCCTCGGAATGAGGTTCGACACCTCGCTCGGCCAGCGCTTTGTACGCCTTGATGGTGGACTCGTACAGCCCCAGCTCGATCACCGACAGGTATGAGGTTGTGGGCTCCAGGTAGTCGCTCAACCGCAGCCGTGCCAGATCCAGCTCTACCTGATTCAATTCATCAAACGATAGCCGGAAGTGGACCAACATCAGGTCGCCCTTGTGTCCGAGCAGGGAATAGAGCGCTGACTGCCCACCGGCCTTCAGTTCCATCTTCGCCAGCACACCGCTAGCCTCGCGCACGATTCTGGTCTTCTGTGCCGATGGCAGCTTCCGCCACGCTCCCCACCGGACTCGCAGCATCTGGTGCAGCACGCTGTAGCCTTCAATCGTAAGGGGGACCGGAGGAATCTCCGCCGGAACGGTCTGTGGACGAACGGTTCGGGTGGCTGACATGAGCACCATTGTACCCGCCGGCATGAAGCGACGACAGCTCCGGAAGGCTTCGTGTCGGCGGAGATGCCGCCTCCGGTTGATGCGAACCACAAGCTAGGACCCAAACCGCGTGTTACCAGCGGACATTGGCCCCACGACGTGTTACCTGTCCTTCCACCTCTCTGACACATCAGCCTTTAACTGGTCCTTCGTGACCTGCCCCGGAACGCAGGCCGGTTGTACTCTCGCCTTGTATACAGCCAACGTCGTCGCGCAAGCAGTTTGGAGGTACTCGTGCGAACCAGACTGATGGCAGCCATGATAGTGCTGCTTTTCCCCCTCATCTTCGTGGGCTGCGCCATTTCTCCGCAGTCCTACGTGGCTTCTGGAGGTTCGCCGAACGCAAATCAACCTCCTGGTGGACGTGGCGACGGTGGGACTGGCGGCGGAGGGGTTGGCGACGGCGGCGGGGGATCTGGCGACGGCGGCGGAGGAGGTGTCGGAAACGGTGGCGGATGCGGGAGCGGCGCGGCTGACTTCTACGTAGCCACTAACGGCAACGACAGTTGGAGTGGAACCTTGGACGCCGCCAACGGTAATCGCACTGACGGTCCCTTCGCCACCCTGGACCGCGCGCGTCGTGCCGTGCAGGGCATGCCCGGTGGCAGGCACACGGTGATGATTCGCGGCGGTTACTATTTCCTCAGCTCTCCCCTGATTTTTTCAGCAGCGGATTCCGGCAATGCAACCTCCCCCATTGAATATGTGAACTATCCTTGCGAGACCCCAATTATCAGCGGTGGAAAGACAATTACCGGTTGGACCAACAACGGCAATGTCTGGACCGCCAAGTTAACTTCAGGCGGTTTCCAGAACTTCGAAGCCCTGTTCTATAACGGTGAACGCCGCTATCGGCCTCGCACCACGGTCAACGGTTACCTCTACAACGCCGGATCGGTTTACGTGTCTGCTTCCGAGCCTAATTGCAGTCTGCAGGTGGGCAACCAGTGGCAATGTTTCGACCGCTTCTACTACAGCGCAAGCGACGTTGCCTCGAACTACCACAGCCTGGCACTCGGGGACGTGGAAATCCTGGACTTCGAAAAGTGGACGATGAGCCGCATGCGCTTGAAGTCCGTGGACACGGCGAACCGCATTGCTTATCTGGCCGGACCCACGGTTCAACAGCTGAACAACAACGGATTCTTTCCTGGCCATCGCTACTTGATCGAAAATGCCAAGGAAGCGTTCAACCAGCCCGGACAGTGGTATCTGGATCGCTGCACCAATCCGCCTTCCTGCACCAACAGTAATGGCACCTGGACTCTTAGCTATCTGGCACAAGCGGGAGAAAATCCAGCAACTGATGAGGTGATTATTCCGCAGCAGTCGCAACTGCTTATCGCGACCGGTCTGCAGCACGTTGTTTTCAAGGGATTGACCTTTGCCCATGACAACTGGCTCCCGACGGCCACCGGTCTGGGCGACTCACAGGACATGCCCAACGTTCCCGCGGCGCTGAGCTTCAACACCTCCAGCTACATAACACTGGACGGCTGCATCATCGCTCACACCGAGGGCTGGGGTATCGAATTCGTGGGCTCCGGGCCGATCACCACCAAGCCCAGCAATCAGGTGATCAACAGCACTCTCTTTGACCTGGGCACGGGCGGGATCCGGATCGGCCAGCAGAAGAGCAAACCTGACACGGACGCCAACGTGGCCCAGTACAATCTGGTCCAAAACAACCTCATCACCAGCGGAGGTCGAGTCCAACCCTCTGGAATCGGCACTGGAGTCTGGGTAGGGAATGCGCATCACAACACTGTCACCCATAACGAAATCCACGATTTCTACAGCGGCGCCATCGGAGTTGGGTCATCCTGGGGAATTGAGAAGGGTGTCGGCTTGGCCCACGACAATATGGTTTCGTACAACCTGGTGTACAACCTCGGCCAGGGTGTCACCAGCGACATGGGCGGGATTTACTTTGCCTCATCCGCCACCACCGGCAACCAGGTTCTGAACAACGTGGTTCACGATGTAGTCCACAACTGGAAGGATACCGACGGCTACGGTGGGCACGGAATCTATTTCGACCAGGGCACCTCCAACGTGGTGGCGCGCAACAACCTGGTGTATCGCACTTCGGCTGCGCCCCTGTTCAATAACCTCTCGGACCGGACCCACGACATCTACCCACAAAACAACCTGGTCGACAACAATATTCTTGTGCTCGGCACTCCCCGAATGATCCAGCACGGAGGCACGAACCCGGCCTCCCTGACTTTTACCCACAATGTGGTGTACTTCACGAACGGCCTGATTCAGGGCGGTTATTGGACCTGTATAGACGTGGGCGGCTCCAATCAACCGGTCCCTTGCCCTACCCGGTTTCTGCTGGACAAAAACCTGTACTGGGACTCACGCGGTAAGCCCCTCACCTTCATCACCACCGATCCGACCGGCGCCCAGAAAACGAACTACACGCTCACACAATGGCAGGTCCTTGGTGAAGATACACATTCCCTCAACCAAGATCCGTTGTTCTCGAATCCGAACTATCCCAGCGACGATTTCACATTGCTTCCCGGTACCCCGGCACTGAAGTTGGGTTTTGTACCTTTCGATCCCAGCCAGGCGGGAAGAACGGTGCAAAACTTCTCTCCAGCTGCTGTAGCGCCGGCGTTCCCCTTGCAGCCGATGGATCCGGGATTCGATTTCTAGGTTTCCAGCTTCTCGTGGGTGTTTCCAGGAGCCCTTGGGGATACACTCACGATCGAACCGTTGGCCTTTGTCTTCCTGGCGGCCAAGCCACTTCAGTAGACTCTCCCGCCATCGTCCAGGCTTCTAGGAAACTTTCCGCGCCACTGGGTAATTCCCACTGCGGCATCCCGCCCCAATGATCACGCTCCGTGTCCGTAGATTCCATTTGCTTCCGAGGGCCGGTTCGGGGGAGAATGTGCCCCGCACTTGGGCCTGGTGAAAGCGGCTGCCCGCCTTACACAGCCGCTGATGGAGACGCCATGGAAGCCTCGTCGCACGATGTCCTGCTCGTAGGTGGCGGAGGTGCGGGACTGCGCGCCGCCATCGCCGCAGCCGAGGTCAATCCCAAGCTCCGTATTGCCGTCATTTCAAAGGTCTATCCCATGCGCAGCCACACGGTTTCGGCCGAAGGTGGCGCTGCCGGCGTGGCCAGGCCGGACGACAGCCTGGATGAACATGCCTACGACACCATCTCCGGAGGCGACTGGCTGTGTGACCAGGATGCCGTAGAAGCCTTCGTCAAAGAGGCTCCGCAGGAGTTATTGCAACTGGAACGCTGGGGCTGCCCCTGGAGCCGCGAGCCGGACGGGCATATCGCCGTGCGCGCCTTTGGCGGAATGAAGAAACGGCGCACCTGGTTTGCTGCCGACAAAACCGGCTTCCACATGCTGCACACGCTGTTTCAGACCACCCTGAAATACGAGCCCATCACTCGCTACGACGAATGGTTTGTCACCAAGCTGCTCGTCGATGACGGGCGTGTACAGGGCGTGGTAGCCATCGAATTGATGTCCGGGAAAATTCAGGCGATCACCGCTAAGGCGGTCATCCTTTGCACGGGCGGCTGCGGCCGCATCTTTCCCTTCACCACCAACGCGAACATCAAGAATGGTGATGGCATGGCGCTGGCCTATCGCGCCGGCGCTCCACTGAAGGACATGGAGTTCATGCAGTACCACCCTACCGGGCTTCCGTTCACCGGCATTCTGATCACGGAAGCAGCACGCTCCGAGGGCGGCTACATGCTGAACAAGGACGGCTACCGCTACCTGCAGGACTACAACTTGGGCAAGCCTGAGCCCAAGCCGGTGCTGCGTTCCATGGAACTAGGACCGCGCGATCGCCTGTCGCAGGCCTTCGTGAAGGAAGATCAGAAAGGCCGTACTATCCAGACACCTTTTGGCTCGGTTGTCCATCTGGACCTGCGCCACCTGGGGGAGAAACTCATCAACGCCAAGCTGCCCTTCGTGCGCGAGCTCTGCCTGAAGTATCAGAACATCGATCCCGTCAAAGAACTGGTTCCAGTTCGGCCCGTGGTGCACTACATGATGGGCGGGGTGAGCACCGATATCGACGGCGCCACACCGCTTGCAGGCCTGTATGCCGCCGGCGAAGTGGCTTGCGTGAGTATCAACGGCGCCAATCGCCTGGGTTCGAACTCTTTGCCCGAGTGCCTGGTATTTGGAGCGCGCGCAGGCAGGGCGGCGGCCTCGTTCGCCGCCGGGCAGAAAGCGCCGAACGGGAATACCCTGGCGCAGGCCAACGACGAGCGGCGACGACTGGAAGAACGGTTTCTCCACAAGACCAACGGCCGCGAGCGCATCGTGACCATTCGCGAAGAGATGCAGAAGGCCGTCGAGAGTGGAGGGGGAATCTACCGCGAGGAAGCATCGCTGACGCAGGCAACCAACAAGTTGCGCGATCTTCAAGAACGCTACCACAACATCAATCTGGACGACCGCAGCCGCACCTTCAACACTGAGCTGGAAGCCGTGCTGGAACTCGGGTTCATGCTGGACGTAGCAGAATCGATCGTGCAGTGCGCCTTGCGCCGGACCGAGTCCCGCGGCGCTCACCAACGCACTGACTTTCCGGCCAGGGACGACACAAAGTTTCTCGCCCATTCCGTGGTGTACCGCAACCCGGACGGCTCATCGCGGGTGGAGTATTTGCCGGTGAAGATCACACGCTGGCCGCCGGGAGAACGGGTGTACGGCGAACAATCCAAAGAACAACCGACGGAAGTAAAGCGAGCCAGTTGAGATGCCTGAGAAGATCATCCTCGAGATCGCGCGTTACTCCCCCGAGCAGGACGAGAAGCCACGCTTCGAAAGCTTCGAGGTACCCGTTTACAAAGAATGGGTCGTGCTCGACGCGCTGAACCACATCAAGGACAAAGTGGATGGCTCGCTCACCTATCGCTGGTCCTGCCGTATGGGTATTTGCGGCAGTTGCGGCATGATGGTCAACGGCGAGCCCAAGCTGACCTGTGCTACGTTCCTTTCCTCCTACGCACGCAACGGAAACAAGGTCCGGGTGGAGCCTTTGCGGTATTTTCCCGTAGTGCGCGATCTGGTAACGGAGCTCAGCGATTTTCTCGATAAACTCAAGAAAGTAAAACCCTGGCTGATCCGCAATGACAAAGAGGAACCACCGCTCTCCCAGGGAGAGTTCCTGCAGACTCCGGAGCAATTGGAGAACTACAGGCAGTTCAGCATGTGCATCAACTGCACCCTCTGCTACGCGGCTTGCCCGGTGGTTGGTCTGGATCCCGTGTTTGTGGGCCCGGCGGCGATTGCCCTGGCCCAGCGCTACAACCTGGACTCCCGTGACCAGGGTGCGGAAGAACGCACGGCGCTCCTGGCGCATCCCGAAGGCATCTGGGGATGCACCTTCGTGGGAGAGTGTACCCGTGTTTGTCCCAAGCACGTAGATCCGGCCGGGGCGATTCAACAGTACAAAATAAAAGCCGTACTCGATTGGATGAAATCTTTTGTCATGCCCAGAGGTCACAACGATAGCGATGTCCACAACCAGGCAGCCAACGATTAACCCGGCGCCGGCGCATACGGAATTCCATCCCCGATGGTACCGGCCCCACGTGTCCGTGTACTGGTGGCTGGGGCAGTGGCAATACCTGAGGTTCATTCTGCGCGAGCTGAGCAGTGTATTTGTGGCGGTTTTCGTGGTTATTACGTTGCTCCAATTGCGCGCGCTGCGCAATGGGCCCGACGCTTATACTCGCTTCCAGCATTGGCTGCAGACTCCCGGGGCGATCGCGCTCAACCTGATCAGCTTCTTTTTTGTCGTTTTTCATACCATCACATGGTTCAACCTGACCCCGCGGGCAATGGTGATAAGGTTACGCGGAAAGCGACTTCCAGATTTCCTGGTGGCTGCGCCGAACTACGCCATGTGGTTGGTGGTATCGGCTGCGGTTGGCTGGCTGATTTTGAAGTAAGGCTTTGAGGTAACGATGGAGAGACAGTCCAACGAAGCTTTCTTCTGGATGCTGTTCAGCGCCGGAGGCGTGGTGGCCGCGCTTCTCATCCCGGTGCATCTCTTTCTCTTCGGGTTGGCGTTTCCCCTGAGGTGGCTCCAGCCTCCCGCCTACGCACACCTGACCGCTCTGCTTAAAATGCCTTTGGTGCGAATCTATCTATTTGTGCTGTGCTCACTGCCGCTATTCCATTGGGCCCACCGTTTCCGCTACACCCTCTATGACGGGCTCCAGGTGAAACATTTGAACGAAGTGATCTTTACCCTTTGTTATGGCGGAGCGGTGGTGGGAACAGGGTTGGCAGGATATCTGCTGTGGAACATCGCGTAACACGCAGGAGGTTCCCGTGGAAATGAAGTTGAAGACTATTTCGAAGAGTGGTATTCCCGAGGCTGTTTCCAAGGCCACGCTCTACCGCTACCTGAACGAGCCCGAAGAAACCGAATCGATCTGCCACGACATTCTGGCTGTCGAGCCGGAGAATCAGGTCGCTCTGCGCATGCTTGGCGCCGCGATCACCGATCAGTTCACCGGGCAGGCGTCGGACCGCTACGCAGAAGTGGAAAACATCTTTCAACGCCTCCGCGATGCCTACGAACGCCAGTACTACACCGGCCTTCTCTACGAGCGCCGCGCCAAAGCGCAGATGCAGGCCGGACGTCCGCCGCAAATGCTGGTAGGGCTCTTCCTGGAAGCCATGCGCTGTTTCGAAGAGGCGGAAAAAATCCGTCCCCCGGAGAACGATGACGCCGTGCTCCGCTGGAATCGCTGCGTGCGGCTGCTCGAAGTGCTCCCTCAGATTGATTCCGAGCCACAAGAAGCGACCCTTGAGGATCACGACAGCGCCCCGGTCCAGGTGATGCGTCGCCCTGCCCGGGCCAGGTAAGCGAGGAACATAGCGGAAGCAACGCGGGTTAATGCGCAGACGGCGAAGTGGTGGCCTCGCCAGACGAATGCTCCGCGCGATTTTTCTTCGCCGCGATCCAGCGGTTCACCTGCTTTTCAAGTACGGTGAGAGGCAATGGCCCGTCGAGCAAAAGGGTGTCGTGGAATTCGCGCAGGTCGAATGCCGGGCCCAGCTCCCGGGTGGCACGTTCCCGTAGTTCCTTGATCTTGAGTTCGCCGATCTTGTACGCCAGTGCCTGCCCTGGCCATGAGATGTAGCGATCGACTTCGCTGGTGGCGTTGTATTCGCTGGTCGCCACATTGGCGACAAAGTAGTCGATGGCCTGCTGCCGCGTCCAATGCTTCTGGTGCATGCCGGTATCCACCACCAGCCGCACGGCACGCCAGATCTCGTTGCTCAATCTTCCAAAGCGTACGTAAGGATCGTCATATAGCCCCAATTCGTCGCCCAGCGACTCGCAATAGAGCGCCCAGCCTTCCTGGTAGGCGCTGTATCCCCCGTAGCGCCGGAACTTCGGAATATCCTTGAGCTCAATCGCAATCCCGCCCTGAAAAGTGTGGCCGGGTATGGCTTCGTGCAGGATGAGGGAAGTGATCTCGTATTCCGGCCGGGTTTCCGGTTTGTAGGTGTTGATGTAGAAGTACCCCGGCCGTGAGCCGTCGGGTGCGGCGGAGCTCGCGTAGGCAGCCGGCATTCCGGGCGCGATTTCCTTGGGCGCTGGTTCCACACCATAGGGCAAGCGCGGAAACGTACGGAATAGCTTTATCAACAATGGATCGATTTCCTTTGCCCTGGCCCGCGTGTATGCGAGCAGTTCACCCTCGCTCTTGGCATAGAATTTCGGGTCCGTGCGCAGGTAGTGGAAGAACTCTTGCATACTGCCTTTGAATCCAGCCTGCTCTTTTACCTTCTCCATTTCCGTTCGGATTCTCTTCACTTCCTGCAACCCGATTTCATGAATCTGCTCGGGCGTGAACTGGGTCGTGGTCATGGAGCGGGCAAGATAGCTGTAGGTCTGATCCCCATTCGGCACTTGCCAGGCGCCGGCTTGCTCAAACGACGCCGGTATGTGTTCCTTTTCAAGAAAATCCCGGAAGCGCCGAAAGGCCGGCAGGACATCTTTCTGGATGGCCTGCTGCGCAGCCGCATCGAGCCGCTGCCGGTCGGCTTCGGAAAATGACGCCGGCATCTTCTTGAAAGGCTTGTAGAACCCGTGTTTCGTCGAGTCCTGCCAATCCATGCCATTGAGCTGGGTGAGAATCTTCTCGCCGATCACTTGGGGCAGCAGCACGTGCTGCTTTACTCCCTCTCGCATCAAACCGATATTCTGGTCCATATAGGCGGGGAAGCTATGCAGACGTGCCAGCCAATCGTCATAGTCCTTCACGGTTTCGAAGCGCAATGAATTGACCACGCCTTCCACTGTCTGAATTCCGTTGAAGGTATTTGTACGTACCAAGTACCACTTGTACTGCTCGCCCTCGGCAAAGTCGCTGACGTTGTAGTCGAACACGTCGTAGTTCAGTTGGTCTTCCTGGGAAAGCTGGGCGCGATCAATGGTGTGCAGTTGGTTGAGCACTTCGTGGGCATGCTGGAATTGCTCATGCATCGCGCCCAAGCTCACATCCGGCCATTGGTCATTCCACCTCCGGTCACCTAGAAATGAGGCGCGCATGGGATTGTGCGCCATCTGGTATTCCCACTCGCTGTCAAACAGCTGGTGCAGTGATTGGGCAACGGACGACTTGGTGGTGGCGTTTTCCGCGGCCCAGGCGAAACCGCCCACGGCTAGCAGGATAAAGATCAGCACAACGAGACGGATGGCTCGACGCATAAGAAAGCTCTCGGAAGGACGGGAAAGCGTGGGGAAAGTTAGCAGAGACACCGGGCGGAATCAATGCCCAGCGAAAGAGAAGTATCAGTTCGATTAAATCCGGGCCCGCCAGGAGGCAAAGACGCTGGTCATCTGGGGGAAGTTTGGGCGACTGTCCCCATTACGTTCCACACTTCCTGCTGCGAGCGTAGCAGGGTCTGCTCCGCATTCTTGTATTCCGTCACATCTTCGGAGAGGCCTACGGTTTCCGTCAAATGTCCTTCCGCGGTGAAGACCGGGAAATAGCGGCACCAAATCCACCAAATGGTTTCATCGGGGCGGACAATACGAAATTCCGCTTCTCCCTTCTTTCCGCGCCGTTGCTTCTCCAGCATTTCCGCCACCAGGCTGCGGTCTTCAGGATGAATGGTTTCAAGCCAGAACTCGGAGCCGGAATAAAGGCTCTCGCGCGTGAGTCCCGAGCTACTCTCCCAAGGAGGACTGACATAAACTACTTCCTGCGTGTCCTGGTCTTTGACCCAGAAAACTTGGTGAATGTTTTCCGAAATTTCGCGGAACTGTGTATCGCCGTTCTGCAGCGCCTCCAGCATCGTATTGATCGCTCCCCCCAGCCTGGATAGTTCATCATTACCTGAGACGGCAACCCGCTCCCGAAGGTCCCTCCCGTCTCCAATCCTACTGATTTCGGCGTTCAGATGCGTCAATCGGGCCAAAACGGCATATCGCAAGAGCAGCATGGTTACGGCGCCAAACACCAGGCTGGCCAGACATAACGCTCCCAAAAAATAACGCAGACTGGCCTCTCCCTGCTGGAAGACAGCTCTGGGCATGTCCACGCGCAACAGAAGAGCGGGCTTGCCGCTAACGTCTTCTAGGAGCCCATATCCGGCGACGCTGCTCTCACTTCGCACCTGAATGGTAATGGCTTTTCGATTTGATTGGAGCACAGCTCTGGCGGCTTGAAAATCTGTCGCAAGCACGGGGCTGGCGGCTAGTTCAACCGAAATGGATGAGCGCGTCCCCGCCTTTAGGCGTGCGATGAGTGCTTCGTCCAAATGGCGCGTCATCACCAGCACGCCTCGCGCTGGCCCCTTCCGTTCGGAGGTCAGGATGGGGCAAGCCGCAATGAGAGTAGGCCCCTGAGGGAGAAGGAAAATCCCCGAGCCCGGAGTGGAAGACGCGCCCACCAGCCGAACCCAAGGGTCTGAAGCCAGGGCCATTTGAACGGCCGGCGATTCCGTCTCCTGCTCGCGGAGCAGATCATAGTCCTTAAAATAGACGGCTTTTCCCAGCGGACCCAACAGAAGTATCGAGTTGATGCCCAGTCCTTGCAAGGTCTGGTCCTTAAACTCCTGCCGGATGTAGTCCGGCGACGGATTCTGCATGAACCCATAGGTTCTGTCCCAGGCCCCATAATCGTTGGTGGTTGCCGCGAGCTTGGCAATATCGTCGTTCAAGGCGTTTTCCGCCCGCTCAACCGCACTCTGGGTCTCTCTCTGTTCGAGGGACAGAAAATTTTGCAACATCAAGACTCGCGTTGTCGCATATAACACGGCTGTCAGTCCGACGACCGTGAGGAACAGAATTGCGAAAGTCTTATGACCGAGACTCATGAGCGCCTGCTCCGGCTTGTGGCTGGCATCGTTGCACGCGAATTACGATCCATCTATAGAATATCGGCCACACACAGGGATACTTTACGGCCCCACCGGGCAGTCCGATGCTGGGGGTTCTGAGCCTGCGCCCTCTATTCCCGTCCGCCCTAAAGCCTGCGGTAGAAGCGAGAGGGGTGATGGCTCAGCGCCGTGTCAAACTCCGCTTGGAGGGCTTATCTTCATTTGTTTTCCGCTCCGGAGGCGTTGGCACACCTTCTTCCGGCGGCAAGCCGGTAAACTTGGCCAGCATACCGGAAACTTCTACCACCTTTTCGTGCCGCTTCTTGAGGGCCTCCATTCGAGGGGAGAGCCGTTCCCAAACCTTGTTGGTCGCGGCAAACAGGCCCGCGGTGACCATTTCCACCGAATAACGATCAAGCACCTGGCGATCAGGGATGGGTTTGCAGTGGGCAGCCCACTCGCTGCTAGAATCCTCGGCCTCTGAATATTGACCCTTGCGTTCAGCAAGAATCCATTTTTTATCAGTACTCAGATATAGGCGTTCACCGGTGTATTGGCCTATCCGAGGGCGGGATGCTTCTGTCGATGGCTCCGGCTCCACCGTGGAGTAGTTGTCCACGACCAGCAAGCCCGACAGAAGTTTCGCACTCTCCGAAAAGGGGAACCCTTCCGACAGGTATGCCGATTCTTCGGCTTCCATCTCAGTCCTATAGTGGACTCTGCGATAACCGCTTTGTATGGGGCCCCCATATCGTGCCGCCGAACACATTCGGTCTCGCAGCAGGCCTAAGACGTTCACCTCAGCGGCAAGGGTCTGCGTTTCAAAAGATGCAAGATCTTCCAGTGAGGCCACAACTCCCTGAACCGCCTTTTCCTCGCTAGGAATATCGCCCTCGCCCGGAACCTGCTCTTCCTCACCGGCCACCGCAACCTCCTAGGATCATCTTCGCCACAGACTCCCCCCCTGGATAATCGGCTATGTGGCTCGCTTCCATCAGTCTTGGTAGGAGATACCAACTGAATCCAGCGGCATGCGGGATCTCACTGCATTCCAAGTCCTTGCGCAAGGAGACGTTAGGAACCGAGGTGCTTTTGTGGGTTGTCAGGGACGGGCCTGTGGAGTGTGGTGGAGGCGGCGGGAGTTGAACCCGCGTCCGAAAATGTTACTGGTCAAGAGCCTACATGCTTATTCCGGTTCATGCCCTGGGCATTACCCCAGGACGTTCGCGGCCGTCGCTCAGAACGGACAAGAAACGCTAGCCGCTAGCCTGAAAGTCTCGCCCTCCCCACCCAGACGTAGCAGGGAAGACCAGCCCGCTGTGTGACGTCCGCTCGCAGCCCACGGGCGAAGCTGCGGAAGACGGCAACCTAATTAATTAAGCTGCGTATGCCAGTGTTTGGTTGGCAATTGTTGTTTTGCACGCGATTACGGGTGTGTGCACCCCGGCATGCCTCTTGGCCGCAAGCATCTCCGTCGAAGCCGTGACGCCCCCACTGGTGGGATTGGCCATGCAAAGAGCTAATTCCAATCTAGGTACTAACTGGTTGCAAGTCAAATAACCTCAGTATTAGATGCCGCCGCAACGGTTCCAGCACCACCGGAAGTCTACGCCCGGTTGACCGAGAACTGGTAACCGGGAGCTGAGAACTATCTTTGCATCCGTCCGCTGTTTGCGACATCTGAACTACGGCATTCGCCTGTAGAATGAGGGGCGCTGACTGCAGCATGAACTCCATCTTCCAAAGCTGTCAGGAGAACCGCCGGTGAAGGTGCATTGTCTGCCGTTCAGTCAAATTCCCCACACTACGCAGCTATTCACCGACTTCCTTTCCTGGTCTCCATCCATCCACCAATTCTATTCCCGTTCACCACGCTTTGCCGAATGGCTGAAGGACGAAAACTCCGCCCTGGGTTATGACTCCGCCCGGCGGGAGCGGGTCTCTCGCATCCTGGAGCGTCAGAATCAGGCTTGGAGTGCCTCGCCTAAGACACTCGAGAACATTGCTCGCCTCCGCCATGGTGCATCCGCTGTGGTCACGGGACAGCAAGTGGGATTGTTTGGCGGCCCGTTGTTTTCCATTTTCAAAGCGCTCACCGCAGTCAAGTTGGCTGACCAGGCCACGAGTGCCGGCGTCGATTGCGTGCCTGTGTTCTGGCTGGCCACCGAGGACCACGACCTGGCCGAGATCAACCACACCCTCATTCCCAGGGCGGATGCCTCTGTCAAGGAACTGTTTGCCCCCACGCAGGGTTTGCCGGATGCCCCCGTTGGCACACTAACCCTTGATCCCGGAATCGAGCCAGTGGTCGAAGCCGCCGCCGGCCTCCTGGGCGAATCAGAGACCAGTAGCCTTCTGCGGGATTGTTACCGCCCCGGCCAGACCCTGGGCAATGCGTTTGCCCGTCTGTTTGCGCGCCTCTTTGCCGATTGGGGAGTGATCCTGCTCGATGCCTCCGATCCCGAACTGCACAGCGTCACCCAGCCGATCTATCGCGCCGCAATTGAACGCGCTGCCGAGCTCGATGACTCTCTGCTGGCCCGTGGAAAAGAGCTGGAGTCCGCTGGCTATCACCAGCAGGTCAAGGTCACCCCATCCTCCACGTTGCTGTTCACGCTGAGAAATGGCGCCCGCGTTCCAGTGCATCGCCGCGCCAACGGCTCGCACAGCGTGGATTTTCTGATCGGAGAAGAAGTAATCCCGCAGCCCGAGTTGCTGCGCCGCATCGCTTCCGCGCCACACCACTTCAGCGCCAACGTTCTGCTGCGGCCGGTCGTACAGGATTTCTTGTTGCCCACGCTCGCCTACACCGGCGGCGCCGCCGAAGTGGCCTATTTCGCCCAGGCTGGGGTCGTGTACCGGACACTTCTGGGTAGGATAACTCCTATCATTCCACGCTTTTCTGCCACAATTGTAGAGTCAAAACCTCAAGGGTTACTTGAGCGTTATGGCCTGCGCTTGCCGGAGCTCTTCCTAGGCCCCGAACCCCTGCGTCAGACTCTCGCCGCACATGCTCTTCCGCAAGAGCTGCAAACCGCATTCGACCACGCAGGAGTGTCTTTGGAAAAATCTCTCACCGCCATCCGCGACTCTCTGGCTCGTCTGGACAAGACCCTGGTGGAAGCCGCCGACAACGCCGGATCCAAGATGCATCACCAGCTCGATCAGCTGCGCTCGCGCGCCGCCCGCGCCGAACTCCGGCAGAGTGAAGTGCTGGACCGCCACGCCGCGCTGCTCAGCAACGCACTCTATCCCAACAAAACTCTCCAGGAGCGCGAGATCGCCGGCCTCTATTTCGTCTCAAGACACGGCACAGAACTTTTGCGCCAGCTCTATGAAGTCATCCACACGGACTGCCTTGACCATCAAGTGATCTTCATCTGATCTGGATCGCCTGTAACTGTAGAGACGCAGCTTGCTGCGTCTTGGCGGCGGCGGAGACGTTGCAAGTAACGTCTCTACAGATTTTTCTCTAACTCCTCCAGCGACTCCACGCGCGGCAGTGCTGTTTCTCGATAGGCCCCGGATACATCGAACAGGATCGCCCTCATTCCCGCCTGGGTCGCTCCCAGATAGTCCACGGAATAAACATCGCCCACGTACAGACTCTCGGCCGGGGCCACGTTCATTCCTCGCAACGCGGCCTCGAAGATGGCGGGATGCGGCTTCTCATATCCCACCAGGCCTGAATCCGTGATCGTCAAAAAACAATCGGCAATTCCATGCCGTTCCAGTACGGCGGCGATCTTGCCATCGGCATTCGAGATCACGCCGATCCGATGGCGCGCTGCAATGCGCTGCAGAATCTCGCGCGTGCCCGGACGCATCTCGCCCCAGTTGGATGAAATCCGCGTGGCACCCACCAGGACATCACGCAGACCCGCGTCCTGAATGTGTAGCTCTTCGAGCAGATGGGTATAAAACAGAAACCAGAAACTATGGTCTGCGGTGCCATCCTGCTGCATGAGATCGAATTCTCGCTTTGTCCTTCGCTCGATCGCATGCAACTGTTCGATGCTGGGCACAACCTTCCTGGCGTGAAGCGGCGCAAGAATACGCTGCCGGTCGGGAAAGAGAAGGGTGTTGCCAACGTCGAAGAAGACAGCTTTGGGCCTATCAGGCATGCACTGGATTGTAAATGCTAGATCACGCCAAGGCGTCGTATTGGAAGCCCTACGGTTCCAAGACCAGCCTATCCGTTACTTCCTTCTCCACCGCATCCCGCGAATACAAGAGAGGGAAATACTTTCCTTCACCCCATAAAGGCAGGAGATCGGAATAATGCGGACTGCCCGGCTGCCCGCTTTGACCCGGCACGTTGATCGCCAGAGAATGGTCCCAATCACTGAGATCAAGAATCTCCCGATAGCTCGCTCCCGAAACCTGTTCGAAGGATTCGCCGGGATATCCCGTGGCGTTCACCGTGTACCCATCCCCCGGACGTGACATAGGCCCCAGGTCGAGACCTGCCTCCGCCCCGGGCGTCCGGTCCAGGGGATGGCGAAACCACACCACATGCAACTGTCCCCATGACCATTTCGCCGGATCTGGGCCCTCGAGCTTGCTCAACCTCTCAACCGCTGCTTGCAGCGATTCGCGCAGAACCAGGTCACGCTGCACTTCCGGCTTGGCGCCGAAGAGTTCCGCGCTTGGCTGCGCGAGATAGCCCAGCACTTGCGATGGCGCCCAGTCGTCCAGCATCTTCCATACTTTTTCCGGCGCGATTTTCTTCATGACCTCGCGAGTCAACTCCTGCAGCCAGATCTCGTAAAGAACCGCCGCTGCGGAATCTCGACTGACGACAAAATCCCAGCGCAGCAAGATCTGCACCGAGGCGTCTGGATTCGCCGCGTGTCGCAGCAACTCCACCAGTTCCCGCGCCGGTAGCGAGACCACGTCATTCTGCAGCCGCTCCATGTCTTCAACATCCAGCTTGCGCCCGCTCGTCCGGGCCTGCTCCACCACTTCCGTGATTCGCCGGATACGGAACGGCGGCGCCCACTCATAGCCAACTTTGTAGGGATACCCCTCCGGAATCATTTTGTGGTTCGCCGTAGCCACGAAACCCGCAGTTGGATTGAACTGATGTGGCAGTTCGTGCGCTGGCACAAAGCCAGCCCATTCGTACCCACCTCTGCCGGGGGCAGGTAGCAACCCTGTCCAGTTCTTACGCAGGGGTGCTAATCCGATGGAATGCTCGCCGATATTGCCCTCGCGATCGGCATAAACAATGTTCTCCGAGGGCACTTTCCAGCGCAGCATGGCCGCCTCAAACTCCTGCCAGTCCTGTGCCCGATCGACGGCCAGCGATCCCAGATACCCCGCCGTGCCCGGCTCCGCGCCCACCCAGCGCAGCGCCAGCGCGCGTTTCCCGTCTTCCCACAGCACCGGACCATGCCGGGTGAACTTCAACTTCACTTTAACGTTTGGCCCACCGCGGATCGCCAAGCTTTCTTCACGCACCTGTATGCGTTCCCACCCGTGCTCCGTCCGGTACTGCAAAGGATCGTCAGGCTTGAGTTCTTCGATGTAGAGGTCTTGCTGATCCAAGCCAAAGATGGTGAAGCCCCAGGCAATGTTCTGATTGTGTCCCAGCGCCACGCCCGGCAGTCCCGGCTCCCCGGCGCCGATCACATCCCAGCCCGGCGCCACCAGGTGCACCATGTAGCGCAGCGAGGGCTCGGCGATCACACGATGCGGGTCATTCGCCAGCAGCGGTTTTCCGCTGCGAGTCAACCCGCCGGATAACGTCCAGTTGTTGCTGCCTTCAACCATGTGCGCCGGGAATTCGACTCGCGTGTCACTACCCACCAGGCTGCGCAACAGCGCGGGCGAAAGCCCGGAGAAGTCCACGCCCGGCGTCGGATCGAACTTCACTGCGGGATCGAGCTCGAAAAGCTGCGAGGCCCTGTCCGCTCCCAGAGCAGCCACCACCTGGGCGTGCTCCAGTTCGCTGAAGGAGTTCCCGGTCATGGAGAACGCCGCCATGCGGTTCAGACAGTCCTCCGGTTTCCACGGCTCCGGCTGGAATCCCGCAATCTGAAACTCGATGGGCAATCCGGGCCCTCCGGGCGCCATGCGGCCCGCGACGTAGGCATTGATTCCGGCGCTGAAGGCTTCAAGGATCTCCTTCGTATCCGGCGCGTAGCTTTCGTATTCCGGCTCCATATCGCCGCGATAGCGAAGCAGCCGCGCGTTGATGTCGCGAAGCAGTGCGCCCGGACCCAGCACTTCCGCCAGCCGTCCCTGGCCCGACCGTTTCCACAGTTCCATCTGAAACAGCCGGTCCTGGGCAGCGACAAATCCCTGCGCAAAGAACAGATCGTGCTGGTTCTGCGCGTAGATATGCGCCACGCCCCAGCGGTCGCGCAGGACGTTCACGGACTGCTTCAGACCAGGCAGTTTGAGGGAGCCGCGAGTCACCGAAACCGCTGCCTGCGCTCCGGTTTCGAACGTGGATGAAATACTTTGCGCACCAGCAGCCAACCTGATCGCCAGCAGTAGGACAAGAACTAGACGGGGATTTCTTTCCATGACGGCGCTATTCTACCCCCAGCCGAAAACGGGGATCGGCGTCAGCCTTGTCACCCAGCCTTGTTACCAATTCTGTGCCAGATCCAATCAATCGCTGACATCGTGGCCGGAAAAGGGTAATATCTCTTGGCTCTGCCTGCTCCGAACGGTGAAGCTACGCGCCCATGGCCCCGTCTCTAACTCCTCTACTCGCTCGCGTTAACTCCCTCACCTCGTGGGCCCAGGCTGCTCCGGGCCTGTACTCGCTGCTTCTCTTCGTGCGGTATTCGAGCCGGAAGCCTGATGCCTACAACATCTTGTGGGTACTGGTCTTTGGTTTTGCCACGCTTAATATTCTCGGCTTGGTGGCCCGGCGTTTTGACCCGGATCGCAGCCGCCTTAATTTTGGCGAGATCCTCGCCATCATGGTCGTGCTGGTCTCCCTCTTTCTGCTGACTTCCGAAATGCTCTACTTGTTCAAGGTCTTTCCCATCAAGCTTCACCCGCGTTAAACAGCCCGCTTTGCGGTATGATTCGGGTGATGGCAAAGAATGTCCCAGCAGAGACTGCCCCAGCCTTCGACGTGACCTGCCCATGCTGCAGTGCGGTGCTCAAGGTGGATCCTGCCGACAAGGCGGTAATCGCGCACACCGCTGCGGTGAAACCAAAGACTTTCGCCGACATCGAAGCGGCCGCCCGCGCCATGAAAGAACAGGATAACCGGCGGGACTCCATCTTCCGCCAATCGGTCGAAAACCAGAAGCACGCTTCCGAGCTGCTGGAGAAGAAATTTCAGGAAGCCGTCAAAAAAGCCAAAGAATCTCCGGACACCGGCAAACCCATTCGCGATTTCGACTTGGACTAGGTTCCGCCCCGAAAATGCACAGCCTGTACCAGTTTTCCACCGTGAAATATACGGTTTTCGAATTGGAGGGAAGGCGTACAATCACGCCCGATGCCCAACCTCCCCCTGCTACTCGGGCATCGGGGCGCTCGTGCGGTTCGCCCCGTGTCGGAGAATACGTTCGCGTCTTTTGACCTTGCGCTGGAGCACGGCTGCGGAGGCTTCGAGTTCGACGTTCGCCTTACCGGCTGCGGACGCGCTCTTGTCTGCCACGACCCGAAAGTCGGGCGCATCACCGTCTCACGCGCGTCCTGCAACCAATTGCTCGAGCTCCCGCGTCTCGAGGACGTCCTCAAGCGCTATGCCCACCGGGCTTTTCTTGACATCGAGCTAAAAGTAAAGGGATTGGAACCAAAGATACTAGCCGCGTTGCGGGCATGCCGTCCCGCCCGGGATTACGTGGTTTCTTCTTTTATTCCTGAAATAGTGATGGAACTGAAGGCCCGCAGCGCGCTCATTCCCGTAGGCATCATATGTGACAAGTCAGCCCAGCTCGCCCGCTGGCCCAAACTGCCGGTCGACTACGTGATTGCCCACGAGTCCCTGATCAACCGGAAGCTGGTGGAGAATGTCCACGACACCGGCAGAAAACTTCTTGCCTGGACAGTCAACCGCAAGACATCCATGCTGCGCCTGGCGGGCTGGGGAGTGGACGGAATCATCTCCGACGAGACCCAACGTTTGGTAGAAACGCTAAAGGGCCTGTGAAGCGCTTGCCGTTGGCCTGACGACGGACGACCGACGACTGACAACTGAATCAGTCCGCTGCTGCCGGCAGAGCCATATTCATGCGGGCAGGCTTATGAAGGAAGGCAGACCGCTCGGTTTCAAAGGCCTCCAGCTCCGCTGCAGTTTGCTCCTCGTTCCATCCCATGACCGCACCGATACGAGCTGCAGCCTCGCGGCTGCAAGTCTGCGACCAGCAAGCACCCAGCGCCACCGGTACCCGCCGCAGCAGGACATCGGCCAGGGTGACCGCACACTCATTGGCGAACGCATCCACGGCCTCAGCGACGATGTGTTCGGAGTGCTGGCATAAAGGAGCCCGCAGTTCGGCACTGCTCAGGGCCATGCGGGCGACGGCCAGCGATCGCTTGCCATGCCATTCGACGATTCCGCGGGCCGAGCTTTCACTGATTCCGCCCGCCTCGGCGATCTCCACTACCCACTGATCCAACAACGGATCCAAACTATCGTCCGAAACCAAGCCCAGCGCGGCCACTCTCTTGGATGAAACTCCAATCTTAGCCACACACTCCCGCGCCAGCTGCGCCGCCGTGGTAAGTTTGCCGCCGATCACCGAAATCATCTGCACCGCGCCATCCGCCGCGTGATCATGAAGATAATGTTTTCGGGTCACTGCGGAAGGCTGCAGCTTGGGCGAGAAGGGCAGCGGGCGAACACCGGCAAACGCATACCGTATATCGTGGGCCGATACTTTCGCTCGCGGAAACAAACGAAGCAGCGAACGCAGCAGGTACTCAATCTCGTCCTGCGATGGTTCGGTCCTGCCCGGATCATTGCTGTCTGGTACTTCTGTTGTCCCCACCAGAGTCTGTTCGTTCCAGGGAATAACGAAGATCGGCCGCCCGTCCGTGGCCTCGGTGATTACGGCAGCATCGGGCGCGCCCGGAAACCGTGGCAATACGATGTGCGATCCCCGAACCCCGCCCACCATTGGATCTTTTGTGTTGATACGGGACCGCTGGCAAAGACGGTCCGCCCAGGGCCCGGTGGCATTGATGACCCAGGTCGCTTCGACGCGTTCCTCTTTTCCGCTCAGCCGGTCCCGCAGCAGCACACCTTGCACGCGTCCGTGGCGGACGTCCACAGCCAAAACCTGCGTGTGATTGCGCGCCACTGCGCCGGCCTCGATCGCTTCCACCAGCCACTCCGCGACCATGCGCTCCGGAAACTCACACTGTGCATCCTCGAAACTGAAAATAGACCAGCGCCGTCCCGCGTCGAGCAAGCGCTCGAGCTTGTGCCGGTCCATGCGCGGGTTCACTCCGAGCTTCGGGCCGCCCAGTCGACGATAGAGCCACAGTCCCGTACGCACGCTGAGCGCGCTGCGCCGGCTTTCTTGATCGAGCGCAAGCAGGAAATGCACGGGATGCACCAGGTGCGGGCGCTGCCGCAGCAGATGCTGCCGTTCGCGCAAGGATTCGCGCACCAGCCCAATTTCAGCGTGCTCGAGGTATCGCAGACCACCATGAATGATCCGGGTCGACCGACTGGTAGTGCCGGCAGCGAAGTCGTGCTGCTCAATCAGCAGCGTGCGCCGTTTGGCGAGGGCACATTCGCGCGCAATGGCAACGCCATTAATTCCGCCGCCAACGACGACAACTTGGAAGTGTTCACCTTCCAGCGATCGTCGATTTGTGCCCGTACGGTTCATGGTTCTGGGTCCAACCGAGATTAGATGCGATTTATCTTTCCAGACCGCACACTATCTCAAGCTTAAGTCTCATACATTCAACAGCTTCAGAAAAGATAACCTTAGTGCAGTAGGGTAACCTTGCCAGATGACGTAATGTTCCACCTGGAACAGTCCTGGCATACTGACTCATAGGTACTATATCTAATAGATATTATTACCTCGTAAATAACTGATGCAACTAGAGATAGAGCTTTGGTCGTGCTGGGCTGGCTGTTTGATCCTCACCGCCACCCTCCGGATGAAGAGAGAGTAACCTTTCGGGCGGCCTGGAAGGGTTACTGGGGTGCGTCGTTGCCGGTTGGGCGCGAGTCATTTAGAGTGTTTGCGCCCATGCCAACCACTACCGGTGAGCGTTTCGAACGCGCGGTTTCCATCATGGCTCGCTTGCGCGGCCCCGGCGGATGTCCCTGGGATCGCGAGCAGAGCTTTGACTCTATCAAGCCGTACACGCTGGAGGAGACCTACGAAGTCCTGGAAGCGATCGACAATCGCGATTGGGAGGAACTGACCGGCGAGCTCGGCGACCTCCTGCTGCAGGTTCTGTTCTATGCGCAAATGGCCAAAGAGGAGGGCACATTTTCCATCGATGAAGTGCTCGACCGGCTCTTCAACAAGCTGGTGGACCGGCACCCACACGTTTTCGGCGATGTGAAGGCGGAGACCTCCTCGGACGTGTTGCGCAATTGGGAGGCGCTCAAGGCGGAGGAAAAGAAGAAGCGGCTGCAGGCCGGTGGGGGCAAGGCAGTGCGCAACGACACCTCGCCGGAGTCGGTGTTGGCGGGGATTCCGACCTCTGTGCCTGCGCTGCTGGAAGCGTACAAACTGAGTTCGCGTGCGGCCCATGTGGGTTTTGACTGGCCGAACGTCGAGGGACTCTTCGACAAACTGCATGAGGAGATCGCAGAACTGCAGGAACACCTCAAGGAGTTTCCTTCTCCCGGTCCCCGGCCGCGCGGGCAAGGGGTAGCGGGCGCAGGAAAACAACAGGTCCCAGAGGAGCTCCGAGAGCGCCTTGAGGAGGAAGTCGGAGACCTCTTCTTTGTGCTGGTAAATGTTGCGCGCTATCTTTCGCTCGATCCTGAGTCGGCGCTGAAGAAAACCAACCGAAAGTTCAAGCGGCGCTTTCAGTGGATGGAGGAACAGTTACGCGCCTCGGGCCGGGAGCCACAGCAGGCATCCATGGAAGAACTGGAATCGCTATGGCAGCGGGCCAAGCAACAGGAGCGAGGAAACGAGTGAGTGCGGATGCGATCGTGATCCGCAAGTGTCACGACCTCGACGAAATGCGGGCCTGCGTGGCGCTGCAGAAGGAAGTCTGGAATTTCAGCGACGCTGACCTCGTGCCGCTGCGGATGTTCGTAGTCGCGGAGAAGATTGGCGGGCAGGTCATTGGAGGGTTTGAAGGCAGCGAGATGGTGGGGTTCGCGTTGGCGGTGCCGGGGGCTCGCGGCGGACGCTCCTATTTGCATTCGCACATGCTGGCGGTGCGCAAGGACTATCGCAACGTTGGTCTGGGCCGCCGTATCAAGCTCTTCCAGCGGGAAGAAGCGCTGTCCCGCGGCTTCGGACTGATCGAATGGACATTCGATCCGCTGGAGATCAAGAACGCTTATCTCAATATTGAAAAGCTGGGCGCCATTGCGCGCCGCTACAACATCAACCAGTACGGAATTACGTCGTCACCGCTGCAGGGTGGCCTGCCCACGGACCGGCTGGTGGCGGAGTGGTGGCTGCAGTCGAAGAGTGTGGTGAACCTGTTGCAGACCGGAAGCAAGCCATCACTCACGATCCTGAAGACGATTGCAGTCCCCGTCCAGATCTACGAGTGGAAGGCGTCGCCCGCGACGAAGGAGCGCGCCAAGGAAGTCCAGGATAGCAATCGAGAGCAGTTTCTGAAGGCATTTGCCGAGGGTTTGTCTGTGCTAGGGTACGAGCGCGATGCCAGAGGGAACGGGACTTTTCTGCTGGGGCGGTGGGATGAGAGTTGAATAATTCGCCACGAAGACACCGGAGCACCGGGAAAAACATGACAATACGAGGCCTTTTGGCCTCTTGGATTTTCCTCGACCATGAAAATTGAAGCCATCACCCTCCGCGAAATTCAGATGCCGCTCGTCCATTTTTTCGAAACGAGCTTTGGCCGCACTACCAGCCGCCGGATTCTTCTGCTCACCGCGCACTGCGACGGAATCGATGGTTGGGGAGAATGCGTAGCCGGCGAGGATCCCTTTTACAGCTCAGAGTGGGCCGACACGGTTTGGCCCACGATCAAGAACTATCTGGCTCCCGCGGTACTGGGCCACACCCTGCCCTCGGCGCGGGACTGCGTGGCCCTAATGGCCAGAGTGCGTGGTCATCGCATGGCCAAGGCTGCGATCGAAAACGCCCTGTGGGACGTCGAAGCAAAGGAAAAGAAGCAGCCTCTGTGGAAACTGCTAGGCGGCTCACGCCGCGAGATCCAGTGCGGGGTTTCCATCGGCATCCAGGATTCCATCGAGCAACTGCTGGACAGGATTCAAACCGAGCTGGCCGGCGGATATCGCCGCATCAAGCTGAAAGTCAAACCGGGCTGGGACCTGAACGTGCTGGAGCGGGTCCGCTCGCGCTGGTCCGATATCGTTCTCAGTTGTGACGCTAACTCCGCCTATACATTGGATGAAATCGAGCACCTGCGGAAGTTCGACCAATTCAACCTGCTGATGATCGAGCAGCCGCTGTGGAACGACGACATCTACTACCACGCCCGGCTGCAGCGCGAGCTTCGGACCGCCATCTGCCTGGATGAATCCATACGGCACGCGCGCGATGCCGCCGCCGCGGTAGAGACGGGAGCCTGCCGCATTATCAACATCAAGGTGGGGAGAGTAGGCGGGTTCACCGAAGCGAAGAAGATCCACGATGTCTGCCAGGCCAACGACATTCCGGTGTGGTGCGGCGGAATGCTCGAGTCCGGCGTGGGGCGTGCGCATAACGTCGCGCTTTCCACCCTGGAGAACTTCCGGCTGCCGGGAGATGTGTCAGCCTCGAAGCGTTACTGGAAGGAAGACATTATTGAGCCGGAAGTCGAAGTCACGCCCCAGGGCACCATCGTTATCCGGGACGAACCAGGCACGGGCTATCGCGTGCGCCAGGACCTGATCGAGAAGCTCACGGTCCGCAAGGAGACGATAAAGGCCAGCCCGTAGAGACGTTGCTTGCAACGTCTCAGGTCGCCAGAGACGGCGCACGCCGCGTTACCGGCTCTGTTGCTCGTTCTTGTTCTGCTGCTGGTCCTCCGCCCTCGGGACTTGCTGCTTCTTCAGCAGTTCTACTCCCTGCGCAAACGTCAGATCCGGAGGCGCGGGGCGGAAGTCGCTGTAAACTTCAGTCGACTTGATACTGATGCTCTTGAACAAGAGAATCTTGCCGGTGAAGGCGAGGTCCATGCGGGTAATCTGCCAGTGGTTGTCGCTGATGTCTCCCTGTTCAACCAGGAACTCTCCGCCACGATCCAGGTGGCCGAGGATGCCCCAGCCGAAGGTAACGTCTTTTGCCAGCGTACCGTCGATTTTGGCGATGCGCTCTTTCTTGGCATCGATCAAGATGTATCCCTGCATGCCCGTAAGGACCTGTTCAACACGGGAGGGAGGATCGTAGTCCGGGTTGGGCCGGAACTTCAGGCGGACCAATTCATCCCCCGCCCTGCCGACGCCCGGCTTACCCGCCTCGGTTCCGTCGTATTGGTAGAGAAAGGCCTCCGGCAGTACCTTCACGATGCGGGTGATGCGCTCGGAGTTTTCCTTTTCCTGTTTCTGTTTTTTCTGCAGCTCGTCGGGATCATTGATGAAGCGCGCAACCCGGCGGTATTCCCCCTGGCGCTGTTCAGGTGTGAGCGGCTGGTCGTTGAAGGCGACCACAATTCCGGCCATGGCGTCGCGCGTCTCCACCATCAGCTTTGTGGTCGAGCCATGCGGGGTTTCCTTGCGGTCCTGGAACATGTACTTGGCGGTGTCGTCGCTGGCCTTGATCTCGTTCTGAACGGTCCGGCGGACGAGTTCAGCGGCGGGTACGGTGGCCGGCTGTGCCGCCATGGCTAACGTGGAGGTAGCCAGGGCCAGGGCTGCAGCCAGGTTCGGCAAGGTCCAGTTCATATGGGTTAGGTCGAGCTTCATAGTTGGTTTCAATCCGATATAGTTTAGACGAGAACCCGCCCCGTGCTGTTGGCCGCGCTATTTGCCATCGATTGTTGCAGCTACAGGTGGGTGCGGCATGAAACTGACAGTTTCGCTAGCTGCTGTGAAGTACGAGTTTGCTCGCGAGAGGCCGGTGGGATATAGTTTGCCCTGAGAAGGGACGTTGGTTCGCGAGTCTTGTCTGAGTGCCTTCCGCCTGGTTTTCTTCTCTGGCCGCCCGGCGAGTCGCGAGATGATTTAGAATCCGGTATTCCCGCTTACGTCCCGCGGTAAGCATGCCCCAAGGAGGCAAGATCATGGACACGCCCAAGACGGCGGAGTTTGCGCACATCGGAAAGTCCGTCATCATCAAGGGAGAACTCTCGGGCAGCGAAGATCTCTACATCGACGGCCAGGTCGAAGGCACCATCGAGCTCCAGGGCAATAGCTTGACCATTGGTCCGAACGGCCAGGTACGCGCCAATGTCAACGCTAAGGGCGTCGTAGTCCAAGGCAAGCTGGAAGGGAACATCCGGGCCAGCGAGCGTGCCGAGCTCAGAAAGTCGGCGATCGCGGTCGGCGACATCCTTACCCAACGGATCGCCATCGAAGAAGGGGCGTACTTCAAAGGCAAGGTGGATGTCCAGAAAGAGAGCCCCAAGGCGGAGGCCCAGCCGGCGATCCGGTCTGAACCGAAGCCCGAGGTCAGGAACATGGCGGCGCCCGCGGTGATGGGAGCCGGCGCGTCTGCCCCCGGCACTTTATCGGGAGGTGCGTCGCCGGTAGCGGCAGGATCAAAAACTCCGGTAACTGAAGTGAAGAAATTTTAGAGCATCCCGTTTTCAAGCCCGCGCTATATTAAAAGCGGGGGATTGGCGGGAGCAGACGTCAGGAAGTCCCAATGGGATCGGTAGCGGACAGCTTCATGAAACTCTTTCACGGCACATCGGCGGGGCCCAGCCAGGGCACGACGCCGAGCCAAGCCGGGCAGCGACTCTCGCGCCGCTCCAGTGGCCTGGCTGAACTGGCCCGGACTCTGGCGTCGGAGGAGCCGCTGTGCGTCCTCGATTTGGGTTACACCTCCGCTGCCAACATCCGCTACCTGACCGGTTTGGGGCACAAAATCTACAGCGACGACCTGCTGGTGGCTTCGACCGATCCCTCTCTCATCACCAAGGACGAGCAAGGCAACGTTGTACTGGATAGCAAACGCTTTCTGGCCGAGAACCTGGTCTTTCCGGCGGCGCAGTTCGACATCGTGCTGTGCTGGAATCTGGCCGACTATCTGGACGAAAGCCTGGTCAAGCCCGTGGTCGGACGGCTGTGGTCGCTGCTCAAGCCGGGCGGCATGCTGCTGGCGTTCTTTCACACCCGCGAAGCCGGACCAGACGCGCCCTGCTTCCGTTACCACATCGTCGGCACGGACACGATGGAGATGCAGCATATTGAGCCGCGGCGAGAAGTGCGTAAAGGTCCCACTGGCGCAGCCCACACCGCGATCGGTGGCGGCTTCCGCCTGCAGCGGGTCTTTAACAACCGTCACATCGAGAATCTTTTCCGCGATTTCGCTTCTATCAAGTTCTTCTTGGCGCGTGACAATGTCCGCGAAGTGCTCGTGGTGCGCTAGACTTGGTGCGCTGAACTTCTTCCTCTACACTTCTCCCTCTGAGTTGTCATCCTGAGCGATGCGAAGGACCTGCGCTGTTTGTTGGGGCGGCAACTCCCTGGCAAACTAACGCGTTTTGCTTACCAGATATTGCGTGATAGCCGGAGCGCTTTCCAGAAGGAACAGAAGCGGTTTCCTGACCGTTCGTGGCCAGACCAGCATGCGCCGGATTTTCGACGACGCCCGGAAGACCGGCGCCAGAGTGCGCTCGTATCCCTGGCGATACTGGCGCGCGGCATCCTGGAATGAAATCTTTCCACCGATGAATGGGAGCAGGCATTGGGCGGCCATGCAGCCACTGCGCAGGGCGAGCGAAATCCCATCGCCGACAAATGGATCGACAAACCCGGCGGCGTCCCCAGCCATGAATACGCCGTCAAGCTCCGGCTGGGGGTCGCGGAAGATGAGTGGCGAGGTGCTCACAGGTTCGCTGAGCGGCTGCCAGTGGCGGCTGCGCTGGTGCAACTCCGGGTGTCGGGCGAAGACTTCGGGCAACGTACTGGCCACGTCCGCTCGCACCAGGGCGCAGGCATTTACTCGTTCCTGGGTTACTCGCCCATGGGTTACCTGACCATGGTTCGAGTCTGCGCCAGTCACTTCCACCGGCTGCACTCCGCAGTAACCGCCATCGAAAAAATACAAGTCCACCGACGCTTCCGGGGAAGGCTCGGCAAAATGCGCCTTCAGGCCCAGCCATTTCTCGCGCGGCTGGCCATTGCCTGCGGACGCGGCATTCAGGTTCGACCACCGCCCCGAAGCGTTGATCACTGCACGGGATTCGAACTCTCCGGCTGAAGTCGTGATGCGGAAGGGGCCGGTGCCAGCGACGCTCTGGACCGTATTTTGTTGCCGGGCATCCACGCCGGCGGTCGCGGCCGAATCCCAGAGGGCGGCATCCAGATCAAGGCGGGCGATACTGGCGGCAGGGGGATCGACGGCGGTCTCGAGTGTGCGTCCATCAAGAAGCAGGCGAGCCCGTGCGATCCGCTTGGCGTCGCCCAGCTGAGCAGCATGCTGCTTGGTCAGCAGTGCCGCGAGCAGGTTCAGAGATTCTGCGGAAACGAATTCGCCGCAGACCTTGTGGCGGGGATAGCGCCCGCGTTCAAGCAACAGGACACGGGCCCCTTCGTGGGCCGCAGTAATGGCCGCGGATGTTCCCGCCGGGCCTCCGCCGATAACGGCTAGATCGTACATGCCCTATTTCTTCCAGACCCTCATCTCTTCCAAATCACCACGCCCATGCGGAACAGGTAGTGCCGATGAATTTCCACCGGCCCTGCCGTGGTCTGCAGAAGCAGTGCGCGTAGCTCTTCCGGAGTGTAAGCCTGGCGCACCGAGGCCGGAGCGTCATGGCGCGTGAGGCGGCTGCGATAGAGGGGCAACCCAGCGTACACCAACGCCAGGTGCAACGGATGCCGCACCAGATCGTTGATGAGCACCGCAGTCCGGCAGACGCGCAGGCCTTCGCTTATGAATTGTACGAGCTGATGAGGTTCCAGGTGATGCGCGAAAAGGCCAGATCCGACCAGGTCAAAACTCGAATCGGGGAAGGGAAGAGAAAGCGCATCGCCGACCACTGTTTGTTTTCCGTTAGTCCGGTGTCCAGCACTCAGGTGGGAGCAGGCGCGATCGAGCAAAGTAATTTCCAGCCGAACTCCTTGCTCTTCGAGTTGTCGAGCAACCGCCTGGGGCACATCGCCGGAACCCGCCGCTACTTCCAACCACGAGAGTGATGCTGCCCCCAGCTTCCGGGCCACGTGCTCGATCATATGTCGCGTAGTGGCGGTGCCTCCGAACCAGCGATTGACGCGGCGCAGGTCGGAGAGCGATGCGGCAATCTCGGCGGGCGAGCCGGCGTCGCTATCGAGCAGCTCGGGGATCACGGCTCGCTTCATGATGGCTGCCAATTTCTATACTTCGGCTAACTCTTCTTCCAACAGTTGCTTGTTGTAAAGATCGGTGTAGTACCCGTCACGGGCCAGCAGCTCATCATGCGTCCCCTGTTCCACGATGCGGCCGCCGTGCAGCACGGCAATCATGTCGGCATTGCGCACGGTAGACACGCGGTGGGAAATGAAGATAGTCGTCCGGCCTCGCATAATCTCGCGCAAATGGTTAAGGATTTTGTCTTCCGTGTGAGTGTCCACGCTGGAGAGCGCATCGTCGAGGATCAAAATCCGTGGATTGCGGATAATGGCGCGCGCAATAGCAGTGCGCTGTTTCTGTCCACCAGAGAGCGTGATGCCGCGCTCCCCCACCATGGTCTGGTATTGCTCCGGAAAGCCCTCGATGTCGCCTGCGAGGCTGGCTGCCGCTGCCGCCAGCTGCACTTCCTCCTCGCTGGCGTCTTCCTTTCCGAAGGCTATATTTTCGCGCACGGTTTCGCTGAACAGGAAAGTTTCCTGCGGCACGAAGCCGATTTCGTGGCGTAGCGACTGTAGCGGATATTCCCGGATCGGCCGGCCGTCGATCAACACGGTCCCCGGCACAGCGTCATAGATACGAGGAATCAAGCTGACCAGCGTGGTCTTGCCCGAACCGGTGGGACCGACAATCGCCAGGCTGCTGCCGGGGGGAATGCGCAGGCTGACGTCGTGCAGAACCGGCGTGCCGTTGTAACCAAAGTTCAACCCACGAAACTCGATCTCGCCCTGAATTTGTGTAGCGCGGGCGCCCCCGCCCGCGGCCTCTATCTCTGCACTGTCCTGGATCTCCGGCTTCTCCACCAGGATTTCGTTGATCCGCGCCATGGATGCCGTGCCGCGCTGAAAGATGTTGATCACCCAGCCCATCGCGATAATCGGCCAGGTCAGTTGCACCATATAAGTGTTGAAGGCGACGAAATCGCCCACGGATATGCGGCCAAGGAGCACTTCGCGTCCACCCAGCCACAGCACCAGCACCACCGCAAAGCCGAGCATGGTCTCAAGTGTGGGCCAGAGCATGCCCATCAGCCGCACCAGCTTCAGGCTGCGGGAAATGTATTCCTTGTTCGAAGTTTCGAAGTTGGCGATCTCGGCCTCTTCCTGCACATAGGCGCGAATCACGCGGGCGCCGGAGAAATTCTCCTGGGCGCGGGCCGAGATATCGGAGAACATCGCCTGGATGCGCTCGAAGCGCTCGTGAATCCGCTTCCCAAAGTACTGCACCACGATGCTGACGATAGGCAGCGGCAAAAACGCATAGAAGGTCAGCTTCGGACTGATCGAGAGCATGAAGGCCAGCGCACCCGCCGTGAACACGATGGTGTTGGCGGAATACATGATCGCCGGGCCCAGCAGGTTGCGCACCGCGCTCAGGTCGTTGGTGGCGCGAGCCATAATGTCGCCGGTGCGGTTGCGCTGGTAATAGGAGTAGGAAAGGCTCTCCAGATGCTGGAAGAGATCATTGCGCAGGTCAAACTCAATCTCGCGAGAGATGCCGATCATGATCCAGCGGGTAAGGAACTGGAAAATCCCCTTGGTGGCTGCGACGGCCAGCAGCAGCAAGGCATACGTGGAAAGCTTCTGCCGGGTCACGCCCAGGTGCAGGTCATCCACTGCCCGGCGGATCACCTGGGGAAACAGAATCCAGATGCCGTTATTGAGGAAGACACACAGCGTCCCCACCGCGAAACTGCGGCGGTATTTCTTCAGGTAGGGAAAAAGTGGGCGCAGACTCTTGGGTAGCATGGGCTCCTAATAGATGTGATTCTAGCAGCACCAGCTTCCAGGTTGCCGCACCCACCGAGGCAACGGGGGAGAGAGATCCCCGTTACGACCAGTCGTGCCGAAACGTCAACAGGCAGGCGCACAAGAGTAATAGCACCCAGCCGGTAAGGAAAAACCAGGCAAAGTCCATCAGGTAAGAGTACGCAGCATCGAGAGTCATTCCGTTGCCCTCAGGCTGAGATCAGGCTCTCCGGCATTCCAGGTGGGTCTTGCCGGTGAGGCGCTTGTACCGGTCCAGAATCTCGCCCACAGCATTCAGGCGGCCGAGCGTAGTCAGGTGGGTATCTTCGAATGCCTGCTCGATCTGTGCCATCCAGCATTCCACCGCCGTTTCCACTCCAGATGCCATCTCGGCGGCGATCACACCCACCAATTCACTGCTGACTAACGTAGTCGTCAAGAGCATATCCACCTTTCGGACCTCCCGGTGCACGCGGGGGAGGGAGTCATTCTTCGTATCCCTCCCCCACACCCCCTCAATGCCGATTACTGGTTGGGAGCGTCTTCCGGAGGTGGCCCCGTCATGTGCTTCATGAACATGTGTTGGTGCCGGTCCTCCAGTTTGGCCATCTTGGCCTTTTGATCCGGCGTCAGGATTTGGAAAAGCTCTGACTTGGAACGCGCTTTCTGCACGATCAGCTCGGTAATGTTTTGCGACTGCTGGGAGGCCAGGGCGCGAACCTTCGCTTCGTCAAACGTGCCGCTTTCCTCCAGCTGCCTCATGGCCTGGTGACTCTGGTGCATTGACTGGAACAGCGGCTCAAGCGCAGTCTTCTCCTTCGCCAGGATGTCCTTGGCCTGCGCCTGTTGCGCGTCGGTGAGGTCCAGGTAGTCTGTATAGAATCCCAGCATGTGTTCGCCAAACATTCCACCGCCATGCATGTGGGTCCGGGCGACGGTTTGCGATACCGCGACTGCCGCTACCAGCGTGACCGCCAGTGCCGCGGCCATTATTTTGATATGACGTGACTTCATGGTTCCTCCTGGGACGTCCTCGTTACCGGAAGCGCCCTCAATTTGCCCTCATTGATAAGAACACTTCCCGGGCAGGAGTGCGGTAAAGAGTCGGTCAACCAAAGTAAAGTTTTGTAAAGAGTGAAGGCCGCTGTTTGACAATTCTTTACGCCGAATCCGTACTGCCCGTTGACTACAATGAACGTGTGGATCGCATCCTGGTCATCGATGACGACGTGGAGCTCTGCAGCCTGGTGGGAGAGTATCTTCAACCGGAAGGCTTTGATGTCGAAGCTGTCTCGGACGGGCTCCGTGGCCTGGAAAGGGCGTTAAGCGGGGATCACCTGCTCGTGGTTCTTGACGTGATGTTACCTCGGCTGAACGGCTTCGATGTGCTGCGGCGAATCCGCAGCAAGTCCCGCATCCCGGTTTTGCTGCTCACCGCCCGTGGCGAAGACGTGGATCGCATTGTGGGTCTGGAGATTGGCGCGGACGACTATCTTCCAAAGCCCTTTAATCCTCGTGAACTGATGGCACGCATCCGCGCCATTCTTCGCCGCACCAGGAGTGCGGAAAAGTCCGGCGCTGTGCCTGTGCCCGAGATCCTGCGAGTCGGCGACATTGAACTCGACCCCGCCACCCGCACCGTACGCCAAAAGGGCAAGCCGGTGGACCTGACCTCGGTGGAATTCAGTTTGCTGGAGGTACTGTTGCGCGAGGCCGGACGCGTGGTTACCCGCGAGTACCTGGTGGACACTGTGCTGAGTCGAAAGTTTTCTCCTTTTGACCGCAGTATTGACATGCACGTCAGCAAAGTCCGCAAAAAGTTGGGTGACTCCGATGGCGGCACCGATCACATCAAGACGGTGCGCGGCGTGGGTTACATCTTTGCCCATCCTCGTGAACCGGCTACCCGGGGCGCGCGATGAGGAGCCTGTTTCTCAAAATCTTCCTCTCCTTCTGGCTCGCCACGGCCCTGTTCGTGGCTTTGGCGGTTCTGCTGACCCTGGCCGCGCGCCAGCAGGGAGAATCGGCGATGGAAGCGCGCCAGGCCCAGGCTCTGAGCGAAGCCGTGCATGCCTACGAAAGCGGCGGACAGGCACAACTACGCGGCTATCTGGACAATCTTCGCGACTCGCAGCACCTGCACGCGTTTCTTCTTAACCAGGACGGAGCAGAACTCTCCGGACGAATGCCACCCGGCTGGAGCAAGGGTGCCGACCGAGCGCACGCTCATCGCCCTCGTGGTTTCTGGGGTTGGATGATGATGCCCATGCGGCCGCAGCCGCAATCGATGACATCCGACAACGGACGCCGCTATACCTTGGTCGTACTGGCGCCCCCTCCCGGGCCTTCCGGTGCTCCTTGGCTGACCATCCTTATCGCCATCATGTCATCGGGTCTGGTGTGTTACTTTTTGGCGCGCTACCTGACCTCTCCGGTGGTAAGGCTTCGGGCGGCCACCCAGAAACTGGCAGAAGGTGATCTGACCGCCCGCGCCGGTACGCCGGGCATTCGGCGGCACGACGAGATGGCTGAACTGGTACGCGACTTCGATGGCATGGCCGAACGCCTGCAAGGTTCGGTCAATGCGCAGTCCCGGCTGCTGAGCGATATTTCCCACGAACTACGCTCGCCGCTGGCTCGCCTGAGTGTGGCGCTGGCGTTGGCCAGCCAACGTGCCGGGCCAGAGGCCCAGAGTGCACTGGAGCGCATTGACCTCGAAGCCAACCGCCTCAATGAACTCATCGGCAGGTTGCTGACGGTTGCGCGTCTCGAGAGCGGGGACGGGGCCATGCAGAAGTCTCCCGTTCATCTGGAGGAACTGGTAAGAGAGATTGCAAAGGACGCTGACTTCGAGGCACAAGGCCGTCAATGCCGCGTGGTCTGTGTTGTTACCAGGGACTGCGTGGTAATGGGG
Organism: Terriglobia bacterium; assembly: GCA_041494805.1. Classification (GTDB taxonomy): domain Bacteria; phylum Acidobacteriota; class Terriglobia; order Terriglobales; family Acidobacteriaceae; genus JBGQBN01. The sequence goes on along the minus strand of JBGQBN010000004.1, from coordinate 79,796 downwards.
ACTCCAGCCCTATTGCACAGCGCCATCGAAAACGTGGTGCGCAACGCGACCCGCTACACTCGCGAAGGCACGAACGTGGAAGTTCGTCTTGATCAAGCGGAAGGCAGCACAGGCCTTGAGGCCATCCTGCAAGTCATGGACTCTGGTCCAGGTGTGGCCGAGGATGCCTTGCAAAAAATGTTCCGCCCGTTCTACCGCATTGACGATGCCCGTGGCCGGCAAACCGGCGGTGTGGGATTGGGCCTAGCCATCACGGAACGCACCGTGCGCCTGCACGGTGGAAGAGTGAAAGCTATGAATCGGCCGGAGGGCGGCCTGGTGGTTGAGATTCGCCTGCCCCTGGCAGGAACGGACGCCGCCGAGCCGGTCCCTCCGCGCTCTGCGAGCGTGGCTCGAGTGACGCCCTGACACAAATCGTCTATTTTTCGGCTTAACTTCGTCCTCTACCGGGCAACTTTCCAAGTTCGTATCGGTTCCAACCATCTGACGAGTTTGCTCTTCCCGGGCATTCCTGATACACAAATGAGGGTAATCATGGGCCTCTGTCCTCTGCTGCGAGCGTCTGCCGGGAGCTTGAGACCTTGAGGAGAAAACAGGGAGAACGAATGGGAATCAAGTTCCGCGGGTTCGCAGGTCTGCTGGTTCTGGTTTCGCTGGGCCTTCTGGCCAGTTGTAGCAACAAGAGCAGTTCATCGTCGTCGTCGGGGCCGGGAACTCTCTTCGTGACTACCCAGGGCGATACTTCCGTTTCGGCATTCAGTGTGGATCCGAGCACGGGCAAGATAACTGCCAATGGCACCGGTTTAGCGACGGGCAGCACACCCTCGGCCATCGTGCTCACGCCTTCCGGCGACGCTGCCTTTGTGACCAACCGAGGGACTGGGGACATCTCACGCTACACGGTGGCTTCGGGCGGCACGCTGACGGCGGTAAGTGGTGCCCAGGCGGCGGGAACAAACCCCATGGGTATGGCAATCGATACTAACGGCAGTTTTCTGTTTGTGGCCAACCAGGGAACCGGAGTCCCAGGGTCAAGTACCATCTCGGTATTTTCCATCTCCGGGACAACGCTGGCAGCAGTGGGCGCGCCGGTTGCCACTGCGGACGGCGCGGTGGCGGTAGCCATCACGCCGGACGGAAAGTACCTGTACGTGGCCAACCAGTTCGCCAACCTGATCTCGGCTTACTCCGTCGACAGTACGGGAGCCCTTACCCCGGTGCCAGGGTCGCCTTACCTGGCAGGCACATCGCCTTCCGCGCTGGTGGTGAGCCCCGCCGGAAGTTTTCTGTACGTCGCCAATTCCGGCTCGGACAATATCAGCGCCTTCACCATCTGCGCCGTCATTTCCAATACCTGCTCGGTGGCGGATGGAGGCCTGGTCCCATTCCCTGCGACATTTCCTGCGGGACTCAAGCCCGTATCCCTTGCGCTGACTCCGTCGGGAGACTTTCTCTATGTTGCGGATTGGCAGTCCAATCAGGTCTCCGGATACGCAGTCAGCGTCGCGTCGGGTACTTTGACACCGACCTCGCAAAACGCCATCTCCACCGGAGTCAATCCCACCTGGGTGGCGGTTCATCCCGGAGCTGGGTTCCTCTACACCGCGAACATCGGGGGGCCTTCCATCTCTGTTTTTACACTCAATGCGACGACGGGTGCGCTGGGGACGGATGGGACAGCAGTATCCACGGGGCCGCTGCCGTCAGCGATAGCCTTGAAGTAGGTGCCACACCCTGGCTAGGTGGGCACCTTGAGAATCAGATAGCCTCCGATCATCCCGAAGATCAGATTCGGCGACCAGGCAGCCAGCAGCGGCGGCAACTGACTGGCGTTCCCCATGGCCTCAAACAGGCCGGAAACCGTGCGGTACACCACCGCGATCCCCACCGCCACGGCCACGCCTGTGACCGCCCCGCGTTTTCCAGACGAAAGCGAAAAAGGCACCGCCAGCACCGCCATCACCAGGGTGACCACCGGGTAGGCGAATTTCTGGTGCCACTGCACCCGCAATCGGACCACATCAAAACCGCTTTGCTGCAGATCGCGGATATAGCGGCGTAGCTCCTCGTAGTTCATCTCGGACGAGGGTGTCACTTCCTTCTTGAAGTAGGTGGGCGGTTCATTAATGGTGGCAAAGGTGGCAACGTCAAAGGTGTGGTAGTCCTCGATAGCCGAACCGCGCAGCGAGCGTTCCCACCCCTGCGTGCATACCCAGCGCTGCAGGCGGTCTTCCCAGTGTGCCCGGTCCGCGTAAATCCGAGTGGCCAGGTGGAAAGTCGTGGGATCAAATTGAAAAACCGAGAGGCTGCCGAACTGATCGCGGTCAGAATCGAAAAACTGGTAATAGTAGATGCTGGAGTGCTGCCCGAAAATCCACTTACGCTCAGGATTGAGGTAAGTTTGGGCGGGCTTGCCCTTGATCAGGTTGCGCAGAGCGTCCTGGCGCTTGTTGGCGTGCGGCAAGTAGAACTGGTCAAAGAAGAAGAGGCCGGTGGCCAGCAATGCGGCTGAAACCAGGACCGGCACGACAATGCGATAGATGCTGATCCCGGTCGCTTTGATGGCGATGATCTCGTTACTCCGGTGCATCAGGGTAAAGGTGATCAGTACGGCCAGCAGGATGCTCAACGGAGTGATCACATCAAGAAAATAGGGGACGACGCTCATCAGATATTCCCCTACCACCAGCGGGGAAATCTGGTTGCGGAGAATGTCACCCAGCAGTTCGAACAGGGTGAACACCAGCAGCAGCATAAGAAACGTGGCCAGAACCATCACCAGATAAATGATGAAATCACGGAGAACGTAGTCGTCCAGAATCATGGGGAAGCGGGCGCTGAATACCCGCCTTCGGCCGGCCGCCCGCGCGAAGGCATCCTCGGTGCGGCTGGGTCGGAGCAGGATCCCTCCACCCTCCTTGAGTCCCTTATTGAACGGATGCCACAGACTGCGCAGCGAGGCAATCTCAAACGGTTTACGCTCTGCCCGCCACAACAGGAACGTACCCGCCAGGAAGAAAACGATATTCGCCAGCCAGCTGCCCAACGCGGGTGAAATCTTCCCCTGCCGCGCCAACGAAACCCCGATCAGAAAAACGGAATAATAGCCAAATACCAAAAGGATGGTGAGCACGAACCCTGTCGACTTGCCACCTTTCTTCGAAGACAGACCAAGGGGAATCCCGACCAGCGCCAGCACCACGCAGGCCGTGGGCAGAGCGAAACGACGATGGAACTCGATCAGGTACCAGCGCGCCATGAAGCGCTTGGCCTGGCGCGCCTTCCGCAGCAGTTCTGCGGTGCTGGATTGCACGATGGGTTCCGGTTCCTGCTCCTGCTTGCTGTCGGTCTGTGGCACCGGAATGGGGATGTCAGTCTGCTGAAAGGTCGAGACCTGGTAGTAGTCGGGAGACTTGGGATCGGTTTCGTGCGTCGAACCATTGCTGAGGTGGAGATGCAGAGTGTCCGTGCCCTCGGCGACCAGAATGCCTTGCTGGGCCAGGGTGATGCGCGGCGCGGAAGGCGTACTGATGTCCGCGATGAACACTCCCTTCCAGATAGCGGCACCCTGCGCGCTCTTCACATCTTGTATGTAGAGCACAAGCTGAGGGAACCCTTCGTAGAACACACGGGGCTGGATCTCGAAGGAGGCCTGCGAACTTTTCAAGCGGTCTTCCAGTCGTCCCAATGCGGCCTGGGATTGCGGCGCCACGTATACCCCATTGACCAGAGCCAGCAGCCACGCGACCACGACAAAAATGGAAATGATCCGCAGAAAGGTCCACACGCCGATGCCGCTGGCGCGCATGGCGGTGATTTCACTGTCGGCGGCGAGCCGGCTGAGTCCAATCAGAATGCCCACCAGCGCCCCCATGGGAATGGTGTAGGTGAGCGCTACGGGGACAGTGAAGAAAAAGATTTCCGCCACACTGGGCAAGGGCGCACTATTGCGGACGACCAGTTCGAGAATGCGTCCCAGGTCGCGAGTGAACAGGACGAAAGTGAACACCGCTGCCCCGATCAGGGCGTGCGACGTAACTTCGCGCAGAATGTAGCGGGTAAGGATCCGCATGGCTGACGGCTACGGGGAGTCTAGCACGGGGCTCTGGATCTAATGGGTTAGCGCTCAGATCCGGACGGCTAGCGTATCCACGAAAACAGACTGCTCCGGTCACCGAAAGACCGCATACTTCCTTCTCTATTGACCGGCACAAAAGCCAGGTATAGGATTTGCCGGCTTGGGCCCGGCCCTGGGGTACGCTTTCACAAAAGCACCCCCACTAGAAACTCTACCGGCGACGGGTCACACTCGGCATGCAGTGAAGGTGCGTTTCGGAGGGTCTGAACCAACAGGCCAACCGTTTCCTGTGGTCTTTTATTTCGGTGTCAAGCTGCCCAATCTCAGGTTTATCGAAAGAGGGAGTTCACATGAAATTCCGACGATACCTAAGCTCAATCGTGCTATCGCTTTGCATGGCAGTCTTCTGTCTGGTAGCAACCCTCAGCGCACAAAACGTGACCACCGTTGCCGGCGGGTTCGTGGGCGATGGAGGCAGGGCAACAAATGCCAGCTTCGAGGAACCCTTTGCAGTTGCTTACGACAAGAATGGCAATCTGTACGTCAGTGACTTCGCGCAGAACCGCGTACGCAAGATCACCAGACGGGGCGCGATAAGTACATTTGCCGGTACGGGCATCTCCGGCTACAACGGAGATAACATACAGGCGAACACGGCAGAGCTCAGCTACCCTAACGGTCTGGCGTATGATGCGCAGCAAAATGTTCTCTTCATCGCAGACGGAGGGAACTTCATCGTTCGCAAAGTTGATCTTGCCACGAACATCATCACGACGTACGCCGGGACCCCTGGCGTGTTCGGAGACGGTGGCGACGGCGGTCCGGCTAACCAGGCGACGATGGGTCAGGCCTATGGCCTGGCGCTCGATCATGGAACTCTCTACATCAGCGACGTGGGCCAGTGCGTGGTCCGCAACGTAGATTCCGGGGGAATCATCCACACCTATGCCGGAAATGCGACCTGCGGTTACAACGGCGACGGCATACCCGCGACCCAGGCCAACCTCAACTTTCCCCGCGGCTTGACAGTGGATACAAACCACAAACTTTACATCGCGGACCTTCTGAATCACCGCGTCCGCGTGGTCAGTCCAGCAGGACAACACATTATCACCACCTTCGCCGGAACCGGCAACCCCGGCTTCAGCGGTGATGGCGGCCCCGCAACCAGCGCCAACATCGGCAATCCGCGAGGACTGACGTTCCACAACGGCGCCGTCTATATGAGCAATACCGGCGGCCAGCGCATACGATTCGTCGACATCAACACCGGAATCATCAACACCTTTGTGGGCTCCGGGTTTGGCTACGATGGCGACAACAATTTGACGGTGCTATTCAATCTCCCCACCGGCATCGTCTTCAACCCCACCACGGGCAACCTGGTGATGGCAGATTCGCTCAATGCCCGTGTGCGTACCGCAGTGAGCGGTGTAATGAACACGATTGGCGGCGGTTTCATCGGGGATGGTGGCAAGGCCACGTCCGCTGCTCTGGTAGAGCCCTTAAACCTCGCCTTCGACAGGGCGGGCAACTACTACATCGCGGATGCCGCCGGGAATCGCATCCGGAAGGTGGATACCACCGGCAAAATCACTACCATAGCTGGGACCGGCGTGAGCGGTTACACCGGTGATGGCGGCCTTGCCACCGCAGCCCAGCTTTACTTCCCGGAAGGAGTGGCCGTAGATGCTAACGGCAATATCTTTATCGCCGACACTGTCAACGGAGTGATTCGCAAGGTGGACTTCGTCAGCAAGAACATCTCAACTTTTGCGACCGACCCCAACTTCAACGATCTCGTCTCGCTGGCGGTGGACAAATTCGGGAACATTTACTCGGCGGATGACGGTGCCTGCGTAGTGCGCAAGATCACCCCCGGGGGAACCATCACCGTGGTCGCGGGTATGGAATTCATCTGCGGCTACGCCGGGGACCACGGTCCGGCCACCAGTGCCCAGTTGAACGGAAACTACGGCGTGGCGGTGGATGGAAACGGAAATCTCTTCATTGGGGATTCCGCAAACAACGTGATTCGGAGGGTGAGTCCCGGTGGGATCATCACCACCATTGCGGGTGACGGCAACTGCGGATTCCTCGGTGACGGAGGACCCGCAACCAGCGCTGAAATGTGCTTTCCTCTTGGGCTGACTGTAGACGCAGCCGGCAACGTTTACGTGGCAGATGAAATTAATGTCCGCATTCGCAAGATTGCAGGAGGCAAAATCAACACCGTGGCGGGTACCGGCGTCGCCGGCTATAACGGAGACGGGTTGCCAGCTTTGAGCACCAATCTCGATGATCCAGTCTCGGTGGCGGTCAACCCGAAAAACAAGGCTGCCTATTTGCTGGATGACCAACAAACCCAGGTGCGAGTGATTCACTAGGCTTCGCTACTTAAGAGGCCGCATTGGGTCACCAGCGCGGCCTTTTCTTTTGGCACAACCATCCCCAGGTGACTGGCACAGATAAACATTAACGGTTGCCGACTGTATCCCAGCAATTCTTCCCGCGTCAGGGGAGTGGTGCATTTTCAGGTAGAAAGGTTCCTCAGCGTCCTCTGCGTTGACTTGGCGCTCTCTGAGGTTAAGAGCTTTTAACTGCAGAGGGCGCTGAGGACGCGCGAAGAGCGCAGAGCACCCGATCAATCAAAATGCACCTTTACTCGCGTCAGTCCATCCTTGACAGTCAGCCGCTGCGATAGCAGAATCCTAGATTCGCCCCGAGGTACCTATGAAGCGTTGTTGTGTGTCCTGCGCATTGATCCTTCTGCTACTCGCTTCGTCGCTGGCCGCAAAAGACGGGTCCTCCACCCCGCCCACTACCGGTCGCGACGATGTGAAGGAAGTCATGCATGGAGTGACCATCGTCGATCCCTACCGCTGGCTTGAAGATCAAAACAGCCCGGAGACGCGTGCCTGGATCGACGCGCAAAATGCCTACACCCATCGCTCCCTGGACGCCTGGCCGGGACGGGCGCGGGTCGAGCAACGCGCGACCCAGCTGTTGAAAGTCGAGAGCATCCGCCTGCCCGTAGAACGAAGCGGGAGATATTTTTTCCGCAAGCGCCTCGCCGACCAGGACCTTTACTTGATCTACATGCGCCAGGGTTTGGAGGGACAGGAAGAACTGCTGCTAAACCCGCTTCCCATGAGCCCCGACCACTCCACCAACGTAGACCTCATGGACGTGTCCAAAGATGGCAAGGTGATGGCCTACCTGTTGCGCCAGGGTGGAGCGGACGAAAGCGAAGTCCGCCTTCTCGATGTCGATGGCCGCCGCGATCTGACCGACCGCCTGCCCGCGGCGGTTTATTTCGAGCTGTCTTTCCTGCCCGATCGCAGCGGATTTTACTATTCCGTGATGACGGACGATGGCCCCCGGGTTCGCTTTCACGCCATGGGAACCGAGGTGAGCAAAGACCAGGAGATTTTTGGCAAAGGTTACGGCAAAGACAAGATCATTGTTGCCGATGTTTCCGAAGACGGGCGGCACCTCGTGGTACAGGTTTTCTACGGCTCCACTGGAGATAAGACCGAGGTCTGGATCGAAGACCTGGAGAAACATGGCACTCTCCAGTTGCTTACCAAAGACGTGGATGCCCGGTTCCTGGCTTTCGCCGGTGGTGACCAGCTTTTCCTGCACACCAATTGGAAAGCGCCGCACGGAAGAGTTCTGGCAGTCAAATTCGACGATCCCGCGCGGGAACGCTGGCGCGAAGTTGTTCCGGAAAGCGATGTGGCGATTGACAGCATCGTGTTAGCGGGCGGCAAGATTCTGGTGAGTTACGTCCGCAATGCCAGCTCGCAGGTCAGGGTATTCAATGCGGATGGAAGCTCCCCGCGGGAAATTTCCTTTCCCACGCTGGCTGCCGTGGAACAGATGGGCGGGCGCTGGGAGGGCCGTGATGCCTTCATCGAGTTCAGTTCCTTCGCCACTCCCTTCACGATTGATCGCTACGACACGGCAAAGGCCAGCCAGTCGGTCTGGACGCAAGCGAAGGTTCCAGTCGAAAGCGACAAGTTTGAAGTCCGCCAGGTGTGGTTCGCGTCCAAAGACGGCACCAAGCTCCCGATGTTCCTGGTGTACACCAAAGGCTTGAAACTGGATGGCTCCGCTCCCGCCTTGCTCACCGGCTATGGCGGCTTCAACATCAACATCACTCCTTCATTTTCTCCCGAGGCCATCCTATTCGCCGAACGTGGCGGCGTCTTTGCACAAGTCAACCTGCGCGGAGGCGGTGAGTTCGGTGAAGCCTGGCACCAGGCCGGCATGATGGAGAAAAAACAGAATGTTTTCGATGACTTCATCGCCGCCGGAGAGTGGCTGATTCAAAACCATTACACGCAACCTTCCCGCCTCTCCATGGTGGGTGGCAGCAACGGAGGACTCCTGGTGGGCGCAGCCCTCACCCAGCGCCCGGAGTTGTTCCAGGCCGTGGTGTGCTGGCATCCGCTGCTGGACATGCTGCGCTACCAGAAGTTTATGGAAGCTCAATTTTGGGTTTCAGAGTACGGCTCGGCTGATGATCCCGCGCAATTCAAGTATCTGTACGGATACTCTCCTTATCACAACGTGAAACCGGGAACGAAATATCCCGCCGTGCTGTTCATGACGGGAGACGCCGACACGCGCGTGGCCCCGCTGCATGCGCGTAAGATGGCCGCTCTGTTGCAAGCCTCCACCGGATCCGACCGGCCGATCTTGTTGCGCTACGAACTCAAAGCCGGGCATTCGCAGGGAAGATCCGTTACGGCGCAGATCGGGGACTGGACGGACGAATTGGGCTTCCTGTTCTGGCAACTCGGGGTTGCGCCTTGAACGGATAGCTGGGGCCACTTGCGTTTGGCCCCAATCGTGCAACCGCGAACTCAACCGCTTCGTTCACCCCTCAGGCGAAGTGAGTTGAAAGGCCAGGCCCTCCCCCATGAAGTGCCGTACGCTCTTGTGCGTGGACGACGACCCCGGCATTCGTGAACTCTATGAGGTGGTGCTGGGCAGCTACGGGTATGAAGTGATTGTGGCCGCTAGTGGCGGCCCGGCCCTCAAGCTGTTCCACTTGCAGGAGATTGATGTCGTACTTCTGGACTATGAGATGCCCGGGATGAACGGTGCCCAGCTCGCTGCCGAACTGAAGCGCCGCCAGCCCGGGCTTCCCATTATCATGATCTCTGGCCACCATCCGGTCTTGGGGAAAGCGCAGCAATTCGTAAATGCTGCAGTCGCCAAGGGAGAACCAATCGAGAAACTCGTGGATCAGATAGAAATCCTGCTGGAGGCACGGACTCAGGAAGTCTCACTGCCGTTGGCATGACCCAGGCCAGGGCTGACCCAAGAATTGGGAGGGATTCACTGCCGATATTTCGGCAGCCCTGACGACTATTCGGCTTTCAGGAACACGGCCGCGAGCGGAGGCAAAGTCAGGCTGAGCGAGTGCGGCCTTCCGTGGGAGGACTGTGACTCCGCCTTCACCCCTCCCAGATTCCCCATCGCGCTGCCGCCATATTCCCCGGCATCGCTGTTCAGAAGCTCCCGCCAGAATCCTTTAGAAGGAACCCCCACCTGATATCCGTGCCGTGGCACCGGCGTGAAGTTGCACACGACCAGAACGGTGTCTTTGGCCGACTTCCCTTTGCGCAACCAGGAAAGCATGCTGGTAGCATTGTCGTTGCAGTCCACCCATTCGAATCCCGCCGGATCGGTATCCAGTTCGTGCAGAGCAGGTTCTTCTCGGTAAAGCCGGTTCAGTTGCCCCACCCAAGTTTGCACTCCGCGGTGCAGCGGCTGGCCCAGCAGATGCCAATCCAGGCTGCCGTCATGGCCCCACTCGCGCCCTTGTGCAAACTCGCATCCCATGAAGAGAAGCTTTTTGCCCGGCTGCGCATACATGTATCCCAACAGCAGCCGCAAGTTGGCGAACTTCTGCCACTCATCGCCCGCCATCTTGTTGATGAGGGAACCCTTGCCGTGGACCACTTCGTCGTGCGAGAGCGGCAGCACAAAGTTCTCCGTGAATCCGTACAGCATGCGGAAGGTCAGCTGGTTGTGGTGATACTTTCGATAGACGGGATCTTGGGCGAAGTACTTCAGCGTGTCATGCATCCAGCCCATATCCCACTTCATGCCAAAGCCAAGACCGCCGAGATAAGTCGGGCGCGACACCATGGGCCAGGCGGTAGATTCTTCCGCGATGGTCTGAATGCCAGGATGCTCTTTATAAGCCTCGGTGTTGAACTGGCGCAGGAAATCAATCGCCTCCAGATTTTCCCGGCCGCCAAACTTGTTCGGAATCCACTCTCCGTGCTTGCGCGAGTAGTCGAGGTACAGCATAGAGGCAACGGCATCCACCCGCAGCCCGTCGGCATGATATTTGTCCAGCCAAAACATTGCGCTGGAAAGCAGAAAGCTGCGAACTTCGTTGCGCCCATAATTGAAGATGTGAGTCTTCCAATCAGGATGGAAGCCCTTGCGCGAATCCGCATGCTCAAACAGATGCGTGCCGTCGAAGTAAGCCAGCCCGTGACCGTCAGAAGGGAAGTGTGATGGCACCCAGTCCAGAATCACGCCAATGCCATGCTGGTGCAGGTAGTCCACCAGGTACATGAAGTCCTGCGGCGTGCCGTAGCGCGCGGTAGGCGCGAAGTAACCGGTGGTCTGGTATCCCCAGGAACCGTAGAAGGGATGCTCCATCACTGGCAGAAGTTCGACATGCGTAAATCCCATGTGCCGGACATAGTCGGCCAACCGGGGCGCCATTTCACGATAACTAAGCGGACGGCTGTGTTCTTCCGGAACCCGCATCCAGGACCCGAGGTGCACTTCGTAGATGGAAACCGGCGCCTGTAGTGAGTTCCTGGCCGCTCGCTTCTCCATCCAACCCCGGTCCGCCCATTCGTACTCCAAGTCCCAAACCACCGAGGCAGTGCGCGGCGGTTTCTCGTGGAACAGGCCCATGGGATCGGCCTTGTCGCCCACGTGTCCATGATGATGCGAGACGATATGAAACTTGTAGAGTGAGCCCTTGCTGACCCCGGGTACAAATCCCTCCCAGATGCCAGAATTCCCCCGGGCCTGCAGCGGGTGAGAATGGCGGTTCCAGCCATTGAAGCTGCCCATCACAAAGACTTCGCGCGCGTTCGGTGCCCACACGCCGAAGCACGTGCCTGCCTCACCGCCGGAGGTGATGAGGTGGGCGCCCAGCTTTTCGTGAATGCGGTAGTGGGTGCCCTCGTTGAAAAGGTAAAGATCCTGGTCGGTCAGCAGGCTGACTCCCTGGGCAGGAACCGAGGCCAATGTGTGTGTGTCGGCTCTAGTCATCAGTCGTTGGTAAGGAATGGACGCAACCCATGCACTAAGTGTACCGGAATGGAACGTGTCGAGATGGCGCAAAGACACAGAACCCCGCACTCCGGTCACTGCAACCTTCGCATGCTAGACTGCCTATGACCCCTCGTCTGGCCGTGAATCAGGGGCCTCACGCGAATGCCTGTTCTGCGCGTCATTGTTCTGTGGCATCAGCATCAGCCTTTTTATAAGGACCTGGTCACCGGCGAATATCGCCTCCCTTGGGTTCGCCTGCACGCGCTCAAAGATTATTACGGCATGGTCAAACTGCTGGACGAATTTCCCAACGTCCATCAGACCTTCAATCTGGTTCCTTCTCTGATCACTCAAATTCAGGATTACGCAGCCGGAACCGCGCACGATCCCTTCCTGCAGGTTGCGGCCAAGCCGGCGAAGGATCTCAGCCCCGACGAACGCCATTTCGCGCTGCGCTACCTGTTTCAGGCCAACCCGGTTCACATGATTGGCCGCTATCCTCGTTATCGCGAACTGTGGGAGCGTTTCCGCAGCGCCGGAGACTCGCCCAAACGTGCCGACAAATACTTTCAGCCGCGAGACTTCACCGACCTGCAGGTACTCTCGCAAATCGCATGGTTTGACGAGTTCTTTCTGGAAGATCCGGACATCGCCGCGCTCATCCAGAAAGGCCGGGGTTACTCACTCGACGATCAGAGCTTCGTAATTGCCCGTGAGCGTGAACTTATAGCCAAAGTCCTTCCCGCGCACGTCCAGGCCGCGCAGCGTGGAGGGATCGAGATCTCCACATCGCCCTTCTACCACCCGATTCTGCCGCTGCTCTGCGACACCAACATGGGCGCAGTCTCCACGCCCGGACTGCCCCTGCCGCAGAACCGCTTTCGCCATCCCGAGGATGCCCGTGAACAACTCCAACGCGGACTCGACCTGCATCAGCAAGTCTTTGGAATTCGGCCCCAGGGCGTATGGCCTTCCGAGGGCAGCGTTTCGGAAGAAGTTCTGGCCATCGCGCAGAACCTGGGCGTGAAGTGGATGGCCACCGACGAAGGCGTACTGGGACGGACCCTGGGCACTTCCTTTTCCCGCGACAGCGCCGGTCGCCTTCCCTCCCAGGCCGCTGAAAGACTCTATACCGTCCACCGCTACGAGAACGGCCCCACCCAGATGCACCTGATCTTCCGCGATCACACCATTTCTGATCTGGTCGGTTTTGTGTACTCTGCCATGCCCCCCCAAGAGGCCGTCGTCCATCTCATGCAGAACATTAAGCATGCTGCGCAACCACTTCTCGATCAAGGCCATGACGCTTTGGTTCCAATCATCCTCGATGGCGAGAATGCCTGGGAATACTATCCCCAATCGGGACGTGAATTTCTGCGCCGTTTCTACCAGGCCCTGCAGCATGAACCCGGCGTGGAAGCCGTGGCCGTATCGGAAGCCATCGCGCGGCATCAAAACGTCTCGCATCTCACAACCCTGGTTCCCGGCTCCTGGATCCATGCCAATTTCAATGTGTGGATTGGAGCTACAGAAGACAACCGTGCCTGGGATTATCTCTACCACGCCCGCAACTTCTATTCCCAGGCAACCACCGCCGGCGACGCGCAGCGCAAGCTGGCCTTTGAAGAGCTGCTGATCGCCGAGGGCAGCGATTGGAACTGGTGGTACGGCCCCGAGCACCATTCCGCCAATGACCGCGAGTTCGACGAACTCTACCGCAAGCACCTTTCCAACGTGTATCAGGTTCTGGGGGCCAACCCACCCGACTATCTGGCGCAGCCCATTCTCGCTGGCATCGCGCGGCCTTCGTTTGCGCCGCAAACCACGTATATCCATCCTCGCGTGACCGGTGACATGGTGCGCTACTTCGAATGGATGGGGGCAGCCGTGTACACCGCCGACCACCGCGCCGGAGCCATGCACGGTCAACGCTTCTTCATGGATTCGGTGCAAGCCGGGATTGACCACACTCACATCTATGGCCGCCTCGATTTCATCGAAAAGGTACCGGAGATCGAGTTCGCGCTAGTCGTCAACCTCGAATCCTGGGCGGCAGACGCGCAGCGTCCGCGCCGCGCTTTGCGCTTGGATGTGCTGGTCGACGCCGCTGAGATCCAATCCTGGAAAGTGACGACTCCCGACGAAGAAAAGCCGCTCGCCGCCAAGAGCCAGCCCTCCAGTGAAGTGGCAGTGGCCCTGGACAGGAACTTCGAATTCAAGCTACCGCTGGCATGGTTGCTGGCGGCGCCCGTGGCTTCCGCCAACGAAAGTGCCACCGGCAAAGCCATCGCTCCCGTGGCGACCAAGCTGCGCCTACGCTTCAGCCTGTGGCACAACCGCCTGCCGGTGGACGCACTACCGCTGGAAGGCTGGATTGAACTGCAACTCCTCAGTGAAGAAGATCTGATATCGCTGGCCTAATGCCAAAAGAAAACGGCGGCATCCCGCCGCCGTTTACACTAAGAACTGACAACCGAGAACTGACAACTGGTCTTCTACTGTCCCGCGCCGGCCGCCGTCATCGCCATGGGACGGCTTAGTTCCATCACCAGCTCCGTGCCCGCAGGCAGCACGGCCGATTTTTTCTTGCCCAGCCAATGTCCGATCGTTGCTGCAGCCCCTATCGTGCCGCCGATCAACATACCCTTGCCTCCGCCGATCAGCCCACCGACCAGCATTCCGCCGCCGGTGCCCATGCCAATCTCGGTCAGATCCTTGCCATCGTGGCCCGCGCCTTTGAACCGGCCTTCCTCGTTGACGTCAGTTCCGTGCCGCAGGCTGGTGTCCACCAGCGTAGCGTTGAGCATGAAGCGCTCGCCGTTAGGCAGGACAACGGTTTCAGGAAAGATCCCAATCGTCGGTTTGCCCGCAATGCGTCGCGGTTCACTCACCTTGGTGACCCGGCCCTGCACCGTGGCCCCGATCGGAATCACAGTCTTGCCATCGAGCATGACGGCTTCCGTGACTCGGCCTGAGAAGGGGTCTCCCTCTTTGCTCGAGAAGGTGGAAAGAGCGTTTTCCAGTTTCACCTTGAGCGCGGTACCCGCGGGTAATGACATGTTGGCCTGTGCCACGGCCGCAGCCGCCAGCAATATCACGCAAAGCAGTAAAATGAGTTTCTTCATCTGGCCTCCTGAATCCCTCTCGCGAGCCTCTCCATGCGATCCGGCATCCTGAGCCGACTCTAAAGCAGTAGCGCAGCCGGAACAATAGGCGAAGCGCGTGGTGAACCAGCGGAGACAAGGGCTTGATTTATAATCGCGGGTTCCGAGGCTGGTTTCGAGGCTGGTTTCAAAGTAATGATAGGCAGGACCTATACCGGCGTCGGTTACTTGACGGGCCGGAGGTTTTTCTTCAACACCGATATTAAGCAACACCGACACTAAGCACGAAATTTCTGAATCAAGAGTTGAGAGGAACTTCATGAGCAATATTAGCGACATCCATGCCCGCGAGGTGCTCGATTCCCGGGGCAATCCCACCGTGGAAGCCGAGGTTAGACTGCAAGATGGTTCGCGTGGCCGGGCTATTGTCCCCAGCGGCGCCTCCACCGGCGAGCACGAAGCGGTGGAGTTGCGCGATGGAGATAGCCAACGCTATCTCGGCAAAGGCGTTCTCAAAGCAGTGGAAAATGTGAACGGCGAAATCGCCGACGCTCTGGCGAACCTGGACGCCACCAACCAACGTGCCCTGGACCAGAAGATGATCGAACTGGATGGCACAGAAAACAAGAGCCGTTTGGGAGCGAACGCCATCCTGGCGGTCTCCATGGCGGCGGCCCGCGCGGCCGCCGTCTCCTACAAGCAGCCCCTGTACCGTTATCTGGGTGGAGCCGAAGCCAACCTGCTGCCCGTGCCCATGATGAACATCCTGAACGGCGGCGCGCACGCCGACAATAACGTGGACTTCCAGGAATTTATGGTCATGCCCGTCGGCGCGGAATCCTTCTCCGAGGCGCTGCGCTGGGGCGTTGAGGTGTTCCATACCCTCAAAGGCGTCCTCAAGAAGCGCGGCTACAACACCGCCGTGGGCGACGAGGGTGGATTCGCGCCTTCGGTCAAATCCAATGTGGAAGCCATCGAAGTCGTTCTAGAGGCCATCCAGCAGGCCGGCTACAAGCCCGGAGAAGAGATCGCCATCGCTCTTGATCCCGCCGCCAGCGAGCTTTATCAGAACGGAAAATATGTTTTCAAGAAATCGGACAAGTCCGCCAAGAGCTCCCAAGACATGGTCCGCTACTGGGCCAAGTGGGCGCACGACTATCCTATCGTTTCGCTCGAAGACGGCCTGGCCGAAGACGACTGGGACGGCTGGCAAATGCTGACCAAAGAAATTGGAAGTAAAATCCAGCTCGTGGGTGACGACCTGTTCGTCACCAACACCCAGCGCCTGCAGGAAGGAATCGACAAGGGCGTGGCCAATTCGATTCTGATCAAAGTCAACCAGATCGGCACCGTCAGCGAGACGCTGGACGCCATCGACCTCGCCCGCCGCAACGGCTACACCTCGGTCATATCGCACCGCTCCGGGGAAACCGAAGACACCTTCATCGCCGATCTGGCCGTGGCCACGGGAGCCGGGCAGATCAAGACGGGATCGGCCTCGCGCACGGACAGGATCGCGAAGTACAACCAGTTGCTGCGAATCGAGGAGGAGTTGGGTGGGGCAGCAAGGTTCCTGGGCCTTAAGGCACTGGATTAAGAGGTTAGTAACACAAAGACTCCGATGAGCCGGCGTCCACATCGCGCGTTTGAACCGCCAAGTAATCCAGACGTGAAGATTTGGCGATACATGAATTTCACGCGATTCGTATCGCTTCTGGAACACCGTGGGCTCTATTTCTGCCGCTCTGATCGCCTTGGGGATCCATTCGAGGGAGCTGTTCCGCTGCGCTGGCTGGAAAAATCTGAGTTAGGGCAAGCGGCGCAACAGGAACAGCGTCTCATGGGTACAGTTGCGCGGGGTTCTATTGAAACGCTCAAAAAGTTAAGGCCTTGGGTAATGATCAACTGCTGGCACATGAATGAATATGAATCTGCCGCAATGTGGAAACTCTATTGTCAGGGTAGCGACGGTATTTGTGTGCAGTCTACCTATCGACTTCTAGACAGTGCATTGGACGAAGACGTCAACATCGGACAGGTTAGGTATATTTCGTACGACGCAGAGACGATTCCCCCGGGCAATTTGTTTTGGCCGTTTCTGTATAAGCGGAGGTCCTTCGAGCATGAAAGGGAACTCAGGGCTATTGTTTGCGATGTTACTCAGGCAATGGCTGCGATTGATCCACCAGTCGATGGCGGAGCTTGGCGGCTAGTAGATCTCGATCGCCTTATTCAAACCATCTATGTGGCTCCCACGGCGTCTGATTGGATTGTTGATCTCGTTCAGAGCGTAATGCAAAAGTACGGGCTCACAAAGCCCGTGAACCACTCAGGACTCGACGCAGAGCCTCTGGGATAGCAAGTGTTCAAATCACGAAGCGGTGAGTTCTGTGTATTGACTTAGTCCATGACTTAGCTATAATGACCTCATGGAAGTCAATATCCATGAGGCCAAGACCCACCTGTCGCGCCTTCTAGAGCGGGTTGCCATGGGGGAAGAGGTCGTCATCGCCAAGGCTGGGAAGCCAGTGGCGAAGCTAGTCGCAATTAAGCCCGCCCGTCGCACCTTCAAGCTGGGGTCGGCAAAGGGCGAGTTTACGGTCCCTGACGATTTCAACGATCCTTTGCCTAAAGACATTGAAGACCTCTTCTGGTAATGAAAGTCCTCATTGATACGCACGTGCTTCTCTGGGGATTGACGGAGGAGTCAAAGCTTTCGCCGGACGTGCGTTCACTTCTGCCCAAGGCCGACGTCTGGGTCAGCGTGGCATCCGTTTGGGAAATTATCACCAAAGTACAGATCGGCAAGATGGTATTGCCTAGGCCGGTGGGATCGTTCCTGACTGCCAAACTAGCGGCGAATGGCGTTTCCGTTCTGCCAGTTGGCTTGAACCATGTGCTGCGTATAGAAAGCCTCGAACTTCATCACCGCGATCCCTTCGACCGCATTCTGATCGCGCAGAGTCTGGAAGAAAACCTTCCCCTCGTAACCGCCGACCCGGCCTTTGAGAAATATCCCGTCAAGCTCATCTGGTAGCCCCGCGATCAGAACCCCATCCGCTCATCCGCCGAAGGCCCGTACGTCGACGGCAGGGGCTTTTCATTCAGGCGCAAATAGACCCCCAGCTGGGCGCGGTGGTGTACAAGATGATTCAGGAACATTTGCCGGTAGGCAAGAAATCGCGACCCGCTGAAGATGGCTTTGCCCTGAAAACTCAACTTCCATGGCTGCGTCCAGGCATCATCTATCGTGTTCTGCAGCGCGGCCCGAGCCTTAGCCACGTTTTCATCAAACACATTCAGCAGTCCGGCCAACTCAAAGGGTGGACGCACACGGTTCCCGGCATTAGAGAAATCCAACTCCGGAGTCGTCAACACGGTTGCGCCAAAGCCGACCAGCTCCGCCACGTGCGGAGCCAGGCTGCCCAGCGGCATCGACCTGGAATGCGGAACAAAGTCTTCCTTGTCGAAGGGAACCCGCTCCAGTGTGGTTCGGGTAGTTTTCATCTCGTTATCGAATTCCGTCAACAAGAGATCGCTGATAGGCATAATTCCTCCAGTACGATTCAGTATACGGAAATTCCCCGTTTTTGCCCTTGTGGGCTGTTCCCGAATGACCGAAGACCTTCCGCCGATCACAGCCGAGTCTTTGAGAAGCATCCGCTGTGCGTCATCTGGTAAGGGCCGGGATCAGACAAGGTAAAATAAACAGTAGGGTCGAAACCACGAAAACGAAAGCTGGAAGGAGTTCCCTGTGAAGCTGTGCAGATGGTGGATGACTTTGCTGATTTGTTTCTCTGCATGTGTGGTTCTCGCCCAGCAAAAGCTCGCCAGCGATGCTCCGGCGACCCGGGAAGATATCCTGAAGATGTTCAACGCCATGAACACTCAAGACCAGATGCGCCAGGTCATGGAGCAAGTCATGCAGCGGATGCGATCCATAAACCGCGAGCAACTCAAGAAGCGGCGCCCTGAGATCTCGGAGGAAGAGTTGACAAGCATAGACAAAGAATCCGAAGAGGTCGCCAAGAGCTTTCCCGTCAATGAACTCCTGGAGGATATGGTCCCGGTTTACCAGAAGCATCTCAGCAAGACCGACGTGGACGCCATTGTCAGCTTCTATTCTTCAGCCACCGGCCAGAAACTTCTCCGCGAAATGCCCGCTCTGATGTCGGAAGGAATGCAAGCCGCTTACCCGCGCATGCAGAAGAACCTGGACGCCATCATGCAGCGCATGGACGAAAAGGCAAACCAGGAGCAGCAGAAAAAAGAGCCATCACAAACCGTGCCACCCAACAAGAAGTAGTAGTGTTGGCCTCGTGACTTGCCCGGTCGAGCGGCGTGAGAAGAATTTCAGATCCGCGTTAATCCGTGTAAATCCGTGGCCGGTTCTCAGTTTAGCTAGAAGGCAGCAGCCAGGAGCAAGTAGCTACAATGCGCCCCAAACCACTGGTCCTAATCATCCTCGACGGCTGGGGCTACCGCGCCGAAACCAAGGCCAACGCCATCGCCCTCGCCCGCAAGCCCACCTACGACCGCCTGCTGCGCGACTATCCCAACACCATGATTCAGACCAGCGGCAAGTACGTCGGCCTGCCCGACGGCCAGATGGGCAACAGCGAAGTCGGACATCTCAACATCGGTGCCGGACGCATCGTGCACATGGACAGCACGCGCATCGAACTGATGATCCAGAACGGCGAATTCTTCTCTCATCCCGTCCTGGTTAAGGCCATGAAGAATGCTCGCGCGGGTGGCCGCCGGCTGCACCTCTTCGGCCTGGTCTCCGATGGCGGCGTGCACTCCTACCAGACGCATCTCTACGCGCTCCTCCGCATGGCTAAACAGAACGGCGTGGATCGCGTCTTCGTTCACGCCTTCGTGGACGGCCGCGACACCCTCCCTACCAACGGCGCCGGATATCTGGAGCAGCTGCAGCAGAAAATGCGCGAGCACAACACCGGCAAGATTGCCACGGTGAATGGCCGCTACTATGCCATGGACCGCGACCGCCGCTGGGAGCGCATCGCCAAAGCATTCCATGCCATGGTCGATGGCAACGGCGAAGGTGGCAAGTTCGTAGATCCGGTGCAGGGCGTGAAAGACTCCTACAACAAGAACGTCACCGACGAATTCATCGTCCCCTTCGTCTGCGTGGACAACCGCGGTGAACCGCTAGCCACCATCCGCGATGACGACTCTTGCATCTGCTTCAACTTCCGCGCTGACCGCGTTCGCCAGATCACCCGCGCGCTAACCCGCAACAGCGGCCTCAACGACCAGGGAGGCACCGATCTACCCGGAGCCGCCGACCTCGACGCCACCATTCCGCGCGACCGCGTGCCCCAGCACCTGCACTATGTCTGCATGACCCAGTACGACAAGAAATTCACCCTGCCGGTCTTAATCCCCCCGGAGTCGCTCGACAACATTCTGGCCAACGTAATGGGCCAGATGAATCTCCGCAACCTGCGCGTAGCCGAGACCGAGAAGTACGCCCACGTCACCTACTTCTTCAACGGCGGCGTGGAACAACCGTTCCCGGGAGAAGAACGGCTGCTGGTGCCCTCGCCCAAGGTTGCCACCTACGATCTAAGACCCGAAATGAGCGCGGCAGGCATCGCCGATGCCGTGGTGAAAGCCGTGGAAGACGGAACGTTCGATGTCATCATCGTGAACTTTGCCAACGCCGACATGGTCGGCCATTCCGGCAAGATCGAGCCCACCGTGAAAGCCGTAGAAACGGTGGATGCCTGTCTGGGCCGCATCGAGCCCGCCGTCCGCGCCAAGGGTGGAGCCTTGCTCATCACCGCCGACCACGGCAACGCCGAGATGATGATCGACCCCGCAACCGGTGGTCCGCATACCGCGCATACTACGAATCCCGTGCCCTTCATCGTGGTGGCAGAGAATAAGCAGAAGTTCTCGTTGAGGTCCGACGGTTCGCTGCGTGACATCTCTCCCACCGTGCTGGGCATGCTCGACATCCCGCAGCCGAAGGAGATGACCGGACACGATCTGCGAGTCCTGCCAACAAAATGATGTGTTTTACTCCGTGTCCCCTGTGTCCTCCGTGGTTAAGATCTTTCTGACATGAAGCTCCTCATCGTCCTCCACCACCGCTTCGAACTCTGGAACGCCCCGCCCTGGTTTTCCCAGCGCCTCCGCCAGGATTTCCCCCAACTCGAAGTCGTTCATCTGACCAGCTACGACGGAATCGACGAGCACATCCGCGATGCCGAAATCACGATCGCGTGGTCGCTCCGCCCCGAGCAGTTCAAAGCCGCGCACAAGCTGCGTTGGATTCATTCTCCCGCCGCCGCCGTGCATCAACTGATCTTCCCGGAACTGGTAAACAGTGACGTCATCCTCACCAACTCCCGCGAGGTCCACGGCCCGGTAGTCGCCGAGCACGTCATCGCCCTGATCTTTGCCATGGCCAAAAGGTTACCGCAGGCCGTCCGCCTGCAGCAGAAACACGTTTGGGGACAAGAGTCCATGTGGCGCGGGCGCCCCCGCCCGCGTGAGGTTGCGGGAGCAACCTTGGGTCTTATCGGACTGGGCAGCATCGGAGGCGAAGTCGCAAAGCGCGCCTCCGCCCTCGGCATGCGGGTGATCGCCGTGCGTGAGCATCCAGAGAAGGGAAGTCCCGAGTCCGTAGAACAAGTCGTGGCACCGTCACAGATCGACCAGCTGCTTTCCCAATCCGATTACGTCGTCTTAGCCGTGCCGCTGACTCCCGCCACACGCCGATTGATGAACGCTCCGCGCCTCGCCGCCATGAAGCCGGATGCCTGCTTGATCAACGTGGGACGCGGCCCGCTGGTGGACGAAGCCGTGCTCGCCCAAGCCCTGCGCGAAAACAAAATCGGCGGCGCGGCGCTCGATGTTTTTGACCAGGAACCCCTGCCCCGGGATTCTCCATTGTGGGACCTGGAAAACCTCCTCATCACGCCCCACACGGCCGGACTCACCGAGAAGCTGTGGGAACGGCACTACGCGCTGATCTCCGAGAACCTGCGCCGCTACCTCGCGGGTCAACCGCTGCTGGCTGCAGTGGACAAGCAGAGAGGGTACTGAAAGCAGTCGTCAGGTATCAGTCGTCCGGCCCTCCGAGAGCTGCCCAAACACATCGCCTCCCGCGTGGGAGAAGCGCCGAAACTCTAGTCGTCGCCCTCTGCACTCCCGGTCTCGGGCTCCAGGCAACTGTCTGAATTCGTTGCGGGTTGAACCCCCGGCACCTCAAAGCTGATTTCTCTCGGCCCCGATTTCGGGATCAGGCTTATGCCCTCGGGCACCTGCAGATCGGGCATGGGCTTGCCCGCAAACAGATGCCGGCAAGGCTTGGCCAGCCATCGTGCCCAGCGCCCCGACCAGGTAACTCGCGCGCTGTCGGTAGCGATGCCCGTATCGGCGTACATCTGACGATAGATTTTCGAAATGAGAACAAAGGCCAAACGCGCCCGGCTGGACTTGATAAATCGGGAACGCTTCCAAATTGCCCCGAAAGCATAAAAGTTGTCCCACACCGCCTGCGTCCGCTCGCGGATCTCCTCGGCTGACATCACGGGATGCGGCCAATACATTTTTGGACGCAGCGCCTGCGGTATCAACCAACGCCGCGTCAGCGGAATCCCGGCAATGGTTGGAGGATTCGGCCCCAGCATCTTCTCCCAGCGAATAAAATCCACGGTGCCCGGATAAGGACTCAACATCACGAATTGCGCGAATGTGATGTCCGCACTCTTGGCCACCGCCACGGTAGCATCGAAAGTCTCCGGCCGGTCGCTGGGCAAACCAAAAATAAACGACCCCAGCACGTGCACATCGTGCCGCCGGAAAGTTCTCAGACGTTCGGCCAGGTCTTCCCCCGCCGAGTTGAAATCTTTGTAAACATCCTTCAGCCCCGCCGGAGTGACGGCCTCCACTCCCACCAGGGCGCCCTTGATATGCGCTGCCCGCATGGCTTCCAGAAAGTCGGGATCCTCGGCCGCTTCCATCGTAATCTGGGTAAAGAAAATCGTGTCCGGGGGAAGCTGCGCCAAACGCGCCATCAGTTCGAACCGATCCGCGCGGATGGCTTTCAGTTCATTCAACCGATGCGGATCCTTCTGCCGGGAAGCCAGATCCAAGTCCGTCAGAGTCACCGGATAGAAATTGTCATCCGCCAGCGCGATGAACCGAAATCCCAGCCGCCGCAACTGCACGATCTCTTCCACCACAACATCGGACGCCCGCTGCCGCGGCCGTTGCCCATCCGTCCGCCACACCGAACAAAACGAGCAATGCTTGGGACACCCTCGCACCGTCTGCACCGACGCCCACATATAGCGATTGCGCGGCACCAGGTCCCAGCGCGCCGCCACGAAATCGCTGGCTTCGATCTGCCCGCCCACATAAATCGGTTTCGGAGATTTCGCAACGCAGTCCGCCAGCACGGTCGCCCACACCATGTCGCCGTCTCCCTTGACCACCGAGTGCGCCCCTCCCAACTCCAGCGCCTCCTCGGGATAAAGCGTGGCATGGATCCCCCCGAAAATCACCGAGGCCCCGCGCTCGCGGGCAATCTTCCCAATCTCGTATCCGCGCAACGCGTTTGCCGTGTGGATCCCAATTCCCACCGCGTCGCCCGGCTGAATGCGCTCCGCATCCATCGTTTCCAGGGTTTCATCCACCAGGATGGGATCGCCGAATCGCTTCGGCGTAGCGGCCGCCAGCACATACTGCCAGCGCGGAGTAATCACTGCGGTTCCAAATGACACACTACTTGGATTGATCAGGTGAACATTCACGCCCCAGGCTCCTATGGTGTGACGCTGCCGGCCGTCGTGCAGCGCATAGACAACGGCGTCGCTGTCCGAAGCTGACAGGCTCCGCGTCGTTTCATGCTCTGAAAGGCGCGAGTTGTACAGTCGATAGGGAGCGGGGGCGCAGTCAACGAGCCCAGGCTCTCCGCTGAGGAGGACTTATTCCGAAGGCAGAAGCCCTACGGGAGCGGCAATGAGCGAAAAACAGATGCTCAAGCCGCAGACTACCGAAAGCGCCTCGGCCTGTCAAGATTCGTGACAGACTAAGTCAATATTCACGACAACTGTGAACGCATCCTTTCGGGAAGGCCACGGCTTCAGCCGTCGCCGCCCAGGGCCCCCGAAGTGGCGGGCTTTGCTTGTGGAGAGACCTACGCATTCTACATGAACTCGTCGTCCGTAGAGACGTAGCTCGGCTACGTCTCGCTTCCCTTTGACAACCATGGCGACCCCGGAGGGAGTCGAACCCCCAACCCTCAGATCCGAAGTCTGATGCTCTATCCAGTTGAGCTACGGGGCCGTCTGAAAACTCTACCACCTTCAGAGTGAGAATAGTTGCCGGAATACGCATTGGGTAGTGCAGCAATTTGGTGAAATGGATTCTTGCTATATTGTCATTCCGAGCCAGTTTTATCGGCGAGGAATCTGCGCTTGCCCGCAAAACAGCAGATTCCTCGCGCGATAAGGCCGCGCTTCGGAATGACAAGTTTGTGAATAAGCAGTTCAAACTGCACCACTACCAAGCATTGGCGGGGAACTAGTCATTGGATTGTTCCCGGGATTGTTCCCGCTGTACCAAGAGACCGTGGCTGTGGCCGTTGTCTTTCACTTCTTCTTCATTTTCCTGCTCGGGGAAATCTTCTTCGCTCCAGAGGTCGCCGCCGAGAGGAGTTTCGTCGACGCGGCGTGGGTCGATGACGATGCGGGTGGCGTGGCATGGTTCGAAGTTGGTATGGCGGAGATTGAAGGACGCGGTTTGCAGGGCGTAGAGGAGGAGGCCGGCGGTTTTGGTGTCCATCTGACCGCTGGTGAGGAGGCGTATGACCTGCATGAGGCCGACCTGGACGGAGTTGGCATCCTCGAGAACGGGAAGATCGAGCGAGGCGCGGACGCGCCGGGCACGGGCGGAGTTGAGGGCGATGCGCTGTTCGTGCCAGCGCTTATGGAAAAAGCAGAAGCGATTGCGTCTCAGCGCCGGAGAGCCACACTGGGTACCGTTAACTTTGATGTGCTGACAACGAGGAACTTGAGGCAAGTAATCCATGATGAATGCTCCACCCCCTCCCCCTCTGGTCTTGTGGAATCAGAGAGTTGGCGGGAGAATATGATCAAAATCTTTGAGGAATAAGAAGTTAGAGGCAAAATCTTTAGATTGAACGACTTGGGAGCGTGCAGGAACATCTTAATTGAGTTATATATCTTTTATCAGGTATAGCGATGAGTAAAGTCAAGGAAATTCGGGAGGCGGCCAAATGCTATATTCTCCCTTCGCCGTCAGGAAAGGACTCCCCCATGCCAGCCTACTTTCTGATCGACGTTCTGGAAGTCACCGATCCCGCCAAGCTGGACGACTACAAAAAGCGCGTCCGTCCGGTAGTCGAAAAGTTCGGAGGCCGCTATCTGGTCGCTGGCGCCCTGGCCGGCGTGGTCGAGGGCGCATGGCGCCCCACGTTTCCCGTACTCATCCAATTCCCCAGCCTGGACCAAGCCCGCCGCTGGTATGACTCCGAGGACTATCGCGCCCTGAAGGCCCTGCGCCTGGCCGCATCAAAGTCCAACGCCGTCTTTCTCGACGGACTCTGACATCTCACCGCGGACCTTGACAAGTGACAACGTACACTTTACACTCCTCGTGTGCCCTGATGATTAGGAGCTTCAAGCATCGCGGCCTCAAACGGCTTTATGAGCGCGGAGACCGTAGCGGGATACGTCCGGACTTGCGCGACACTGTCGAAGACATTCTCGCCCGGCTCGACGAAGCTGAGACGCCGCAAGCCATGAACCTTCCCGGTTATCGCCTGCACCCATTGAAAGGCGGCCTGAAAGGTTTCTGGTCGGTCACGGTGCGGGCGAACTGGCGTATTATCTTCCGCTTTGAAGGCGCGGATGCGTTTGACGTTGAACTAACCGATTACCACTAGGCCACTGAGCGAGGAGCAAAACATGCCGATGAAAAACCCGCCGCACCCCGGACGCAGCATTCGAACCGCGTGTCTTGAACCCCTGGGCCTCTCCGTCACGGAGGCAGCGGAGGTCCTCGGCGTCACCCGGCAAACCCTCAACAACGTCATCCACGGCAAGTCGGGGATCAGCCCCCAGATGGCGATCCGACTCTCGAAGGCATTCGGCAGCACGCCCGAAACCTGGTTACGGATGCAGCTTGCCTACGATCTCGCCCAGGCCCGAAAAGACGAAAGCAAGATCAAGGTCCGCCGTCAGCATGGGCTCCAGGAACTGCACGCCCAGTAACGAGGCTAGCCCGCGCGACGGCCCCATCCAAACGATGTAGGCGCGAGCGTCCCCGCTCGTGCCGGGTGCCCCATCCTAGCGCGCTCTTTGCGCTAGGGTGGGGATTTTTGTTCGTTTCATGCGCATGGCGCCACACGTTTCCCGTACTCATCCAATTCCCCAATGTAGGCGCGAGCGTCCTCGCTCGTGCCCGCTGCTGGTATGACTCCGAGGACTATCGCGCTCTGAAAGCCCTGCGCCTGGCCGCATCAAAGTCCAACGCCGTCTTTCTCGACGGACTCTGAGCTCTCACCGCCGGATAACGTCCCGCCCGTCACCGTTTTTTCCGTCCTACCCTCCCAGGCTTCATCCACCCCCAAGCCTCCCGATACTTCTCAAACCGCGACCTCCGCCGCCGGCTAGCCGGAAAAAGTTTCATACTCTTGATCGTCTGGAAGACTTCCACCGGGACCACGTACCAGGCATCCTCCGGCACCACATACGCTACCAGGACATCGATTTCCTCCGCGCTATACACCTCGTCATGCGCATTCCCATGCGCGTGAAACGAGTACCCACCCTCCTCACTCCCGCGATACGCCGACTTCACCTGCACCCGCCACAACCGCTCTCCCGAATCCAGGATGAAGTCATACCGCTCGCTGTCCCCGTAAGGTTTCGCCACTCCAAACCCCACGCTGGCCGCCTTGTAAACAAACGCCAGTTCCGAAAGCTCGCCCCAGCGCTTTCGCGTCTGAAACGCTCTTTCCGTAATTCCTTTACTAGATGTTTCCCCGAACCGCCGCCTCAATCCCAGCTGCTTTGAAGTCTTCCGCCGACGCCCCGACTCATCACCCATGTCTGCCCCAACGACTCCTTGTCACTCCATTCCAGGCAGCTTCCCCCACCCGGAAATCTGCAAATATTTCGCCCACGACGACAAAGGCGCAGCTTTTTGGGCTGCGCCTCTTTGGATATTTAGTTATTTGCTAATTTTAGACTAGCAGCTTCCACCCCAGAAAAGAACCCCAAATGCACTAACTATTTTTCTTAATCAATTCAATAGCTTAGAGTGAAATAAGCAGCCCTCGAGAGCGTCCCGGCCACCGCGATGCAGGTGCGTTGTCATCCTGAGCGGAGTTGTCGTTCGGCGAAGCGAACGACAACGCAGTCGAAGGAGCCCATATCTGCCGAAATTAGCAGCGGCTCCTCAGGGAATTCTCTTGACCCACTCCAGCATCGTGAGAATTCCTTTACGGGTTCATGCTTGTTGATAGCGTATGGGGTCCTTCGACTGCGTGACTGCTTCGCGTTGCGACGCAGTCACTCCGCTCAGGATGACAGACGGCAAAGCCAACAGCAGCTTCTAGAGCCGGGTGCCCCGTCCTTGTCTCTCCGTCTTTTGGAGAGACAGGGCGGGGGTTCTCCCACCATACCTCCCCGCCCAATGTAGGCGCGAGCGTCCCCGCTCGTGCCCGCTGCTGTATGACTCCGAGGACTATCGCGCCCTGAAGGCCCTGCGCCTGGTGGCATCAAAGTCCAACGCTGTTTTTCTCGACGGAGTCTGACATCTCATCCCGGAGAACGTCCCGTCGGTCCCCGGTTTTTCACCGGATTACTCTTCGTTCTCTGCGGGCAAACATAGATTGACATGCCGAGCCTTGGTTGTTAAGGTCTCAATTTGACGGAGGCTTAACGATGGGGGAAACCACGATCCGTATCCCATGCGGCGTATCTGCAAGGGTTCTTTGGGAGAATACTTTTGCTCCAGCCCTTGTCCGTGTAGCCCCGAATCGAAGGGCGCTGGTCTGGGTCTCGAGAAACGACTTAGTCATCGACCATCAGGAAGCGTCCGAGGAACTGAGTGCCTATCTCGTCGGAAGCGTGGTTCATGAGCGCGACGACACAGTTGTATTGAAAATCTGGAGTCGGGGAGTTCAGAAGGAATTGGAGTTTAGCCGAATTGTCCTAGATGCTCTGAATGCTCTTCGAACCGCTAGCGCCGCTTAAATGCTCAAAGAACTCAGCCTCAGTTCTGAAAATCGGCTTATCACAATAATACGAAAAGAAAGGACTTGGCAACTGATCCGATAGCCAAAGAGCCTGTACGTCGCGCTGTTCGTTCTTCGCATGGATCATTTCAGCTATTACGCCTGCGGACAAAATTTTCTTTTCGTCCTCAACCCATTCATTCTGGTTTTTCTGCACTCGCACCTGCACCGATGGGTAAAACACAACAATCCCGTCACTCTGGCTGACCAATCTATAGTCATTTGCAACTGTAACCGGGCCGAGTCTTTCCAACCACTGCTGTCTGGATACATGGTCAGTCTCAGTGGCTGACTTGTACTCGCCAAAGGCACGGTCGTATTCAGTTATGCTAAAAGGGTCAAAAACAACCCACTGACCACGAAGCCGAGACAGAAATTCCTCTTTTTTTTGCCTGATTTGCTCTGTCGCATGAGTTATTGGGAAACTCAGGTAAACGCGCCGCCTTCTTAGCGGCTCCGCTACTGATGGGAACAGGAGTCCAAGAATTGTCTCGGGAGGCTCACCAGCAGCCACTAGGAAATGACGATCTATCCCTATTGAGGATTCGCACCAACGTTCCGAGTTACCCAACTCCTGCTGACGGAGTTCCAGAACATTCTGAAGCTTGGAGGCATGATGCTGCCAGACAGGGTCTGCTAACAATCTGGTTTGCATCTGTACTACGTTATCGATGATGTTGAAACACGCCTCTGCATCGAAGACCGCATGGGTGTCATCAAGAGTGGTGATAAATTCACTCTTGCCGGGCGCGATGGTCCGTGTGACCACAATAGCGACATGCTTGGAGAGATCGGGGACCTCAGCTATCTCGTGGGCAAACGTGTCCGCAATTTCGAAACAGGCATTCTTTCTCAATGGCATTAGCTTTCCGGGAGGCAGGGCTGTGATCGTCTCGCGTTTTCCAAGGCACCCGGATTCGCGGGCTACTTTCTGCAGAGTTTCCCAGAAGTCGTAAACGTGAATGCGAGCGCCATCGAGAAAGCGAGGGGCTGCTTCTTGCGCCCTGCGTAGAACCTCTAGCTTTATCCCTTTATCTATTCCAGTGCATAGGACGATGCGGAGCTTCTCTCGCATAACACCTCCCCCAACCCTCACCATCATTCCGGCCGGCGTTTACGTCCAATCAGCTCTGAATGCGAAACCAGTCCTTAACCAAGAGCTTGAAACGGGTGATCTCGTCCTCATTCAGCTCAGAACTGTGGGCGACCACATTTCTAATTTTGTTGAACTGGGATAGGATCAATTGCATTGCCTTCCTGCTGCGGAGCGTGTCGGAGAAGTCATCCCAGTTGGCCTCGAAGACACTGATCAGTTCGCCGAAGTTCGTGTACGACAAAGGATCTTCCGAACGGATTGACATTGCCGTGTCCCGTTCGTCCTGCTGTTTCTCCTTGACGGCCTTTTGCACGCCCTCGGGAACCTTCTCCTTCCACCAGTTAGCACCATGCTTTTCAGCTAGCCGTCCCGAGATCAGCCGTCGAATCGAATTTTCCAAGGAGTAATAGATTGCGTAAAAGTCGGCCATCTTGCGCGCCTCTTGCAGAATGTCGCTTTCGAATAGCTCGACGTCAATAACTTCTGCTTTCTGTATCGTTTTCGTGTGCTCGATTTGGATGCCCGACTCCTCCAACCTTTGGAGTTCGGATTCCAAGATCAAGTTATGGATGCCAAACAACTTCAGATCGTCCGTAATACTCATTCTTCCCTCAGCAGATTCTCGCGAAGGCTCTTGAATATCGCGTTGAACACCTCTATTTCCGTTGTCGCTGGCAGATTTAGATTGATGGTGTAGGACAACCCTATCCGTGCGCTTCCGGCCAGCTTCGGCTGAAAATTGCCTCCGCCGTTCTCCGGTTCGGCGCCAGGCCCAGCAGGTGTTCTCACTTCGCCGCCCTTCCGCACCGGCCCCCCCTCAAAATCCGCCAGCTTTGAAAGCTCCATGAACGTACCTACAACCGCATAGAGGTTGGAATCATCATCACCGGCTCCGGTAACATTCTTGAGTTTCGCTTGAAGATCCTTCCTGTCGAGCCGCCATGCGTACTCGTTGGCGGCAAAAAGCGGTGCATAGGCCTCCTTCATTCTCTCTGCCATGATCTGGCCGGACCTCGTGTCGTCTCGGAAATCTCTGTACGCTTGCGTCGGAACATTCCCTTGATCAACAAACCCGAGCTTCTTCAAAAGTGGAATCATGGCCCGATAGCTGGACGACTTCAGTCCAAGGGCAGTGCTCATGAAGTCTTGCGTAAACTTTGGCGGTACGGATGCGCTCTTGATTTCGGCGAAGAGTTTGGGAATGCCGCCGTAGCCATTCACATACGGTGGGTATTCGGGCATGATCGACTCCTTTCGGAAAGGCTATCATGCGGAGGGAAAATAGCAACATTCAAAATGTAGGTTGTCGTATGATGGCTCACCCATGGAATACGAAAATCTATCTAGTTCTATCTAAATACGTTACAGTCTATATGAAGAAATCTGTGTACGCCATCTAGAGTTAGAGAGCGTTGTTTTGCACAGGCTCAGAACTTATCCACTGACCAGGGCGCGGCCGGGCCATTAGAGACTGCGGGCAAGGCGTGGTGCGGGCGGAGTTCCTCGATCGAACCAACAGAGCCACCAAGGCTCTAGCAACTTTGCGCCGACAGAAACTCGACATTCATAAAATGCGTAATAATTCAGTAAGTGCCGGGCAGGATCAACGATTTGTGATGTGCCGCAAGAGTTCCTGTGTAAAACCTTGGCGGTGCGGATGGACTGTTGATTTCGGCGAAGAGTTTGGGAATGCCGCCGTGACCAGGCACGTACGCGCCGTTCGGGAGTTGCCTAGGTCCTTCGCAACAGGGCATGTAAACATTGTAAAGTCGCATCCGAAGAATGACGGGTGGCTATTAGAAGATACCGGTTGGGACCCTATTATGGCAGTGGCTTGTATATCATAGTGATAGATGGTATATCGGGATTGCGGCTGTGAGCCAGCGTGCGTTTCTATTGATTATTTCTATGGCGAGGCTGGCGGGTGGCCCACCTTTTCCCACGCCGGATTCTATCTCAGAAGTAGCAGCGGGGTGCCCCACCCTTCGCGGTTTTCGAAGGGTGGGTGCCTGCACCATCACATCACTTAAGTGACGATCGGAACCCGACAACAGACTATGGGCTTCCAGACCTCCCCCAGCAAAACAGTAGCGCCGCCGGGTGCCCGACCTTTTTCGCGTTCTTTGGCAGTGGCCACCCGCCCTGACCTCGTTTGTGCTGTCATGTGACGTTGAGTCCCTGAGCGGGTACGAGTGTCGACGAACTTTCGGCCTGGACGGAGTCTTCTGGTGCAGTTGGACTTGGCACTGTACTTTCAGGGGGAGTCGCTGTGGGAGTCGCTGTCGGCGTCGGGCTGGGGGGCGGCGTCCCACGCACCAACGCCGTGAATTTTTGCAAAATAGTCGGTCCGGATGCAGTGATTATGAAACCAACAGCTACTGCTCCCCACAGATCATTCACTGTTACGCTGATAATGAACTGACTCTCAGCCAGTCGAGCCAACAAGATGGTCACGATCATGCTTAACAGGACCGCTGACAGAAGACCTGGAATCCACCTCACCAGCGTCCAACCGGAAGGAGATGATGGTTGAATCTTTGACAGCAGTAGAAATGCGATTACACCGCCCACTGCCGCACCAAAAAGGATCGTTGACTGAGGGGCGTTGATAGGCTCCTGCAACTCGGTAGCTTGTGTGTGCCGCTCAATACTTTTGGCTTTAGCACCCTCGTAAGTGTCCCAATAACTTCCGACGATCGTGAGTGTGTACTTTCCAGGAGAGAACCTAAATCCCCTAAACAACTGAGGACAGTCAACGCCGACAAAGTTGCAGAAATTGAAAACAAGTCCTGCCGGGGCGACAGCTGATTGCACGGGTTTGTTACCGCTCCAAAACGCGGAAATGTTGGACCCCGGTTCGAGGACGATGACGGTATCTCCGTACGGCTGGCCGGCTATGGTCAAAAGCCCCGGAAAGAACGCCAACCAGTCGCGCGGCCCCTCAGAGTCCAGCTCAGGAGGTGCTGTCATCGCAAAGGAGGAAGGAGCAATATAGACGGGCTGATCGGAAATATTTTCGATCTGTGCGGTGATGCCGAAGTCCGACCCCGCAATCGCTTGGTCGCGAGAAGCCTTCACAGTTATCTTCAGGGCATTCTTGTTGGTCGCAGCCAGATAGGAACCTACGCCCTTTTGAGTTCCCTTGGTTGCACCCCACGAACTCACCGGCACCACAAGAATTACGCACAACGAGAGAAAGGTTGATCGCATGATTCAACTCCAAGTCACAAAGTCAGCAAGACACCCTTCGCGGTTTTCGAAGGGTGGGTGCCTGCACCATCATCACTTAAGGACAATCGGAACCCGACAACAGACTACGGGCTTCCAGACCTCCCCCAGAAGCCCGCAGACTCCAGACTCTACGCCGCTTTTTTCCTCGCGAGGAGTGACTCAGCCCGCCTTATTTTGTCCATTTCCGGTCGACGAAGCGTCCTTGCAGACCGCTGCACGCTGCGGTGTCCGCGGCGGTCCTCCTTGGCGAAGCTCTTCTTCTTCGCCTCCGAACCGAACACCTGGCCCCATTTCCCATTCCTCATGATGATCTGATAACCACCTGAAAGAATCTGAAATGGATTCTTGACCTTATTCATCTGATCGAACTGTACCGACCCAGCTGTGTGGAAGTCTTCGAAGTACGATGGGTAGATAAAGTCGCTCATCTGGATGCCGTCCACATCGAAGCTCAGCGCCTCGACGGGATCGGCACTCTCGTAGGCATAGACCAGCCTCGCGTTAGGCCCAGTGGTCATCAGGTTGATGGCTGGATCAACCAGCATCTCGACCAGTTCGTGAGACGCCGACACACTGACCAAATCACCGTTGTCGAGAGTGGTCTTAACGAAAACCTTCGACTCCGGCAGGCCGTCGGGAGTCAGGTCGTGGTAGGCCAGGGCGCCGGGCTGATCGGCGTCATCGAGAAATACCATCGCCCAGGCACCTTTTTGGAATCCCGTGGTCTTGACGAGTTGCGCAGGCGTACCCCATACCGGCACGATAAAATTGTCGATATACGCCTGCATGGCTGCGATCAGAGCATCGAAGTCGACGCCGAGCGCAACTGTGGCTTTGTTAAAACAAGCGATCGTGGGAACTGCTCCCTGATTGAATGAACCAAAGACTGGTTTTGCCATCACACACCTCTCCTTCAATTTTGAAAAATTCTCGTCGATTGCTACCTTGGTAGAGCCCAGGGCCGGGGAGAAGTGGGAGCGATTATGCACCGGCGCCAGGAAGCAGTCAACAGGGTAGGGGAGGGCAAACAAAAGCCCCGCCGGAGGCGGGGCCTAAGCTCTTCCTGACACCTGACAACTGACGACCGACAACTAGTCTAGTACATCCCTTCCATACCGCCACCGCCGTGGCCACCCATCGGAGCGCCCCTCTTCTCTTCCGGGATCTCCGCAACAAGCGCTTCAGTGGTCAGCATCAGCGACGCGATCGAGCCGGCGTTCTGTAAAGCAGTGCGCACGACTTTGGTCGGATCGAGCACGCCCGCCTTGACCAGATCTTCGTAGTCGCCGGTCAGGGCGTTGTAGCCGTAGTTGTTGTCTTTCGAGTCGTTGACCTTGCCCAGAACGATTGCGCCTTCTTCGCCGCAGTTCTCGGCGATCTGGCGCAGCGGCTCTTGCAGGGCGCGCTTCACGATGTTGACACCGATCTGCTCATCACCCTCGACCTTCAGCTTGTCGAGTGCGCTGACGCAGCGGGCCAGGGCCACGCCGCCGCCGGGGACAATGCCTTCTTCCACGGCCGCGCGGGTAGCGTGCATGGCGTCTTCGACACGAGCCTTCTTCTCTTTCATTTCGGTCTCGGTCGCGGCGCCTACCTTGATCACAGCCACACCGCCCACCAGCTTGGCCAACCGCTCTTGCAGTTTCTCGCGGTCGTAGTCGCTGGTGGTCTTGTCCACCTGGCTGCGGATTTCCTTTACCCGGCCTTCGATCTCGGAGTGCTTGCCCTTGCCTTCGACCAGGGTGGTGTTGTCCTTGTCCACGGTGATCTTCTTGGCTTGG
Organism: Terriglobia bacterium; assembly: GCA_041494805.1. GTDB lineage: Bacteria > Acidobacteriota > Terriglobia > Terriglobales > Acidobacteriaceae > JBGQBN01. Next base: position 45,880 of record JBGQBN010000004.1, on the reverse strand, counting down.
CCGAGATCGGCAACCTGGACATTCTCCAGCTTGATGCCAAGGTCTTCGGTAATGGCCTTGCCGCCAGTGAGAGTGGCGATATCCTGCAGCATGGCTTTGCGGCGGTCGCCGAAGCCGGGAGCCTTGACAGCCGCGACTTGCAGCGTGCCCCGCAGTTTGTTGACCACGAGCGTGGCCAAAGCCTCGCCCTCAACATCCTCAGCGATGATGAGCAGCGGTTTGCCGCTCTTTGCGATCTGCTCCAGCAGGGGCAGCAGGTCCTTCATCGAACTGATTTTCTTTTCGTGGATGAGGATGTAGGCATTCTCCTGAATGACCTCCATGCGCTCCGGGTCGGTAACAAAGTAAGGCGACAGATACCCGCGGTCGAACTGCATGCCTTCGACCACCTCGAGTTGCGTCTCCAGCGTCTTCGACTCTTCCACCGTAATGACGCCGTCCTTGCCAACCTTCTTCATGGCCTCAGCAATGATCTTCCCAATAGTCTCGTCATTGTTAGCCGAGATAGTGCCGACCTGCGCAATCATTTCGCCGGTTACGGGTTTGGAGAGTTTGTCTAGTTCGCCTTTGCCGCGTTCGCCGGTTTTGGGGTCGGCGGCGCCGCAGATCAGGCTGATGGCTTTTTCGATGCCGCGTTTCATGGCCATCGGGTTGGCGCCGGCGGCTACCGTCTTTACGCCTTCGCGGTAGATGGCTTGGGCTAGAACGGTGGCGGTGGTGGTGCCGTCGCCGGCGACGTCGCTGGTCTTGCTGGCGACTTCACGGACCATCTGGGCACCCATGTTTTCCAGGCCGTCTTTGAGTTCGATTTCCTTGGCTACGGTGACGCCGTCCTTGGTGATGGTCGGCGAACCGAATTTCTTTTCAATGACCACGTTGCGGCCCTTGGGGCCGAGCGTTACTTTTACCGCGTCCGCCAGAAGGTTGACGCCGCGGAGAATCGCCTGCCGCGACTCTTCGCCATGAACAATCTGCTTTGCCATAACTTGAATCTCCTATCGCTTGATTTTGTTTGCAGGCTAGCGCCTGCGGGAATCGTTGGGAACCAGATCGCAGTTGCCGTTCTCAGTGACTGGCGACTAGCGTCTTGCGCCCACGGTTTCTTTCTTGGCGGCGCCAGTGATAACGCCGAGGACTTCCTCTTCCTTGACGATGAGGTAATCCTCTCCATCAATCTTGATCTCGTTGCCAGCGTACCTTCCGAACAGGATGTGGTCGCCCTCTTTCACGGCCAGAGGGAACACTTTGCCTTCGTCGTTGCTCTTGCCGCGGCCGACGGAGATGACTTCGCCCTCTTGCGGCTTGTCTTTGGCGCTGTCAGGAATAATGATTCCGCCGCGAGTAGTGCCCACTTCCTCGACTCGACGTACCAGTATGCGGTCATGCAGGGGGGTAAATTTTGTAGCCATGCTTGCAGACTCCTTTCGTTCGCTTTCGGTTGAAATTTGAGTTAAATTGCGGGTTACCCAGGTCGCCGAAGCGGCCTGTTAGCACTCATTGCTGGCGAGTGCTAATTGTAGATGGCGGCCTAGCGGCTTGTCAAGCTAGCCAACCGGAGATAGGTTAAGTATATTATTTATATGTGTTTACATAGACTTCTGAGATCTGGCGAGGTGAAGTCAGTTAGAATGGGGAGTGCCATGAAAAAGCTCTGGTTCGCATTTGCTCTGACAGTGGTGCTGCTGACGGCGGTCTCCGCCGAGGAGCCGAACATGGCGCTGCTGAAGTTCCTGGTGGTGAAGGACGACAACGGCAAGCCCATCCGCAACGCCAGCGTAGTGATGCATCCGGTGAAGAAGGATGGCAAGCAGTCCCGCGGAGGCCTGCAGCTCAAGGCCGATGCCGAGGGCAAGGCCAGCTTCGACGGCGTGCCCTACGGTAAGCTGCGGATCCAGGTGCTGGCGTCCGGCTTCCAGACCTTCGGCGAGGACTACGACATTAACCAACCGACGGTCGAGATCACGATCAAAATGAAGCGGCCGCAGGGGCAGTATTCCATTTACGAGGATCACCCGGAAGAAAAAAAGGAGCAGCCGGCGGACAAGAAGCCGCAGTAATTGTAGATTTCAGATTTGGCGACAGGATGGGAACTCGGCGACTTCGATTCTGAAATCTACAATCTGAGATCTACAATCGGAAATCCCTATGGACTACCTACTGAAGACTGAACCTTCGGAGTATTCCTTTGCTGATTTGCAGCGTGACCAGAACACCATCTGGGATGGAGTATCGAATCCGCTGGCCGTCAAGAACCTGCGGGGGATGAAAGTGGGCGAGCGCCTGGTGATTTACGAAACTGGGGACCACAAGAACGCGGTGGGGACCGCGACCGTGGTTTCGGTGGATGCGTCGGATGCGAAGAACCCACGAGTAAAGATCAAAGCCGGGAAAGCGCTGGCGAAGCCTGTAACCCTGGCGGAAGTCAAAGCCAACAGGCTTTTCGCGGATTCGCCACTGGTGCGGCAGGGAAGGCTGTCCGTGGTGCCGCTGACGGCGGCGCAGCACAAGTTTCTGACGGGCGAGTAGCCGCGCTGGCGAAGGTCGCAAAACCGTGGGTCCGAACAGATGACCAGAGAGAGTGCTTCTTAGCTGACCCGTCGCGCCATGGCAGGGTCGGCGGCACTGTCTGATCGAACTGTCTTTCTGGTGAACTCCATGGTGACCTGCTGACGCACCGCGCTGGCGATATCCTGCAACTTCTGGTCGGTCGCTCCCAACTCCCTTTGCAAATCTGAACTCGCCTTCAGGGCCTCATCGCGGGCATCGCCGATTTCCTCCAGCTTGCCGGCAAGATCAGAGACCAACTGGTTGAATTTCCTAACGGCGGCCAGATACCGTTCGATATCAAGACTCAAGGTTTCCTCCCCGAATGGCAACCGCGACAAGTTACTACAGCCCACCGGAGGCAGCAAGCAGTTTTTCGCCGTGGCCGGGTTGGATGGGCCGCAAGATTAGCCGGGGTGAGGTGGAGAAATGCTTCGTCGGAATGGGTGCAACCGGCGCGGAATGTGGCAGTTGCAACGCCGAGGAAGTGCAGCTCAGGGCTGAATATCGGACTGAGCTAGGGCGGGTTTTAGGATCCTCCGCTGCACTGTTCTCCGGCTCGCCAAATGCTCATGGCCGCTTTGCTGAGATGGTTCGAGGATGAACGGCTTCGATGTCAGCATAACGGGCAAAGTCTCTCTCGTTGAATGTCAGAATCCGCCTGACACCGTGCACCCGCATTGCGGCCAGCAATCGCGCATCGTGAACTTGAACGCCAGAGACATTGTGGATGACGAGCAGTTTGCGCCACTCCTGATGGACGGCCAAACTGTCTGGCAGCAGTCGCAGATTGTCCTCAAAAAACCTGGCACGCCGGTCAGCTTCCGGGGGAGTCAGCCCGTATCCATTACGGTCAAGTGGACGGGTGCAAGTATTCCAGAATTCCGCAACGTTCTGCGACGTGTAGCAGAGCACAGCGCCGCGCTGAAGGATGGCATCGATTGCCGACACTACCAGGGGATAATCGTGATCATCCGGTTTTACCCAGCGAAGCAGGACGTTGCTGTCAACCAGGTAGGGCGTGCCTGCCATCTAGCTGCGGCCCGCGTAGAAACTTTCGCGCGTGAAACTCTCGGTCGGCAGATTCGGCAATCCTTCGGAGCCCGACGCGAGCGATTTGAGCATCGCATGGAACTCGTCTACAGACAGAGTCCCTTCAAGGACTGAGCGGGAAGCCAGAGCTTCCTGCAAAAGGCGTTCCGCCACCTTCTCCAAAGGTATGCCCTGGGCGCGGGCTTCGGCGACGAGTTGCGCTTCTATTTCTGCGTTGAGTTCGACCTGGATCGTCATTGTGGCTCGCCTCTGCACAATAGCTTACCCGGGTTCCGAATCGAATACCACTTCTAAGGGGCTGGCCCACCTGTTCTCCGGCTCGGGGGCTTTCCAAAGAGTTCCGTGGCCTCAACTCCTTACCCTGAGTGGTCCACTCTTCTGAGCGGCACTAGGAGAAGCAACCGTCTGCTCGCGTGCCAGAATCATGGAAGCGGCAAGGGCCGCAGTTTTGTGATCCTTGGTCCAAGGTGGGCCGATAGAACTTCCCAGGCTTGCGATCCTGCGCTGCACTCGGCTGGCCGCATTCCCGAATGCCGTCTTAGCCCGCTCCTCGAGTTCTCGCTCCCGAATTGCCGTGACAGAAATCTTCAGACGTTCACAAGCTTTCCTAACGGCATGGCGAAAGAATTCGCCTTCCGCGGTATGAATCAGCGGGTGCGACGCGAGAATTTTCGCAAGCGACGGCAGCGGGCGACCTGAGGCCAAGAGGACGGCAGAACCTACGATTCGATAGTGGCGCCCGTCCAATTCCCGGACCACCTCCCCGACCGCCGCGAAAGCCAAGCGCTCGGAGACGGCTGCACAGTTGGCAAGGTATCTCTCCGACTCTGGGAGTCCCAGCTCTGGGAGCCCCAGCTCTGGGAGTCCCAGGCTGGCGGCATAGTGATAGGGCTGGTTGGCTCCGGGGATTCTCGCATCCGTGGTGACGATGCGCCTCCGGTCCAGTACCTCCAGCGAGTTGGCGTCTCCGGAAACGGCCACGAGCACTCCCCAACCGGAATGCATTCGAACCCCGAGGGCTGCGCGCTTCATGCTTGAGGTTTCCCAGGACGTGCTGGGCAAGTTTACCAACTCATTCGCACCGCGTCTTGGAGAAATCGGCCACACCGCGCGGGGCGATGCGGCCGGGACTCATACCGGCGAACTGCGCAACCTCATTGACCAAATGGGCCTGATCGCAGTAGCCGAGTTCTGTAGCCACGCCTGCCGAGCCGACAGCCGGGAGCCCGCTCCACAGCGGCGACAACCGGGCATCAGGAAGCGTGCAGATCGCGGCGCACCAACGCGGAGTCGAGGAAGAAGCCAAGGCCGAGAGCGAGGGGAATGATGCCGAACGCTGCGGCGACCCAGGCATCAGGCTCCACTCGTGCGATCAGCGCGAACGTGGTCAGGTAGCCGAGCGCTCCGGTAATGAGCAGAATGCCGGAGCGGCGGGAACGGGCAGCCTCGGAAAGCTCGGGCTCCATGGGAACGCTCACGCCACGAGCAATCGCTGCCAGGCGCTCTTCAGTGCGCAGCTTGCGCACGCGATAAAAGGTGTACATGGCCAATATCGCCGTTGGCATGCCTAAGAACATGATCACTGCAACCAGACCTGTGAGTTGGTCCATAAAGATTCTCCTCTGCGCGTTCGGCGCGTACCGACGGCTGAACGCCGCTGTCAATTTGGGATACGGAAAGAGCAGCGGGAAAGTTCCGCTGACGTCGGTTGCGCGAGGGGGCCAACCGTCTCTGGTGATTTGCGGTGAAAGGGGACCGGGAATACCTCGATACGGCCGGTTAGCTGCTAATTTTCCGCAGTTCTCTGCGCAAAATCTTGCCGGAGGGAGTTCTGGGCAAGGTGTCGACCCAGACAACTCTTCGGGGCTGCTTGTACGGAGTGAGGCGGTCGGCGACGAAGCCGCATAGTTCTTCTTGCAGTTTCGCAGAAGCCACGAAGCCCTCGCGTAGAACGACGAATGCTACAGGAATTTCTCCCGCCGCCGGGTCGGGACGCCCGACCACGCCGCAGTCGCGAACCGCGGGATGTTCCAGGAGCAAGGCCTCGACTTCGGCGGGGGCGACGGGGAAGCCCTTGTATTTGATCATCTCCTTGCGGCGATCGAGCACGTAGTAGAAATCCTGCTGGTCGCGACTGACGATGTCGCCCGACCAGTACCAGCCATCGCGCAGTACGGCGGCGGTGGCCTGCGGCTCTTTCCAGTAGCCCAGCATGAACTGCGGTCCGCGCATGACGAGTTCCCCAGGTTCGCCGGGAGCGACTTCATTCCCGTTTTCGTCGAGTACACGGCACTCGGTCTGGACCAAGGGTTGGCCAATCGATTCCGGCCGGTAGAGTTCGGGATCGAGATATCCCACGTGAGTGACGGGAGAGGCTTCCGTCATTCCGTAACCCTGGCAGACCAGAACTCCGGTTAAAGTTGTAAAGCGGCGAGCGAGTTCCGGGGCCAGAGGCGCAGCGCCGGATTTTACCCAATGCAGACGATGCGATTTGGGGAACTGTCCGGCCTCTGCTGCCTGACACAAAGCATTCAACGCGGGCGGAACCGTGGGCATGGTGGTGACACCCTCGGAGACCAGAAGCCCGAACAATTGCGGCGCACTGAAACGAGGCATCAGCACCAGCGTGGCGCCAAGCGTCAGGGCCGGGTTCAGCACTACGTTCAGCCCATAGATGTGATAGAGCGGCAGAAAACAGAGCATCACGTCATCGGGAACAAATCCAGATCCGTGCGGGGCGATGAGCTGGAAAACATTTGCCACCAGATTAAAGTGTGAGAGCATGACGCCTTTGGGCAAGCCAGTGGTGCCACTGGAGTAGGGAAGGGCGGCCAGGGTTTGATCCGAGGGCTTGTCCGGCTGGGGCAGGGTGGCTGTGACCGGCTGCAGCAGGCTGGCAAAGGGCTCCGCCGAGTGTGCCGGCTGGCGGGTTGTGTAAACCCGGCGCAGGTTGGGCAGGCCGCCAAGATTGATCCCCTGGAGAATTGGCCCGTCAGTGACCAGCAGCACCGCGCCTGAGTTCTCCAACTGGTAACGGACTTCACGCTCACGGTAGCTAGGGTTCAGCGGGGTGGGGATGCCTCCGGCGAGAGTGGTGGCGTGGTAGGCAGCGCAGAATTCCCAGGAGTTGGGCAGGTAGATGGCGACCACCTCGCCGGGTTTCAGTCCGGCGGCGACAAATCCGCGGGCCAGCGCCTGCACGATCTCGCCGTATTCAGCGTAGGAGATGCGGCGATCGCAGGAGGAATCGACGATCGCTGTCTTTTGAGGAAAACGCTGGCAGCTTTCGAGAATGACGTCAGTAACGAAGCGGCCGCGCGGGTCGGCGTAGAGGCGAGTTCGGAGCATGCGGTGTGATTGTAGTGGAAGGATTGGTGGCTTGACTCTGCAAAAGGCCCCACCCTGTCGCACAGAACGCGACAAGGATGGGGCACCCCGAAGACTAATTGGCCAGCTTGCGCAGGAATTCGCGCTCGTCCATGTGGTACTTGAAGGCTTTGCGGCCATCGATAAAGACGACTGGCACTTCATCGGTGAAACGGCGGCGTAAGTCTTCGTCGCTTTCCACGTCCACCTCGTTCCAGGTAAAGCCACCACGGTGCTCCAGCTTGCTGAGCGTTTCCTTTACGATTTCACACAGGTGGCAGCCTTTGCGGGAGTACACCACGACTTGGCGGGGTTCCGCCATGGGCGGAGTGTAGCAGTTTTCTAGTCAGCAGCAAAGACTGGGGGGCCAGGTGGGAAGACCCGAGCGGGCCGGGGGTCAAGTACAATCCACGCATGCAGAAAGCTGACAAGCCCTTACGTGGCAAGACCGTGTTGATCACCGGTGGGGCGCGGCGACTGGGCCGGGCTAGCGCCCTGGCGATGGCCGAAGCGGGCGCGGACGTGTGCATCACTTTCCGGGATTCAGTACGCGAGGCCCAGCACACGGTCATCGACCTGGGCAGCTTCGGGGTTCGCGCGCTTGCACTGCGGTGCGATGTGACCGACGAGAAAAGCGTGAAAAACACAGTAAGGGACGCGGTGAAGGAGCTCGGAGGCCTCGATATCCTGGTCAATAACGCCGCCAACTACGAGACTGTGGAGTTCGAGAAACTAACGTTGCGGCAATGGGACGCGATTTTTGCCTCCAATACGCGCGGGCCTTTCCTGGTATCGCAGGCGGCGGTGAAATGGCTTCGCCTGAGGCGTGGAAAGATCATCAATATGGGTTCGTTGGGAGGCTTGCGTCCGTGGGCGAGCCATGCGCACTACTGCTCGTCGAAGGCAGCCGTCCACATGTTGACGAAAGTGATGGCGAAGGCGCTCGCGCCCGAGATCGCCGTAAACTGCGTGGCCCCGGGCATGATTGACCTGGGCGAGAAGTCGGCTGCAGCGTTCATGAAACGAATGGCCCGGGTGACTCCGATGCAGCGCAATGGGAAAGGGGAGGAGGTTGCGGCTGCGGTCCTCTTTTTTGTGACCGCGCCGCATTTCATCACCGGGCAGGTTTTGACGGTGGATGGGGGGCTGGGCCTCTAGCCGGGCAGGCTGACTTAGCTTTCTGCCGTTGTGGGGTCGATCATCGTTTTGACCTGGGAGATGCGATTAGCCGGGAAGCCACCTTGCTTAGCATGCTCCCGGATCATGGCTTCATTCGGCGCAATGTAGACGCAATAGATTTTGTCTGCGGTCACGTAGCTGTGGAGCCACTGAATTTGTGGTCCCAGGTTCTTGAGAACGCCGCAGGAGGTTTGGGAGACAGCTTGCAGTTGCTGCGGGGTGAGCTGTCCTGCACCCGGAATTTCGCGCTCGATAAGGTATTTTGGCATATTCTTCTCCACTGGTTTCCGGCGGTCTGCACCCGAAGCCGGGAGCGCGCACGCCGGGAAAAACGATTGATGGCTGCTCATTCTAAATCATCAGGCTGTTTTTTTAAACGAGTGGTCTGAAACCGCGTACCGGATTGTCACGCGACCGACTTTCCTGTATGGTGGCGAGCTTTGCTGGTTCCATTGGAATCTGAATGAAAAATGCTCTGATCGCAGTTCTCTTGCTCGCGGCTTCGCTGGCTAGCGCCCAGACACGGCCGGAAGACGGTGGGCGCGAGCTGCAGTTATGGACTGCTGGTGGCCACTCGGTCCCCGGGGGGACGTCTGATACCGGGGTGTGGAATGTGGGCGTGCGTTACGGATGGATTCTGACCCGCCCCCATGGACCCGGCTTTCTCAAGGGGAGGTTCGAGTATGCGGTGGATGCGGTGCCGGTGTTTCTGGTTTTTCAGCCCAACAATACGGCGTATGGAGCCGGCATTAATCCGCTCAATCTGAAGTGGAATTTTGCGACTCGGGAACGGATTGTTCCTTATTTTGAAATTTCCGGCGGGACGCTTTTTACCAGCCACGACGTTCCTCCCGGAACCTCGGGCATGAACTTTACTTCAGGAGCGGCATTCGGCACACACATCCTGGGGGACAATTACAACTGGAGCGTTGAAGTGCGCTATATGCACATTTCCAATGCCGGGCTGTCCGATCCCAACCCCGGCATCAACACCGTCCAGGTGCGGGTGGGGCTGGGAAAATTCCTGCCGGGAGCAATGCGCGGACATCAGCGGAAGCCCTGAGGGCGAGCCATTCTCCACGAGCCCCGGTTTCACACTCGGTCATTTCATACTCGCTCAATGGTCACTAACTTCACCACTACTTCTTTCAGAGGCTTGTCCTGCGGGTTGCGTGGGACGTTCACGATCTTCTCCGCAACCTCGTAACCTTCCACTACTTCGCCAAAGATGGTGTGCTTGCCGGTGAGCCACTGCGTGGGCGCCACGGTGATGAAGAGCTGCGAACCGTTGGTATTGGGTCCGGAGTTGGCCATGGCCAGTTTGCCGGGTTTGTCGAACTTGTGCGGCGAGCCTTTGGTTTCGTCTTCAAACTGGTAGCCCGGTCCGCCGAAGCCGCTACCTGCCGGGTCGCCGCCCTGGATCATGAAGTTGGGAATGACACGGTGGAGGATGGTGCCATCGTAGAGGCGGTCCTTGCTCTTCTTGCGGCTGACCGGGTGAGTCCACTCGCGTTTGCCTTCGGCGAGTTCAACAAAGTTAGCAACTGTCTTGGGCGCGTCTTTTTCAAACAGACGGCAGACGATGGTGCCTTCGGAGGTATTGAAGATGGCATAGGTGCCGGCGGGGCGAGTCATAGGAATCCTTTCGTGTGGTCTCTGGTCGTTGGTCGTGGGTCGTTGGCCATTTGCGCAGCCGCTCGGCGTCCCTGGTCGAGCGGCTGTCTGTTTTTACGGCCCGTGTACTACGAGGTCATTTTGTCATTGCTTCGCAGCCGCCGCGCCTGGCGTGACTGTGATGTGATTGATTTTCACGGGGCTGTAGGGACGATCGTTGGAGTCACGTCCTTTGCGCGCGATTTCTTTCGCCAGGTTCACGGAGGCGTCATCGCACTGGCCGAAAATGGTGTAGCCGCCATTCAGGCTGGGATAGGGAACCTCGGTGATGAAAAACTGTGAGCCGTTGGTGTCGGGGCCAGCATTGGCATACGCCAGACGGCCGGGGCGATCAAACTTCAAGTCCGGAGAAGTTTCGTTCTTGAATTTGTAGCCGGGATCGCCGGTGCCATTGCCGGCGGGATCTCCACCCTGGATCATGAAATTGGGGATTACGCGATGGAAGATGGTGCCGTCATACAGCGGGACACCGTGTTTCTTTGCACCGCTGACCGGGCTGGTCCAGTCCCTGGTGCCGTCAGCGAGACCGATGAAGTTGGCCACTCCGAGGGGGGCTTTGTCGGGAAATAGTTTGCAGGTGAGCTTGCCGGCGGTGGTGTCGATGACGGCGGTGGGGCCGCCGGCGGACTTGGCCTGCGACCAGGCCATCAGGGATGCCAAACATACGGTGACAAGCAGTGCGAACGATTTGCGCATTTCTTGACTCCTTGAGTTTGAATCGAAAGCGGTTTTCGCGCGCTGAAGCGCGCGAAGAAAATCTATAAAGCAGCTACGGTATGGCTAAAGCCATACCCTGATACGAACCTGGATTCTGACAAAGTCTAGATCCTGACAAATTGTACGACAGCTTCCTGCTGATCACTTACTCACTTGGGTCGCGTTTGGTCAGCCTGCATTTGCTGACTGACTTTTTCCACATCACGTAAGACTCGGAGCAGGTTGCCGCCAAGAATCTTGTGGATGTCGTCGGCGCTGTATCCGCGCTGGAGCAGAGCTTGGGTGATCTTGGGCAGGTCGGCCGCGGAGTCGATGCCTTCGGGCGTCGCGCCGCTTACGCCGTCGAAGTCCGAGCCGAGACCTACGTGGTCCACGCCGGCGACCTTGGCGATGTGGTCAATGTGGTCGATGAGCGACTTCAGTGGTGGGCGGGGAATCTTGGCGGCCCACTCTCGTTCCACATGATCGTAATCGAGATACGTTATGGTTTGTCCGGCGGCGTTCCGCTTCGCGATGTAGTCCTCGACGGCGGCATTACGTTCCTTTTCCTGGGCTTCGGCGGCCTTGCGGTAGTCCTCATCGATGAACGCGGAGTAGAAGTTCACCTGCACGACACCGCCATTTTTGGCCAAGGCTCGCAGCATGTCATCAGTCATATTACGGGGATGGTTGGTGAGAGCGCGGGCGGAAGAGTGCGAGGCGATCACCGGGGCGCGGCTGACGGCTACGGCATCGTAGAAGGTTTTGTCGGCGACGTGAGAAATGTCCACCATCATGCCCAGGCGGTTCATCTCCAGCACGATTTGCTTGCCGGAGTCGGTCAGTCCGTTATGATGCTCGACCTTAGGATCCTTGATGTCGCCGGAGGAGTCGGCCCACTCATTTGTGTTCGACCAGGAGAGCGTCATGTAGCGCACGCCCAGACGGTAGAAGGCGTGCAGCAACCGAATGTCGTTCTCGATAGAGTGGCCGCCCTCGATGCCCATCAGCGCGGCCAGCTTCTTTTGTTTGTGGGCACGCTCGATGTCGTCGACAGAGTAGGCCATCATCATGCGGTCGGGATGGCGTGCGGCTTGCTCGTATACCGAATCGATCATGTCGAACGTGGACTGGGCGAAATGTCCCTTGGTGGTTACAGGGTCGGCCCAGATTGAGAAGAACTCCGCACCCAGGTTGCCGACGCGGGCTTTCTCCAGGCTAATGTGGCCGATGTCGTTTGGGTCGGTGGTGCCGATGTCAAAATTCTCGTAGAGAAATCGCTGTGGCGTATCGGCGTGCGTGTCCACGACGATGGCGGACTCATGAATGGCACGGGCGCGTGCGCTGATTTGAGAAGAAGGATTGCTTTGGGCGGCGGCAAAGGCCGAAACCAGGAGTACGGAGACAAAGAGCCGAAGACGGTTTATAGGCATGATGTTTTCAGGGACGCAAGGATTGTATATGGCAGGACGCCAGGCGGGAAATTACCAGACTTCCGGAAGGACGGCTTCGTCTTTCGCTTCTGAATCTTCTTGCTGCTCACCCGCGAGCATTTTCGCTTCGCGCCAGTCGGTGTAGCGGTCAGAGACCATCACATGGAACACCCATTGGCGGCGCTCTTCTTCGGGCTCGATCAGGCCGAGATTCTTCAACGGCAGCATGTATTGCTGCATCCACTGAATCTGCGGGCGGGTCATGCCGCGGCGCTGAATATCCACCGTCACGCCGGCTAGATGAGAGGAGGCCAGGGCGCCTTCGGCCGGGGCCGCATTGCGGTTATGCCGGCGAAGCTTTTTCTGAACCTTAACTGTGCGCACCGCTGAATTGACCTGGATTTGGCTGTGGAATTCCTTGTAGTAGGCTTCGCTCAGGTCGTCCAGAAACTCGCGGGTCCAGGGACGGCAATACCGCCGGTCGGGATCGAGGCTCGAAGCAATGCGCAAGGACCGCCCAGGCACGATGGGAACCAGTTCCTCACTGGCCTTTAGCTGCTCGAGCTCGTCATCATCCTGGATGCGCGGCAGCTCCAGCCGGTCAATTTCTTCATTCTGACGGAGCAGGGAATCGCGGGAAGGGCGGAACATCGGGTTCCAGTGCAGGCGGCGGACATGGGCGCGGCGCGGGCTCGGCCGGTGGGGTTGCGGAGTCGTAGGCAGGCTGTGGTGCAGGCCAAAGGCCTGACCGTACAACGCAACGGCCAGCAGCAACCCTAGAACGACAGTGCGCTGAACTTTCCTATCCACGAAGTGGCCTCAAATCTCTTGCACCTGCCCAGGCGCTTGGGCAGGCGGGTATTGTAAATGGACGCTGCCCGAAAACAAGGGCATATTTCCCATTCCGGGAGTTACGGCGGAGATGTTCCGGGTGGTTACTTCTGGTTACCGTCGGTGCGTGAAGCTGCATGCTTCCGTGTGCCCTGCCTGTATGGGAGCAACCATGGTGCCATTGCTCGGCCTGGGACTCTCAAAAGTAGAGCTTGCGGAAAGCAGATTCCACGGGGCTTAGGTGATTCGGGAGCGGCAATGATCATTTAGGAACGACAATTCTGGTTGCATAATGACAATTCTTGTTAGTGAACCGCAGCGCCTGGAGATCCCTCACTTCGTTCGGGATGACGGCTGCGGGCTCCCGCTCCGCTCACGCCCGCAAAGCGCCGTCACTTCCTAAACAAGTCACCGATGGCCTGTTTCATGACATCGCCGCCGACTTCGGCGATAGACCTGGTGAGGGGAATGTCCTTGGGGCAGACCTCGACACAGTTCTGAGCGTAGCCACATTCCTGAATGCCGCCGTCGCCCATCAGCGCGGTCAGGCGCTCGCGTTTCAGGGCAGCGCCGGTGGGGTGGGTATTGAACAGCCGCACTTGCGCGATGGCGGCTGCGCCCACGAAGCCGGTCTCTTCGTTGAATTGCGGGCAGGCTTCCATGCAGCAACAGCATGAGATGCAGCGGGAGAGCGGATACGTGGCCTCCTGGTCCTCCATCGACATGCGAGGTCCGGCGCCAAGGTCGTAGCTGCCATCGATGGGGACCCAGGCCTTTACCGCTTTCAGGTTTTCGAACAGTACGTTGCGGTCTACGGCCAGGTCGCGGATGACGGGAAACTTCGAGAACGGTTCCAGGCGGATGGGTTGGTCCAACTTGTCCACCAGGGCGGAACATGCCATGCGAGCGCGTCCGTTGATGAGCATGGCGCAGGAACCGCAGACCTCCTCCAGGCAGTTGGAATCGTAGGTAATGGGAGTTGTGGGCTTGCCGGCGCGGGTGATGGGGTAGGCTGCGATTTCCATCAAGGAAGAGATGACGTTCATGCCCGGCTTCCAGGGAAGCTCGAACTCTTCCCAGTAAGACTTGGTGCCGGGACCGGCTTGACGCTTAACCTTGAAGATAACGGCCTTACTGTTCGCCATGAATGTGGTTTTCTGTCGTCTTTCCGTCTTTGCTTGCTGGTGAAAAAGACCGTCGCAAGTGGAGTTTAATTACCACTGCGTGTGCAAAATCGTTCATCTTGACACTCGACGCCGCGCAACCCACAATACCTTACACGTCGTTCGACGTGGGGGAGTAAACTATGTCCGTTCTTGGAATCGATACTATGCCTGAAGCACCATCCAGCAAGAAGAGCCGTTGGATCGTGTGGACCGTTGTGTGTCTCGGAGTAATGATCGCGTTCTTTGTGTGGGTCGACTTCAGCACCATTTACCTGCTGTTCATGGGGAAGCCGCTGATCCAGCACTGATTTGATCAAGCACTGAGCTGAAACCGCCAGCCTCCCCTTCATTCCCACACCAATCCTTCCTCACTTCGGCAGCCTGCGAGGCTACGCCTCGGCAGCCGCTCATTTCGCGACGTCGTACCGCCTCGGCCGGGGTGGAATCAGCGAGACGTCCACGGGCTCGAACTCAAATCGCGGTTCGTCAGCGTCGGCGGCGAAATATGCCTTGGTGGTCTTCAGCCAGTTCTTGTCATCGCGCTCGGGGAAGTCCGGTTTGTAATGGGCTCCGCGAGATTCATCGCGCATGGCGGCGCCCTGCGCGATCACGCGAGCCAGTTGCAGCATGTTTTGCAGCTGACGCGCAAAGGCGATGGTGGTATTGGCCCACTGGGAACGATCGCTCAGATTGATGTTCTGGAAGCGCTCCAGCAGCTCGCGCAGTCTGGAGTCGGTCTCCTGAAGACTCTTGTTGTAGCGGATGACAGTGCAATTCCTGGTCATCAAGTCGCCCAGCTCACGCCAGAGCAGGAACGGATTTTCCTTGCCATCGGCCCGCATCAGCTTGGAGTTGATTTCCTCCTGCCGCTTGCGTTCCAGGTCGAAGTGGCCGTTACTCGGCGCACCCTGCAGGTTGCGCGCGTACTGGACCGCGGCTGGCCCGCCCACGAAGCCACCGAAAATGCAGGAGACCAGCGAATTCGCGCCCAGCCGGTTGGCTCCGTGATACTGGTATTCGCACTCGCCCGTGGCAAAGATACCGGGAATGTTGGTGGCCTGCTTGAAATCCACCCACAGTCCGCCCATGGTGTAATGCATGCCGGGGAAGATCTTCATGGGGACATCACGCGGATCATCACCCACGAACTTCTCGTAGATTTCCAGGATGCCTTCCAGCTTGCGGTCGAGGACCTTGCGGTCAATGTGGGTCAGGTCGAGATAGACCATGGGCTTGCCATCAATGCCCAGCTGGTGCTCATACACCACTTTGTGAATGGCGCGGGTAGCGACATCGCGCGGCACCAGATTTCCGTATTTCGGGTACCACTCTTCTAGAAAGTACCAACGCTCACCTTGGGGAATGCTCTTGGGGGCGCGCTTGTCACCCGGCGTCTTCGGCACCCACACGCGCCCGCCTTCGCCGCGCGCCGACTCCGACATCAGGCGCAGCTTGTCTTCCCCGGGAATGCAGGTGGGATGTACCTGGATGAACTCTCCGTTGGCGTAGTAGCAGCCCTGCTGGTAGAGCGCGGATTGCGCCGAGCCGGTACACACCACTGAATTGGTGGACTTGCCGAAGACCGCTCCGATACCACCCGTGGCGACGATGATGGCGTCCGCGGGGAAAGTGCGGACCTCCATTGAGCGCAAGTCCATCGCGCAGATGCCGCGGCAGGTGCGTTTGGAATCAAGCACCGCGGAAAGGAACTCCCAGTGCTCGAACTTCCTGACCTTGCCCTCCGATTCGTAGCGCCGCACCTGCTCATCGAGGGCGTAGAGAAGTTGCTGACCGGTGGTAGCGCCGGCGAACGCGGTGCGGTTGTAGAGAGTTCCACCGAAGCGGCGGAAGTCCAATAACCCTTCAGGAGTGCGATTAAAAGTGACGCCCATGCGGTCGAGCAGGTCAATGATGCCGGGGGCGGCATCGCACATGGTTTTGACGGGAGGCTGGTTGGCCAGGAAATCGCCGCCGTACACGGTGTCGTCAAAGTGCTGCCAGGTGGAGTCGCCCTCGCCCTTGAGATTCTTGGCGGCGTTGATCCCGCCTTGCGCGCAGACCGAGTGCGAACGCTTCACGGGAACGATGGAGAAGAGATCCACTTGCCCGCCCATCTCTGCAATTTTGATGACCGCAGAAAGTCCGGCCAGCCCGCCGCCGATGACAATGATTTTCGGATTTGATGCCATTTGGCTCAGATTCCAATCTGCGGGGCACGGCCCCGGGTTGCTAGCGCACTACGGCGGATTCCACCGCGGAGCCAGTGGGCTGCCACGGCTGGAGGGGCGTATTCAAGAATGAATACATCGTAACTGCTCCTACCAGAACAAATACCAGTCCAATCGCGAAGCAAACATAGCCGAACCTGCGGCGCGCTCCCTCGCCGGTTGTGATCCCCCATTTGGCGGCGAACAGCCACAACCCATAGGCAAAGTGCCACGAAGCACAGAAAATGCCCACGGCATAGAAAGCGACCGCCCAGGGATTCCTGAATTCCATTTGGACTTTCCCGAAGGCAGCCGCGGGATAGCTGAGGAGGTGCACACCACTGAAGCGGAGATGCCAGGTGTGCCAAACTATGTAGAAGAAGGCAACAGCACCGGTCCAGCGCTGCGTGGCGTACATCCAATTTCCCATCCAGGGGTAGTCGCCAACGTTCATCTCGCCGCGATACCAGATGTAGAAGCCGTATAGGGCGTGATACAGGATGGGTAGCCAGATCCCAAAAAGCTCCAGCAGGACTACAAACGGAAAGCCGCTGAGCAGCTCGACCTGCTTGGTATAGGCGGCCGGGCCTCTGGTGGCAAATGCATTGGAAGCGAAATGTTCGATCAGAAACGCCCCGACTGGGATAATCCCGCTGAGGGAGTGCAACCGGCGCAGCAGGAAAGAGTAGCCCTGGCCGGCTCGCAAGGGAGCTACGCCTCTTGAGGCAATCGGAGCTGCAGGACGGGCTGTTGCCTCCACGTAAGACTCCTTATGAATTCACGAATGAAAGCGGAACGTTTCATTATCTTGGTGAGGGAGAAGCGAAGTCAAGAAAGGGAGTTGCCAGTTGCCGGTTCCCAGTTGTCAGTTAACTTCTTGCCGGTGCTGGTGCCAGGCGAGAAACTGGCGGAATGCCGCGCCGCGATGGCTGTACCTCGCCTTTTCTTCGGCTGTCAGTTCGGCGAAGGTTTTCTCTATCTGCGGAAAATAGAAGAGAGGATCGTAGCCGAAGCCATTGGATCCTCGTGGGCTGTCGAGGATAACGCCCTCAGCCTGCCCGCGGAACACGGCGAGGGTCTGGCCATCCCGGGCGGCGGCGATCACGCAAACGAACCTGCCGGTGCGCTTCTCGGGTGGGATGTTTCTTAGCTCGTGAATCAGACGCGCATTGTTGGCATGGTCGTCGGTGTTGTTCTCGACCGAGCGAGGCGCGGCCGCGGCATACCGTGCAGAGTGCACTCCGGGAGCGCCACCGAGCGCGTCCACCTCCAGACCAGAGTCGTCGGCCAGGACGATTTCACTGGGTGCGTACCGGCTGTAGTGCTCGGCTTTCTTGCGGGCATTGGCCTCGAAGGTCAGGCCGTCCTCGACGACCGAGGGCAGGGAAGAGAAGGATGGGATGGAAGCGATCTCAATCCCGTGTGACGAGGCGGCTCCGGCGAAATCACGGAGCTTGCCCGGGTTCGAGGTGGCGATCAGAATGCGTTTCATAACTAACTTTCATAACCAACCACGAATCGAACCACGGAGAATCTCAGGAGCTCTGTGTCCTGCGTGGTGGAACTGCTTTAGAGCGTCTGGTAAAAATGATCCCACAGACCAGCAGAATTGCTCCTGTGGAGATAATTCCTCCCAGGGATCGATCCCAAGTGCGGGTGAACCTGATCCGCACGCTGTTTTCGCCTGCCCGGATAGGGACGATCATCTGTCTCGTGACCTCGGTCGCTCCGGTCGCGACCACCTGGCCGTTGACCTCGGCTTGCCACGCTGGGTAGTCGAAGAGGCGCAACACCAGGTTGCCGGGTTGACTGGCGGTTGCGGTGAGAAACTTCGATTCGGGTTCCCACCGCATCACATGAATGCGGATTGTGCCTGCGCCTTCGAAAACCACCCGGCGGGCGTCCAGCTTGATTTCGTAGGGATCAGCGCCGGCCGGGACGTATTCGTCGGTGCCTTCATATCCACGGCCCTCGTATCCCTGGCCCTCCTGAATGTTGTTGCGCATCTCGGCGATATCAGCCGCCCTATCCCACCACGGAGGTTGGACACGATGCGATACGAACGCAACCAGGCCGAGCATGAGCGCGCAGACCAGCGCACGCTGGAGCCATCGCCGCCAAGCCATCGTCACCATCAGGGCGAAAGCCGCGTTCAGGCATAGCAGCCAACGCCAGGGAAGCTGCACGAAGCGCAGCTCGGGCAGATAATCCCACGCCAAGGATGTGACCGAGAACATAAGCAGAGCGGCAGCGGCAGCCCAGGCGAAAAGTGTCCACCATGCTTCTGGGAGAAGCCGCCGCCGTTGGCGCGACAAGATCGCTGCACCCGCGAGCACAATCGCCTCCGCGGAGGCAATCAGCGAGACCAGCAGGTTAAAGCGATTATGGTCGGGGTCGTTGATGGTGGTAAAGAGAAAATTATCTTCTGGGCGCACACCCGGAGCGAGCACCTGGGCGATATTGACCCATCGTTCCTCGTAGGCCGCGGGCAAAAGGTAAAACGCCGCCAGCGCCGCACCCAGGAGAATAGCCAGAACCCCAGAGATCAAGACGCGGGGTGAGCGCCGGACGATCGCCACCACGACCAGCAGCAGCGCCAGCGAATAGTTCACCATGACGGCGGCGGGAGCGTTGGTAATCCAGGCGGCGGCCACGATCAGACCCAGGGGAATGATTATTCGTCGCCCTTCGCGTTCCGAACGCAGCGCGAATAGCAAGAGCAACGGCAGCAGTGCTCCGGCGAGTAACTCGGCGTAGGCGCTTCGCCAGTAAACAACGACGATGTAATACGGATTCGCAGCATACAAAGCAGCGGTGAAGATGGCATCGTGCCGATTCAGCCAGCACCGTGCCAGCAGAAACATGGAGCAACCGGAAAGCGTGAGCACGATCCAGACGTACGCCCCGGGAGCAGCCTGCCAGGGCAGGAGAGCGCCCAGCGCCGCTCCCAGCATCCAAGACGCCGGGGGATAAAAGGCAAACCGCGCCTCGCCGTATCCGTAGTGCGCCAGCGCGGCCCAGCGTGGATAGATGATCCCCTGCTTCCACTGGCTAAGCACTTCCATCCAGGAGTTGACGTGGAACTCGAAGTCGTGACCGGAAGGATCGCCCAGAAAAAAGAATGGCAAGACGACCGCGAAGGCCGTGGCCGCGATGATCACCAGGGGCCAAGGAAAGAGTCGGTTCTTTGGAATGAAGGAATCCTCTTGCATGTTCTCCCGAAAGTATAAGCTTCACCTTTGGGGCAGGCCTTCAAACACTGCCCCGATCGGTGAAACCGCTGTGGAAAAACTGCGGCAATTTTCATGGCAAATTAACCTGTCCGAAACATTCTTCCCCAATTTTCCCTCTACACTGCGGAGCATAACGAGGTGGAACAAGCCTTAAACGGCACCGAAAGGCCCGCACGAGAGACGGCGTGCGGGCCTTTTGGTTTTTTCCCAGCCAAGCAGGGAAGGCGGAATCCCGCCACCCATGAGCGGGATCCTCTGAAACCCGCTGATCACCGGCCCCTTCGTGAAATCACCAGTCACGTCGCGCAAAAGACAGTCCGCGCCGAAACGCCCCCAGTTTGCCTATTGACAACCATCCAGCATGGGTGTTTTACGCATCTTAACCACAGAGGCAAACC
The DNA here is from genome assembly GCA_041494805.1 of Terriglobia bacterium. Taxonomy (GTDB): domain Bacteria; phylum Acidobacteriota; class Terriglobia; order Terriglobales; family Acidobacteriaceae; genus JBGQBN01. Next base: position 26,100 of record JBGQBN010000004.1, on the reverse strand, counting down.
CAGGGTGGGTAAGGCAAACTTGCCTTAGGGGGATTACATACTTATAATCCGCCTCACCGGAAACAGTGTCTTGGCTACCTTGAGGTTACCGGGGAGCCGGGAATTCCGGGCCCGATGAACGGGCGCGCGGAATGAAAGAGAACCCCGGGTCGAGCTGAGCTTGGGTATGCCTGGGACAGGATGTCGTCGCCGATTTCCCGAAAGTTTCAAGGAGCTATGCGAATGAAGACGAGTCTAGTGGCGATTGTGCTTGCGTTGGCTGCCGTGGCAACCGGACAGAGTACAGCGGCGCCGCAACCTCAGGCCCAGCCGACCGCACCACAGGCAGCGCCGACAGCACCGCAATCGCAAGCGCCGGTCATCAAAGACCCGGCGGAATACAACGCCTACGTGGGCGCAGTGCAGCAGCAGGACGCTGCGGCCAAGATCAGCGGTCTGGAAGCGTTTGTGGCGCAGTATCCCAACAGCGTGGTGAAACAGGACGCGCTGGATTTGCTGATGGGCACGTATCAGCAGGCGGGGAACCAGGCCAAGGTCATTGACACCGCGAACCGGCTCCTGGCCGTCAATCCGGACAGCGCCAAAGCTCTGGTGCTGCTAGCCTACAACGAGCGCGCCTCCCAGAAATGGGCCGATGCCAAACAGCATGCCGAGCGTGGCCTGCAGGCGCTCCCCAAAATGCCCAAGCCCGAAGGCATGACGGATGCGGCCTTTGAAACGCAGAAGACCCAGTTTGCGGCGCTGCTGAACAGCGTCGCCGGCTTTTGCGCGCTCCAGTTGAAGGACTACCCAGCCGCGCAGAAGTATTTGAGGCCGGCGGTGGAGGCGGACCCGAAGAACGTAGAAAACGTTTATCCGCTGGCTCTGGCCTACCTGACCGCGACCCCTTCCGATGACGTGAACGGGGCGTTCTTTATCGCGCTGGCCGCGAACTTAGTGAGTGATCTGAAAGGTAAGGACTCGATCATCAAGTTCGGCCGCAGCAAGTACGTGAAGTATCACGGTTCGGATCAGGGCTGGGACGATCTGATGACCCTAACCAAGACCACGGGTTTGCCGCCCGCCGGGTTCACCATCACGCAGTACGTTCCTCCAACTCCTGCCCAGCAAGCGCACGATATGGTGAAAGACAAGACAGCCGCCGATATCAAGAAGCTGAGCTTCGCGGAGTGGGAACTCGTGCTATCGGCTGGTGCACAGGAAGATGCGGACAGGGTTTGGAGCGTTATCAAGGGTGTGGCTTTGCAGATGGAGGCCACGGTCATGAAGGCTTCCGCCACGGAACTGCAGATTGCCGCCAGCCAGGATGATATCGACCAGAAAAGAGCCGATATAGTGCTTTCGTTCCCGGCTCCCATTCCGGCCAAGCTGGTTCCAAAAGAGGGAGCCACGGTTGATTTCGAGGGCACGCCGGCGTCGTACACCCCCAACCCCTTTGTCATGACCATGGAGAAGGGCGCGTTGCTGACCAAGGCGCCACCGCCACCCCCCAAGAAGCCACCAGTGCACCGGAAACCGCATTAGACGGCAGTCGCCAACTGAAAAACAAAGGCAGCCCACGAAGGGCTGCCTTTTGCTTTGTTTGCGATCGGGGGAGGGCCGAGAAACTGAAAACGGCTAGCGCACCGCCTTCTTCTCGTAGGCGATGGGGCGGGCGCTGCGCGGCGGACGTTTGACTCCGTCGCGTAATTGCCGCACATCAATCTTCAGCTCTGAAATGGTGCGGCTCAGAGTGTTGCGGTGCATGCCCAGTTCGCGCGCGGCGCGGCACTGGTTGCCCCGGTTCTCCTGCAGCACGGTCAGGATGAACCTCTTCTTGAACTCGCGCACTGCCTCAGAGTACAGGATGTTGCTTTTGTACATCTGCATGATGAGGGCTTCGAGCTGATCTCTCACGGCGTCTCTCTTTCTGGAAACTGCCAGTCGTTCGCACGAAAAGTGTGTGTTCCGCTACTTGCCGGACCCGGTCGCCGGAGGCGCACCATGTTGCCGCGCCTGCCGCAGCAGATCAAGTCCCTGATAAAACCGGGCGCGTAACGCCGCGGGCGCCAACCAGATCTCGGCCCGCCCGACCACCAGGAAATACGGGGCGAGTTCGGATCCCACCAGCCACTGGGACGCGGGAGCAAAGGAAGCCTGCGCCAACAACAGCATGGAAACCATCAAGCTTCCGCGTACCAATCCAAAGACCGCACCCAGGAAACGATCAAACGTACTTAAGCCCGCCTCTTTTACGATCTTTCTCACCACCCTGCCCAGGATCCCGGCCAGGACAAGGACCGCGACGAAAATGATCAGGAACCCCAGGATCTCCGACACCCAAACCGACTTCAAGTACTGCTCAAACCAGGCCGCCACCCGGTCGTACTGCCATACTGCGAACAAATACCCTACTACCACTCCTGCCATTGAAAACAGTTCGAAAAAGAAACCTTGGACGGCAGCCAATACGACCGACAGCAGAATAAACGCCACAATAACCCAGTCCGCGCCGGTCATTCTAATTCACCGCTCTTGCCGGCAAAGGGCCCGGGTTTACACATCCAGGTCGCGTCCCGTGAGCCGGTGGTACGCCTCGAGGTATTTTTCGCTGGTCCCGCGAGCCACTTCGGGGGGGAGGGCCGGTGCGGGCGGCTGCTTGTTCCAGTGAATTTCCTCCAGGTAATCGCGAACATACTGCTTGTCAAACGACTCCTGCGAACGGCCGGGCTGGTACTTGTCCGCCGGCCAGAAGCGGGAGGAATCCGGAGTGAGCACCTCGTCGGCCAAGGTGATCCCGGTTGCCGTGCGCCCAAATTCAAACTTCGTATCCGCGATGATAATACCCTTCTGCCGCGCGTAGTCAGCTGCTTTCCGATAAATATTGAGAGTGATATCGCGGAGTTGCTGGCTCAGTTCCAGCCCGACAATCCGGGCCATCTCCTCAAAAGGAATGTTCTCGTCATGACCGGTCGCGGCCTTGGTGGCTGGCGTAAAAATGGGCTGCGGCAGCCGGTCCGACTCCTTAAGGCCCGCTGGGAGCTCGATTCCGCATACCCGGCCCGTAGCTTTGTACTCTCTCCACGCCGAGCCGGAAATGTAGCCCCGCACCACGCACTCCACCGGCACCATGTCAGCGTTCTTGACCAGCATGGAGCGTCCACGCAACTGGTCGGCGTATTTTTGGAGGGACGCCGGGTACTGCGCTACATCAGCGGTGATCAGGTGGTTCGGCACCAGGTCATGCAGGAAATCGAACCAGAAAAGCGAAATCTGGGTCAGCACACGACCCTTGTGAGGGATTCCCGTGGCCAGGACGTAATCGAAAGCGGAGATGCGGTCCGTGGCTACAAACAGCAGCTGCTCCTTGTCCAGGCGGTAGATATCCCGGACCTTACCGCTGGTATGCAGTACCAAATCCGGATAATCAGTTTGTAAAAGCACGGGATCGAGAAGTTGGGGGCTCATGATGAAATTCTACAGGCAGAAAACGTCGGGTATTCTAGCCTGTTAGAAATTTTTGTCAACGGTTTACGTCACAATTGTTTTGCAGACAGCCTCGGCGTTGAACACAAAGAAGTTGACAGTTTTGGGAGGTAGTGGAATGTGCGTCTGGAGCGGGATTGCGGGGACCGGCCTTGTGGAAAAACTGAGGACGCCTGTGTAAGAAAAGGCACTTAGCCGGGGATTCTGGTCATGGTCTTGAATCGCGACTCTTTGTTACTGAGTCCACCTGCTCAGCGTCTGTGCCACATCCTTGTCGCTGGCGAAGTCGCCCCGATCGGCTTCCGCGAGGGACTGCTTCGTCTCCTCGATCTGCCACTCGTTCAAGGCAACATACTCGCGAATAGCCTCGGCCGCTACCGAGGAACGGCTGCGGCGCATCGCCTTCGATAGACGGTCGAGTTGCCTCTTCAGCTTGGGATCGAGGCGCAGGGTTAGAACGGAAGATTCCGCCATGGAAGCTCTGTACACATGCTACAGCATTGTATTCGTCTGAAAATGCGACGTAGCACAAGCCTTGCCGGTGACGCCCGCTTTCTGGGCGAAGCGGAGACGTAGCAGAGCTACGTCTCTACCGGGGGGATATAGGCTAGGCCGTGGCTCCGAAGCGCACCGAGACTAGCTTCGACACGCCGGGCTCCTGCATGGTCACCCCATAGAGCACGGGCGCGATACTCATGGTCTTCTTGCTGTGGGTGATGAGCACAAACTGGGTCTGGACGCTCATCTCTTTCACCAAATCGGTGAAGCGGCCGATGTTGGCTTCGTCCAGCGGCGCGTCCACTTCGTCGAGAATGCAGAAGGGGCTGGGCTGATACTGGAAGATTCCCACCAGCAGGGCCAGCGCGGTCAGCGCCTTTTCGCCACCAGAGAGCAACAGCACATTCTGCAGCTTCTTGCCGGGAGGCGAGGCGACTACGTCAATGCCGCTCTCGGCGCTGTTTTCTTCGTCGGTCAGGCGCATGAAGCCCTGGCCACCGCCGAACAGCTTGCTGAACGTGGCCGCAAAGTTTTCGTTGATCTTGTGGAACGCCTCTTCAAACTTCTGCCGCGAGAAGATGTCGATCTCTTTGATCGTGGCCTGGGTGTTCTCAATCGAGTCGAACAGATCCTTGCGCTGGGTTTCCAGAAAGGCGTGACGCTCCGTGGTTTCCTTGTATTCCTCGAGCGCCATCATGTTCACCGGGCCCATGGCTTCGAGGCGGGTTCGCATCTCGCGGTAGGTCTGGTCTTCCAGAGCCAGCTGTTCTCCGGTGGCAATCGGGATGGTGCGATCAGCCGTCAGTTCGTGCCGCTGCACGCCCAGTTCATTCAGGCAAGTCTCGGCCATGTACTGCACGTCCGACTGCAACTTCGCCGCTGCCGCCGCCAGCTCGGCACGGCGGTCGCGTACCTGGTCGAGTAACAGGCGTGCGTTGCGCAGGGCTTCGTCAATCTCCGCCAACCGGGCGCGGACCTGGTCGGACTCACACTGCAGCAGGCCGTCGCGGGCTGAGCCCGCGTTGCGCTCGGCCTCGAGGTCGGTGAGCTGAACGGCAATCTGCTGATTTTCAGTCTCGCGCTGCAGCTTTTCCACGACCGAGGACTCGATCTGAGCCCCCAGTGTGTTCACGCGTTCGCGCATTTCGGCGACCAGCGATTCAATTCTCTCCAATACTGCCGCCGCGGAGCGGTGCCGTTCTTCGAGCGTCGCTACCCGGGCCAAGCGCTGAGACGCCTTTTGTGCGGCCAAGTCGCGGCGTCCACGCAAGCTGGCCAGCTCCTCCTGCGCCGTGGCCGTCAGTAGCTCGAGTTCCGCGCGCTTTTGCTGCATCGCGGCCAGCTCGGTTTGCCGGGCGCTCACCAACGAGCCTTGTTCGGCGCGTTCCACGGCCAGCCGCCGGAGCTCGTGATGGCAAGTATTCAGCCGCTCGTCCACGCGGGCCATTTCCGTATCCAATTGCTGCAGCAGGTGGCCGGAGGTCATCGCCTGCTTTTCGGCCTGGCGCTTTTCCCCTTCCAGCCGTTCGAGCAGGGAACTGAGTTCCTTGATTTCACGCCCCAAGGTGAGGACGCGGACTTCCTCATGGCGCAGGGCCTCTTCCAGTTCGCCCAGCAAGCGCATGACATCACGCAGTTCGCGCTTCATGGAAAGCGGGCCTTCGGTGCGTTGCTTGCCGCCGGTGACGGTCACGTTGTGGAAGCACTCACCCGACTGCGCTAGGAAGAATGCATCTGGATTCTCCAACGCGAGAGCGCGGGCGAAGCCCGGTTCCGGCACGATATAGCCATCGCGCAGCTTGGGCAGGATCACTTCCAGCGACTTGCCAAAACCATTGAGCACACGGATGGTGTGCTTGAGCGGGATGATGGACTGGTTGGGCGGCGCCGGGCGTGCATTCTCATCCACCAGGAACGAGAACTTCGCCTGCGAGTCGTCGGGATGCACCAGGAAGGTCGCGCGGCCATCCACGTCGGTGCGCAGCAGGCGCAGTCCTTCATCGGCTGCATCCCAGGACTTGACTACGATGTAGTTCAGTTCATCGCGCAAAAAGTCTTCGACCACGCCTTCGTAGCGCGTATCCACTTCGAGGAAGTCAGCCAGAACGCCAGCGGGAGCGAATCCCCCCTGCATCACTCCCGACTGGAAAAGCCGGCGCACCGATTCGGTTGAGTATCCATGCTCCGCAATGACAGCTTCGAGTGAGCCTTTCTTGCCGATCGCCGATGCGTACTCGGCGCGCAAGCTGTCCAGGCGGGTTTTGCCTTCGGTTTCCGCGCGACGCTTGGACTCGAGCAACTGCCGCGCCTGGGTGAGTTCTTCCGTCAGTCCAACCACGCGTTGGGATACTGTCTCGAATTCAAGTGCAAGTTGGCCGCGTTGTCCTCCGAACGCGTCCACTTGAGCATTCGCGGTTTCCATTTCCGTCTGCAGACGCTGTGCTTCGCGATCCACCGCAGCCAGGCGCTCTTCTGCCTGAGTGAGTTGGTTGCGCAGGTTGGCTGCGGACGCCACCGTTTCCATGATCGCTAGCCGGGATTGTTCCTGTTGCTGCTCCAGTTCCGCCAGGGCGCTGGTTGCGGACGCCGCCTCCTGCTGGCATTGCTCCAGTTCCTGTTGTGCGGCTGCCAGGTCGGTCGCCGCCGACTCCAGCAGCTGGCGGTTGGAATCACGTTCCGCCCTAAGCGCGGTCAGCCGGTGGCGAGCCTGAGACAACTCGGCTTCCGAGGAGGCCGACCGCAGCACCAGTTCCGCGCAGCGCTCTTGGTTGTGACGACGCTGGGCTTGGGCGCGATCGGTTTCCAGCTTGATCTGGCTCAGACGCTCCCGGTTCTCGCGAAGTTCAGTCTCGATGGCATAGCCGCGCTGGGTGCGGTCCGCATGTTCCGCTTCCAGCTGTTGGACCGAGCCGGTTCGCTGGCGCATCTCTTCGGAGAGTGCATTGATCTGGGCATCGAGTTCCGCGCTCTCTTGATCGAGTTGGGCGAACTTGCTGGCCAGGACGAGGCGCAGCTTGGCTCGCATCTCCTCCCGCAAGCGGGCATAGCGCTCGGCCTTTGAGGCCTGCCGCTTCAGCGAATTCATCTGCCGTGTGACTTCTTCGAATATGTCATTGACTCGCGCCAGGTTCAGTTTGGCTTCTTCCAGGCGGGCCTCGGCGAGACGCTTCTTGGTTTTGAATTTGGTGATGCCGGCGGCCTCTTCGATGATGGCCCGGCGGTCGGTGGGACGGCTGCTCAGAATCTGGCCGATGCGTCCCTGCTCGATCAGGGCGTAGGTTTCCGGGCCCAGGCCGGTACCCATGAACAATTCCTGGATGTCGCGCAGACGGCACAGCTTGCCGTTCAGCAGGTATTCGCTATCTCCGGATCGGAACAGCCGGCGGGTGACTACGATCTCTCCCGCGTGAAACTGTTGCTGGTTGAATTTCCGGCGGCGGATCTTCAGGACAACCTGCGGGCCATTGCTGCCACTGACTGAGACAGGATATGGGTCCACGGCACGAACAGCGTTGGGATTGGTGAACACTGCGAAAATAGGTTCATCGTAAGGATCGAGTTCCGCATGGGCATTCCCCTGGGACGCAGAGAGGTGGGACGCAGGGAGAGTGAATTCCTCGACCTTGCCGGGCTGTGTTTCTTCCGTCAGGAGATCAGTTTCCTGCGCGGCCCGAGCGCGGATTTCCGCCTCATCCCAGTTGTCGGTGGGCATTTCCTCTTGAATATCAACCTGGGTCGGCTCGTTGGCGTCGGCGCCGTCATAGACCTCGGGATCAATCAGCGTCAGCGACACCTCGGCCATGCCGGTGGGCTTGCGATCGCGGGTGCCAGCGAAGATGACGTCCTCCATGCGCGAGCCGCGCAGGGTCTTGGCCGACTGCTCGCCCAGCACCCAGGAGATGGCGTCGGCGATATTCGACTTGCCGCAACCGTTGGGACCGATGATGGCCGCAATCCCGTCCCCGTGAAACTTGAGTTCGGTGCGGTCGCAGAAAGACTTGAACCCGAGAACATGAAGCTTTTTCAGTTTGAGCAACTTCCACTCCTTCGCGCTGGCTGGGCGCGGCGCTCGTTGCTTAGCCGATGGGGGACTGCAATCGCCCGTTACTAAGGCGATTCCCACCCCGTTGCTTCAGGCGGACACATCCCTCGCCGCCGCCCGGAGGGCACAGGCTGGAGCTAATGTAAAGGCGAAATCCCGCCCGGGTCAAGCACGAAAACACTATATATGGTGTGACCATACGCGTGACCACGTTATTTTGCACACACACTGCAACCCCGAGCTTATGACAGAGGTGGGGAAATCGAAGGAAGGGAGAATCGCGAGAGCAAAATAACTGTAGCGCACCGAAGCCTTACAAGCAAGCCAGGATTTGCGAGAGAACTCAACCCGCCGCGTCGCGGGATTGTCTGATGAATTAGTTTTCGAGCAGGAAAGGTTCGGAATGTGGAGCCTCTCGTTGGTGGCGTGCAGGTTGTCGTCGGGCAGGAACGCCGTCGCCTCAGAGCCGCTTGAGCAGCTCCTCCGACTGACAAGTCGACATCGCGGGGAAGGCGAGTCATACCGAGACTTGCTGAACGCCGACGAGTTCGAGTGACCGGCCTCCACCGCTTCCGTTTTCCAGGCACAGCTCGATCACTGCACGCATCCGCTTCATGAGAGTGTCAAGGTTCTTTGCCTGTGTGTGGCAGCCGTGGAGAGCAGGAACTGTCCCCACGTAATAACCTTCCTCGTCTCGCTCGATAACGACCGTGAATTTGCGCGGGCGTCTCACGAGGCGATTCTACTACGCAAAGGTGTGCACCCAGTGACGGCCGGCGAAGCGGCTGTCCCTACGTCCCCTGTGCTATTTCCCGCCCAGCTTCTCAAAGAACAAGCAGATGGACTCGATCCCCCGATGGAAGTTCGGAATATGGAACTTCTCATTCGGAGCGTGCAGGTTGTCGTCCGGCAGGCCGAAGCCCATCATCACACTGGGAATCTTCAGCACGTCCTGGAAGTCAGTCACGATTGGAATCGAGCCGCCGGAGCGGATAAACACCGTGTCTTTGTGAAATACCTCATGCATGGCCTCGGTGGACGCTTTGACGTACTTATTGTCCGTTCCGACCACACATGCCGGCCCCTTGCTCCAGACCTTGATGTTGGTACGGATGCCCTTGGGGGTAAGCTTCTTCACGTAGTTCTTGTATTTCTTGAGAATGTCGTCGGGGTCCTGGTTAGGCACCATCCGCATGGAAACCTTGGCGGCGGCCTTGGCCGGGATCACCGTCTTGGCGCCGGGAGCGGTGAATCCGCCGGGCATCCCGTGGACTTCCAGGGTGGGACGGGCCCAGGTTCGGTACAGAACGGAGAACCCGGGTTCGCCGGTCAGAACGCTCGAGCCGACTTCCGTTTTGCGGTAGTGCTCTTCGTTGAAGGGCAAACGCTTCCACGCTTTCAACTCATCCTTGCTGGGAGCCTTCACGCCTTTGTAGAAACCCGGAATCAGAACCTTGCCCTTCGAATCTTTCAGCTTGCTGATGATCTCGATCAGCGCAAAAAAAGGATTGGGCGCCGCGCCACCGTACATGCCGGAGTGCAGGTCGGTCTTGGCGCCGAACGCTTCGATCTCGGTGTACACCAGCCCGCGCAGGCCCACGCACAAGGTGGGAAGATCTGGGGCGAACAATTCCGTGTCACAGACCAGCGCAAAATCGGCCTTCAGCTTGGCCTTTTCCTTGCGCACGTATTCGGCGATCGACTCGCCGCCGACTTCTTCTTCTCCTTCGATGATGAACTTCACATTCAGCGGCAGCTTGCCGTTGTGGCCTCGCATGAGGGCTTCGATGGCTTTGATCTCCATCCAAAGCTGGCCTTTGTCGTCCACCGCGCCGCGGGCATAGATGTTGTTGTTGCGCTCGGTGGGCTCAAAGGGCGGGGAAATCCACTCATCAAGCGGGTCGGGCGGCTGGACATCGTAATGCGCGTAGCAAAGCACAGTGGGCTTGCCGGGAGCGTTGAGCCAGTCGGCGTACACCAGGGGATGTCCCTTGGTCGGGATAATCTCGACATGCTCCATTCCGAGGCGGCGCAGTTCGTTGGCCACGAAGTCGGCCGCTTTCTGCACGTCGGACTTATGTTCCTCCAAAGTACTGATACTAGGAATGCGGAGAAGATCTTTTAGCTCGTTCAGGAATCTCTGTTGGTTGCCGCGGGCATAACTCACTGCAGGGGAAGCCATAAGTTGTGTCCCTTTCTGGGCGCGCGAACGCGAACCGGATGCGATTTTGGTGAAGACTGAAACATTAAAGTATAACCTGAACCGGTTGCGTCCAGGTTTCCGCGAGCCGAATGCACCCTTTTATTAGACGTACGCGGGAGCGTGGCGACACCCGTAGAGACGTTGCTTGCAACGTCTTGCCAGCAGCGTCGCTGCTGTAAAGGGGCGCTACTTCCGCGCGGTTAGAACGGTGTAACTCAGATCGCCAGCCCGGTACGCGCCCAGGATGATGTCAATCCCTTCCACGAACTCGCGCGCCGCTCGTGGCAGCAGTGGGACCACCGGTGCCGCAGCCCGCGCTCGATCCTGGCAGATTTCCCAGGTACGCATCACCTTCGCCGTCAGATCTTCAAAATGGTCCACCCGCATTCCGGCGGACTCGATCGCCGACCTGTACTGTTCTGCTGTCCACAATTCCGGACAGAGAAAAGCGTGGGCTACTCCGCGGACTCGCGCCCGATCCATGGCGCCCGTCCACGCCGCCAGCAGCAGTTGGCCCCCGGGACGAAGAGTGCGCGCGACGTTCGTGAAGTAGCGGGGTTTGTCGGCAAAATGTTCTGAGGACTCCATCGTCCAGACAAAATCGAATGACCGGTTGGGAAAGTCAAAAACGTCAGCATTGTTCACCGCAAACTTTACAAACTCTTCGACGCCTGCCTTCGACGCCTGTTCCCGGGCCAGCCGGGCCTGCTTCGGGCTGATGGTTACTCCTATCCCGCGGCAATGGAACCGTCGCGCCAGGTGCAGCAGCGTTCCGCCGTGCCCGCACCCGACATCCAATACATGTTCGCCGCCGCGAAGATCGAGAAGGCCGACACAGTGCTCCAGCATCCCAACCTGAGCGTCTCCAGGCGATTCGGTGCCGTCGACAAAAAGGCCGTGGTGGATGTGGTCGCCCCAGAACGTGCGATAGATGAAAGCGAGAGAATCGTAATGCTCGCGGATTGCGGTGGCGGTAGCCATCAGGCTTGGAAGCGTCCCGCAGAAAACGCCTCGATATCGTACTCGGGTTTTACCCCGGTGACCACCTGAGCCATCACGTGCGCGGTGACGGGAGTGAGCAGGATTCCATCGCGGAAATGCCCTGTCGCTACGAAGTATCCCGGCGTCGCAGTGGCGCCGAGGATAGGCAGATTATCCGGAGTCCCCGGACGCAGTCCCGCCCAGGCCTCGAGCACGCGTGCCTGGCTCAAGGCAGGAATCAGTTGAATCGCCGCTTGGTGCATGCGACGGATAGTGTCGGCGTCGGTGCGCTTGTCGTATCCCGCTTCTTCTACCGTAGCGCCAATCAGGATTCGTCCGTCGCTACGCGGTACCAGGTACACTTCTGGCGCGCGAATCACGTGACGCAACACGGGAGCGCCGACCACGGAGAGGATTTGCCCCTTCACCGGGCGGGTGGGAAAACGATGTGGCAACAACTGGCCCGCCCAGGCCCCGGCGCAATTCACGACTGTGGGAGCGTGATACGTTGTCCTGTCGCTGCTAATGCCGGTCACGCGCCCGTTCGAGAGCAGGACCGCAGTTACCGTGGTTCCGGATGCAATGTCCACCCCGCGATGCTTCGCTGCCTTCAGGGCAGCCGTAGCCAACGCGCGGGGATCCACGCTGCGTTCCTTCAGATAGATCGCTGGTCTTTCCCGATCGGCCAGCGCCGACTCGAGTTCCGCCAGGGAAGCGGGGAGCACGCTCCCGGCCGCGACCCCGCGGTTTTCGTGGACGTGCTCTGAGGAAGGGAAGAAAAGCGTGCCTTGGTCGCGCAGGTCAACGTCGAATCCCGACTCATCCTGCAATTCGTGGACAAACTCGGGATACATGCGGGCGCTAGCGGTGGCCAGGGGCTGCAACGCGGGCGGAGTTTCGGCCGCGAAGTCGCATAACATGCCGGCGGCAGCGTACGAGGCCTCGCGGCCGGGTTCTCCTCGCTCCACCACCAGGACCGTCGCCCCGCGTTTGCGCAAGGCAATCGAAAGTGACAGGCCGATGATCCCGGCACCGGCGATGATGACGTCCCAAGTCTTCACCCTGGCATTGTAGAAGACCCGGAGCTGCGAAGCGCAGGCGGGAGCGATTCTACTCGTGCAGCTTTTCGCCGGACGGCATGGACTGCACCTTCCTGGCGATCGAGGAAAAGTAACTGCTCAGGGATTCCACCGCGGAAATGGCTTTTTGCAGGATGTGCCTCTCGCCGAAGCGGGCGATGTCTTCAGTGGAATAATGCAACCGAAGCCGGTCGGCGGCGCACATGGCACTCAGCAGCTCGACTTCGACGGTGCGCAGGTCCGCGGTGAGGCGGACGATTGTGGCGCGATCTTTGGGATCATCCCAGGAAAACATTGAACGGCAACTCCTGAATTAAAGTTCCAGCTGGCATGGTTGCACTGCTGGGGGTATACTGGGCCTGTATTGATAATACATTGTTAGTTATACATCGTCAAAGTTATCTGAGGCGCGATCCCCGGGAGGCTGGACATGCCACGAGAAGCGGACCCGCTGCTGGAAAAACGCATCCTGGATGCAGCCCGCAAACTTTGGAACCGGGGAGGAGAAAAGTCCCTGACCATGCGGGCCGTGGCCAAGCTGGCCGCCACCACCACCCCCACGGTGTACCAGCGCTTCCAGAATAAGCGGGACATTCTCCGGGCTTTGCGCCAGCAGGCGGAGCTGAGCCTGTTCGCAGCGCTTCGTCCCACGCGTTCCCCCGCCCAGGCTTGTCAGCAGTACCTCGAGTTCGCCATGAAGCATCCCAGTGAGTACGAGCTCCTGTTTACAGGCCTGGGCGGCCGCGCCTGGCATCACGAACCGAGGCCTTCCTTTGAATTGATGAAACAGAGCGTGGCCGCGCGCTTAGGGGGCTCTCCCCAGGAGCACGCCGACCTGGCACTGGCTTTGTGGGCACTGTTGCACGGGACTGCCACGCTTTTGGTTGCGGGCAAAGCTGACCAGCGGCTCAGCAAACAACTGCGACGCTCCTGCCTGACAACCTTCGAGCAGCTGATCTCCGATGGATCGCACCGGCCCAATTCGAACCGGCGCTAGTTAAAATCGGAAGCCAGAACTCCTAAGCCACAGTTCAGCAGACACAGTTCAGCAGACACAATTCGGCAGTCATGACTTGGCAGTCATGGTTACTTTCAGCCGAACCCTTCTGAGTACGCCGACACTAGTAGGTGCCCACTTATAATCCGCGCAGGTGGAGCTGGGTTGTGCCCACGTTCCTCCACCGCGTAAATGGCCAAACCGACTAACCAACTCAGCCTCCAGACCAGCACTCCGCTGTGGATCTACAATCCCTGGCTCGATCTGATCGTGGGTTGCGGCGCGTGGTCGGTACCCCTGCTGTTGTTTACCTATTTCGCCGCGAGTGCGAGCACTTTGGCGTGGTCCGTGGCCTTTTATGGCCTGGCTCTTTTCTTCAACTACCCGCACTACATGGCGACGATTTATCGCGCTTACCACAGCGCAGAAGATTTCCAAAAGTACCGTATCTTTACGGTGCATATCACCGCACTGATCGCGCTGACTCTGGTGCTGTCCCATTTCTGGTTCCGCGCTCTGCCGTGGATATTCACCCTCTATCTCACCTGGAGCCCCTGGCACTACAGCGGACAGAACTATGGATTATTTATGATGTTCGCTCGCCGGGCCGGGGTACAGCCTTCCACCGCCGAGCGCCGCGCCCTGTACTCTGCATTCCTGGTTTCGTATCTGATCCTGTTTCTAGGTTTTCACACCGGCCCGTCGAACGACTCACTCTTCATCTCACTCGGAATCCCGGGCAGGGTGAGCTCACTGGCGTTGCTGCCCCTGGCGGTCGGATTTGTTATCTGCTCCGCATTCGGTCTGTCACGATTCGGGGAACAAGTCGGCTGGCGCCGGTTATTGCCGTCTTTGACTTTGTTCTCGACGCAATTTGTTTGGTTTTTGTTGCCTACTGCGTTGTCTCTGGGTGAGGGCCTGCGAATTCCACAAAGCCGCTACAGCACCGGGGTACTGGCGGTCATGCACTCGGCCCAGTACCTCTGGATCACCAGCTACTATGCCCGGCGTGAAGCCGCTGCGCAGAACGCCGGCCGGTGGCGTCCGTTTGCTTATTTCGGCGTTCTCATCGCGGGAGGAATCGCGCTCTTCGTTCCTGGTCCATGGCTGGCCAGCCGGCTGTTTCATTACGATTTCACCGCCAGCTTCCTGATTTTCACCGCGCTGGTGAACATTCATCATTTCATCCTTGATGGCGCCATCTGGAAGCTGCGTGACGGCCGCATTGCCGCCCTGCTGCTGAATTCCAAGGAACGGCTGTCGAGCGCCACGGTTGAAGCCGGCAGCCGCGTGGCAGCTGGAATGCGCTGGTTGGCGGGAAACTCTTCCGGCGCACACGGGCTGCGTGTTGGGACAGCCCTGCTGCTGCTGACCTTGGGCACCGTCGATCAGGTGCGCTACTACTTCGCCTTGCACGGAGACAGTCTCGCCGATCTGCAACGCGCCGCAGCGCTCGATTCTTTTGACAGCTCCCTGCAGATGCGCCTCGGCCGCAAAGAACTCGAAGCTGGAAGGGTTCAGGAAGCAGTCGCTGCCTGGCAGCGCGGCGTCCGCGCCAATCCCGCCGATCCGGCGCCCCGCAATGCTCTGCTCCAGTACCTGATTGGCCAGAAACATTTCGACGAGGCCTACAAACTCACCAGCCAGTCGCTGCGGCACACGCCCAAAGATGCCAACCTGCTTTTGAACCACGGCATCCTGGCCAACCAATTCGGCCATCCTGAGGAAGCCCTGGATAGCTGGAACCATGCGCTTAGGCTTGACCCGTCCCAGATGCGCGCCCATCTGTATCTGGCCGGCGAACTGGACCGGGAAGGGAAGGCCGATGCCGCCATCCCGCACTACGTGGCTTTTCTGGACCAGGCGGCACAGGCGGGCACGCAAGAGCGTCCTCGCGCTGCGGAGCTGATCGCCATCGTGCTGCGGCTAGCGCAGTGCCAGTTACGGGCAAATCATCCGCAACCGGCGGAACAGTCTTACGAACTGGCCCAGCAAATTGCCGCGCAGATCGGTGACAAGAAGCTGGAGAGCTTTGCCAGCATTGGGGAGGCTGAAGTCGAGGCGGGGCAAGGCAAGACAGCGGGCGCGCTGCGCCTGTACCAGAATGCTCTCCAGCTCGACAGTGCCGTAGATGACCGCCGCAGCGAGGCCGCCGACTGGTACAACTATGGCCTTTTCTTGCGGGACGCAGGATTGTCCCCACGCCTGGCCTATGCCTGCCTGCTGAAATCGGAAGCTCTCATGAAGCCATTCCGTGACACGCCGGAATTCAAGCCTATTGTGACCGCCCGGCAAGAGATGGAGAAGAAACTGGCGGGTAAGGCCGCAGAGCTTCGCCGCAACCCCCAACCTACACTCGACAAAGCCTTAGCCCTAAGGATCCAGTAGCTACAACCGATCCGATCAAACTCCAAATTCTGATCCCTGTAAATCCGCGAAAATCCGTGGCCGGTTTCTTCCAGCTACAACTTGCCCAGAAAATCCACGATTTCGGGCTGGTTCCAATCCACCGCGCCAATAAACTTGCGGCGCACCACTCCGCTGCGGTCGATGATGTAGGTTTCAGGAAACTTGAAAGTGCCATAGAGATTGTTACTCTTCTGATCGGCGTCCCGGACGGTCAGCAGATCCACTTTGTAATCCTTCAGGAATTTGTGGTAGGCATTCTCATCGGCATCCAAGCTCACGGCGAGAACGATCACGCCTTTGTCTTTCATCCGTTGCTGCATCTGGAGCAGGGAAGGCATCTCATCGATGCAGGGCGGACACCAGGTTGCCCAGAAATTCAAGACCACCACCTTGCTCCGGAGCTGGCTGAGGGTCACTTTGCGGTCGGCATCCTGCACCGTAAAGTCAGGTGCGGTGGTGCCGATGCGTGGCGGACGAGAGCCGCTGTAGCATCCCACCGAGAACAGAGTCAGGAGCCCGAGGAAAACTGAGGCACGTCGCACAAAGCTATAATACCTAATTGGCCTTATGACGGCCCCATTTGCAGTAGCGGAGAGGCCGGTGGTCTCAGTCATCGTGCCGGCGCGCAATGAAGAGGCGAGCCTTGGCGCTTGCCTGGCATCGCTGGTAGCGCAAGGCGGCGTGAGCTGGGAAATCATCGTTGTGGACGACGGCTCGACCGACCGTACCCGGCAGATTGCACAATCCTTTCCGCAGGTGAAGGTGGTCGAAGCAGGGCAATTGCCAGAAAACTGGACGGGCAAGAATAATGCTATGACGGCCGGGGTAAGAAAAGCCCGGGGGGAGTGGCTCCTTTTCACCGACGCCGATACCGTACACCGTCCGGGTTCCCTGGCCCGCAGCCTGGCAGAGGCGAAACAGCACGGCGCAGCTTTACTTTCTTATTCTCCTGAGCAGGAGGTTCGTGGCCTTGGCGAAAAAGCGGTGATGCCAGTGATCTTCGCTGAGCTGGCGGCTACGTACCGGCCATCACAAGTGAGCGATCCCGCATCTCCTGCGGCGGCGGCCAACGGCCAGTACCTGCTGATCTCGCGCGAGGCCTACGATGCGGTTGGCGGGCACGCAGCCGTCGCCACGAACCTGCTCGAGGATGTCGCACTGGCCCGGGTGGTGAAAGCATCCGGCCGCAAGATCTCTTTCCGCTTCGGCGGCGACGCCGTCAGCACGAGAATGTACCGCAGTTTCTCGCAGCTCCGGGAAGGCTGGACCAAGAACCTGGTGCTGTTGTTTCCCTCTCCGGGCCGGCTAGCTGCGCTCCGGCTCACGGAATTTGCGCTGATCACGGGCAGTGCCACCGTGGCCATCGTCGAAGGCGGGCGCGGCCGGGTGCAACCAGCGGCTGCCGGGGCGGTGGTGGCCGCGGTCTTGGCGTTCTTTTTCCTCAGGCGAATCCGCAAGGCACATTTTTCCTGGAATGCGAACGCTCTGGCGCTGATCGGGCTGCCCATATTTTCGTATCTCTTGCGGCGTTCCCGACTCTCTTACAGGAAGGGAACGGTGAGCTGGAAAGGAAGGATCTACAGTTCTTCCCGGCGAGAAACCGAGCCACCCCTGGCGGCGGGAATTGCCGTGGAAGAACCGGCCTTCAGGCCGGCGCTGGCACAGGAAAAGAAATTTGGGCTGTAGCCCCTGGGGTAAGGAATGGTCTATCTCACACGCAAAGCTGAATTCTCCGCCTCGCACTATTACCACAATCCGGATTTCACTCCGGAGGAGAACCAGCGCATGTTCGGGAAATGCAATAACCCCAACGGCCACGGCCACAATTACACTCTGGAAGTCACAGTGAAAGGCAACGTGAACCCGCGCTCCGGCTTCGTGGTCGACCTGAAACAGTTGAAGGAAATCCTGCACCGTGAAGTGCTGGATGCCATGGACCACCGCTTCCTGAACAAGGAGGTCCCGGAGTTTTTCAATCGTATTCCGACGACTGAAAACCTGGCCATCGCCATCTGGCAGCGCCTGGCGCCCAAGCTGACCGCGGCACAACTGCATCGCGTGCGCGTGTACGAGACCCCGGACCTGTTCGTCGATTTCTACGGAGAAGCATGAAAGCTCACCTGACCCGGCGCTATATGTTCTCCGCTTCGCATCGTCTGCACAGCGATGCCATGTCAGACAACGAGAATGCGGCCACGTACGGGAAGTGCAACAACCCGTATGGTCACGGTCACAACTACGCCCTCGAGGTGACAGTGAGTGGCCCCGTGGACCAAAGCACCGGTATGGTCTGCAACCTGGTGGATCTGGATGGCTTCGTTGAGCAAGAAATCTTGCAGCGCTTCGATCACCAGAATCTGAACACGCTGCGGGAATTCACCGAATCCGTGCCCACCACAGAAAATCTGTGCACCGCTATCCACGATATCTTGCAGCGCGGCTTCAAGCAGGCGCATCTAGAAAAGATACGTCTGGAAGAAACCATGATGAATTCGTTCGAATACGCCGGAGGGAAGGAGATGATTTTGTAATTCGGTAATCTTGTAATTGGGTAATTGGGACCAGATTTCGGAACAACAAAACGCAGGTTTTTCCAATTACCAACTTACACAATTACTCAATTTAACAATCGGAACCGCCATGAATCCAGCAACTGAAGGTTCTACGCTGACCAGCGCCAGCTTCGAAGATCTGGTGCGCGAAATGATCGTCCGCCTGGGCGAAGACCCCACCCGTGAAGGCCTCACCCGCACCCCCGATCGCGTGCGCCGGGCCTACGAATTTCTGCTCAAGGGCTACAAGGAAGATCCTGAAGAGATGCTGAAGAAGGCCCTCTTCACGGTGACCTACGACGAAATGGTCATCGTCAAAGACATCGAGATGTTCAGCCTGTGCGAGCATCACATGCTGCCATTCTTCGGGAAGGTCCACGTCGCCTACATCCCCAATGGCAAGGTGGTCGGGTTGAGCAAGATTCCGCGCCTGATCGAAATGTTCTCCCGCCGCCTGCAGATCCAGGAACGCCTGACCACGCAGATCGCGGAAACCATTCAGAAGGCCATCCAACCCCAGGGCGTGGGCGTGGTCATCGAGGCGCGCCACCTTTGCATGATGATGCGCGGCGTGGAGAAACAGCACTCCGCCGCGGTGACTTCCTCCATGCTGGGATGTTTCCGCGAGGAACAGGAGACCAGAACGGAATTCCTCTCCCTGATCCACAACCGGAACAATGGCATCTAGATTGGCTCAGAAGCGCCACGGCACAGCGCCGCAACGCCTGCGCGGCAAGATCGCGCTCATCACCGGTGCCAGCCAGGGCATTGGCCTCGCCATGGCGCGCGCGCTGGCTGCTGAAGGATGCAGCCTGATCGTTACTGGCCGCAACCAGTCAACCTTGAACAAAGCCGGCAGGGAACTGGCTGGTGCCAAGGTTCCTGTTCTGCCAATGGCGTGTGATGTGCGCGATCCGGTGGCTGTCAAAGCTTTGTTCGGGGTGATACAAAAGCGGCTTCGCCGGCTGGACATCCTGATCAACAACGCAGGCGTAGCTCATTCCAACCTCAAAGTGGCGAAACTGTCGTTCGAAGCATGGAGGGAAGTAATCGATATCAACCTCAACGGCATGTTTCTGGTCACGCGCGCAGCTTTGCCTCTGATGAAGCGTGGCAGCACAATCGTCAACAACCTTTCCATCTCCGCCAAGAGAGTGTTTCCAGGTTCTTCCGCCTACAACGCATCGAAGCATGGCGCGCTGGGATTCACCAACACGCTGCGCGAAGAGTTGCGTCCGCAGGGAATTCGGGTAATCGCACTTCTCCCCGGCGCCACCGACACTGCCCTCTGGAACACGTTCTGGCCGGATGCACCGCGGAAGAAGATGATGTCACCGGAGACGGTAGCGGAAGCTGTAGTCAACGCGCTCAAGCTTCCCGGCGAGAGCACCGTGGAAGAGTTGGTGATCCTACCCACAACCGGCACCCTGTAGGATTCAAACATTCGCTCTCTGCAACCGCTCCCGGAAGTATGCCTTCCAACCTTCCGGCAATGCCTCAACCTGGAGGGCGCGCTGTGCGCAAGTCACATCGTCATCACTGTACCTCTTTGCGATATAGAGTCGAGTGATTTCAGAAACCGGGACAGCGTTTGGTTCGCGGGCAATAACCGTGATCTCGTCACCGGCGCCAACCTCTCCCTCCCGGGTGACGGCGAGGTAGAAGCCCGTCCGCCCGCTGGCCAGGAATCGCTTCACCATATCGTCGGCCTGAAATCTCACACCCAGTTTGTAGCAGGGAAGCCGAGGCTGCGTCGCCACTACTTCCGCAGAGCCGACGGAAAACTGGTCGCCCACATGGACCGATTCTTCCCTCATACCATCGGTCGTGAAGTTTTCTCCAAACGTGCCCAGCGGCAATTCCCGGCCCGGCAGCTCTTTCCTCCAGTAGTCGTAGTGTGCGATCGGGTAGCAGTAGACTGCCTTGTGCTCTCCTCCATGAACGCTGAGGTCGGCTTGGCGGTCACCGTCCAAATTAAGCTTGCGCAAAGTGATGCGGCCTTCGACCGCTTGCTTGAAGATCCCCGTAGTCACACTTCTCCCATGCCACGTCACTTCTTGGGGAAGTCCGGTGTTCACTGAGACCAGCTTCATCGCCCGCCGATCCTTTCATCTTAAGTGCCCGAGTAGCCGTCTTATGAAAGCTGCACAAACCATACAAGTTCAATTCCGAGAACTGCTGCTTCCTACCACGCCCCATACCGATAACGCCGTGCTCGCTCCGGAAAAACCTTGATCAGCACGATGCCCGCCACAAACCCTCCTACATGTGCCCAGACCGCAACTCCACCACTGGTCCCGCTGGAATAGGCGATCGACGTCGCCGCCCCGCTCAGAAACTGCACCAGGAACCAGTAGCCCAGCACGATCCACGCCGGCAGCCACCAGAAGGTAAAGAAGATGATCAGGGGAACGATGGTCAGCACCCGAGCCCGTGGATATAACAGAAAGTACGCCCCCATCACGCCGGCAATGGCCCCGCTCGCGCCCACACTGGGAATATTCGATCCGAGATTCAGAAAAATGTGAGTGACCGAGGCCGCCAGTCCGCAGATCAGGTAAAAAAGCAGGTAAGGGAAGTGGCCGAGGTAATCTTCGATATTGTCCCCAAAGATCCAGAGCACCCACATGTTTCCGATGATGTGCAGCCAGGAGCCATGCAGAAACATGGACGTCAGCATGGGGAGGAATGCCGCCGCCAGATTGAAGTGGGCCGAACCGCCCAGCGCCCCGGTAACCTGCCGGGGGACGACTCCGAACTCGTAGATGAATCCGTTCAGGGCACGCTGGCTCCCCATTCCCACCCACAACTCGATCAGAAACACGACCGTATTGAAGGCCACAAGAAAGTAAGTGACATACGGCGTGCTGAAGCGGGGCTGATCGTCGCGGATAGGAATCATAGAAGATTGGGTAATTTAGTAACAAGATTATTCACTTGACAAAAGTTGTCCCTTCCAGTATATTTACTCCATGGAGCGTAACTACTTTGGTCGCTTTGGTTTAGGAGCTAACGGAAGCGCCCTCAGTTGTTGCCGAATGTCCTTTTTGATGGATGCCAGCAATTTGCGTGTCGGCACCCTTTGCAGCATCTCCCGTTTCTTCTTAGCGTCCATGAGGTGACCTAATGACCCTTCTTGATCTCAATCGCCTGTTTGACTCCGATGACAAGTGCCGTGAGTTGCTTGTGCGCTTGCGCTGGCCGAACGGCCCCGAGTGTCCACGCTGCCATGCCCCGGCGGTTGAACTGGCGACGGAAAAGCAACTTTTCTACTGCAAGGATTGCGATTATCAATTCACGGTTGCCTCTGGCACGATTTTCAACGATTCTCACCTGCCGCTCACCATCTGGTTTATCGCCACGTTGCTCCTGTGCGAAGCCAAGAAGGGCATGAGCGCCCACCAGTTGAAGCGTACCATCTGGGGCCAGCACAAAGGTTCGTACAAGACCGCTTGGTATCTCTGCCATCGCATCCGTGCTGCCATGAAAGAAGTAGATCGTCCAATGATGGACGGTACTGTCGAAGTGGACGAAACCTACGTCGGCGGCAGACCGCCTCGGGGTAGCAAGCCGGGACGCGGGACGCCGAAAGAAGTAGTGATCGGCATCCGTCAGCGCGGTGGCGATCTCCGCTTCTTCCACGCCTCCGACGCGCGGTCTGGCACGTTGGCGAAGTACATCAGCGAGAACGTCAGCCAAGACGTTGAAGTTATGGTCACCGATGAATTTACGTCCTATCCGGGTGCCATGAAGAAAACCGGATTGACCGCAAAACACAAAACCATCAAACACAAGTCTGGCATTTACGCCGTCGGAGACATTCACACGAACACCGTGGAGTCGGCGTTCTCTCTGCTCAAGCGCGGCATCGTGGGCACGTGGCACAAGATCAGCGCGAAGCATCTCCCAGCCTACTTGGACGAAATGACGTTCCGCTTCAATCGCCGGAAGTCTCCCGCCTTGTTCTTGGACACATTGCGTCATATGATTACGGCCCCAGTGCTCACGTTTGACAAACTAACAGCATAGAAAGGCAGCCATCCCATGTCAGAACCTAGCGACCCCCTTGGCGAAATTTGGGACGTGGCCGAGTTTTGCGCCCTTGAAGCATTCCTTCTCCGATCTTTTCTTGAGTATCTGCAAACTTGGCCTTCCGATCCGCAGAAAAAGATACAGCGTCTTCAGAACTGGAAACAGGAGATTGGTCTCCAGCTTGGCAATCCAAAGGCGTCGGACACGATACGGGTGCAGTTTCAAAAAGTTCGGGACGCACCTCCTGAATCGCGGATAGAAGTCCTTCAGCAAGTTCTCGACAGTGTTCACGGTGCATATTTTGGCAAGATGTCCTAGGTCGTCCTTTACGTTGTGACATACGCGCACTCCTGTACAATGGAATTGCGCGACAGTTTAGTTTTGTGGCCCCGATGCCAGTCGGGGCTTTTCTATTGTGCCCTCTCTGGTTTCTTACGTTTGAGAAGTTGACGGCTTAACCTTGCGCGTTAGCTTCTTCAATTGCCTCTTTAGGTCGTCCCTCTTCAGCCTCAATGCCTTGATCTTAGTTTTGTGAACGTTGGCCTCAATTGCCTTTTGATTCTGGCGCAACGTCTTCACCAAGGCGAGGAAGACGCGTCCCATTTCCCGATAAATGTCATCCTCAAGGTTGGGATTTATTGCCTCAAGCATGAATTTGTAACTGCCTTTGCGGAATCCATCGAAGAATCGCTCCCTCTCTGGCATGTCATACAGTCGCTCATTGCGAATCTCGCCGTCATTAGGGATGGTGATTATGTGCGTAGGACCGCCAATGCCAAGGAATCTGTTTCTAGCCTCTTTTAAGAGATACATCGACGCATGAACGGCCTCAGTGGTGGTGTAGCAAAATTGATGGAGTTCGTGGGCAACATCCTTCATCAATTCAGCGCCTATGACCCTGAAGTCTGGTACTTGGCGAACCAGGGGGCCGTCAGCAGAAAACAATATTGGCGGCTTCCCCTTCAGCCGGATGGCAAATAGCATTTGAATCAGTAGCTGACTACGAGAATCAACTGGGTAAACCTTGAATTCTTCTCGGTACAACTTTTGCATCACACTACGCAAGCGCGACTCACACTCTGATGCATCACGTGGAACACGGGTAAATTCCTGCAGAGCTATAGCACTGGCATAGTCAATTAAGTAGCCAATACCAGCACCCGCTACGGCCACATCCACCAATTCGCTTGTGTACCACTGGAGTTTCTGAGTATGAGCCTTGTCGTCTCCGTATGATTCCTCGGAATCGGCGCACAAAACAATTCCGTCTTTGCACAGAAAACTAGCGCAGAGCGTCATGGGATTCCTTCTAGGGGGTTTCGGTCGTGGATTCTTCCCAATCCACGGCCTAACGACCCTCAATTGGCACCACCCTTCGGGTGCCTAGGCTCACCCTGCGCCGGAATGCTTCTTTTGTCAAGTGAACTAACCTGTCGGGTAATTAACGAACCGCGCAGGTATCGCCTGCTTCGCTCGAAGGCGTATCCTTACCCTAATCTGAAAATTGCTCAATTACCAAATTGCTCAATCTTTCATGAACGGCGTCCTGATTATCGATAAACCCGCGGGCCTGACTTCGCACGACGTGGTCAACCGGGTACGCCGCATCCTGCAACAGCGGTCGGTGGGTCACCTGGGCACCCTGGACCCGTTGGCCACGGGTGTGCTTCCGTTGGTCATTGGCAATCTGACCCGGCTGGCGCAATTCTATACCGCCTCGGAGAAAACCTACGAGGGCGTGATCCGCTTCGGTTTCGCGACGGACACTTACGACGCCGAAGGCGAGCCCGCCGCCGCAGCACAAGCAGTTAAAGTGTCACTTGAAGAAGTGCGCGATCTGGCGTCCCACTTTCGGGGCACGATTGAGCAGATGCCGCCTCCGTTTTCCGCCAAGAAGATTCACGGAGTCCCCGCCTACAAACTCGCCCGCAAGCACAAAGAGGTATCTCTCAAGCCGGTGCAAGTCGAGATCAAGGAATTCGACATCCTGGGCGTGGATGGCGATCGCGCTAGTTTTCGCGCCCGCGTGGCGTCCGGCACCTACATGCGCTCCGTGGCCCACGACATGGGACAGCAAATGGGCTGCGGCGCCCACCTGGAGTCGCTACGCCGGACGGCTTTGGCCGAATTTGAACTGGCGGACGCCCACACCCTGGAGGAAGTTGAAACCATCGCTCTGACCGGTCCAGTGGAGGAAATCTTCGTCCACCCGCGCAAGCTCTTGCCCCAACTTCCGTCGGTGACGGTGAACGATGAAACTGCCGGCCGTATTCGCAGCGGACGTGCCGTTAATCTGCCAGAACTTTCCCGGGCGAAGCAGGTGAAGGTTTTCTATGGACAAAGGGAACTGATCGCCATCGCTACGCGCGTGGCGGGCACGCTCTTCCATCCCAAGATCGTGCTAGCGGGGAACCCAGCCCCCCAGCTGGCAAGAAACACGTAGGGACAGCCGCCCCGGCTGTCCAAGGAAGCACAACTCGGCCAGTACCGGGCCCGAGGATAGTCCGGCGTTATGTCCGATAACATATATTATGTCAAGTTCGGGAGCGGCAGACCCCTACAGAGGCTGGTGGTACGACGCCTATGGCACCGCTCGTCGGACGCATTCACAAGTACGGCGGCTCACTCGCACTTCTGCTGAGCCGACGACTCCTCACAGAAATTCCGCTCCGCCACGGGGACTTTGTGGTCATCCGTGTCTCCGGCGAGAAGCTCGTCGTGGAGCGCATTCCGATGGAGAACTTGGCGAAGGTACACACCAGCGAGCTCGCGGAAATGCCCGGGTGTGGGTCATAGCGTGGCTCGAAAGGTGGGAGCGTGAGCGCTGTGCGCGAGAGTGCGAAACGGCTACGGGGACACCCAGCGAAGGTACCGGCTGCCCGCGTTCATCGCACTCCCGCGCAGAGCGGATTTGTAGCGGCGCGGTCGGCGATTCCCCCCGCGACGCCGCGCGGCCAGCCGGTAGCTTGTGGGGACAGTTCCAGCATGGCGCGTGTTTGAACGAGCGCGGCCATTGCGCGAAGTGGTAAGGCGGTTTGAAGTCTCGGAGCTAAAGAGTCCGGGGTACCGAGTCAAGTGGTGGCGCGAGGTGCTCGCGTGCGGGCACCAGTTGGACGTTTACGACGTTGTGCCTGACGCGAAACCAGCCAAGCGCAGGCGGTGCAAGCGGTGCGCGGAGGAAATACTGAGTGCCCGACGCCACAGCGCGGCATTGGCTGAAATCGCTGCTTGACGGTTACGAGAGCGAGCAAAGCGAACGCATCCGGCGCCGTGAGGTGCGCTTCGCTGCGGTGCGGCGGCGGGATGCGGCGATATCGTCGCTCCAGCACGCCTGCCGCTACTTGGAGCGCGAGCACGGATTCAACGGCACCAAGGCCGGGGCGAACGCGTTCGAGGCCGCGTGCGTCATAACTTGCTGCCTCGCGAGGTTGCTCTAGATGTCAATGTTCCCCGTCATCCCAGCGGACCAGCGCGGTTTAGAGTTGCGTGTGCTCGAAGCCGCGAAACAGTTTTGCGAGGAGACCCGCGACGAGTACTCCGTCGCGTCCCATGCGAGCCGCGACATGTGCGCCGGAACGTTTCTAACCCTTCACGATGCGGTGAGCACGCTGCGCAGATTCATGAACACCCCGAAGGTACAAAATGCCGGAATTGCGACGACTAGACCTTAACGACATCGACGAGCCGCCGCTGCCCGTGCGGGTTGCGATGGATGAACACGCGCTCGCGGACCTCGCCGACTCCATGGCGAAGATCGGACTGCTGCAGCCGATTATCGTCAAGCCGGTGGATGGCCGCTTCGAGATTGAGTGCGGACACCGCCGCTTCCTGGCTGCAGCCTC
>JBGQBN010000071.1:0-16995 GCA_041494805.1 Terriglobia bacterium | reverse complement strand
CTTGGCTGCGGGGTGTGTAAAGTCGCCCCAGAAATTGATCTGGTCACCCAAATCACCATCTCGAACATCGCGCTGATCCTGGGTGCAGAGACCGCTGTTCTGGCCCATGCACCACACCAACCCGTCACTGCGCGGGTGGTCTCCGCTCGCCCAAAGATACGGTCCCCAGTCGAACCAGGGTGCGTGGTTGTAATCCACTGCCCCGGAGAACTGGTCACCGCTGGCCTGACCATACGCTTGCTTGATCTGCGACACAATAATGCGCTGCACCGTGAACCCTTCTTCGTACGCGTATGGCTCCGGATTCAGGCAGCCCGCCTTGTTGCTACCGTTCGGATTCTTCACATACCCGCCGTAGATCCGGCTGGTGATGAACACTTGCTGCAGGTTCGGATAGCGGGACGTGCCGTCGGACTTGCAGCACTTCAGATAGCGCAGAATGTTGCCCAACTGCTGCTCCGCTTTGTAAGCGTCCGGCAATAGGGCCGTGCCCAGGCAGTGCCCTCCGCTGAGATCGCACTGCGGATAGCTATTGGCGGTCTTGATGAAAATGGCCTGCACCTGGTTCTCCGAGAGACGGTCGTTGGTCAGGTCACGCTTGGCCACGGGAGGTTACCTACTCTAAGACTCTGTTTAGGAAGGAAATGCGCAGCGGGATTTTGTTGGGCGCCCTAAAACACCGGCACCAAATTGTTCTTCTTCTGATAAAGCTTGCGGTCCACCGCACGCAGCACATCGGAAAAATCGCTGCCCGTGACATAAGGCGCCAGGCCCCAGTTGAACGAGAGTTCGTAACCCTTCTTGCTGCTCAGATTCCAGTTCTCCACTTCGCGCAGCAACCGCTGGATGGGGAAATCGGCTTGCTCCTCGCTGGTGTCCGGCATCACGATCAGGAATTCGTCGCCGCCCTGGCGGAACACCACATCCCCGCCGCGGAAGATCATCTTCAACATCTTGGCAAACTCGACCAGGGCCGCATCCCCCTCCAGGGTTCCGAACTTCGAGTTAATGGCACGGAATCCATTGATGTCGATAGTCATGAAGGTCAAGCTGGCGCCCAGACGATTGGCCCGGGCGACTTCCCGGGGAATTAACTCGTTCAGAGCACGCCGGTTCAGAAGCTGGGTCAGGGGATCTATCAGGGAAAGGCTCTCCAGCCGTTCGTTCAGTACCAGTTCACGAATCAGTGCGCGGCGAGTCGAGTTCAGGGTGAGCTTTTGCCCCATCAGGTATATGTTAAAGAGCAAGACCAGGGAGATCAGACCGAAGAAGAGCTGTGGCAAATAACTCAACTGGATGTGAATGACGCGCTGCGCCCATACCAGGTTGGGGAGAAGCAAAGCCAGCAGGCCTGCCGTCAGGACCAGGATGACCAGGATCCCAATCGACCAGAGCTGCAAGTCGCGGCCGGAAATCTGCTGAATCTGTTGCTGAATTTCCTCCGCCCGCGCCAACATGGATGGTTGGCCGGTGCGTTCCTCGGCGGACTGCGACATCTCCCCTCCTGCCCACAGCCACACGTACCCGTGGGCCACACAGCGCTGGTCTCAATAGATTTTCAACTGCGCAGAGATGGGATGAGCGGGGAAAATTACTTTCGGCGATTACCTTCGTAATCCCAGGAAGGAACAGAACCAGCGAATACGCACGCCTCACGAGTAGTTGACGTTCACCAATACATTGAGTCCGTTCTCCTTGCGGAAAGTGATTTCAACCTTCTGGCCGACGGGGAGCGCATTGCGCATATCTCCTTCAAACACCAGCAGGTGAGAGGACGTGGCGCCATTGGCGAGCATGACAATGGATTTGTTCGGCTGTCCTACGTTCGACTCGAAGAACTGAACACTCTCCACCTTTCCCCGCTGCCTAAGCCCACCGGACGCGAGTGCCACTGCGGCGGAAGATCCGCGCGCGGAACCCGAACCACGCTTGCGCAGTTCGTACAGGGCGTTGAGGCCGAGAATTCCCGACATCGTCAGCAGAATCAGAGACATGAACAGTCCGTCCACGGTCGTGAGAGAACTGTAAACAACAATCCAGACGATGCCCAGCAGCGGGACGAGCGCTAAAACCAGGGAAATAACCAGGATCATAGATTGTCTCGGAAGTGGCCACTGAGGGCCAGATCAACGGTCAACAGATTAGCAGAAGCGGAGCTGCGGTTTCACGTATCGCAGAGGTCACGTGCAGGTCAGGCGCAGTTTTCGCGCCAATCGCCGATTTCCTTCAGCCCTTCGGCACGAGTCTGCTCAAACAGTCGTACCCGGTGGCGCATGTGCTCAAACTCGTGAATGTCGGCCCACACCTCCGCCTGCCAGGGTTCATCGTGAACCGCCGACTCACCACAAGTGGCGCAGCGGGTATGGAGTTTGCGCACAATCCGCACTGGAATCTCCGCCGCTTGGGGTAACTCGATAAAAACGCAGCGGACTTCCTTGATGTCATCGTTCTCGCCAATAATGTGCTCGTAGCGTAGCAGAAAGCCAAATCCCAATTTCCGAGCTTCTTGTTCCGCCTCGGCGCGAGTATGAAAGGGGCCGTATTCCGCCCGCAACTGTTCGGTCGAGTCGCAGGCCATCCAGAAGGTTTCCTTGTACGCCATTGCCTACCTTACCGGGCGTCCGGCTCGCCGAAAAGGCCGAGTCGCCCTAGGAGGCTCAAGAAGTGCAATTGGAATGCCGCGACCCTGCCGCCAAATTATTGCGGCACAGTATCTTAGCTGTGAGCGACGGGCACGCTTTAAACCCCCAATGCAAGGTTTTGCAGCGTTTTACCTCTTCCCCAGACTGACTTGCGCGATGGGTACGCCCGCGGTTACTTGGCGAGCCCCTCCCCCCGGCGTTACCATCGCCCTCAACACGGGCCCACACCTGACCTCTTGAGGACTACGCCGAGGATTTATGGGTCAACGCCGGGAGCCACGAAAAGAAGTCAAACTCCCCGTCCGAATCTTCGGCACCGACGCCAATGGAAAAACCTTCTCGGAAAATGTCTTCACCGTCAACGTCAGCCGCGAAGGGGCAAAGCTGACCGGCCTGCAGGCCCAGGTCAAGGCAAATGAGATCATCGGCATGGTCTATGGCCAGAGCAAGGGCCGATTTTGCGTCAAGTGGGCAGGCCAGCCAGGCACTCCGTTCGAAGGCCAGATCGGATTGCAGAACGTCGCCCCAGAAAAGAGTATTTGGGACTTCCCTCTGCCGGCGCCCGGAATTGATGAATATGGCCGCCACTCCAAGGGGACGGAACGCCGCAAGCATCCTCGTTTGAAGTGCACGAATTCCGTCGAGCTTCATGCCCAGGGAGAAGGAGCACCCATCTGGGGCAAGGCAGTCGAACTCAGCCTGGGAGGCTGTTTTATCGAGATGCCCATGCCGCTGAAAGAGGGGACGAAGCTCAAAGTCGGGCTCTGGATCAAGGAAACCAAGTTGTGGGCGATGGCTCGAGTCGTCGGTAGCCGGCCCGGTTTCGGCATCGGGATCCGATTTACAGAAATTTCGGAAGAAGATCTGGAACGACTGAAGCAGTTCCTCCAGAGCATAACTCGCATCTCCATGTAGGAGACGGCTGCGAATCAGTTCTCGCGATACTGCTGCACAGTCGGTAACTCGATCAGGCTGCTCCGCAGGCTGCCTGCCGCGTTGCTCGCGGATCGAAGAGCGAGGCAGCGTTCGACCGCGGCTGAAAGATACAGGTGTTGCACTGGTTTTGTGAGGTAGGCCTGCACACCCAGTAACGCGGCTTGTTTCATCTTGCTGGGATCATCCACACCCGAACACATAATCACTTTCAAGTCTGGCCGCAGCTTCAGCAGGCGCCGCAAAGTCTTCAGGCCATCCATTCCAGGCATCTGCAGATCAAGCAGCACGACTGCCGGCGCACAGCCTTCGCGCAGCCGGCGTAGTGCCTCGGAGCCGTTGCACGCGGTCACAACCTGGTAAGACTCCAATTCCAGCAGAGTCCGCAGATAACGCAGCATGGCAGGCGAGTCGTCCACCACTAGAATCATGGCTTTGGCTTGACTGAATTGAGCGGATAACATAGGCGGAACACTACCGTTTGTTTGCCGGACCGCGCTTCACCGCATCCCATGGTGCTGATGACCAGCTATGACCGGCTCTGACCGTTTCTCCAGCGTGCTCCATCCCCACTCCTGCACTAATCTCACCTCCGTCGATCGTGACCTGAGTGGTTGAGCACACGCTCGGCACAAGAGCACCAATGACTCATTTGACAGCACCATGGGACTCGCTCGGCCTTTGTGGACATTCCCCGTCTCCCGCTGAGGAGAGCGGCCGCAATGGTCTACGGCTGCGGCCGCAGGAAGAAAATCCCAGCTTTCAGAGCATGTCGCAACCCTCCACTCCCTCGTGAAACACTGAGACGGTGCAGGATATCGGGGCTATGTACAATGGGCGGCGGCCTCCGTCAACTGCTTTTGCGGCGGTCTAGGTTCCGGCTTTTCATGTACATGCCTGCCGTCCACAGTGAACTGCCAGAAACTGGTGCATTCTTTCCCCGGGGAAAATGATCCCCACCCAAGTCGGCTCACCGGTTGCAGGATTCGGCCGGGGCGCCTCTGGTTGCTCTCAGCCAAGGCAGATTTTCGCTTGTGAAAAACTAATCCAAAATCCCTCGGGACAAGGCTTTTGACCGAGACGTTTCTCCCTGGCGACTACCCCAAACGGGCCACGGCAACCACCAACGGCATGGCCTCACCCGGCAAGTCAGTTGGGTCCTTCCAGTGCGCGCCTCCACGATGGGCCACGTAAAGCGCCAGTTCC
Organism: Terriglobia bacterium; assembly: GCA_041494805.1. GTDB lineage: Bacteria > Acidobacteriota > Terriglobia > Terriglobales > Acidobacteriaceae > JBGQBN01. The sequence continues at coordinate 12,214 of JBGQBN010000071.1, read as the reverse complement.
AGCCGGCTCCACACCCCCAGTTTGTCAAAGGTGTTGCGCAGGTAATTTTTCACCACCTGCTCCGTGGTGCCGATGATCTGCGCGATTTCCCGGTTGGTCAGACCTTCCCAAACCAGGGTGGCTACTTGCACTTCTTTCGCGGTCAGCCGGTCACGCGGTTGCATGATTCCATCTGCTCCTTCATGAACATTGCGGTCGCGAGTTTCACGCGCTTGCGGCCGTCTCGGATGCCCGCCCGCAGGAACAAGGTTCGCAAATGCTGCTTCACCGTCCGCGGGCTGATGTTCAGCTGGGCCGCGATCTCTTTGTTGCTGCACCCCTGTACCAGCAGCTTTAGAACTTGTTTGTCACGTTGCGTGATCTTGATTTCGCTGAGATCCATCATCGGGCTCCCCTCGCTAATTTTTTACTTTCCGATGCCTCAATCGCCACGTCGTAGGACCCAAGTGCAGGTAATTATCCCTTGACAGTAGGTAGTTTCAATCCTAATCTCGTGGATGTAAGGTGGGCAGGCGAGGTGTCTCATTACCTCGCTCCCCCAAAGGACATCCACATGCGAGTGCCGGATCGGATGCTGAACTGCGTTGGATTTGTGGCCCATGACGAGGTCAGCATCAAGTATGGGGGCACTGCTTTTCTAGTAGCTGTACCCGGTGATCTCAATAATGCCTATCTGCATCTGGTGACTGCACAGCATGTAGCGGAGATGGTCGAGCACGGGCCGTTCATAGTGGGAATGAACAACCGCCAAGGCGCACCCGTGCAGCTTAAGGGCGGAGGAGCAAAGTGGTTTTATCATCCCACCGAAAAAGATTCTGTCGATGTCGCTGTCACGCCCTTTGCGCCAAACCCAAACCTAGACCTTGATGTAGAGTGGATTCCAGAAAAACTCTTCGCTTTGCCAGATCGCATAGCCGAATATGGTATTGGAATCGGTGATGAGATCAGCGTTGCGGGGCTATTTACCCGTTTTCACGGGGCCAGTAAGCACTTCCCGATTGTGAGAACTGGAAATATCGCTATGATGCCAACAGACAAGGTTCCCGTTAAAGGGTTCAGCAATATGGACGCCTATTTAGCAGAGGGTAGGTCAATCGGAGGTTTAAGCGGTTCCCCTGTATTCGTCCGCAATAGCGTTCAGCTTCCACCGACCAAGAGTGCCAAGGGCGATACCTTGCGTTTCATGGGATACGGCCCACTTCACTTCCTAGGTCTGATGCATGGTCATTGGGACTTACCGCCAAGTTTTAACAAAACAGAACAGGCCGAAGCAGTAAATATGGGCATTTCGATCATCGTTCCAGCGAAAAAGATATTGGAAGTTCTTTACCACCCGGAGCTAGTTCAAATGCGAAAGAAATTTGACGCCAAACGTCGAGTTGAGAACTTGCCGACGCCAGACAGCGAGTTATCCAAAAAACCAACATTCACTAAACAAGATTTTGAGACCGCGCTAAAGAAAGCCAGCCGGAAGACTGGCACTAAGAAATAATCCCGCGCCTCAGATGGTTGTCCAGAAGTGAATCCGCGACGTAGAGTCGAATGTGATAGTAATACAGGTATTGCCTTCCCCCGAAAGCGCCTCACGCATTTGGTTGTCGGCGTCTTTCAGTTCCTCGTATTCGACAAACTTTATGCACCGCAAGTTGAAGCGCAAATAATGAGTAGCTGGCGACCCTACCTGCCAGCGATCCTCAGAGACCTTTGTCATGATTCCCTGCACTTTAGCTACAGCCTCTTCATTTGAGCCAATGAAGGTTCCAGCAACCGGAGTCTTTTCAGAAGAAAGCTTGTCAAGCAGATCAAGAAATTGCTCCATGGAAGAGTTCATATTCGTAGACCTCGTAAGGCAATTTGGCCTTCGCCATGCCGTGCGTATGGCGAACTTCTTCAAATTAAAGGCCCATGGAATCCTGATGGCGATAACGCAGCCGTCTACCAGTGTGACGCAGAAGTAGCTATGGGAAAATGTGGTGTGCGGTCATGTTGGGTGGCATTTGTGCGGGGTGCTCGTCCTCACACCCCAATGCGTCAACTGTCCACTTATGCACCTCGATTTTCGGTTGCGCGTCTCGCTTACCGTTTTGGGCTAGCGTATGAACTGTTATGTGAAGTTTGCACGATTGCCCACCGCATTTCAGAAATGCACAGAATATCGGCGGACGAGCAAGGCTGGGGAATGAAGTGGCTTCGCGATGTTCCAACTGACCTTCGTGATGCAGTGAGCCAAGTCCACAATGTGGGCATACAAAATTTACAAAACCGCCGCCCGTGGGTGACCGCCTTCGATGTTGCGTTATACCACGAAGGACTTCAAGAGGGAGTGTTGTCCCAACTTCACAGCGGTCACACGGAAGGATTGCGAATATCGTCCCCATCTAGTCCGCCCGTAAGGGCCGAAGCCTAGTCAGAATGGCTCGACCATGACCGGAGCACGATACGCCACAACGTCTCGTTTCTCAACCTGCTTCAAAAAGCTCATGAACATTGGCTGTTCATCGAAGCGGCGGTTGTACCGGAAGGAATATTCGTTGAGGTACGTTTGTAGGTAGTGATGCCCTACGGCATGGTAAACCCCGGAAATTCCTCTTTTTACCAAGCTCCAGAACCCTTCGATGGTATTCGTGTGAACATCGCCCGCGACATAGACCCGCTCACTGTGATTGATGCGACGATGCACGTAGCCACGTTCCTTGATGTGCGGGATGCCGTGATAGGACGGCAGTTCGTCGGTAAAGATCATGGTCTTGGGCATGACGTATTCCCTGATCTGAGGAAGCAGGCTCTCGCCTTTCGCATTGTCAACGGTCATGGCGATTACGCGCCCCTTGCGTTCTACCATGCCGAGCACGGCAGTCTTGAGGTTTTCTCCACGGTCACCGCGCAACTGGCGACCGCCGCCGCCCTTGCGGTATCCGCCGTAATACATCTCATCAGTCTCTACGCCGCGCCCCTTGCCGCCAATTGGCTTGTTGTCCTCAAGCATGGAACGAATCTGTTTAAACATTCGCCACGCCGTTTTGTACGTCACGCCTGTCTCTCGCTGAATCTGCTTCGCGGAGATTCCACAGCGTGTCTGCGCCATGAGGTAGATCGCGTAGAACCAGATCGTGAGCGGAGTAGGAGACTTGTGGAAGATCGTGCCAGCGGTCGGGTGAACATGGTGGCCACAGTGATCGCAAGAGTAGGACGGGCGACTCTTGACGCGGTGATGCTTGGTCATCGCCTCGCACTTCTCACAGTAAATGCCATCCGGGTAGAGGAACGTCCGCAACCACTCAAGGCAGGCAGCATTATCCGGAAACTGGCGTTGGAAATCCTTCATCGTGAAAGGTGTCATTTTCGGCTTGCGGTTGCTCATGGCTTTTTACCTACAAACAGGGTACATGAATGTATACCTACTGTCAAGGGATAATTACCCAAGTGCAGGTAATTATCCCTTGACATCACGTTAGGATTTTGGTAGGCTTAGGCCATCATGAACCGCAAGCAAACGATTCCGAAGCACTTACGGTACACAATCAACGATTTCAACCGTCAATTTCCCGACGATAGCGCCTGCTTTGAGCATCTCCGGGAACAGCGATTTCCAGACGGTATTGCCTACTGTGCTAACTGCAAACAGGAGCGCCAGTACCATCGCATCAAGGCGCGTCCGGTCTATGCCTGCGATGAATGCTTGACGCAGATTTCGCCGATGGCCGGAACAATCTTTGAGCACACGAGCACTTCGCTACGGCTCTGGTATTACGCGATGTATTTGATGTCCTCTACGCGCTGTGGCATTTCGGCTAAGCAGATTCAACGTGAAACCGGAGTGACTTATAAGACCGCATGGCGCATGTTCAAGCAGATTCGCTCTCTGCTTGCGGATGACATCAAACTGGAGGGTTCATTAGTTGAAGCCGACGAAATGTATTTTGGCGGTCGGCGCAAGAGTGGCGGCGGTCGCAGACTCCGCAATGACAAGGGTGAAAAGTATAAGACTGTGGTCATGGGCATTGTGGAGCGCCAGGGCCGTGTCATTGCTAAGACCGTATCGGATGCCAGTGGCGCAAGCCTGCTGAGCAACATTCGTGAATGCGTAATGCCGAAAAGCACTATTTTTACCGATGAATTGCCTAGCTATCACGGCATTTCTCACATGACGCAAGGATACGAGCACAAGCGCATTAACCATTCGTCGAAGGTGTACGTCATGGGCGACGTTCACACCAACACCATCGAAGGATTCTGGAGTTTGGTGAAAAGAGGAATCGGCGGGGTGTATCACCAAGTCAGTCAGAAATATCTGCAAACTTATTTGAACGAATATTCTTTCAGGTACAATCGCCGCGATTCCGGGAACCTGATCTTCCACGCGGTTTTGGCACGCGCCGTACAGCCGGTGAAGCCCGTCGTAATAAACCAAGAAACTCCTGTCGAGAAACCGGTTCCATTTTAGCTGCGGTTTCTGGTAAGGGAATTAGCGGTTCACCATTGACGGGCTTGCGGGAAGGTTTGGTGCTTTGTTTATGCGGCATATAGCACTTCGGTAACGAACAACGCGGCGCGAACCCAGAAATTTACACTCTGGGTTCGCGCCGGAACGTGTTAAAATAATCGTGTAGCTGTTTGTTAGCTCACATGGGCCGTCTGTGCCACTGTCCTCGCGAAGGGGCGGCACCGGCGGCCTTTTTGCTGCTTGGTTATGGCCCCTCCCAGCATGAGCCGTCATTCTGGGAAACGTTGGGGCTAAATATTTAACTTCGTCATCGGCCACCTGTTCATTGCGTAGTCTCCTGCGGCGCAGAAATCGTGTTCACCGTCCACTTTCCATGGCGACGGACGAATCCATCCTTGTTAAGCAGGTTCGCAATCGTCCCCTTGGGGATACCAGATTTCTCATTGATGGTTCCACGGGACGAGGGGCCATTGTCGATCAAGAATTTGGAGAGCTGCTCTCTGCGGGTCAAGTCTCCGTTGCCATTGCTGCTTTGGCGAGCGGCCCGGACGCCAATTCCCACGGCGGACGCGCCCGACACATCAAACTCGTCCAGCAACATTTGCTTAATCTGCTGGAGGTTCGCAATACGCTGAGTGATGATATTGATGGCCTGCTTAATGTCCGAGTTCATAGAGCAATCCCCTTTCCCCGAAAAGCATCATTTGCACACATTGGGGTAATTGGTGAGTTCATCCTACGCCGTGCTGCCTGTGAATTGCAACTCTTATAACTCTAGGAGGATTGCTACGAGTTGCTGAGGTGGGTTCGGGGCGGGTAATCTAGTAACTATATGGTAACTATTTTAGGTTAGCTTTCCCTTGTCCCGCCATGAAGCCAGCGAGAAATAATACCGTAGCGCCGATAATGTCCTTGCCTGTGGGATTTCCAATCAGAATCAGGTAACAGCCGAAACAAATGATTCCCGCCACAAGAAAGATGCCAGCCCACGATTTTCGATCTTCCATGCTTCTGAATTTATCGAGGGAGTCGATGTTTCGGAACGCTACCTCTTTCTGCTTTTCATGTAAATCCAGCACTGCTTGCGGAGTCCACGCATTAGGCGGAATGTAGGCCGCCACCTGTGTCATCTGAGCAAACGTAGCACTGGCGGACGCGGTGCTCACATTTGCTTGCGGGTTAGCATTTGCAATAGCTAGTGTCTCTGGGCGCGGTTCCGGCTGAGCATTAGTTCCCATAACCATTCCTTTCCGAATGGCCGAGAATTGTATAACTTTCGCGCCCGTTCTCAAAAACCCTGTCACGGCTCCTCTATTCTACAACGTGAGGTCATGGGATACTTACCCAAGTGCAACTCTTTCGCCAAACTTTCGCCAGAGCGCACAAAAGGGGCAAGACCTTTGAATACTGTAGTTTGAGCATAAAGGCGATCTATGGTGGCGAGCATGGGAAGCCTCTAATGTGGGACAACTCCTCCCACAACGGGCCAGCGCGTGGCGCACGCCTCCAGTCGTCCTGCCACTGAACCTGCACTTCCAACCCGATTAAGGACAGGTTAATGTTGACTGGGGTAATTTCCTGACATGACAGCGGGATAGGTAAACCGTGCGGGTATTGATCGTAGAAGATGAACCCCGGTTGGCGGAAAACATCGCGCGCAGTCTCCGCGAGAGCGCGGGTTACGCCGTGGACATAGCCCCTGACGGTCAGGAAGGGCTGTTTCTCGCCGAGTCCAACTCCTACGATGTGGTGCTCTTGGACCTGATGCTGCCCCAACTGGACGGAATGCAGGTGCTCACGCGCATCCGGCAGGCGGGCCAGCACACGCCCGTCCTCGTCCTGACGGCGCGCGATGATAAGGAATCCGTGGTATCGCTGCTCAATGCCGGTGCGGACGACTATCTCACCAAGCCGTTCGATCTGGGAGAATTGCTGGCGCGCACCAAAGCTCTGATCCGCCGCGGCAAAGGCCGGCCCTCACCGGTCTTGACCATCGGTGACCTGGAGTTAAATACCGTGGACCGCAGTGTGCAGCGCGCCGGACGGTCCATTATCCTGACCGCCATGGAGTATCGTGTGCTCGAATATCTGGCGCATCGGCCGCGAGCGGTGGTTTCCAAGACCGAACTCCTGGAACATCTTTACGACTACAACTGGGAGAAGTTCAGTAACGTAATCGAAGTCTACATTTCGGGTTTGCGGCGCAAACTGGACGATGGTTCCGCGCGGCCCTTGATTCATACCCTCCGCGGACAGGGCTACATCTTGCAGGATTGACGATGGCCCACGACTCCATCACGGGCGACACGATCATGCCTAACTCCATCACGCCCCACTCCATCACACCCCACTCCATCAAAGGCCGGCTGATCGCCACGGTGGTCCTCTCCCAGTTGCTGCTGGCTGCGGGCCTGCTGTTCGCTGGCGTCTTCTACACTCATCGCCGTCTGCTGGCCACTCTCGATGCGGGCATGCAGGCCCGCGCCATGAGCGTGGCCGCCCTGGTGCGATATACGGAAGACGCCAGTGGAAATGTGTACTTTGATAGCACGCTGATGCCCCCGTCTCTCGATCCTGGGCATCCCGACCTGTTTACAGTGTGGACCGAGCGATCTGGCCTTCTAGTGCGTTCCACCAACTGGCCCGGTGGTCTGGAAATTCCGCCAGTGGGAGATGGCCATTGGAACTTTGCTTGGGCAGGTGTCCCCTATCGCGCCCTGCGTGTTTTTCACGCCCCCGTCTTGGATCGCGAAGAGGGGAAATCCTTCCGGCCCCAAACTTTGACCATCGTCTACGCCGCACCCATGGTTCGGTTGCGAGAACAGGTAAAAGAAGCGGGCATCTTCATCGCACTAGCTAGCCTGTTGCTCCTGGGCGCAACCGTCTTGCTGGCACTTTGGGGGGTGCGCCGTGGACTCCTGCCGCTGCAGCATCTGGCCGGACAGGCGGCGCTGGTGACGGCAGACCGCTGGGAATTTCGGCCCCCGCAAGATGCGGAACAGATCGAAGAACTGCGTCCGCTTACTCAATCGATGATCACCATGCTGGCCCGGCTGCAGCGCTCGTTTGTCCAGCAAAGAGAATTCCTGGGGAATGCCGCCCATGAGCTCAGAACTCCCATCGCGGTGCTGAAGTCCACCCTGCAGTCGTTATTGCACCGGCCTCGCACTTCGGAGGAGTATCGCGCCGGACTGGAACAGTCGCTGGAAGACCTGGAGCGTCTGGAGCAGCTCCTGCAATGGATGCTCAGGCTCTCCCGCGCGGAACAGTGGGCGCATGGCGCATTGCGGCGCGACCTCGAGATCATCGACATTACCCCGACCTGTGAAGAAGCAGTAGAGCGGATTCGAAATCTGGCACACGCCCGCAAGACTACGATCCACCTCTCCACCAATGGTCCGGTGCTGTTTCGAGCCGACCCTGAGGACCTGCAGCTGGTATGGATCAACCTCCTGGAGAACGCCGTCCGCTACAGCCCGGAAGGCGGATCGGTCGAAGTCGCAGTTATGGGAAAAGAAGCTGGCCCGGCGCGGATTGTGTTTGCAGACCACGGCGCCGGCATTTCCGCCGAAGATCTACCCCACATATTTGAACGCTTTTATCGCGGCGACCCTTCCCGGACCCGAACTACGGGAGGCTTCGGGCTTGGGTTGGCCATAGCCAAAGCCTTGGTCGAGGCCTACGGAGGAACCATTACCGCGGAGAGCAGCCCCGGGAATGGTACCCGCATGACGGTAGAACTGCCGGCAGCATAGACATTTCAGAGCTCCCCGCCATCCCTTCAGGTTCCCTTAATCTTCGTTCCTTCAATATTACTGTTTGTGCCACGGGTGGGGCCTATGGCAACTTCTGACTTCTTTCCTTTCCGGGATCGTCCAGCCCTCAAGCAATTGGGGCTGGTGATCGTGATGTTAGTTCTTGCGTTGGCCGCAGCGGCGCAGACAACGTCGAACCTGGTGGCTGCGGGGGCCAACAGCAGTCCCACCCCAAACGCCGGTCCCTTGACTCTGACCCTGCAGGATGCGCTGGAGCGAGCCCGCAAGAACAATCCCGAATATCAGGCTGCGCTGACCGAATTCGGATTGGCCAGGGAAGATCGGGTGCAGAGTCGAGCCGCGCTGTTGCCCAGCCTGAATTACAACGCCACATTCCTTTACACCCAGGGCAATGGCACGCCGACGGGACGGTTTGTCGGTGCCAATGGTGTCCACGAGTACATCAGCCAGGGGAATGTGCACCAGGAGATTTCTCTCGGAAATGTGGCGGACTACCGCCGGACGCTGGCCGCCGAGGCGGTGGCACGGGCCCGTTCCGAAATTGCCGCCCGTGGACTCGTGGTCACGGTCGTGCAGTCGTATTACGGATTGGTGGCGGCGCAGCGAAAGTATGCCACGGCACAACGCGCAGCGGGCGAAGCGCAGCGCTTCCTCGACATCAGCCAGAAGCTCGAGCATGGCGGCGAAGTGGCGCACTCCGACGTGATCAAAGCCCAGATCCAGTTTCAGCAGCAACAGCGCGACTTGCAGGAGGCGGATTTGGAAATGAACCGCAGCCGCCTGCAACTGGCAGTGCTCGTCTTTCCCGATTTCAACGAAAACTTCAGCATTGTGGACGATTTGCAAACCCCGGACCCCTTGCCCGCGTTCCCCGAGGTTCAGGCTGCCGCTGCGAACAAGAATCCGGAATTGCGCGCCGCTATAGCCGCCCTGCAAGAAGCCAACCAGGAAGTCGCGATCGCCTGGAATGGGTTCCTGCCATCGCTAAGCTTCGATTACTTCTATGGCATTGATGCCAATCAATTCGCCACCAAAACCGGTGGCACCCGAAATCTTGGTTATGCGGCGGCCGCCACGCTGCAATTGCCGGTGTGGAACTGGGGAGCGAATCGCAGCAAAGTAAAGCAGGCTGATCTGCGGCGGCAGCAGGCGCGGGTGGAATTGAGCTTTGCGCAGCGCCAATTGCTCGGCAATCTGCGCACGTTTTACAACCAGGCCCAAACCGCGCGACGGGAACTGGATTCCCTGACGGAATCGGCCGAACTCGCGGCGGAGAGTCTGCGTCTGACCACGCTGCGTTACCAGGCCGGCGAAGCCACGGTGCTTGAGGTCGTGGACGCACAGAACACGCTAACCCAGGCGCGCAACGCTTTCAATGACGGGCAAGTGCGTTTCCGTGTCGCCCTGGCGAATTTGCAGACGCTGACAGGGAATTTCTAAACATGTACACCAAAGGCCTCATCCGCCCCACACTTCCCGGCTGTTCTTCCGGCTCCGGCGCCGTCTGGCGGCGCGGAGGGACGTTTGCAGGATTCATGGCGCTGCTGTTGCTCGCCAGCTGCTCAGGGGAGTCCGCCGAGAAGGAAACCGCCGTGCCGGTGCAGGTGGTTTCGGTGGAGAAGACAACTCTGCGGCGCACTGTGGTCGGGGACGCGGTCTTGTTCCCGCTGCAGCAATCCGCAATTACGCCGAAGATCAGCGCGCCCGTGAAGACATTCTTGGTCAAGCGCGGCAGCCGCGTTCGCCAGGGTCAGCTGCTTGCCGTTCTCGAAAACCGCGATCTCGCTGCCGCCGCGCAGGATACGAAGGGTGGGTACGACCAGGCGCAGGCGGCGTATGAAACCACGACGGCCGCCGACCTGCCGCAGCAAATCCAGAAGGCGCAGCTCGACGCGCAGGCCGCAAAGCAGATGCTTGAGGCCCAACAAAAGATTTACGAAAGCCGCCAGGATCTCTATCAGCAGGGAGCCATGCCGCGCAAGGAACTCGACCAGGCTGGGGTAGATCTGACCCAGGCCCGCAACCAGTATGAAATCGCTCAGAAGCATCTCGACGCCTTGATGGCGATCGGGAAGCAGCAGGTACTCAAGTCGGCGGCGGGACAACTGGAATCAGCCAAGGGCAAGTATTTGGGAGCGGAGGCGCAACTGACCTACTCCGAGATTCGCAGCCCCATCGACGGAGTGGTGACGGATCGCCCGCTGTATCCGGGAGAGATGGCCGCGGCCGGCACTCCCCTGCTTACGGTAATGGACATCTCCCAGGTCATCGCCCGCGCCCACATCCCGCAGCCGGAGGCTGCGCTGCTCAAACCGGGCGACAAGGCAACCATCACGGTGCCCGGTGAGGACAGACCCTTCGAGGGCAAGATCACCGTAGTCAGCCCGGCACTGGATCCCAACAGCACAACCGTCGAAGTCTGGGTGCAGGCGACAAATCCGGATCAGCGCCTGAAGCCGGGCACCAGCGTGCAAGTATCCATGCTGGCGCAGACCGTTCCGGATGCGCTGGTGGTTCCAGCGGCCGGGCTGCTGACGGCACAAGACGGAAGCACTTCGGTGATGGTGGTCGACTCGGGCAATCACGCCCATCGGAAAAGCGTGCGCGTCGGAATCCGTCAAGGAGATCAGGTTCAAATCGTCGAAGGCCTGCAGGCTGGAGACAGACTGGTGGCGTCCGGGGCCTACGGTTTGCCCGACAATTCCAAGATCAAAGCGGAAAACCAGAATGAAAAATAGCCGCAACGGAGCGACTCCGTGACCCAACCGGAATCCTCCTACTGGTTCGCGCGCCATTCCAAACCGGTGATCTTCCTGATCCTGACCCTGGCGCTCCTGGGCGGCTATCTGGCTTTCACCATACCGGTCTCGGTTTTTCCAGCCACCAACTTCCCGCGCATCCTGATCGCCGTGGACAACGGTGTGATGCCCACCGATCAGATGATGGTGACCATCACGCGTCCGATCGAGGAAGCCGTGAACAGCGTCCCCGGGCTGCATGAGGTGCGTTCCATCACCAGCCGCGGAACGGCCGAGATTAACCTGTTTTTCAGCTGGGATGCAGACATGTTCCAGACGCTGCAGTACGTGAATGCCGCGATCTCGCGGGTGCAGCCGGAATTGCCACCGGCGGCCAGCGTCATCGCGCACCGCTTGACCTTCGCCAGCTTTCCCATCATGGGCTACAGCCTCACCTCCGACACCGTGCCCCAGACGCAACTGTGGGAGCGCGCCACCTACGAGATCAAGCCGCGGCTGAACCGGCTCGACGGCGTCTCCACCGTGCTGGTGCAAGGCGGGCAACAGCCGGAGTTCCACATCACCCCTGACCCTGCCAGGCTGCTGACCGCGAACGTCACGGTTACCGACATTCTGGAAACCATGCGGCGCACCAACCTGATCGATTCCCCAGGCCTCTTCGAGCGCAATCATCAACTGGTGCTGGGACTGGTCAGCGGACAGGTGCGCACCCCGGAGCAAATCGCAGACACAGTCATCAAGACCACAACCACTGGAGTCCCGGTCCGCATCGGAGATGTGGCCAGCATCGCACCCGGCGTGAAGCCGCTTTACACCATCGTTACTGCCAACGGCAAGCCGGCGGTGCTGATCAACGTCAACCGCCAGCCGGACAGCAACACCATAGAGGTCGCCGACGAAGTGCACAATGAAGTGGGGCGCATTCGTCAATCACTTCCACCCGGCATCACCATCCGGCCGTTTTATGACCAGTCCATCATTGTGAGCGATTCCATCAAGAGTGTGCGCGACGCCATTCTGCTCGGCTTGATTCTCGCCTCGATCATCCTGGTCGTGTTCCTCCGTGACTGGGGAACCTCGATTGTCGCCGGGCTGGTGATTCCGGTCACGGTCCTGTTAACGTTCGTTGCCCTCAAGCTTCTAAATGAAAGCTTCAACCTGATGACCCTGGGCGGGCTGGCCGCGGCCGTGGGCCTGGTGATTGATGACGCGATCGTCGTGGTCGAAAACATCGT
>JBGQBN010000018.1:0-66252 GCA_041494805.1 Terriglobia bacterium | reverse complement strand
CTCGCACCTCGGATTCCGAGAATCCGTGCTCCACCTGTTGTACTAGGTGCCCACGCTCGTCAGCTACCTTGACCAGGAATTCAGCCATGCCCGAATCAGTTACCGTCCCGCCCACCTAAGTCTAGCATTCCAAACCACTACTCTGCGGCTTCCGCAACCCACTCGGCCTATCGCTGGTAACGCCTGCAGCGGACTCGGCTAAACCTCGCCGAAATACCTGTAAGCGGTAGATAAACAACCAATTATAGATTTTCGATCTTTTCGCAGACCAGCCTTTCTACAAACCCACTCAAGGCCCAAAATCGCCCTCGATCACTTCGACACCGGGAGGAGGCGTAAACCGGAACCGTTGATCGGTAATCTCGACGTTCTCCTTCTGCGCGCTAAAGCGGTATTCCGTCACCGCACCGTCAATCTCTTCAATTAGGATGCGGGCGATCCGGCTATCCGGTGTAATCTCGACCAGAACCTGGCTAACCCTTTCCGCCAACGCTTTGGGGACCCCCCTTAGAACCAGGTTGCCCGGCACGAAGGGTGGCACGTCCGAGGCCAGGGATAATCCCTGCAATTCCTTTTCCAGTCGGGTTTTACCCAGCAAGAAGCCTAAGGGAGACCGCAGGTCATCCAGCTTCCGGACCGGGGCTCGCCGCACCTGGCGGTCTCCGGGCACGTAAAACCAGGCATCCTTGCCGTCGCTCAGGAACAGCTTCTCTCTGGGAGAACGGTACTCCCAACGCATCTTGCCGGGTTTTTTAAGCCATAGCGTCCCGGATTCAGTCCGCTCGATACCTGCCCCACGATAGATCTCCGTAAATTCGGCTTGCAGGGTGTGCAAATGGTTGTAGTGAGCGTCCACCGCCTGGGCGATAGCATGGACGTCAGTCGCCGAGCTGGCGGTTGCAATCGCCGTGGCCAGCCCGAGGACAACAAAGTTGCGCAGCATGGAATTTAGGTCCACAGGAGTAGTTTACGGGACGGTTGGACAAAGGTGTTGCGCTTAACACCCACTCTCTCGAACGACGGCAGATAGTTTTTGACCTGAGCCGCGGAACGTCTTACGATGAGTTGAAGGAAACTGAGGCCAGCCATGGATATGATCCCGCTCAAGCCGGAGCGTAAGGCGCAATTGGAAGAGTACGCCAAACGGCGTGGCCAGGACCCTGCCACCGCTCTTGATGACGCCCTGGCTACCTATCTGGAATGGGAGCGGCAGGACTTCGCGGAAGCGGTCGAGGGAATCCGCCAAGGCTACGAAGATGTAAGAGCCGGGCGTACCAAGCCCACCACCGAGTTTCTCGCGGATCTGCGCCGCAAGCATGACCTTCCGCGTTGAGACGACGGCGGCAGCCGAGCAGGACGTGGATACAATTCTTGACTGGCTGCTGTCGCAGCATGCCGGAGGCGCCGGCATCCGGTGGTTTCTGGCACTGCAGGATGCCATCGCATCACTTGCTGAATTTCCGGAGCGGTGCCCGCTAGCTCCGGAGAGGGGTGGGGTTTCTCAGTGGTTGTGCGCCTTACCTGACCCGTCGAGTTTGTCTGCCAGTCTCATCCAAGTCGCAGCACGAAAGGTAACGCACAGGGTGCTGCGCCAGAAGGCCCAAAGAGCGATTGCCCCGCCCACCACTGCCACGGCAAGGCTTCCGACAGCCGTCGAAACAAGATAAACCACCAGGGCGGCACCCCAATAGACTGCCGGCTTGCCGAACCTCGATTTTTCCCTTAAGTGTTCCTCGTACAGCCTCGTTACGGCTTCGTCGGCTGCGGTCAGTGCGGATTCCTGTTCGAGCAGAGGCGGGATGTCCGGCGCAACCTCTCGGACTTTTTCGTTTAGAATCGTAAGTAGTTGTCGAGCGACAATGTTGGACGGAGACGGGGGTTCCTTGTGGAATTCGGCGGCTCTTCGCAAGAGGCGAATTAGCTCGACAGCTTCGCTCACCTTGAGTTTCGACAAATCACGAGGGGTTCTGGTTCCGGTCTCAGGGTCGTCCTTAGCTCTAATCTGGTTTAGGAGCCTGAGAGTTTCTTCGTCTAGCCCATCCACGTCGATTGGGAACTCATCGCTCATAGGACGATGCGGAGCACCGCTCCCACTATGGCGACTGTGCCGATTGCTCCTATCAACCAGTTGTAGGCATCACCGCCTGCGAACAAATCATGCAGCCAGTTTGACCGGATAATCAGCCACATCACCAGAATTGTGATAATCGGCTTGAGATGTAGCATGGCTTTCATCGCCCTAAAGTCGCTTTCCGCTCCGCTCCTTCAGACAATATTCGCAGTTGCAAAATTTCAAGTTTGCCGGGTCGTCTCGTTCAACGATGTCGTGCAGCGATATGTCCTGCTCGAAGTGTCCGCATTTCTCGCACTTGTAGGTATCCCCCCCGAGCGGCATCTTCCCGCCACATGCGGGACAGATTTCCAGTTGGTGAGCCTTCTTTTGTGCTTGCCAGTCCACCATTGACGAATCCTCGAAGGAAGCGATTTTCCGCCTTTCTGGGAAAAAGGTTCCGGGCTGGTTGTTGCTTTAGCGATGCCACACCGCCTGAAGGACGGCGGGTGGCCGACATCTCCGGCCCAGGTATAGGCTCCAACCCAACTGGGGGTGCCCCATTTCTCGCGTTCTTTGCGAGAAGTGGGGCCCGTCCCGAGAAACTATTTTAAACAACTCCTTGGGTCACACGTCACAGACACCGATCCCTTGACTCTCTGCGATTCCTCGGTGCCCCGAAATCTCAAGCGATACAGGGGCGTGCGTTTACAGGAACATCAATAGGTTCGATCCACGGTTCGCATTCAGAACTAGGTGGCTTCCCTGTCCCCGGACTCCTGCGCTTTCATGTAGGCGCGCAGGATGGCGTTGATGCGGGTTTGGTACCCGCGCTGTTGCCGGAACCAGGCCAGCAAGTCAGCATCCAGCCGCATGGTCACAACTGTTTTTGGAGTGGGCCATACCACCTTGGCGTCTTTCCAGAATTCTTCATCCGTGGGGCGCACGTCGGGCTCCGACGCAATGCCGCGGCGTATCCGGGCGTCGCTCATGTGGCGCAGCTTGTTCCAGTCCGTACCGGCGCCGCGCTTAGCTTTCGATGTTTTGCCAGTAGTAGCGTCTTTCGTGCGGTTCCGCTCGCCACGCCGAGATGATGCGCCTTTCGTCATGGTTTCTATCCGTGTAAACCACCGTAATTTCCAAGCCGTTCACCAGGCCAACCGCATAGACCCGACTTTCGCCGTAGTCGAAACGCTCATCGGCCTTTTCAACCGTTGGCCCGTCGAAAATCCGCTGCGCATCCTCGAAGGCGATCCCATGCCGGGAGATATTGCGGCGGTTCTTCTCTCTGTCCCAACTATAGCGCATCGGATGTATTTACACAATGTAAATATACGGCGCAGGGGTCTGCCCACGTCTTTCTACTCCAAAGCCAAAGCCTGCGCCATCCTCTAATCCGTAGACAGGAATTTCGGTGCTTTCGGCGGCACGTATCCCAGCGGCATCCCCTTTTCGATAAACGGCAAATCATCCGGCACCCGCACTTCCACCCGGCCATCCGGAGTCAGTTTGTAGGGATGGCCCAACGGATCCACCGGAGTTCCGCGCAACATGCCCGCCGTTGCCAGATCAGAAAAGCCGACAGGGAGATGGCCGACCTTCTCCCGGTACCAGGCCACGGCCCTCTCCAGGTTGGTGACGTCTTCGTCCACTTGCAACGCCCGCAAATGGGCGGCTGCGTTGGCGCGGATCGAATGCTCCTGCGCCGTCTGGTAGGTGGTGCTCCACAGCATTCGGGCCGTCTCCCGTTCGCCGGCATGCTGTGCCATCTGCGCCGCCAGCACTTTGAGAAAAGGATGTGCGTCGGGGACCTTACTCCCCCGGATGAACGCGTCCGCCGCTCCGGCATAATCCTTGAGCTCGATGTATTGAATGAAACCCAGCTCGTAATAAAGCCGCCATTCATCCGGATTATTGCCAATGCCGTACTCCACCAGATCGATTGCCCGCTGCGGCAGGCCCGCCCCGTTCGGCGGGGCCGGTGCGAGGAAGTTCGCGCCGTACTCGTAGGCAACGATTAATTGGGGATCAAGCGTAGTGGTAATCTCCAGCAGTGGAGCCAGCAGGTCGTAACGCTCGGCGCCTTGGTGGTGCTTGTTCCCGAAGTACTGCACGGCGCGGGTCCAGTACACATCTGCCAGCAGCCCGTCGTAGCCCAGGCTCATGCGCTTTAGGACTTTGGGCGAGGAAAGGTAGAGCGCTTCCTCCAGCGTGGCTCCAGTCCGTAACTGGTCCAGGCGCTGCAACAGAAGGACCGTTCCCAACATGCAGGCCGCCAGCAGAAGGCTGGCCACAACGGTGATCTGCCGGGAAGCTTTCATTTCAGGTTCCTGTGCTCAAAAACCAGCACCGCTCCGCACAGAGCCATGGTGGCGTAGATCATGGCATACGCAGTGTTGTAGAAGATCAATTGCCCCGGGATGGCCTGCTCATGCGCGACCGAACTGATCACGTTGAGCGCGGAAAAATTCGGCACCAGATACGCCACACCGGTAGCCAGCCAGCGCGTGAAGCCCTGAGTCATGCCGGCAAATCCACGCAGGTCTTCCGCGAAGCTGCCGATTACGAACAAAGAAAATACAAACACCGCCGAAAGCAGCGGGGAAGAGAACGAGGAAAACAGTAGCGCCAGGGAAGTGACGATCAGGAACTGCAGGATGATGAAATACAGCGCCACCAGCAACCAACCGTCCGCTCTCTGAAAGTGATGGGAAACGTACAGCAGCGCACCGAAGACACCAATTGCCATGAAGAAGGTGTTCAGCACCAAAGTGCCCGCCAGCCCAAAAAACTTGCCGACGATGAATTCCCAGCGCCGCACCGGTCGTGAGAGCACGGTGTACAGAGTCTTTCTCTCGATTTCCTTCGAGACCAGTCCGATGCCGATGAAGATGGCAATCACCACGCCAAACAGCGAAACTGCCGTGAGCCCCAGGTCTTTCACCACCTTGCGTTCGATGTCGATGGAAATCTGCCCCACCAGAACGGCTGCCCCCGACATCAGCAGGGCAAACGCGACCAGGTTGTAGAGCACGCGATCGCGGACCGCTTCCCGGAAAGTGTTAGAGGCGATGTGCACGATTCGTGTGCTCATGTCCTGACCCCCGCCACGGCCCCAGCCGGTTGCAGCTTCTGCACGAAGTAGTCTTCCAGGGAAGTTCGCACCGGAGTCACGGAAACCAGCCGCAGTCGTTCCCGCCGCAGCGCCTCGATGGCAGTGTCCTGGTTGGCTTCGGAAAGTACCGCGCGGACAGTGTCGCCGGTCACATGACACTCGGCACCCAGCGCCCGCAAAGAAGCCGGCACCGTCGTCCCCTGCCAGACCAACTCCACCTGGCCGTGAACGCTGGAGGTGAGATCCGCAATCGCCCCAACGCCCCGCAATTCACCCTTGTGAATGATTGCCACCCGATCGCACAGCGCCTCCGCGTCCGGAAGGATGTGGGTGGAGAAGAAAACAGTCTTGCCTTCGAGCTTGAGTTGTTCCATCAGGTCGCGGACTTCCCGGCGCCCCATCGGATCGAGGCCGGACATCGGCTCGTCGAAGAAAACAACCTTGGGATCATGCAGAATCGCTTGCCCAATGCCCACGCGTTGCAGCATCCCTTTGGAGAACTTTCGCAACTGCATCCCGCCCACGTCTGGTAGTCCTACGCGTTGCAGAACCTCGTTGACCTTGCGCGTGCGCTCTTTCGGGGCCACTCCGGAGAGTTGCCCGTAGTACTCCAGTAGTTCGCGGGCGGTCAGATAGTCGTAGAAATACGGCTGCTCCGGCAGAAAACCGATCTGGGCCTTCATTCGGGGATCATTGATTTCCATCCCCAGAATGCGCGCCGAGCCAGCCGTGGGAAAAATCAAACCCATGAGCAACTTGAGGGTGGTCGTCTTGCCGGCTCCATTCGGTCCGAGAAAACCGAAAATCTCCCCTTCCTCGACCTGCAAGTGGAGCGGCTTCAAGGCGCACTTGGGCCTTTTGCGCCAGAAGCCCACGCTGTAAGTCTTTTCCAGACCTAGGATCTCTATGGCAGACATGGCACAAAACCAGGTTTGTCCTGCATTGAATTTTTATTATAGGCAAAGCAGCGCCGCTGGGAGTTGGCAGGTAGGGCACTCGATATTACCAAAGTAAAAAAGGCCAGGACTTGCGTCCCGGCCCCCTTCTGGCTTTGTACCCTCCCCCAGGTACGCACCAAAACTTGTTATTGCATCACGGAGAACGCTTGGCAGGCCGCACTCGTGGTGACCGGGATGCTACCGGCGCCGCCTGGGTTAAACCGCACCACACCGTCCTCGGTCGAGCAGAAATTGCGCACACCTGTAAGGTTGAAGCTTACCGGAGAGGCGCCCGATACAAACGACCCATTGACCGCTCCCACCGGAAGCAAGCCTGTGGCCAGGAATACATATCCGCTTTTTCCTCCCGTGCCCGGAATAGCGGTTGCTAGCACATTGTCGAGCATGCATGCCGCCAATGCGGTAGGCACGCACGGAGAAGCTCCGCCCAGGTTCGCAAGCCCGCTCGCATATCCATTCTTGGGATATGCCGCGTTATACGCAAACTCTGCCGTGTTAATGCTTCGTATCGCGCTGGCCGCGGAGGCCTCGTTCGCCGCAATTCTCGCCCGCAACAGGTTCGGAATGGCGATCGCGGCGATGATGAGGATGATCGCTACTACGATCAAGAGCTCAATCAGAGAAAAACCACGATATCGCTTTGCTCTTTGCCTTTCCATTTTCTGCCCTCTCACCCATTTATCTCTGCATTCCGCTGGCCAAGTATCGGACTCAATCAGGTTACGGCAGTTTTGGCAGTCCGCCTGGAATCAATCGCTTACGAGTGAGTCGTACGCGGAGCCCGCTAGTCTTCGCAACCCAGACAGGTTTTGTCAACCGATGAGACAAAACCTGGCAGCGAGACTTTCTGACTACCTGGGTTCTCCCCCAAAAAACTAAGGAGCATCGGATTATGCATCCGATGCTCCCGGCTTGTACCCTCCCCCAGGTACTTTGCCAAAGTAACTACTGCAGGACGTTGTACAAAGCGCCGGTGCAGGCTGCGCTCGAGGCTTCCGGGGTGATGCTAGCGCCCACGTTTGCATCGAAACGCAGGACCGCATCCTCAATGGCGCAGAAACGGCGCACACCGGTCTGATTGTACGTGACCGGAGCGGCGCCCACAACGTAAGTGGTAACCGGCACCGTAGCAGTGAGGCCGTTGTTCACGGCGAACAGATAGCCGCTCTTCGGGAGGACAGCAGCTGAGGCCAGCGCGAAGTCAATCATGCAGGCATTAGCCTGGACAGGAGCGGGACACGCACCCGCTGCCGGAGGACCCAAGGCAGGCAAGGTAATCGAATACCCGACTGTGGGATACGCTGTCAGATACGTCACTTCGGCAGTGTTGATGGTACGCAGCGAGCTCACCGCGGACGACTCATTGGCCGCAATACGTGCCCGCAGCAGGTTCGGAATGGCAATCGCGGCGATGATCAGAATGATCGCCACCACGATCAGCAGCTCAATTAGTGAAAAGCCCTTTTGTTTCCGCATCTCGTTTTCCCTCTTCTCCGTGATCAAAGTGTTGGTCTCAATAGACCCAATTGCCGATTTATGTTCGCACTTTACGGACCACAACCCGAAGTTACCAAGGGGAGTGTCCAACCTCCCGTAACGTGCTTTGTTTTCAGACTCTACGCAGTCTTCCGTCACCATTGATTTTAGGCCAAATTCGCCCCTCTTGCTCTGAGCTGTGTCAGATTTTGCTGGTGGGTTGACAAATTGTGTCACTTTGGGACAGAGGCGTGAGACGGTTCCCCCCTGTAACCGAACGGAAGGCGAGTGCAAGTTTGCACGGAAAATTGACAAGGGAGTTGGCTGTTGTAATCGCGAATGTTCCCGGTCCTGTCCGGTCTCCTGGGCACTTCACCCCCTCCCCGGGGTTCCCGCCAAAAAACTTAAGGAGCATCGGATTATGCATCCGATGCTCCCGGCTTGTACCCTCCCCCAGGTACTTTGCCAAAGTAACTACTGCAGGACGTTGTACAAAGCGCCGGTGCAGTTCGCGCTCGAGTTTTCCGGGGTGGTGCTAGCGCCAACGTTTGCATCGAAACGCAGAACCGCATCCTCGATGGTGCAGAAGCGACGCACACCGGTCTGATTGAAGGTGACCGGAGCGGCACCCACTACGTAAGTAGTGACCGGAACTGTGGGATTGAGGCCGTTGCTCACGCGGAACCGATAACCGCTCTTGGGCGTGACCGCAGCCGAGGCCAGCGCGAAGTCGATCATGCAGGCATTAGCCTGGACAGGAGCGGCACACGCACCCGCTGCCGGAGGACCCAAGGCAGCCAAGGTGATCGAATACCCGACTGTGGGATACGCCGTCAGATACGTCACTTCGGCAGTGTTGATGGTACGCAGCGAGCTCACCGCCGACGCCTCATTGGCAGCAATGCGTGCTCGCAGCAGGTTCGGAATGGCGATCGCGGCGATGATCAGAATGATCGCGACCACGATCAGCAGCTCAATTAGTGAGAAACCCTTCTGTTTCCGCATCTCTTTCCCCTCTTCCCCGTGATCAAAAATTCTCAATAGACCCGATTTCCGATTTATGTTCGCACTTTACAGGCCACAACCCGACGTTACCAAGGAAGAGTGTCCAACCTCCCGTAATGTGCTTTGTTTTCAGACTCTACGCTTCTGTCACCACTAGTTTTAGGCCAAATTCGCCCCTCGTGCTCTAAGCTGTGTCAGGATTTTGCTGGTGGGTTGACAAATTCTGCCACTTTGGGACAAAGGCGGGAGACAGCTTCCCCCTGTAACCGAACGGAAGGCGGGTGCAAGTTTACACGGAAAATTGACAAGAGAGTCGGATGTCGCAATCGCGATGTTCCCGGTCTTGTCCGGTCTCCTGGGCACTTCGTCAAGACGAGATGTTCCGCTCACCCGGCCTGCCAAAGGCCGCCCTCTGTCTTACAATGTCTCCCTTACAATGTCTCCCTTACCATGACCATTTCGTTGGACATGCTTCACGTCGATTCCGACATTTCCCGTGCCTGGTCCATCCCCGCGCCGTTCTATTCCGATGCTGAAGTATTCGCGCTGGAGAAAGAGAAGCTCTTTGCCAGCACCTGGCAGGTGGTGGGGCACCGGCATCAACTGGCGAAGCCCGGAGATTTTTTTACCGTGGAACTCTTGGGTGAGCCGTTGCTGCTAGTGCGCGGCACCCAAGGCGAGCTGCGAGGTTTCTATAACGTCTGCCGTCATCGTGCCGGCCCGCCCGCCGAAGGATGCGGCTCACGCAAGCTGTTCCGCTGTGGCTATCACGGCTGGACCTACGGCCTCGATGGCAAGCTCCTCAGCGCAACCGAGATCGAAGGTGTGGAGGGTTTCCGTCCGGAAGACTTCGCCCTGGTGCCGGTGCGCACCGAAGAATGGTTCAACCTGATCTTCGTCAACCTGGATCCCAATTCCGAGCCGCTGGTGAAGAGTCTGGGTGAACTGCCAAACCAGGCAAAACGTTTTGGGTTTGAGCGGATGAGTTTATTCGAGCGCCGCACCTACGACATGAAATGCAACTGGAAGACTTACGTGGACAACTATCTCGAGGGCTATCACTTGCCCAGTGTGCATCCCGGGTTGAACCGCGAACTCGATTACAACGCCTACACGGTCGAGCCCTACCCGCGCCACGTGCGTCAGTTCAGTCCGATTCGCGGCGCGCAGCCCGGAGACACCACGCCTCGCCGCTATCAGGAAGCTGGTGAAGACCTGACCACGGACTATTTCTGGATCTTCCCCAACTGGATGTTGAACTGCTATCCCGACAATGTTTCGCTGAACATCGTGCTGCCGCTGGATGCGGAGCGCTCGCTGGCAATCTTCGAGTGGTATCTGCCGGAGAAGGACCTGAGCACTCCCGCGGCAAAAGCCTCTGTCGAATTCAGCGACCAGATCCAGATCGAGGACATTGCCATCTGCGAGAAAGTGCAGAAGAACCTGCGTTCACGGAGCTACCAGCGTGGACGCTTCAGCGTGACGCAGGAGAAAGGGGTTCACGCCTTTCATAGGATGTATGCGGAGGTGATGCGTGAGGGAAACACTTAGCCAATCGGTACGGCCCCTGCCGGTCTCTCAGAACAGCGCCAGTTGTTCATCGGTCTGCGCGATGGGATGTGTCTTGACTCGATAACGGTCGTAGTCGCTCCGAATGCCGTACTTCTCCCGCAGACGCACCATCAGCTGTGAAATGCGTTTCCCGTACGCCTTTGGCAGAAACGCTCGATCCTTATAACGTTGCCGGTAGCCCTCGGCCAGCTGAGGGAATTCCTTGTCGAGGAAAGGCAGGAAGACGGCGGCCGAGCAGGGCTTCAAGAACAGCGGATTGGCGAAGATATGCTTACCCCCAGCCTCGGCGGTGGCCCGCACCACGGCCTCCAGATCGCGCGGCGAATCCGTGATGCCCGGAAGCACGGGAGCGCAGCTCACCCCAGTGTCGATTCCCGCTTCGTTCAGTTTGCGTACGGCTTCCAAGCGCAGGTCTGGCCGGGGTGCTCTCGGCTCCAGAATACGGGCAAGGTCGGTCTTCAGAGTCGTGATGGTCACATTCACGAACAGCCGGTTGTTCCGCGCCACCTGCTGCAACACGTCAATGTCACGCAGCACCAGGTTGGACTTGGTGACAATGCCAAGTTCCAGCCCGGCGTGTCGCGCCAACTCTTCAAGGATCGCGCGGGTAACCTCAAAACGGCGCTCCGCAGGCTGATAAGGATCGGTCGCCGTGCCGATTGCAATCTCCTCGCCAGGTTTCACGTGGCGCAGTTCCTGCCGCAACAAATCGGCGGCGTGTTCCTTGACGTAGATCTTCTGTTCGAAATCCGCCCCGTCGCGCAGTTCCATGAACTCGTGGGTATAGCGCGCGTAGCAGTACTTGCAGGCAAACTCGCAGCCGCGATAGGGATTGATCGTCCAAGTGAACGGCATCCGCACCCCGGTGCAGCGGTTCAACAGGGAACGGACAGGCAGGGAAAAATACTCGACATCGTGCCCCTCTCGAAGAGACTCCCCCTCCGAGGCCAGGCGGGCGATACCCACGAGTTTGGATCCGGCAGCGGGAAGCAATGGCAGGGTGCACATGGCTATATTCGCTTTTTGTTCGCCACATACTAACGCAGAAAACTGGGGCTGTCAACCGTGCCGCAGGGCTTACTGGATGATCTGCGTGATGGCTTTGCCGGTGTTGGGATTGAAATTGGGATCGCCGGAATACTTGGTGCGGATGGTGTGGGTTCCCAAGCTCAGGCCCGAAGTCGTAAAGCTCGCTTGGCCGCTCGCATTCAGCGGGACGGTGGCAAGGATTGTTGCACTATCGGCGAAGGTGATCTTTCCAGTGGGAGTCGTACTTACAAGGCTGGGCGCAACGGTGGCGGTAAAGGTGACGGGTTGGCCGACGGGAGCCGGATTCTGCGAGCTGTTGGTAGTCACAAAGGTGCCACGGACGTTCATTAATATAGAGACGTCGTTGCCACCCTCATCCACAACTGCCAGGTCGATTGCCCGGTCACGATTGAAGTCGCCAGCAGCCACAAACCACGGGGCGTTGCCGGCACTGAAATGATCTAGCACCGGGAAGGTGCCGTCTCCGTGGCCGAGCATCACGGTCACCCTGCCTAAGCTGACGGCCACAGCTACATCGAGAACACCATCACCGTTGAAGTCGGCGACCACAACCGATCTTGGCGTGAGACCCACCGTGTAGGCTACCGGAGGCTGGAAGGTTCCGTCGCCATTTCCCATCAGCACGGTGGCGATGTTGTCGGTCCTATTTGAGATCGAGCAGCCTTCTGTTGAACAGTTGGCCGTCACAAGGTCGAGGTTGCCGTCTTGGTCAAAATCCCCAACCGCTACGGATCGCACGGCTGTCCCGACAAAAACCGGCATGGCTGGCCGGAAGCTACCGTCACCGTTGCCCAGGAGTATGTCGACGCCGCCGGTACCGTCCGCGACCGCGAGATCAAGGTTGCCGTCTCCGTCGAGGTCCCCGGCTGCCACAGAGTTGATGGGCCCGTTGGCGTCGTAGAGTTCCGGCGACTGAAATGAGCCATCCCCGTTGCCCTTGAGGAAGGCAACGCTGCCACCCTCACCAACCGCGAGGTCGAGAATTCCATCTCCGTCAAAATCCACCACCACTAGGGAATTTGGTCCCTGGCTACCGCTTGCATAAGACTGCCGAGGCAGGAAACCGGTAGCGCTGTTAAGCAGGACAACAACGCCCGCGTGGTGAACCCCAGGACACACTACCGCCAGATCGACCCTTCCATCGCCATTTAGGTCTGCGGCTGAGATGGCCTGTGCATTGTCGCACGCTCGGAGCGTTCTTCCAGATTGAAAGCTACCGTCGCCCATGCCTCGCAATATGCTTATGGTGGCGTCAAAGTTATTGACCGCTGCCAAGTCCGGCTTCCCGTCACCATTGAAGTCGCCTATGGCCACAGAATACGGACTGTCGCCTGTAGGGTAACTGACCGCAGGCAGGAAGCCACGGGCATGGGAGTAACTGGGCACTCCGACTAGCATTAGAAGAACCGCGAACTTGAAGAACACACGGGGCAAGCGGAGCATAACACTGCCTCCTCCGGCGAACTACGGCCCAGGGCGCGACTGCCAGGGGGGAAGAACTCTCAGGTGGCGCAGACCCACTACCGACATACCAGCGCACTTTATAGCACAATCACCCACCCCGTCAAGTTTAACGGCTAGGGGTGCGAACGTCTCCCCGTCCCGCTTTCTCCCGGCCTTCGTCAGTTCCCAATGCAAACGTAACGAAAGCTGTGGGTTCCGTTGCCTGTAAACACAACCTGCGCACCAGTGTTGTACGTGATTTCGATGGCGGAGGGGCCGGTTGTATCATTAGCGGTGCAGAAGTAGTTTCCGGCGCCGCCAAAAATCGCCGCCCCAGTAAAGTTTACGGTTAACGTGCCTCCCGATAGAGTCCCAGAATCCGCGACGATGCGGGTGCCTGTCTTCTGGGTCCCTGAGTGGTCGTAGGTGGTTGGAACGGTAGTAAGATTGGCGACCGGCGTAGTGCTTGTCACCACCAAAGGCGCGGTACCAGTAGCAACCCCCAGGGTTCCGGCGTTCGCCTTCCAGCTTCCCGCTGTGCTCCCGTTGCTCCCCGTGCCAAAGTTAATGACGCCGGCGGCAGAGTCTCGGGAGAGTCCAGTATCCGCCGCACCATTGGGGACAGAACCTGACCTCCAACCGTAAACGCCAGTCGAGACCGTATTCAATCCCGTGGAACTGAAAGCTAGCTGGTCGCTCGAGGCCCCGCTCTGAAAAACTAGGACCCCTGAGCTCGGGGAATAGAACCCTGGGCCGTTCGGCATGAACCACGCAGGCGTAGCGGTAGCGCCGTTGGGAACCTGCACCCCGCCTGTGCCGCCCGGGGTCAGCAACAAGTTGATGTTGGTGGAAGTCAGGATTGAAGGCGAGGCTCCAGTCAGGGTCAGATTTCCGCCAAGGGATAAGCCTGTTGAGGCGGTACCGCTGAAAGCAGGACTAGCGAGGGTCTTGTTGGTTAGGGTGTCTGTTGTGCCCCGGCCTACCAAGATGTCACTGGTAGCGGGGGCGGGCAGAGTTAGCGTGCCGGAAGCAGTGGAGGAAGCTTGTAACGTGGTCGTGCCCATCGTAGATCCGCTGAGGCCGAGCGGGCCTGCAAATTGAAAGCTGTTACCCGCATTAGGCTTGCCATGGATTTCGATGGTGTTCGTGTTGTTTCCGCTGTTATCTGAGACATCAAAAGTATTGGCGTTGGCGCCCACCATCACAACTATCCTGTTGTTCTTGGCTCCCGATCGAATTATGACACCATGTACCTCATTGTTGAAAATGCCGTCAACCTCGACACCGGCGGCGGTGCCCGGCAACTCCACGCCGTCTCCCTCGTGCCCCATGTCTGAGGCCTCAAATTTCCCGTAAATCTGTCCCCCCACTGCCTGCACGCCGAAACACCGGATTGGGGTTCCGCTCGTATCGGTCCCTACGTCGAAGTGAGTTCCGAAGATTCGAACGGGACCAGCCGCTTTGACGCCATAACAGGGGCCGTTTGGCGTGGCGATACTGGGGAAAATATCGCCTCCGATAACGATGGGACCGTCTTGCGTAGCGGTGCCGTCGTACCATATGACGTTGTCCTTGCCCTTGTCGTGAAGCAGGAAGATATTGTTGACCGAACCGTTGCCAAGTTCCGCCTTCATTCCGTAGTGACCAACGCCGTTGAAGTGCTCGAAGTCACTTTCCGCGATTAGAGGGTCACTGGTATTGATAATATCGAGTCCGCCAGTTACGCTGCCATTCCCACTGGTATCCATGAAGGTGAAATTCCATAGCTGGAACCCGCCCCAGTTCGAACTGGTGATCGAACCCAGTGTCATGATCGGGAAATTGGGCATGGCTGTTAGGAGCCGGACCCCGGATTGTTGGTTCGACTGTTGCCTTCCGCCGTTTCCCTGGGCGATTATCTCGAAGCTTGTCTGCGTCGTCATTGAAACGCCAGCTCCGAACATGTAGTCGCCGCTTGGAAAGTAGATAACGCATCCCTTATTGCTGGCAGGGCATGCAGCTGTTGCGTTCTGAACCGGTGCTGCATCGTCAGTGCCCCAAGTTACTGTCACCCCACTAGGCGCACTGTTGGGTGTATCCACAAGAGTGAGGGTATGTGTTCCTGGGTTTACAGCGGAAATTCTGGTCGGGAATGTCGCCGATGAAACTCCGGCATTGGGTATCTGGATGGATTTCCACTGGTCCGTCGCGGAGAACGTCGTCGTGGAACAGGTCACAGTAGGAGGAGGGCCCAGGGCGACGTTGCAGTCACCAGATATTTGGGCGTCACCGCGTGCACCGTATGTCGTGACGTCAATCCAGGGGCTGGGGCCACTCATCGCGGTTCCTAGGCCCTGTCCCTGCATGAGCGTTGGAAGAGCCAGAACAACCACCACTGCAATAGCGATCTTGGAGTTCATCGAAGGCCTCCTGTATCCGTTGTGGATGGACAAATCACTTGTGACCTCAAATGGCCAGACGCCGCATCAAGCGCGTGTACCCGACAAAAGGTTCCCTAATTTGCTGCCTGGGTTCGGCCCTACGACTGAGGCCCTGTACTACGGAAGAAGAGACGGCGAGTGATCCTCGCCTGGCTGGTTAGACTGGTGGCGCGATTGTCATTCCTGGTGTCGAAGTTGTCAAGCAGAAATCGCCGGTACGCAGAGACCAGCCGGAACTGATCTTGGCTTGTACTATTGCGCAGGCTTGCCTTCCGCCGGAGGCGGTGGGATGGCAATGTCCACCTTGGTCACCGATCCCAGCGAAGACAGCGGCTTGTCAAAGTCAGCCGTATTCCCCACGACCAGCACGGCCAGCTTGTCCTTGTGCAAATATTTGGCCGCGACCCGGGCGACATCGGCAGGCCGCACCTTTTCGATTCCCTGGCGGTATTTCTCCAGAAAGTCCGAGGGATATCCGTAAAACTCATAGGCCATCTGTTCCCGCAGGAGTTTATCGGGCGAATCCAGATTGAAGACGAATGAATTCAGGATGGCATCCTTGGCCCGCTGGATCTCGTCTTCCGAGATGGGCCGCTTGCTCAGATTGTCGATCTCCTCGTAGAGCGCCTGAATGGCTTCCACCGTACTAGCGCTCTTCGTGCCCATGGACAGACGCAAGATGCCGGGATGATCGAACGCCGTCCCCACACCACCGCCCACGTCATAGGCGAGCCCCTTCTCGGTGCGAATGCTGCGGAACAGGCGCGAAGAAAATCCGCCGCCGAAGGCTTCGTTGAAAACCTGGATCGCGTAGTAGTCCGGATTGTCGCGCTTGATTCCCAGTCCAACCATGCGAATGGACGATTGGTTCACATCTTCCTTGGGAATCAGATAGTAGCCGGGCGCGGCAGTCTGAAACTGGATGTCTTCTTTCTTTGAGGCTGGTCCCTTGGCCCACGCGCCGAACGCCTGACGCAGCTTAGCCTCCATCTGCGCGGAGTCGAAATCGCCGACCATGCCCAGAACGATGTTGTTGGGATACACGTGCTGGTGGTGCCAATCGAGCAGATCCTGCCGGGTACCCGCCACTACCGTCACATATTCAGCCACGCGCGCGTAAGGGTTTTTCGCGCCGTACGCCAGCTTGACTGACTCGCGACCCGCGATTTCGCCGACCTCATCGTTGCGCCGTGAGATGGCGTCGAAATATTCCTTCTGGGCCAGGTCAATCTTGTCGTCGCGGAATTCCGGCTCCCGCAGCAATTCGGCAAAGACTTTGAACACATCGTCGAAGTCGCCCTTCAAGCACGACCAGGAGATGGAGGTGGAATCAGCGCGGCTGCTGGTCTCCACGCGCGCTGCACGGACTTCGAGAAAGTCGTCGAGTTGGTCTCCGGTCTGGGTCTTGCTTCCACCGGTACGCCAGACTTCGCCGTAGATGTCCACCAGCCCCACTTTGCTCGCGGGTTCTGATCGGGATCCGCCGCGAATTCGGGCCACGCCATCGATCAAAGGAAGCTCGTGGTCCTCCTGCAGAAAGATGACCATGCCGTTGGGCAGGTCGATCCGTTTGGGTTCCCGAGGGTGAAACGGGGGAAGAGGCGCAATCTTGATCTGCTGCCAGTCGGTTGCCTGCGCCGTCGCCGAGCGTGGGGCAACCGCGCCAAGGGTTGCGACCATCAGAGTCAGGAAAATGAGCAAGGGCTGTTTCATTGCGCACCTCCTTTGTTCCCCGCGGCAGGTGTGGCGGTTTCGATGACCCCCACCGTACGGTTGGTCGAAACAAACGTTTGCTCGGCCACCCGCCGGATGTCGGCCTTGGTCACCTTATCGATGCGGTCCACCGTAGTAAAGAGCTCACGCCAATCGTCATAGCGTGCCTGGTACAGAGCAAGCTGGTAAGCGAGGCCGTCGTTGTCAGCCAACCCGCGCAGCAGGTTGGCCTTAGCCCGGGTCTTGATCATCTTCAATTCGTCGTCGCTGATGTCCTCCTTCTTCAGGTGCTCAAGCTCGGCGTGAATGGCTTCCGCCATCTCTTCCGTTTTGTGGCCGGGCAACGGGACCGCATAAAAAGCAAAAAGATGGGGATATTTGTTTCCCGGAAGACCGGTAAACCCAGCCGAGTCGGAAGCAATCTTCTTGTCCTGCACCAACGCGCGGTACAGACGTGAAGTGCGCCCGTTCGACATCAGGTCGGCAATGGCGTCGTACACCGCGTCATCCGGATTGCGATAGTCGGGCCGATGGTAACCCTCGAGATAAATGGGCTGGGACGTTCCGCTGAGGATAACGCGGCGTTCGGAGTTCTGCGGCGGCTCGGTGGTGGTTCTTTCGTCCGGTTTCCCCCGCAACGGAATGCGGCCAAAATACTTCTCGATGAGAGGCATAGCCTCGGCCGCCTTTACATCGCCCACCACGGCCACGACCATGTTCGAAGGAATGTAGTAGGTGTCGAAAAAGCTCTTGGCGTCGGTTGCGGAAAAGGAATTCAGGTCCGAGATCCAGCCGATGGTGGGGCGGTGGTACGGATGCGCCTGGAAAGCCGTCGAGATGAACTGTTCAAACAACCTTCCGATCGGACTGCTGTCGGTGCGCATGCGGCGTTCTTCGATCACCACGTTGCGCTCCTTGTAGAACTCGCGCATCACCGGGTGCAGGAAGCGCTCCGACTCCAGATACGCCCAAAGCTCCAGCCGGTTTTCCGGCAACGAGTAGTGGTAGGCGGTTTCGTCTTCATTGGTGCTGGCATTCAGACCTTCCACGCCGTTGCTTTCCAGAATCTGAGGAAATTCGTTCGACTTGACGTACTTGCCTGCATCGGCGGTGGCGTCTTTCCATGCCTTTTCCAGTTCTCCCAGCTTCTGCTCGTTGCGGCCAACGCTCTTGTCTCGTTCCTCGCGATAAGCTGCGTAGGCGTTCTCGACTTTCTCCAACGCAACCTTTTCGGCAGCGTAATCCGTGGTGCCGATCTTGTCCGTGCCCTTGAACGCCATGTGCTCGAACATGTGCGCCAGACCGGTCTTGCCCATAGGGTCCTGCACCGAGCCAGCGTCCACATGGGTATAGAAAGAAAACACGGGCGCTTCCGGCCGCTCGCAGATGATGACCGTCAGACCGTTTTCCAGTTTCTTCACGGTGATGTGCTACTCGAAGGAAGCCAGGTCTTGCGCTGCCGCTAAGGCTGTAAGCGCAAGAATCAGGGCGAGGGATTTCAATGCCGGGTGTTTCATCGAGCCTCCACCAGGTTGGACGTACATGAGGGGCAGAAGTTTGAAATTACGTGGCGGAAGGGGCGGTTGTCAAACCCCTTCCTCTGTAGAGACGTAGCTTGCTACGTCTCTCTCGAAGGTTGCACTCATGCCGCCCCCTGCAAGACGTTGCAAGCAACGTCTCTACGGGGAGATTCCCAGCTCATTGTCCCCGGCGGATCAGCTATCCAAGAAACCAGGCCCTCGATTCACCAAAGAGCGCCACTATACTAAACAGCAGTCGTTTACTCCACTCCGACGCGCGAGCGAAGAGAGGCAGCGTGGGCAACTCACCCGTGGTTGACATCCAGGGCAAGCACCTGAAGTTGTCCAATCTGGACAAAGTCCTGTATCCCGCGACCGGTTTCACCAAGGGACAGGTGATCGACTACTACGTGCGCATCGCGCCCGCTCTTCTGCCCCACCTCGCGGGGAGGGCGCTGACCATGAAGCGCTATCCCGATGGCGTCGACGCGGAATACTTTTACGAGAAGAACGCACCCATGCACCGGCCCGACTGGGTGAAGACCGCGCCGGCCTGGAGCCGCCACAACCGCCGCAACATCAACTTCATCCTCGCCGGAGACGTGCCCACGCTGGTGTGGCTGGCGAACCTGGCTTCCCTCGAACTGCATCCGTCGCTCTCGCTGGCGCAAGACATCAACACGCCTACGATGATGGTTTTTGATCTCGACCCCGGCCCGCCCGCGAACATCGTGCAGTGTGCCCAGGTCGGCGTGTGGCTGAAGGAAATCTTCGAGCATTTCGGCCTGCAGAGTTTTCCCAAGACTTCCGGTTCCAAGGGGCTGCAGATCTATGTGCCGCTGAACACACCAACCAGCTACGACGTTACCAAGCCCTTCGCTCATGCTCTCGCTCGCTTGCTGGAACACGACCACCCGCAACTGGTGGTTTCAGACATGAAAAAGGAACTGCGCACCGGCAAAGTGCTGGTGGACTGGAGTCAGAACGACGAGCACAAGACCACAATCGGCGTGTATTCGCTGCGAGCCCGGGAGCATCCCACGGTTTCCACTCCGGTGAAATGGGAAGAGGTCGAGCGGGCTCTGAAAAAAAAGGATGCCAGCCTGCTGCTATTTGAAGCCAACGAGGTCGTCGAGCGTTTCACAAAGATGGGCGATCTGTTCGAGCCCGTACTCAAGTTGAAGCAGAAGTTGCCGCAGTTACCGGGAGTGGGAAAGGTTGCCCCTGCCGAACCCGGGTTGGAAATCGCCGCGCAAGCGGAGAAGCCCCCCTCCCGAAAATCAAAGCCGCGAGTGCCGTCACGCCGCACCAAGCGACCCAAGGTATAATCCAACTCCGCGATCGATACGTTGAGGCCTTGCCATGCCCCAATTTTACGCCGGCACCTCTGGATGGGCGTACCCGAGCTGGAAGCCGGATTTCTATCCCGCCAAGCTTCCGCAGAAAAGTTTCCTGCAGCACTACGCCACGCGGCTCAATGCCGTCGAAGTCAACTTCACTTTCCGCCAACTGGTGAAGGAAACCACCGTGCAGAAATGGATTGCTGAAACCCCGGCTCATTTCCGCTTCACCATCAAAGCCCATCAAGTGATTACGCACATCAAGCGCCTGAAGGACACCACCGACTTCTTGCCGCGCTTCCTGGGTACGATCGAGCCTCTGGCGCAGGCCGGGAAACTCGGCCCGCTCCTCTTTCAACTGCCACCCAACCTGAAAGCAGACCTCAAACTTCTGGAAGAATTTCTTACCACTCTGCCTCGCGCCGTCCCCTCGGCCTTCGAGTTCCGCCATGCATCGTGGTTGACGGATGAGATTTACAGTCTTCTAAAGAATCACAACCGCGCCCTCTGCATCGCCGAAACTGAAGAGCGTGTAACCCCCGATGTTATCACTGCCGATTTCTGCTACTACCGCTACCGCAAGCCCAGCTACACGCCTGACGAACGCCGCGCCATGGTCGCCCGCACCCGGGAACACCTGCAGCAAGGGCGCAATGTTTTTGCGTATTTCAAACATGAGGACACGCCGGAAGGCGCGCTGTACGCGGTCGAATTGCTCACCGAGGTGCAGGCGACATAAGAAGGTTGCTCTCTTCGTCACTGTTTTCTACGTCCGATAACGCGCATACTCTTTCCGTGCCCTCCGACGCTAATGTCCGCCTGGTTTCCGGCTTTCTCGACTACTTGAAGGTCGAGAAGGGGTTGGCGCCGCTCACAGTCACCGCCTACACCACGGACGTGGGTCAGTTCGCCAGTTTTCTTGGAAAGCGCAAGCGTACGCTGCTGAACGCCCGCCGCAACGATGTACGCGATTTCATCCAGCAGTTATTTAACAATGCCGTGGAGGGTCGATCGGTCGGGCGGAAGCTTTCAACCTTGCGTCACCTGTACCGGTACCTGCTGCTGGACAAGATCATTGAGCACGATCCCACCCTGAACATTGACTCTCCGAAGCAGTGGAAAATACTTCCCAAATCGCTGGCCCGCGACGAAGTGGAAACCATGCTGGGCAGCCCGCGCACATCTTCCAACCGGAAAGGGGCTGACGCCATCGCCGCGCGCAACCGTGCCATGCTGGAAGTGTTTTACGCCGGGGCCCTGCGTGTCTCCGAGATCATCGGAGTCAAACTGGAAGACTTGAAGCTCGACCTTGGCTATGTGCTGGTGCGCGGCAAGGGCGACAAGGAACGAATTGTTCCCTTGGGAAGATCGGCCCAGGACGCGCTGTCCGAGTACATGAAAAACTCGCGCCCGGCGCTGGCGGCAGGGAAGGGTTCTCCGCTTCTTTTTCTCGGGAGGAGCGCACAAAAGTTGACCCGGCAGCGCGTCTGGCAGATGGTCCGCGCCACGTCGTCGGGCACGGGACGCAACGCCAGTCCGCACATGTTGCGCCACAGCTGTGCCACGCACATGGTAGAAAACGGCGCCGACCTGCGTACCGTGCAAACGATTCTTGGGCACGCGGATATTTCGACCACCCAGATCTATACGCACCTGGCTCTGGACCGGCTGAAGAATGTGTACCAGAAGCATCATCCGCGGGCCAAGGCACGATGAAGCCACTGTTGATTATTGATTTTCGATTGTTGATTGCGATGGCCGGAAGTCTGGGGTTCAATCAACCATCAACAATCAAAAATCAACAATGACCAAGCCACGCCATACGATCGTCGAAAAGGCCATCGTCCAGTTTCTCCGTTCTCTCCGCGAACGTAATGCCTCCCCCCACACCCTGAAGGCCTACACCGGAGACCTGGCGAACTTCTCCGCCTACGTGGGTTCCCGTGGCTGGAGCAGCATCGATCACGTGGCCATCCGCGGGTTTCTCTCCCACCTCTACGAAAAAGGTCTGGGCAAAACCTCGGTTGCGCGCTCCTTGGCGGCCGTGCGCTCGCTCTACCGCTGGCTGGCGCAGGAAGGCGTGGTGGAACAGAATCCGGCCGCTCTGGTCTCCACCCCGAAGCTGCCGAAAAAGCTGCCACGCGTCCCTACCATCGAGGAAATGAACAGGATGCTCGATGGCCAGATGCCCGAAGTCGCCTCGTTTCCGGAGCGTGACCGCCTGATGTTGGAGTTGCTGTATGGCTGCGGCATCCGCAACTCAGAGCTGACCGGCATTAATCTCGATGACATCCGTTTGAGCAACGAGGCCATCCTCATTCGCGGCAAAGGGAAAAAAGAGCGCTACGTACCCTTCGGTGACTCGGTTCGATCCGCGCTCGCGTCGTACTTGCCGGTGCGTCAGCAGGCACAAGCTGAAACCAAGAGAAACATCCCCGCGCTACTGCTCAACCATCGCGGCGGCCGCCTCACCACTCGCAGCGTCGGACGCATCATCAAGAAAATCGCAGTGGCCAAAGGACTCTCCCCCGACGTCCACCCGCACACTCTGCGTCACGCCTTTGGCACCCACATGCTGGAGGAGGGTGCAGACCTGCGGGCCATCCAGGAGATGCTCGGCCACGAGCGTCTTTCGACCACGCAACGCTACACCCAACTCTCCATGAAGCACGTACTGCAGGTCTACGATGAAACCCACCCTAGGGCGAAGTAGTGGCGCGCAACTCCTCCCACATTCCCACTACACGCGCCTTCAACTCCGCCGTCAGCCTTTCATACGCCGCTTCCGACTCTCGGAATTCCGCTGGAGGATAGATGGGGTCACCAAACGCTATCTGCAACCGTGCAAATTTCTGGAAGCGTTTTCCACGCGGCCAAGCCTCATGAAACCCTTCTATTGCAACCGGTACAATCGGGACCTGCAGGTGAATTGAAAGAATGGCAGCGCCTTTCTTGAAAGTCTTCGGGGTACCATCAATGCTGCGCTCACCCTCAGGGTAGAGGATAAGAATGCGGCCGTGCCGCATACCGAATGCCCCAGCCCGCATCGCGGGAAGCAGGTTCGCATCCGGATCCACGACCACAACGCGCAGCCAGCGTGCCAGACGGCGCATGAAGCCCGAGCCAAAGATTTCGCTGGTTCCCACCGAAAAGAGTTCACGGAACACAGGCCACGGCAAGACGCTGCCCAGGATCACTGGATCCAGAAAACTCTGGTGATTCGACGAAATAATGTAAGGACCGTGGGCAAGAAGTTTTTCCTGCCCTTTCACACGCAGGTGAAACCGGTCGTAGGCAATGAGCTGCGCCAGCCGGCTCACGCCATACCAGAGTGATTCGGCGAAGGGTCGCGGCCGAACCAGGTCCAGGACCTCCCGATCCGCCGGTTCCTCTTGCAGCAAGGTCTTCCAGCCGGCGAATTGTGCGCGTGAGGCAGTCGCTGTTTTTCCGTCGGCCGGACTGCCTCGGACCTCATCCACCAACTCACGGACCGTGTAGATTTCCGCCAGACGCGACTCGTCTACATTGCCGCCAAGCTCTTCTTCGAGCGCCACCAGCAGTTCGACCCGCTGCATGGAATCCAGCCCCAGGTCAAGTTCGAGATTGTCGCTGGGACGAATCACATCCGGCGCTGTCCTCGCTGCCTCGCGAATAACCCGTAGCGCGCGCTGCATCTCCGGCTGTGCCAGCCAGGCCTCGTCTTCCGCGCTCAGCGGGCGCTCCGCAGCAGGCGCTTCCATCTCCGCGGATTGCCCCTTGGCCTGATTGGCTCTCACCAGCTTTTCGATCTCAAACCGCTTCAGCTTCCGCGTGGTCGTGCGCGGCAGGTCTTCCTGCCAGACTTCATAACTCCCGATGCGCTTGGTCGAGGGCAGCTGTGCCGAGAGGCTCTCAATGTCGAAGCGAATGACTTCTTTCGCATTAACGATCTTGCGTTGCTTCAAGACTTCAAAATTCGGCACCACCACCGCGTGCAGCCGGTCCGACGCAGGGTCGCCTGGACGGCCTTCCAGTCCCAGGACGCAGATTTCTTTGATGTAAGGCGACTTCAGGTAGTGGGTCTCAATCTCTTCCGGGTAGATGTTCTTGCCGTTGCTGAGGACGATAACTTCTTTCTGCCGGCCAGTGATAAACAAGTTGCCGCGCCTGTCGAAGTAGCCGAGATCCCCGGTGTAGAGCCACCCGTCCTTGAGGATTTCCGCGGTGGCGTCCGGCCGGTTCCAGTAGCCCTTCATCACCACGGAGCCGCGAATCGCAATTTCACCCACCGGCGTTTCACCGTCCTCCTGCGGTTGTGGGTTGACGATCTTCGCCTCCACGCCGGGTAAGGGTTTGCCCACTGAGCCGATCACAGTATCGTTGGGCAGGGTGGCGAAGGCACAGCCCGTGGTTTCGGTCAGCCCGTAAGCCTGCAGGATGTCAATGCCGAGTGCGTGGAAGTCGCGTCCGATCTGCGGATCGAAGCGTGATCCGCCGGTGACCAGATAGCGCATCTTGTCGCCGAAGGTCTTGTGGATTTCGCGAAAGAAAATCTTCCCGGTGTTCCATCCGAATCGCCGGGCCGACCGCGTGACCGCCATCATTGCCCGCAACGCCCACTGCGCCAACTTGCCACGTTTCGCCACCTCTTTGAAGATGCGCTCGTGGATCAGGTAGAAAAACTGCGGCACCACGGCAAAAGCAGTGATCTCGCGCTCGCGCAGTGCCCGCAGCAACTCGGTAGTGTTTAGAGTCTCGAGATAGACGACCCGCGCACCCTTAACCAGCGGCAAGAGCACGTTGGCCATTTGTGACAGCACGTGAAAAAGGGGCAGCAAGCCCAGCACGGAGTCCTCTGGCCCGATATTGAGCACACCGAAAACGCCCGCCACCTCGCCCATCAGGTTGGCATGGGTCAACATCACGCCTTTCGGGTCGGCAGTCGTGCCCGAGGTGTAAAGCAGGGCAGCCACGCTCTCCGAGGAAGCGGCCACAGGCGTGAACCCTCCCGGCCCGGCGGCGAGGATGTTGTCGATGTCGGCCAAGGTCGGTCTGGGAATTGCTTGTGTGGGGACGGGGCTTTGCCCCGTCCCGGCCGAGCTACGCTCGGCGGTTTTGGCGACCACATTTGTGGAATCCGTCAGCACGATTCCTACAGACAATCCGGTCACAGCTTCCTGCCCGATGCCCAGGTGCTTCCCGTCGCAGAACAGCAGCGAACTCCCGCTGTCGCGCAGCAGCTTTCTCACCTGATCCACGTGAAACGCCGTGTCCAGTGGAACCGCTGTACCACCGACCGCGATGATTCCCAGGTACGCCGCCACCCACCGGGGATGGTTATCGGCCAAAATGGCAGCCCTCGCACCCGGTTGAAATCCGTTCTCCACCAGCCAACGTCCGATGGATTCCGCCATGCGCCGCGTCTCAGCGTAGGTGTAACTCTCGACCCGATCGCGCCGCTGGATTTCCAGGGCAACGTTGCCAGGCCAGCGT
The DNA here is from genome assembly GCA_041494805.1 of Terriglobia bacterium. Taxonomy (GTDB): domain Bacteria; phylum Acidobacteriota; class Terriglobia; order Terriglobales; family Acidobacteriaceae; genus JBGQBN01. Next base: position 41,117 of record JBGQBN010000018.1, on the reverse strand, counting down.
TGAGCGCACTCGCAAAAAAGGTCGTAGAAAGTAGCCATGGGGTCAGCCGGGAATATACCTGAAAACCTGCACGTGTGGCGCGGGCGCCCTCGCCCGCGTGCGTGAAGCACCCGAGAGCCTGCCCCAAGGGAATCAATCAGGCGACTCCAGCACGCGGGCAAGACTGCCAGGGCCACAGGAGCCTTTGCTACATCTAATATGCTAGGCTCTTAAAGGTGAGGCCGTTGCCCTCCAAGGAACTTCGATTTGATTAACACCCTGGTAGCCAAGGTTTTCGGGACCAAGAACGAACGGGAACTCAAGCGCTTGATGCCTCAGGTCGAGGCCATCAACGCGCTCGAACCCGCCACGCAGAAGCTCAGCGACGAGGAACTGCGTGCTAAGACGGACGCCTTCCGCCAACGCATCCAGGAGCGTCTGACCCGCATTCCTGACGAACCCGAAGCCGATCCCGACCGTAACAAGCAACTCGAGGAAGAGCGCCGCCAGGCCGTCAGGGAAATCCTGGACGAAATTCTGGTTGAGGCCTTTGCCGTGGTCCGTGAAGCCGGTCGCCGCGTCCTCAACATGCGGCACTTCGATGTGCAACTCATTGGCGGCATGGTCCTGCACCAGGGCAAGATTGCCGAAATGAAGACCGGCGAAGGGAAAACGCTGGTCGCCACTCTGCCGGTTTATCTCAACGCGCTAAGCGGTCGTGGCGTACACGTGGTCACGGTCAATGACTACCTGGCCAAACGCGACTCGGAGTGGATGGGCAAACTCTACCGCTTCCTCGGCCTGACCGTAGGCGTGATCGTGCACGAACTCGACGACGAGGAACGCCGCGAAGCGTACGCCGCCGACGTCACCTACGGCACCAACAACGAATTCGGCTTCGACTACCTGCGCGACAACATGAAGTTCGATTTGAAAGACTGCGTGCAGCGTGGCCACAACTTCGCCATCGTGGACGAAGTGGATTCCATCCTGATTGACGAAGCCCGCACCCCGCTCATCATCTCCGGCGCAAGCGAAGAGTCCACCGACAAATACTTCAAGGTCAACCGCATTATCCCCAAGCTGGAAAAGGGCGAAGAGATCGACGTTGCCCCAGGTGAGCCCAAGAAACTCACTGGCGACTTCGTGGTGGATGAAAAGCACAAGAGCATCACGGTCTCGGACGAAGGCTGGGAAAAAGTTGAGCAGCTTCTGGGCATCGGCAACGTCGCCGACCCCGAAAATTGGGACCTCAAGCACCACGTCGAGACCGCCATCAAGGCGCACGCCCTCTACCGCCGTGACGTTGAGTACGTGGTGAAAGACGGCGAAGTCATCATCGTGGACGAATTCACCGGCCGCATGATGCCCGGCCGCCGCTGGTCCGACGGCCTCCACCAGGCGGTTGAGGCCAAGGAAAACGTCAAAGTCGAGCGCGAGAACCAGACGCTCGCCACCATTACTTTCCAAAACTATTTCCGCATGTACAAAAAGCTGGCGGGCATGACCGGCACCGCCGAAACCGAGGCGCCCGAGTTCGACAAGATCTACAGGCTTGAAGTAATGGTCATCCCCACCAACATGCTGATGCGGCGCCTGGAGAACCCGGACGTCGTCTACCGCACCGAGAAAGAAAAGTACTACGCGGCTTCCGACGAGGTCCAGAAGCTGCATGAGTCCGGGCAGCCGGTGCTGGTGGGTACCACCTCGATTGAAAAATCCGAGCGCCTATCCGAACTGTTGAAGAAAAAGGCCATCAAGCACGTTGTCCTCAACGCCAAGTATCACGAGAAGGAAGCCGAGATCGTAGCCCAGGCCGGACGCAAGGGCATGGTCACCATCGCCACCAACATGGCCGGCCGCGGAACCGACATCTTGCTCGGCGGCAACCCTGAATTCATGGCCAAGCAGGAATGCGTGAAGAAGGGAATCGCGCAACCCCTGCGCGCCGCTCAGGGCAAGATCCAAGTTGACGTTGACGAAACCAAGAGCACGGTCTGGTACTACGCCGGAAGCGAGTACGTAGTCTCCACCGCCCAGTGGACAGAAATCTTCAATCGCTACAAGCAGGAGACCGACAAAGAGCACGACGAAGTCACCGCCGTTGGCGGCCTGCACATCTTCGGCACCGAGCGTCACGAAGCCCGCCGCATTGATAACCAGCTTCGCGGACGTGCCGGGCGCCAGGGCGACCCCGGTTCCTCGCGCTTCTACCTTTCATTAGAAGACGACCTGATGCGCATCTTCGCCAAGGAGTGGGTTTCAAACCTCCTCCAGCGGCTGGGCATGGAAGAGGGCATCCCCATCGAATCGCGGCTGATTACGCGCCGCATCGAGTCCGCACAGAAAGCGGTCGAGGCCCAGAACTTCGAAGCCCGCAAACACCTGCTCGAATACGACGATGTAATGAACAAGCAGCGCGAGGCCGTCTATGGCCTGCGTCACCAGTTGCTCGAAGGCGTCGACCAGAAGGATCTCATCCTCGAAGACTATGTCTCCGACATCCTGGGCGATTTGCTGGATCAGTTCTGCGCGGTCAAGGTCCATCCCGAGGACTGGGACCTCAAAGGCCTGAAGGACGCCGTCTTCACCCGCTTCGGTGTGGACATTCTTGCTGAGGGTGTGAAGCCTGAAACTCTCAACCGCCAGGAACTCGGCGACGCGGTTTTCGACAAGCTCAAAGAGCGCTACGACGCCAAGGAAAAGCTGATCGGCCCCGACGCCATGCGCTATCACGAGCGCATGATCATGCTGAGCGTGCTCGACTCGCAATGGAAAGACCACCTCCGGGATATGGACCACCTGAAGGAGGGCATCGGTCTGCGCGGCTACGGCCAGCACGATCCCCTGGTCGAGTACAAACGCGAGTCCTTCGACATGTTCGAGGCCATGATGCAGCGCTTCCAGGAAGAGACCGTCCGCTATCTCTACCTGATGCAGATTTTGGAGCGGCCGAGCGAGGGCGCTCGACCCGAGCGTGCTGGTCCCGCTGCCGGGGATCTTGAGGCAGTCGTTCTCGGGCCAGGCGGCGATGGCAACGGCCGGCGGCCACGGGCGGTGGCGACTTCGGTCGACGAAATTGAAGAAGCCTTCCAGCGCCGCAAGCGCCGCGAACTGGAGCAGGCGCGCATGGCTGGATCGGGCGATATGCAGCCAGTGCAACAGGTCGTGCGTGGCACGGCCAAAATCGGCCGCAATGATCCTTGCCCGTGCGGCTCGGGGAAGAAGTACAAGAAGTGTTGCGGAGCAAACGCCTAGCCCTGCGCCGTCCTACCTGCCGCTACTGCTTCAGCCCAGCGTCCCAATTGAAGACCACCGTCAAGTGGCCAGTACTCTGCAGCGGAAGTTCGTTCGCCAGGAAGCGTTTCCCGTCCGCCGTGACAGTGTACGGAGGACTAGTGTTCGTCAATCGCGGCTGCCACAGGGCGTGAGGCGTCGCGATTTCCAGGCTGTCGCCGCGGGCTACGAGGTCCACTGCCATGATTTTGTTGTCGGCGTCCGTATAGAACAATTCGTTGCCACGCCACAGGGGGTTGCTGCCGCCGCCCGCGGAAATCTGAAAGCGGGCTGCCGGATTGGGGAAAGCCACGGCATAGACTTCATCCCGGCCGGACTCATTGGAGACGTAGGCCACCCATCGTCCATCGGGAGAGAACTCGCCATACTGTTCGTTGAATTCCGTGGCCACCAGCGGAAATGCCTTGTGGTCGCCAAACATGGGCAGGACCCAAACGTCGGTTTTCAACTTTCGTTGCGGATCGAGGCGGTCGAACAGGACATACTTACCGTCGTGAGACCAGCTGCTCGGGAACTTGGTCGCTGGGTCGGTAAAGGCGAGCTCTTCCTTCTGGGCTCCATTGGATAGCTTCTGATAGATGCCATAGGTTCCGCCGCGGTTGGAGTCGAAAACCATGCTGTTGCCGTCAGGCGACCAAACCGGGTCGTCGTCCAGGGCGGGATCGAAGGTGAAGCGCGTCCTCACACCACGCACCAGGTCAAAGAGCCAGATGTCCTCGCCGCCGGAGGTATCGTAGATACTGGCCGCCAGGCGGCGGTCGTCGGGAGCCAGGCGGATGACGTTGAAGTTGTCGCTGGCGAGAGATCCTGCAGATTTCCCCCCGCGGTCATACCACGTCACCACCGAACTGGCGGCCAATCCTCCGCTGTGCACTACCAGCGTGCCGTTGTCGGATACGGAATACGCTGCGTTAAAGGTCGCATCCATCGCCACTTGCTCGGCCACGGGAGTAGGTTCCCCGGCCAGGCGCAGATGCTTCTCGTCGAAGCGCTGGGCCATCAGGTTGTTGCCCCGCACGAACAACAAGTAACCCGGCGCGTACAAGGTCCGGCGGGGGCTGTTCACCACAAACACCTTCTCTTTCGCATCCAGGGACGCCGCGTAGGTCCCCAGGTCGCCTTCCTCTTGCAGGGGCGCATTGACTGTGGAAGGAGTGGCTCCCCCGCGCCGGACCATGAAAACGAAGTGGCGGCCGTCGGGGAGGAAACAGGGCCAGCGATGTGAGACGTCGCCTTTCTTCGTGTCCAGAGTGGTGACCGGCGCCGGTGACCCGCCCGTGGCCGGCACTCGGTAAAGTGGTTCGCCTGCCGAAGGGGCGAACAGGATGACACCCTCGGCGCTCCAAGCTCCTCCGCGAGGAGTGGGGGCATCGGCCAGCACCTGCAGGGCTCCACCAGATGCTTCGACCCGTTTCATTTTCCCGTCAGCGAAAAATCCCAGGCTGCGGCTATCCGCCGACCAGAACGGGAGGCTGGCGCCCTGCGTTTCCGCCAGAGGCTGAGCGGACAAAGACTCCAGCGGACGCACCCATAACTGAGACTTGCCTGCCGCATCGGTGGCAACGAAGGCCAGTTTGCTGCCATCGGGAGAGATGGCCAGATCGAACGGCTTGAAAGCGTTGTTCTCCGGAGCAAGGATACTGACCCGGACCGGCCGCCGCAGGCTGGGAGCGCGCAACCACCAGGCAACAGCGAAAGCAACGGCCGCCAGCAGACACACGGCAGCCGTTGCCCAGGCCACGTTCTGTGACATTCTTCGCCGGGCACTGACGGGTGCTGGAATCCCCGCTTGCGATCCACCTTCCGCAATCCATTCGAGTTGCAGCTTCACGTCATGCGCGGTCTGCCAGCGCTCATCCGGGTCTTTGGCCAGACATCCCTTCACCACCCGGTCCAGTGCAGGCGGCGACATTGGCTGGATCGTGGAGATGGGTTTCGGCTCCAAAGCGAGGACGGCTGCCACAACGCTGGCCTGGCTCTTTCCCGGGAAAGCGCGTTTCCCGGTTGCCATCTCGTAGAGCACCGCGCCCAATGCGAAGATGTCACTGCGAGCGTCAGCTTCTTTGCCCTCCACCTGCTCCGGTGACATGTACTGGAAGGTCCCTACGACCATCCCTTCCGCGGTCAATGGCTGGCTCGCATGTGGTGACGCCAGCGTGGCTGTGAGGCCGGAGGCCGGGGGCGCAGCCACCGTAGTCTTCGCCAGTCCGAAGTCCATTAACTTCGCCCCGGACTTGGTCAGCATGATGTTGCCCGGCTTCAGGTCACGGTGCACCACGCCAGTACGGTGGGCCTTCTCCAGTCCTTCGGCGATCTCGACCCCATAGCTCAGCACCTGCTCCGGAGGCAGCGGCCCCTTGGCCAATCGATCAGCCAGCGTTTCACCTTCCAGATACTCCATGACCAGATAATCGGTTCCATCTTCACTTCCAATGTCGTACAAGGTGCAGATGTTGGGATGTTGCAGCGAAGAGATGGCCCGCGCCTCCCGCTCGAAGCGCTGCTTGGACTCAGGCATGGCGGAGAGATACGCAGGCAGGATCTTGATCGCGACTGTACGGTCCAGGCGGATGTCGCGGGCGCGATAGACTTCACCCATGCCGCCTGCCCCGGCTTGCGCAACGATTTCGTAGGGACCGAGCCGGGCGCCAATTGGGAGCGTCATCGCAGTGGCCGCGATTATAGACCTCGCAGCGATGAACGGAAAGGGGCCGTCCCCGGCTGGCTGTCGCGAGACCTGTTCCAGCCTCCTGCGATCACGACTACTGCGGCGGCTTGGCCAAGACGAACGATTTCACCACGATGTTATTCGGCTGCACACCCACCGGGATCATCGTCAGCAGGGAGTACTCGGTGGGCTCGAGCTTGGTGGGTTTGCGCTTCTGGATGACCGTGATGTCACCGGACTGCGAGTTCAGCACCAGCAAATAATTCTGGCTTTGTGATAGCGCCAATCCGTCCGGATGGCTACCCACGGGAAGCGATGCGATCAACTTGCCGATATCGATGTCATACACCGCCACCGTATTGGAACCGAAGTTGCTCACGTAGAGGCGGGAATTGTCCGCGGTGACAGTGCTACGCGCCGGATGGGTGCCGATCAGATAGCTGCCCTCCACTTCGTTCGTCGAGGTCTCGATGATCGAGATGTTGTCCGAATCGAAGTTGCACACCATCAGCTCGCCACCGTCCGGTTTGAGCGCCAGGTCCGCCGGCGTCTTGCCGACATCCAGCAGGGCCAGCAGGGTGCCACTTTTCAAGTCAATCGATGCCACCTGGGCTGACCCCGCGCAGGCTACGAAGGCCTTGCTGTTGTCGGGCAAGATAGCGATATCCTCGGGCTGCTGACATATTGCGATTGTGCTGCGCACGTTGAGCTGCTCGGCATCGATCAGAGAAACGGTGTTGTCGCCACGATTGCTCACCACCACAGTTTTGCCATCGGAAGAAACTCTCGCCAATCCCGGCGAGGCTCCCACTCGGATATTCGCGACCACAGCGCGCTTCTCCAGATCAAGCACAGAGACATTTGCCGAGCCCGAATTGGCCACATATCCACGCCTGCCATCTTCGGATACATCGATGAAGTAGGGACGGCTGTGCACTCCGATCGTCGCCACCACGGCATTGCGTTCGGCGTCAATCACGCTGACGCTGTTTGAGCCCGTGTTGACCACGTAGACTTCGTTCCTCTTGCTGTTGGCGGCAATTCCCGTCGGCTCACTGCCCACGTTGATCGTTTTTGCCGGCCGGAAGGTTCGCAGGTCAATGACCGTGACCGTGTTGCTCTTGCCGTTAGTGACGTAGGCATACTCGCGGTAGGCGGGACCGTAGTTCGGCAGTTCACGCTGATGGAAGTACCACCAGCCCAATCCACCGGCCAGGGGAAGCACAACTACGATGAGAAGGAGTTTTCTCAAATCAATCTGCGGCAGGCAACTGAACGCCGCGTTGAGCCTGCAAGGTCGCAGGCGGATGTACCCCGATCTCAGGCACCATTCTCCCCACCACCGGCGCGATCTGCCGCACCTGCGTCATCAGGTCATCAAACTGATCGGGATACAAAGACTGCATGCCATCAGAAAGTGCCCGGTCCGGCTCGTGGTGGACTTCAACCATCAGCCCATCCGCGCCCACGGCGATGGCCGCCCGCGAAAGCGGCGTGACCTTGTTGCGCTTGCCGGTGCCGTGACTGGGATCAACCACGATGGGCAAATGGCTCAACCGCTGTACCGCCGGAATGATGCTGAGGTCCAGCGTATTGCGGGTGTGGTCCGCAAACGTGCGCACACCGCGCTCGCAAAGAATCACCCTGTAGTTGCCTTCGCTCATTACGTATTCGGCCGCCATGAGGAACTCTTCCAGCGTGGCTGACATGCCGCGCTTCAGCAACACCGGTTTTTTGGCTCTGCCTGCCCGCTTGAGTAAAGAAAAATTCTGCATGTTGCGCGCGCCGATCTGGATTACGTCGGCGTACTCCTCAACCAGTTCCAGCGACTCGTTGTCGATCGCCTCGGTCACGATCTTCATCCCGAACTTGTCCCGGACCTCGGACATGATCTGCAGGCCCTCTTCGCCCAGACCCTGAAAGGAATATGGGGAAGTGCGCGGCTTGTAAGCCCCTCCGCGGAAAAATTGCGCTCCGGCACGGACGGTGCGCTCCGCCACCGCAAATGCCTGCTCCCGGCTCTCAATGGCGCATGGCCCGGCAATGATGGCCAGCCCCGGCCCGCCGAAGGTGGCGTTAGTCCCGGGAAAGGTGACGACGGTATCTTCCGGTTTGACGTCGCGGCTGACCAGCTTATAAGGCTTGCTGACCCGAATCAGTTCCTGCACACCCGGCATTTCATCCAACGTGCCCGGCTCGACCTCGCCTTTATTGCCGGTAATACCAATAGCTGTACGCTGCGCACCCGGCATGGCGTGCGCGCGGTAGCCCAACGATTCGATCTTCTGACAGACGGCACGCACCTGCTCTTCCGTAGCGTGCGCCTGCATGACCACTAACATGTACCCACCTCAAGAGACAGCAAGTTTATCGTTGAAGCCGTCTACATCGCAAACGAGGGCAGGGAAGTCCAAAACGGAACCAACCTGTAGAGACGTTGCTATGCAACGTCTCTGCTTGCGGAGGGAATGCCGCATAATCATGAGACGAAAGCCGGCAGCCTTTGTGATGACCCTTTACCAGGACAAGTACCGGATCGGAACCGCCCGCCTTCGTGGCTGGGACTACCGGACCCCTGGCTGGTACTTCGTCACGATCTGCGTGCGAAACCATGCCTGCGTTCTAGGGCAGATAGTTGACAGGAGAATGTGGTTCTCTACCGCAGGCCAAGTGGCCCACTCGGAAATGCGCAGTCTGCCCGCGCACTACACGAATGTTTCGATCGACAGCTTCGTCGTAATGCCGAATCATGTCCATGCGACAGTCGTGATAGGTGGCCAACATCGCTATTCCCCCAATTCGGAAGTCCACCTCAATTCTGCTGTGGGAACCGGCCGCTCCCTCATGCCGCCCAAAGCGGGTTCACTCTCGGCAATCGTTCGCTCTTATAAGGCAGGAGTCACCTGCCTCTGCCATCAATTGGGGCTGTCTGATTTCGCCTGGCAATTAGGATTCTATGAGCACATTGTGCGGAGCAACGCCTCGCTCAATGCGATCCGGGACTACATCGAGAAGAACCCGGCAAACTGGTCCCAAGACCGAGAGAATCCGTAGAAACATTGCTTGCAATGTCTTGCCGGCGCCGGCAAGGTTGCCGCCTGCAAGCAGAGACGTAGCAGAGCTACGTCTCTACAGGGCATGGGGGCATCGATACTTCACAAACCGCCACCGCCCGCGCCACACCAGCCACTCGTTGTAAAATCTAAAGTTTATCCGGTAGTCAACTCGGCCCTCTATGCCGCAGGAAGAAAAAACAACCGCAACCCGCAGCAACGAAGACCGCTACGATGCCCAGCGCATCGAGACCAAGTGGTTCGAACGCTGGCAACAGGATCAGTCTCTCTACGCCGCCGAGCCCAACTCGACCAAGCCGAAATACTACGTTCTCGAAATGCTGCCCTACCCCTCCGGCGCGCTGCACATGGGCCACGTACGCAACTATTCCATCGGCGACGCCCTCGCCCGCTACATGTGGATGAACGGCTACAACGTGCTCCATCCTATGGGATGGGACTCGTTTGGCCTGCCGGCGGAAAATGCGGCCATCCAGAACAACACGCCGCCGCGCGAGTGGACGCTGCGCAATATCGCCAACATGAAGGCGCAGATGAAGCGCCTGGGTTTCGCCTACGACTGGGCCCGCGAGGTAACCACCTGCCTGCCGGAATACTACCGTTGGAACCAGTGGTTCTTCCTCAAGCTCTACGAGCACGGACTTGCCTATCGCAAAAAAAGCAAGGTGAACTGGTGTCCGAAGTGCGCCACCGTTCTGGCCAACGAGCAGGTAGTCGATGGATGTTGCTGGCGGCACGAAGACACCCTGGTGGAACAGCGCGAGCTCGAACAGTGGTTCCTCCGCATTACCAAATATTCCGAGGAATTGCTGCGCGATCTCGAGAAACTCGGTGGCTGGCCGGAAAAAGTGCGCACCATGCAGCGCAACTGGATCGGCCGCAGCGCAGGCACGCTGGTTGATTTCGATCTCGGCGGCACGGTCGGCCCAGCGGGATCCACCATCACCGTGTTCACCACCCGTGTGGACACGATCTACGGCGCCACCTCGGTGCAGCTGGCGCCGCAGCATCCACTGGTCGCCGATCTCACCGCGAACAAGCCGGAACTGCGTGCCCAGGTGGATCGTCTGATCGCCGAGCAACGCAAGGCCAGGGAAGTGGGCGACATCGGCGAGATCGAGAAGCATGGTGTCAACACCGGCCGCTTTGCCCTCAATCCGTTCACCCGCGAGCCTGTACCCATCTGGGTGGCAAACTACATTCTGATGGACTACGGCACCGGCGCCATCATGAGCGTCCCGGCGCACGACGAGCGCGACTATGAATTTTCCAAGAAGTACAGCCTCGAGATCCGTTTGGTGATCCTGCCCAAGGCCGCCGATCTGGATGAGACCGTTGCCGAGCCTTCCCTCCCGGTTACCACCTTGAATGGCTCACTGGTGAACTCCGGACCGTTCAACGGGATGGACTGCGAAGAAGCCATCCAGAAGATGTCCGAACACGCGGAGAAACATGGTTTCGGCAAGGCCGCGGTCACCTATCGCCTGAAGGACTGGGGCATCTCTCGCCAGCGCTACTGGGGCACCCCGATCCCCATGCTCTATTGCGAGAAGGATGGGATCGTGCCCGTACCGGAGAAAGACCTGCCGGTAATTCTGCCGGAGAAGGTGGACATCACGCTCACCGGCGGCTCCCCTTTGGGCCGCGTGCCGGAGTTCGTCAACACCATCTGCCCGAAGTGTGGCGGCCCGGCGCGCCGCGAGACTGACACCATGGACACCTTCGTGGACTCGTCCTGGTATTTCTACCGCTACACCGACGCGCGCAACGACAAAGCGCCCTTTGACTCGAAGACGGTTGCCTACTGGTTTCCCATCAACCAGTACATCGGTGGCGTCGAACACGCGATTCTCCATCTCATCTACTCGCGCTTCTGGACCAAGTTCATGCGCGACATGGGATTGGTACAAAACGACGAACCGGTCGAGCGCCTATTCACCCAGGGTATGGTGATCAAGGATGGCGCCAAGATGTCGAAGAGCCTGGGCAACATCGTGACCCCGGACGAAATGGTAGCCCGTTACGGCGCGGACGCCGCACGCCTGTACAGCCTATTCGCCGCCCCCCCGGACCGCGATCTCGATTGGCAAGACGCGGGAATAGAAGGCATCCAGCGGTTTCTGGGCCGAGTCTACAGATTCGCAGTGCGCAACGCTCCCAAAGCGCCTGTAGAGACGCAGCTAGCTGCGTCTCCGGCCCCGCCAGAGACGTCGCCAGCAACCTCCCTAACGCCGGAAGCACGTCAAATCCAGCGCAAATTGCATCAGACCATCAAGCGCGTCAGCGACGATTTCCAGGGCCGCTGGCACTTCAACACCTGTATCGCGGCCATCATGGAGCTGGTGAACGATCTTTACAGCGTGGAGAATCGTGTGGCGCGGGCGCCCTCGCCCGCGGAAGGTATTCCCACCGTCTTGTTGGCGGAGTCGCAGCGCGCTCTCGTGCTCCTGCTGGCGCCCTTTGCGCCTTACCTCGCGCACGAGCTGTGGGAAATGTTGGGCGAGAAGGGAAGTCTCTTGCGTGCCCCCTGGCCCAAGTACGATCCCGCGTTGGCGAAGGAAGATGAGATTGAGCTCCCAGTGCAGATCAACGGCAAGCTGCGCAGTCGCATGGTTGTGTCGGCGGATGCGCCCGAAGATGTGGTCCACGACCGCGCTTTGGCCGAAGAGAAAATCCGCGTAGCTCTCCAGGGCAAGCAGATTGTGAAAGTGATCGTCGTGCCCGGCAAGCTGGTAAACATTGTGGCCCGGTAAGCTTTTTCAGCAGGTGCTGCTCTCAGCCGCGACTGGCGGCCGCCTTTGCTCGCGTGGCCGTTTTCCGCTCATCGGATTTCTGGAGTACTGTCTGAATGATCTCGAGCAAGTCCCGCTCTCCCGCCTCATCCGAGCTTAGGCGCGACTTTTCGAAATAGGCAGCCGCCCCATCCGTCATCAGACTTTTTTCATTCGTTGGGGGGAGACTACTGAGCACGATCACGGGGATTTGTGAGGTAACCCGGTTCGCTTTCAAGGTGAGAAGGACCTCTAGGCCCCCGAGCTTGGGCAAGAGCATATCCAGCAGGATGAGGTCAGGAATAGCCTCGCGGGCCAGGCTCAGGGCTTCCTCGCCATCCTCCGCGCTCAGCACGAGGTATCCTGCACGGTTGAGGATCCTTTCAGTTGCAATTTTCTGGAGCTTGCTGTCCTCGACCAGCAGCAGTGTTTTCTTCAAAGTAAGGCTCTCCTCGCCGGCGGATCCGCCCGGACACTGGGACCCATGTTGCACAGGGCGCCTACTGGCAGGTATCGGCCGGGCCACGCCCCAGCTTTAGAGAAACTCGGTGATGCGAGTGACCAAGGTCAGCTTCGGTGGGTTATCCTAGCCCTGCCATGCCTCGACGCTCCCCAACCCTGGAAGGCTTTCGAGTCATGTTTCGCCGGCCCGCCCTGGGCCTGGCGGAGATCGCCTGGCGCTGGAGTTTTGCTTTCGCCTCCGCGCTGCTACTCACGTTTTGTTTTCTGGAGTATCTGGATACTTTGCCAGTCACTGCGAGGGACTTGCTGTTCTTGCGCAGCCGGCAGCCGTTTCTGATTTCTCAAGCGGTCGCCCATATTCTCCGGGGCAGCGGCCCGCGCCTGCTGGCAGCGGCCATCGTGCTCGTACTTGCGCTGGCCATCGCGTGGATTGCCCTCGCCTCGCTCGGCAGGGCGGCCACAGGTAGGGCCCTCCTCGAGTATTTCCGGCTGAGCGCTTCCGGCCTGCCGACGGATCGGATAGCCCAGGGCGCCCGTCCCTATCGGGGCTCCTTTCACTGGCGTCCCCTGCTCGGACTGAATTGTTTCCGCGTCGCGGCAACCCTCGCGGCGGCAGTGGGCACGCTAGCTGCTCTGCTGCTCGGCGGGGCCGCGTCTTCAGACAGCGATCCTTCGCCCGGCTCCGCCCTGCTCGTTTTCCTGACCGTCGTGATGCTGGTATGGCTGGCCTGGTCTGTAATGAACTGGGTTCTTTCTCTCGCGGGGATATTTGCCATCCGCGATCAACGGGACACTTTTGACGCGATCTCAGCCGTGGCCGACCTGTGTCGAGTCCAGCCGGGGCCGGTCTTTGCAGCGTGCACTTGGTTTGGCTTGGCGCACATCGTGGCTTTTTTTGTTGCTAGTTCTATCGTTGCCTTTCCCCTGGCATTTGCCGGTGTGCTGCCCGCCGGTGTGGTGCTGGGCGGCGTGTTGTTCGTAACCCTGTTGTATTTTGCCGCGGTGGATTTTCTTTACCTGGGGCGGCTAGCCGCGTTTGTGGCGCTGCTGGAGAGGCCGGCGCCGGAGAGTATTCAGCAATCAGTGCCCAGCATTCAGCCACCTGCAAGCTTGCAGCCGCCAGCCCTCCGCCCAATGTCGGACGACGACATCTTGTGCGACATTCCTGGCATCGTTCCTCCACCCCAGACCGCTGGGAGCTGACGGCTGAGCACTGAGCACTGAGAACTGACCTCCCCTTTACACTCTCCCGCCAATCTGAGAAACTCATCCGTGGAAACCCAATCCATCGTAGTCCTCGACTTCGGCGCCCAATACTCCCAACTCATAGCGCGCCGCATCCGCGAACAAAACGTCTTCTCCGTGGTATTGCCCTGCACCGCTACTCTCGACGAAGTCCGCGGCTACTCGCCCGTGGGCATCATTCTCTCCGGCGGGCCATCCTCGGTCTATGACGCCGACGCCCCGCCCGCGGACCCGCGCGTGCTCCAGCTTGGCCTGCCGGTTCTGGGCATCTGCTACGGGCTGCAGTTCATGGTGCATGCGCTCGGAGGCAAAGTGCGCGCTGCCGACAAGCGCGAATACGGCCACGCCGATGTCGAAATCCAGAATGGCTCTCGCCTCTTCGAAGGCGTCCCGGCCAAACTCTCCGTCTGGATGTCGCACGGCGATGAGGCTGTCGAGCTTCCCTCCGGCTTCCGCCTGGTTGCCAGCTCGGCCAGCGCTGTCGCCGCCATCGAAGCTCCGGAGAGAAAAATGTGGGCGGTGCAATTCCATCCCGAAGTACACCATACCCAGCGCGGCACGGACATCCTGCGCAACTTCGCCCTGGTCATCTGTGGAGCCAAGCCCACGTGGACGCCGCAGCACTTCATCGACGCGACCATCGCCAGTGTCCGGCAGACGGTGGGCAACGGCCGCGCCCTCTGTGCGCTTTCCGGCGGTGTGGATTCTGCCGTGGCCGCCACGCTGGTAGACCGCGCTCTGCGGGACGGCCAAGGACCCTCCCGGCTGACGTCGGTATTCGTAAACAACGGCATGCTCCGCAAGAATGAATTCGAAAAAGTGCAGCAAACGCTGCGCGACAAACTGGGCCTCCATCTGGTTGCCGTCGACGCCACCGACCGCTTCCTGGACAAACTCGCTGGCGTCGCCGACCCGGAGAAGAAGCGCAAGATCATCGGCAACGAGTTCATCGCGGTGTTTGACGAAGAGGCCCGCCGCATCGAGAAGCAAGAAGGCAGCGTGGACTGGCTGGTGCAGGGTACGCTCTATCCCGACGTGATTGAGTCACGCTCTGTGCGCGGTCCGTCGCAGACCATCAAGACCCACCACAACGTCGGCGGACTGCCCGACAAGATGAAACTAAAGCTGATCGAACCGCTGAAAGACCTGTTCAAAGACGAGGTGCGCAAGATCGGCCGCGACCTGGGCATGCCGGAGGAGATCCTGCAACGTCAACCGTTCCCCGGGCCCGGCCTGGCCGTGCGAATTCTGGGCGAAGTCACCCCCGAGCGGCTCAAGATTCTCCGCGAATGCGACGACATCGTCGTGACTGAGATCAAGAAAGCCGGCCTCTACACCAAAATCTGGCAGTCGTTCGCCGTGTTGCTGCCGGTAATGTCGGTGGGCGTGATGGGTGACCAGCGCACCTACGCTTGCACCTGCGCGATCCGTGCCGTGCACTCCGAAGACGGCATGACGGCGGACTGGGTGCCGCTACCCCACGAGGTGCTGAAGACGATGTCCAGCCGCATTGTGAATGAAGTAAAGGGTGTGAACCGCGTGGTCTACGACGTGACCTCGAAGCCCCCCGGAACGATTGAGTGGGAGTGAGCCATGAACCGTCTTTCTCCATGTGTTCTAGAGACTACTTCGCCACCTGCTCCAGCCGCTCAAACGTGTCCGGATACTTGGCCGCCAGCAACAGCAACGCCACCGCCTGAGCGTTGGGTTTGGCGCGTCCCTGCTCCCATTTCTCCAGCGTGCGCTCGTTGGTAAACAGCTTGCGGGCAAACACGCTGCGCGAACAGTGAAAGCGTTCGCGAACCTGCCTAATCATCCTCGGCTTGAACTTGGGCAGTTCCCGCGGCTCGACCTTATAGCTCCGCAACGTGATTTTCCCGCCGCGCTGCGCCTTCATAGCCGCCACGCCTTCGATCAACTCATGAAACAGATCCCGCGTGTTCGCCATGGTCAGTCCTCATCTCCCTCGTGATTTCTTTTCAACCCCGATGGCCGCCTTCAGCGCTTCTCTCTCTCGCGGTGTCAGGTCGGCAGCCTCATCCTTGTCGTAAATGGTCATCAACCATATCTGACTCTGGCTGTCGAACCAGTAGTAAATCACTCGCAGTCCGCCGCGACGGCCCTTGCTTCGGCGCCGGTCTGCCCAGCGCAGCTTGCGAAACCCGCCTGTACCCGGAATCATGTCCCCCAGATCAGGCGTGTGCGCCAGCGTGTTCTGCAGGTTGCGGTACCCCTCGTCGTCCAGATACCGGGCCAGGTGACGCGTAAATGCCGGCGCTTCAAAGAACTCCATCAGAAAAGCTTCCTACGCCGTTAGCGTACTATTGAATTACTATACGCTAATAGCGTATAAAGTCAAGAGCCGAAAACATCGCGGCGTGGTGCCATTGCTACTCCACCTTATCCAGCACTCTTCGCGAAATAGCGGTCATCACCTTGCGCGGACTGAAGCGAACCGACTCAGCCAGCAGCCAGTTACGAAATCCCGAGATGACCAGCGTCCTGCCCGCCATCAGGCCACGATAACCCTCGCGCGCCACCGTCTTAGCGTCCATGGGCCGCAGCTTCTTGAACAAAACCGTATTTTCCGTACCGGCCCGACCCTGGAATCCGGTATCAGTAGCCCCAGGACAGAGACACGTGACCATTATTCCACTTCCCTTAAGCTCATTGGCTAGCGCTTCGGAGAACGAGATCACATAAGCTTTCGTGGCGTAGTACACGGCCATGAGTGGCCCGGGCTGGAATCCCGCTGTAGAGGCTACATTCAGGATTTTTCCCGCGCCGCGCTCCCGCATGGGCCCGAGGAAAAGTTGGGTCAGGTGCGTAAGCGCCGTGACATTGAGATGAATCTGCCCCAGATTCTCTTCCAGTGAGATATCCGCGAACTTGCCAAACTTGCCGTAAGCAGCGTTATTCACCAGGATGTCCACGGCAGTGCCTTCGCGCTGCAACTGGTCGAAAAGAAACTGCGGCGCCGGAGGCGCCGAAAGATCCAGCGGAACGGTCTTGACCGAGACGCCAAACTGACGTTGCAATTCGTCTGCAAACTGCGCCAGCTTAGCTCCGCTGCGCGCGACCAGCACCAGATCGTGGTGATCGTTGGCGAAGAGTTTAGCCAGTTCGTATCCGATGCCACCAGAGGCGCCGGTGATGAGCGCGGTTTTGCGCTGGTCCATGGTATTTCTCCCATCTCCCACAAGGAAAAAGGCGGGCCAGAGGCCCGCCCATGTTCGGTATTGTAAGTTCTGCATCGAACTTACGCGCCCACCATGGCGGGCTCAACGCTGTAGATCGAGTGCCACGACGTCGCCGCCTTCAGGCGGTCGTTCACGTTGTTGATGTTCTTCACACCCTCAGTTTGCAGCCACTTGCGGAAAGCCTCCGCCCCCTGCTTGGCATACACCGGGATGCCTTCCTTCCAGGTAGCTCGGCCACAGAGCACGCCGTTGAACTTCACCCCGGATTCGCCGGCAAGTTCCAGCGCTTCGGTGAACTCCGCATTGCTCACCCCCGCTGAAAGATAAATAAATGGCTTCGTGGCGACGCTCGCGGCCTTGAGGAACAGGTCGGCAGCTTCTTTCTTGCCGTATGCCTTCTGTCCGGCATAAACCTTGGCGCCTTCGACGAACTTCATGTTCACCGGCACTTCCACCTTGAGAACGTCCACCCCGTAGCGGTCCTTGCTGAACTCGCGCATGCTCTCAATGACAATCTGCGGCTTCTTCTTGGCATAGTCGAAGCCCTTTTCGTCCGCACCCTCTTCGTAGCCCACAAATTCCAGGAAGAAGGGGATGTCATTGGCCCGGCACTCGTCGCCGATGCGCTCCACCCAGGAGTGCTTGATGTCGTTGATGTTCTTGGAGTCAAACGGAGTGTAGTAGAGCAGAATCTTGCAGCAGTCCGCCCCTGCTTCCTTCAGCCGGCGGACAGACCAGTTGTCCAGCAGATCCGGCAGACGGCCCGGCCCTGTCTTGTCATAACCGGTCTTTTCGTACGCGAGCAGCAGCCCGGCATTCTTTGCGCGCCGCTTGGACGCAGGCAGTCCCCACTCCGGGTCGAGCAGGATGGCGCTGGCGTGCGGCGTGAGGACCTCGGTGACCAGCGACTTGAATTCTTCCATCATGGCGTCGTTGACTTCGCCACCCTTTTCCTTGGCCAGCGACTTCTGCAGAGAGCCGCGCTGGTCCATGGCAGCGGCTGCGATGATGCCCCGGTCGTTCGATACTCTTTTGAGGCCGGCAAGTTTTCCAGGGGTGAGTTTCATGAATTCCTCCGATGAATGCAAAATTCAATCAATTGTAAACTAAGAGAGGGAAGGAGTCGTCCGGCTTGGTGCCGAGGGTTGAGCTCAACATCTTGAGCGATACCTTCATTCGTTATCTTGAAAGACCGCTTCGATGTCTCTTGCACCATGGAGCACACGGACAACCTCGATACCATTTGAAAGCGCCAGGTAGAAGATCACGTAGCGGCCAACTATGAAGCTCCGGAGGTTCTTACCCAACTCAAGCCTGGCACGGCCTATACCGGGTTGACGAGCCAGGGCCTGAAACTTGTTGTCGATCAGGGCGGCGAAAGCATCCGCATGGGCCGCATTGTCCTTGGCGATGTAAGCCCAGATTTCGGCAAGATCAACCAGGGCTCGCGGGCGTATGACGACAACGGACATCTACTTCCTTCGGGAGCTGGACCTCAGGTGTGCGCCCAGTCGCCTGCGTCCCTCGCGTTTCATCTCCGCAACGTCCCACGGTGTCGCCGGGCCACTCTCAAGGCCCTCACGGATGTCTTGCCGCAACTG
This sequence comes from Terriglobia bacterium, assembly GCA_041494805.1. Lineage (GTDB taxonomy): Bacteria > Acidobacteriota > Terriglobia > Terriglobales > Acidobacteriaceae > JBGQBN01. Next base: position 22,820 of record JBGQBN010000018.1, on the reverse strand, counting down.
TTCGAGTTTGGCTGCCTGTATCTGGTCTTGTACTTCCATCAGACGCAGCGCTTCACGAACGACTTCGCTCGCGGAGTTGTACAGGCCGGAGGAGACCTTCTGGCGGACCAACTCCTCAAGCTGCGGGGTCAGGTTGATATTCATGGTCATGGAGGATCTCCCAGCAGTCCACCCACACGATAGCGCAATTGGCAATCATTGTCAATGATTGCCAAGGTATTCGACACGAACTGTCGCCCTTCGGCAGTCTGGATTCTCGACCAGCGGAACAGACCATGCGCCCCTCGCAAAGAACACGGGATAGGAAATCCCACACCTCGCAGGCGCTGAAAGTGTTCGCCACCTATTCGCCCTCTGTTATACTGCGGCTAGGTCGGCCCCAAAGGAGGGCCACAATATGAATTGGCTTACGGGCGCAATCGCGGCGGCACGGAATTTGCATCCGTTCAAGCTCGTCCGCCGAAACCTGGAACTCGAAACGGAGAACGCGGAAGTAAGACGTGAGAACCTTGCTCTGCGAGATAAGGTGCGCAAGGCAGAATCCACCCTAAAACAGAGATCCGAGATGAGCCTTTCCTCGTCCGGGTACTACACCCAAGGCAGAGATTCTACGGCGTATTGCGCGACTTGCTTCCAGACCAAGGAAACTCTTGTCAGTCTGGAGCCGCCCGAGAGGTGGAACGGTGGCGTCCGCCGCAACTGTCCGGCGTGCGGGCGCTCGTATTGGGATCAGCCGCAGAAGCCCGCGGAGGCTACGTTCTATTCTCCCCGAATGGCTTGGAGAGCGTTTCGCTCGCAGTGAGTTTCGGCCCGCTGCCCACGCAGAAGCAATACTGAATCTGGGTGCTGTGATTTGCAACGTTGAGAACGGACCCCGATGGCTTCTCCCGCTGTGACTAAGCTCGGTCTGTGGAATTGGAAGCGCCTCGCCGTAGCCTGCTTCTTTGCCGGAGCTGGATTTGCGCTAGTGGCAGCAGCGATCATGGGTGCACATGCCTGGTACAAGTCGCGTCCCACCGAACCAAGACCTTGGAACTACCAGGCGATAAAGGTGCGGTTCAACAGTAGGGACTTTTTCCCCTTCTTAGGAGACCGGTATCAAGAGGAGTTAGAGCGCCGTAAACGGCGCCCTGCCGAGAAGGTTGCGGTTCCTGAGAAGTTAAAAGGGCGGTTCGCTGTCTTAGGCAAAATGCGAGTTCAGCTTTATTACGACCTTGAGAACACCACTTCCTTGGATTACACGCTTGAGCCACCTCAATACAGCACCATAGTCTCACTTCAAAAACTCAAATCCCGCGGCAGCCTTGTGGATGGTAAAGGACTAGCATGGGAAATCGCACGGCGACCTTCTAATCTTGCTACCGATACAGAAGGCAAAGGCATCCTTATTCCTGCGCAGCAGACCGTGCGCGTTTTGTTCACGATTAACTATGAAATTATCGATGATTCTGACCTTGCCAAAATTTCGGATTGGGGCAGCAGCAATGTACAAAAGGAATTTGTGCAAAGCATGCTAGAAGACGTAGACAGCTTCGTCTTACTGGATGAATCGCAACGGTATCGAATTGAACTACCACTTGAAGACGTGACGAAGTAACTTCACGGCGCACACAACCGGCTTTGTCATTCGCCAACTTCGTGGGTTCATCGCGAGGTTCTGGGTATGTCAGGGAAGTGCTGAACCTAGTTGCCGAACCGATTCCGAGTTCACCCGGTGACTCACGCCTCGATGTGGGGATGACCAGGCAGCCCCGTGCTTTGTGACAGGTGAGCAGCGATGTGGGAGCGCACGCTACTGCCTTAACGTCAGCGTGCCCAGAATCGCCTGCTGCTTGGCAATCAGCGACTGCACGCCCTGGCGGGCGAGAGCAATCATTTTGTTAAGCTGCTGGTCATCGAACACTTGGTGTTCGGCAGTGGCCTGCACCTCGACCAACTTGTGGCCCGCAGTCATCACAAAATTCATGTCTACATCGGCGCGGGAATCTTCCTCGTAGCACAGATCAAGCAGGATTTCGCCATCCACGATCCCCACACTCACCGCAGCAACAAAGTCGCGCAAAGGGACCGACGTCAGGGTCCCGGCCTCGACCAGCTTTTCCAGCGCCAGTCCCAGCGCAACGAATGCGCCAGTGATGGAGGCAGTACGCGTACCGCCGTCGGCCTGGATCACATCGCAATCAATCCAGATGGTGCGTTCTCCCATACGTTCCAGGTCGGTAACCGCGCGCAGCGAGCGCCCGATCAAGCGCTGAATCTCGTGCGTGCGTCCACTGGGGCGGCCTTTGTTCACCTCGCGCGGAGTGCGGGTGAGGGTGGAACGGGGCAGCATGCTGTACTCACTGCTGACCCAGCCCCGGCCGCTGTTGCGCATGAACTGGGGCACGGTCTCCTCGACCGATGCGGTGCAAATCACCCGCGTATTCCCAACTTCAATAAGGACGGAACCCTCAGCCGTAGTGATGTAGTCAGGCAAAATATTGACCGGACGTAATTGGTCGGAAGCGCGATTGTCGCTGCGATAGTGCATTAGGCGTTTGATTGTAAACGAAAGCCTGGAAGACCGGACCTCGGGCCTCAGTCCCTAGACTTTGAAACCTTGAAACTTTGTAACCTTGAAGCCTTTCACTACTGCAGTTGCGACACCATCTGCCCCATCGCCGAAACATCGTAGAAATCCGCCAGATCGGCGTGGCCTGCCAGCGTATCGCGCTCCTTGCCGTTCACCAGAATCTTTACCCGAGTGATCCCCGGAATGTTGGCGGACAAGGTCTCCACCAGGGAAGCCACGGTAAGTTCTTCGACCAGGATGCCGGATCGGTGGCTGTCGGCGAACGTAGCGTTGGTATCAATCACAGCCAGCCCGGGGTCCACGAGATAAACCTCGAGAATCTCCGCGCCGCCGCCCAGTGGGTGGGGCGAGGACTTGTCCAGGTACAAACCAAGCAAAGCACGAAGCAGTTCCTGGGCGCGCTCCTGCCGTCCCGCAGGAAGAGGAATCCGTGCTGACTGCGCCCGCAGTACGCCGGGATCATCGTAGGCGACATACAAGGTAACCTGCTCGGTTGGGCCGGACACGGGTGGTGCCACGGGACGTGCATCAGTGGCCGGTTCGGACGGAGCCACCCGGCCGCGCATGCGCCAGACATACACGCTCATGCCCAGCACAACCGCCAGCATCAGGGCGACGGTGATGATCAGGTGGCGAGGGATCATCGTCCCGCCCCCAGTTGGTCGCGCACCGCCACAACTCCGGCGGCCACCGAGCTGACGACCAGCTGCTGGTATTCGGGAGAATTCAGTTCGGGGATTCCGCCGGCCGCCGGGGGTGCGACCTCGATCGCAACTGCTGCCGCAGTGATGTTGTTCAAAGGACGCAACGGGGCGACTAGTGAGCGGACCGGAATCTGGTTCTTTTGCAATTCCGCGGCCAGACTGGTCCCGGCCATTTCGCTTGCCGCACGAAACCCGGACTGGGCCGTTTCCCAGTCCAGAAAAGGTCCGCGGCTTTCCTCACTCGCTGGGAGCAGAACCGTGTACACGCGAACCCCGTTGCCCAGGGAAGTGGCGTGCACGCAAATGTAAATCGCGACGTGGGCCTTGTTCACCAGGATCGCGCGCTGATCAAGACTGAGAGTGGTGTCTCCGTCGCGCAGTAAGAGGGTGGTGAGACCGCGACTCTCCAGTTCCTGTTTCAAGCGGTGCGCGAAAGCCAGCGTGACATCTTTCTCTGCCAACTGGTCGCTGAGAGCAGCCCCACGTTCGTCTCCTCCGTGGCTGGCGTCCACCACGGCGAAGTATGGCACCGGTCCATTAAGGCTGGCGGCGGGAGCGGAGATTCCCGGCTGGAGTTGCAGACTTGGTACCGAATTGCCCGCCTGCAGTCCGGCGGGCTGAGCAGGAACTGGAGCCGCCCCTCGCGGGGCGGGCGCGATCGTGATGGTGCGGCCGTCGTTCCCGAAGCTGGCCAGCAGCGGGACACTGCCGGCTACGGTGATCTCGGCAGCCCCGTTACTTTCCTGGTAGGTGGCAGAGGGGATGGTCTTGCTATCAAAGGTGAGGGTTTGCGAGCCGGGCGGAACCAGAGGCTCATGACTAAACACCATGCGCAACTTCCCCGGCTCGGTAGCAATCATCGGGTTCACCGGCGAAGTAAAGTCCATGACCAGGGTGGGAGGATTGGTCTTGCTGACCTGCGCGGTGAAGTGGACGGCGACATTGCCGATGAACAGGCGGCGCGAGGTTTCGTGAAAGACGACCGGACCTCCAAGGAAGCGGGGTAACAGCGTGGTGAGGGATGACAGGGGCACCAGCCCCCGGCCATTTTCGAGCAGGAACTTGGACGGAAGATCCAAATCGACGCCGGCAATTCGGGCTCGCGTCTGGCCCGCGGTGAACTCACTTTCCACGCTGTTGTAACGCAGCTTCCAGCGCGAGGCCTCGGTCTTGGCGCCCACCGTTCCCAGTGGTTCCAGTACCTCCAGCACGCCCACGTAGTCCCGGCCATCGCGCTCGCTGACAGGCAGGGAGTAGTTGGCTGCGGCGGAGTAGATAGCGATGCGCTTCTCATCGGCGGCGGAAGACAGGAAAAGCGCGGACAGCAGAAGCAAGGCCGCGACCGAGCTTGGCCGAAGCACGCCGCCGCTACGGGGATTGCTACTCCAACGCATAGATGGTCAGGCCGCTGAGCAGTTTGGGGTAGAAGTCGGTGGATTTTTGGGGTAGGACTTCGCCGGCAAAGGCGATGTCTCGAACTTGCTGTATGCGGACCGGATTCATCAGAAATGCCACATTTGCCCTGCCACTCCGCACTTCGGCTAAGGCTTCACCTGCGTTGCGAGCATACCTGAGGTTCTGCTGTTCGCGGATAGCTTGCTCGGAGATTTCGAGCGCGCCCTCCAGCACGCACCGGTGCAGTTGCACCACGTCGAGCGCTTGCTGACGCAGTGAGAGGCCCGCGAAAATGTTCGCGGCAGTGGGTTTCGGCCGGTCGAGAAGAAAGGCGCGACCGGCAGTGACGGCCAACAGCGCTGTTCCAGCCCGGCTGGCTTCGCGCAGGATGCCGTTCGCCCGTACCTCATCAATCGATGGATCCACCTCCTCGATACTGAAATAGGCGCATGCCCGATCACGAAAGGCCTCCGGCGAGAACCACGCCAGGCCATGAACCACGCGATGGGTGGGCAAGATCACCAGACCGGGATCGTCCATGTTGATGAAGGTCATCATAACCAGCTCGTAAGGAGCGTCTTCGGGTTCACCCGGTCGCACTGGGACAGCTTCCGCGGAACGCTCCCGGGGAGCGCTGCCGGCGGAATTCAATACCCCGGCGCTGCGCCGCTCGTTACGATAACTCAGCGCCGTCTCGTAGCGATGGTGGCCATCGGCGATAATGAGCTTCTTGTCGCGCATCTTGCCGCGGACCAAATCAATCAGGCTGGGATCCGCTATCTTCCATACCCGGTGCAACACGCCGTATTCATCGCCGGTTTCCAGGTCAGGCTCGCCGCCGGGCGCCAGCAAGCCTGCGATTTCGCCGGCCGGATCGCTATACAGCATGAAGAGCTGCCCAAAATGAGCCCGGGTGGCCCGCAACAATTCCAGACGATCCGCCTTAGGCTTGGCCAGAGTCTGCTCATGACGGAAGACAGTCCCTGCCGAGTAGTCCTCGATCCTGCACAGCGCAATAAATCCACGCCGCTCCAGTTCGATCTTGCTGCCGGGAATGGTAAAGCGTTGCAGATAGAGGTAAAGGGCTGGTTGGGGATCCTGCAGGAAGATACCTTGGCGCCGCCAGTCCGCAAAGAATGCCGCCGCACGAGTGTACCTGTTCTCACTCCCATGGTCGGAGGGCTCCTGCTTGCCGAGAATGATGCGCGCCAGGTTGTAGGGACTGGCCGCGTAATAACGCTCCTGCAGTTCCGGGGTAATCTTGTCGTAAGGCTGGGTAACGACCTGAGACAGCGAAACCTTGGCCGGGTCGTAACGCAGGGCGCGGAAGGGCGCAATATGGACCATGGCCGGAGACTTGGAAATTGTACAAGAGCATTCCCCATCCCGGAGGCAGAACTGAAAGTGGCAAGAAGTTTGCACCGCAAAAGTGTCGGAAAAAGCCCGGCTTCGCCTGCTGTAGCCTGTGGTAGTATCAGCCCAAAGAGGTACTTATGGCCCGCCCTCGTGGGCCCGGCTCAGTTCGCCCTGCAACCCAAGACCGCGGCCTCCACTCGGCCCATTCCCGGACCCAGAACGCGGTGCGACTACGCACTCGAGACCTGACCCTTGCTATCTGCGTTTGCTTGGCTCTGCTGGTGACTGTGACCTGCGGCATTCCCCTCGCCGCCTGGGCACAGAGTTCATCCGACGAGGTGCACATTGCTCCCAGAGTCGAGCCTAAGCCCAAAGAAAGCGCACTCATTGATCCCTCCCTCAAGACCCACACCAAACCCATCAAGGTAGACGTAGATCTTGTTCTGGTGCCCGTCACCATCACCGATCCCATGAACCGCCTGGTCACCGGTCTGGACAAAGAGAACTTCAGCCTCTTCGAAGGCAAGGACGAACAGGAGATCAAGCACTTTTCCAGCGAGGATGCCCCGGTCTCGCTGGGCGTGATCTTCGACATGAGCGGCAGCATGAGCAGCAAGATTGAGCGCGCCCGGGAAGCGGTGGTGGAATTTTTCAAAACCGCAAACCCGCAGGATGAGTTTTTCATGATCACCTTCGCTGACAAGCCGGAGGAAATTTCCGATTTCACCCAGTCGGTCGAAGACATCCAGGGCAAGCTGGTTTACACCATCCCTAAGGGGCGGACCGCCCTGCTCGATGCCATTTACCTGGGCCTCAGCAAGATGCGTCAGGCCAAGCACCAGAAAAAGGCGCTGCTCATCATCTCCGACGGGGGCGACAACCACAGCCGTTACACCGAGGGCGAAATCAAATCTATGGTGAAAGAGGCGGATGCGCTGATCTATGCCATCGGCATCTATGACCGCTACATGTCCAGCCCGGAGGAGCAACTGGGACCGGCTTTGTTGAGTGACATCACGGAATTGACCGGCGGGCGCACTTTCACCATTGATAATCCCAACGACTTGGCCGACGTAGCCACAAAAATCGGCATCGAGCTGCGCAACCAATACGTGCTCGGATACCGTCCTAAGAACCCGACCCACGACGGCAAATGGCGTAAGATAAAAGTAAAGCTGATTCCGCCCAAAGGATTGCCGCCGTTACGCGTGTATGCCAAAACGGGTTACTATGCACCTACGGAATAGTCGCCTTCTGATTCTATTCATCATCTTATTTTTCTTAAGCGTAGGGACCAAAGCCCAGAACACTGCTCCGCCAAATCCCCCTCCTCCCGCGCCTTCCTCCGATGCCGGCCAGACTAACTCGCCGGCCGCAACTCAGGCACAACCGCCGGAAAGCGAAGGTGGTGTCTTCGTTTTCAAGAAGCAAGTCGAGGAAGTCGTGCTCCACGCAACCGTGGTGGATGAAAAGCAGCGCATGGTCATGAATCTGGACCGGAGCGCTTTCACCGTCTTCGAGGCTGGCGAGCCGCAAAAAATCACCTCCTTCCGGCACGAGGATATTCCTGTCTCCATGGGAATTGTGATCGACAACTCCGGGTCCATGCGGGAAAAGCGTGAAAAGGTAAACAAGGCCGCTCTGAATCTCGTGCAATCCAGCAACGCCCAGGACGAGGTTTTCGTGGTGAACTTCAGTGACGAGTACTACCTCGATCAACCCTTCACCAACAAGATCAACCTGTTAAAGGAAGCCCTGGAAAGGTATGAGACGCGCGGCGGAACTGCCCTGTACGATGCTGTGGTGGCATCGGCCGACGAGCTGAAAAAACACGCCCGACTTCAAAAAAAAATCCTGTTTGTGGTTACCGATGGAGAAGACGACGCCAGTCGCGAATCGCTGGAGCAGGCGGTAAAGCGGTTGCAGCAGGAGAATGGGCCCACCGTCTATGCCATCGGCGTGCTGGGTGGAGAAAAAGAGAGACGCGCGCGCCGGGCGTTGCAGACCTTGGCGGAGCGCACCGGCGGAATCGCATTCTTCCCCAAGACGCTCGATGAAGTGGACGCCATCAGCGGCACCATAGCTCATGACATCCGCAATCAGTACACCATTGGCTACAAGCCGACGACTCCCAAAAACGTCGGCGGATACCGCACGATTCGCGTGGAGGCGCATGCCTCCGGCCACAAGAAACTCACTGTAAGGACACGCAGCGGCTATTATGCGGGCCCGGAAGGGCCTGCGGGGGGCACGGAGTAGAGAACTCGAAAGTCCTTTCCCGAAGCCGGCAACACTCCCACATTTCTCTCCCGCCCTCCTGGCGGACTGTTGCCGCGATTGACGCTCCCGCCCTCGCTTCCGTACTCTGTAAAGTGCGAATGAAAATCATCGAGGGTACCCGCCTGCGCGTAGCCGACGATATTACCCACCTGGTCGGCGAGACTCCGATGCTGCAACTGAAAAAACTGGTTCCTCCCGGATCCGCGGAGATCTACGCCAAACTGGAATACCTCAACCCGGGTGGAAGCGTGAAGGACCGGGCGGCCATCGGCATCATCCGGCGCGCGGAACAGCAAGGGCTGCTCAAGCCCGGAGGCACCATTGTCGAGGCGACGGCGGGAAATACGGGAATCGGCTTGGCCCTGATCGGAGTTAATCGCGGCTATAAAGTCGTCCTCTTCGTCCCGGAGAATTTCTCGGAAGAAAAAGTTATGATCATGCGGGCCCTCGGCGCCGACGTGACCCGCACGCCGGACGACGAGGGCATACAAGGAGCCATCACTCGCGCCCAGACACTTGCCGCCGGCGACCCCAACGCCTTCATGGCCGCGCAATTCGAGAATCCCGCCAATCCTGATTACCACTACGAAACCACGGCTCGCGAAATGTTTGAACAGATGGAAGGACGCATCGACGCTCTCGTCATCGGTGCAGGCACCGCCGGGACCTTTACCGGTGTGGCGCGTTATGCCAAGGAGCGTCTACCGAAGGTGCTGGCGGTTGCGGTTGAAACCCAGGGTTCGGTACTGGGAGGCGGGAAGCCGGGCAAGCACAAAGTCGAAGGCATCGGATCCAGCTTTGTGCCCAAGAACTTTGATCGTTCAGTATGCGACGAAATAATCATGGTCACGGATCCGGAGGCCTTCGGCATGGTAAAAGAGCTGGCGGCGCGCGAGGGCGTACTCTCTGGCTCCAGCGGAGGAGCCAACGTGTTTGCTGCGCTGCGAGTGGCGCGGCGGCTGGGTCAGGGGAAACGGGTTATGACCATGATTCCGGATTCGGCGGAACGCTATATGTCCAAAAAGATTTTTGAAGGCGGCATCTAAGTTTCGTAGAGACGTAGCTTGCTACGTCTTGTAGGAAGCGAGCAGAAGCCATGCCCAAGCACAAACAACCCGGTTTTGCCACCCGCGCCATTCACGTTGGGCAGGAGCCTGATCGTGAAACCGGTGCTGTCAGTGTGCCCATCTACCCGACCTCAACCTATGTCCAGCAGGAACTAGGCAAAAACAAAGGATACGAATACTCGCGCGTCTCCAACCCCACGCGCACCCGGCTGGAACAGAACCTGGCCGCGCTCGAAGGTGGAATCGCCTCGTGCGTGTTCGCCAGCGGCATGGCGGCGATCAACGCCCTTTGCGCCCTGTACAAATCCGGCGACCACGTGGTCTGCGGCAACGATCTGTATGGCGGCGTGCCCCGGCTCTTCAATCAGGTACTGGCGGGCTACGGCATGCAATTCACCTATGTGAATACCTCCGATGTAAGAAATGTGGAGCGCGCCCTCCGCAAGAACACTCGCCTGGTCTACATCGAGACCCCCACCAATCCACTCATGACGTTGAGCGACATTCAGGCCATCGCTCAGGTATGCCACCGCAAGAAGGTAGAACTGGTCGTGGACAACACTTTCATGTCGCCGTATTTCCAGCAGCCGATTGCCCTGGGCGCGGACATGGTCGTCCATTCCACCACCAAATTCCTCAACGGCCACAGCGACGGTCTGGGAGGGGTAGTGGTTTGTACCCGCCCGGAGCAGGTCGAAAGGCTGGCCTTTCTGCAGAAAGCCGCAGGAGCCATTCTTTCGCCCTTCGAATGTTGGCTGGTGCTGCGCGGAGTAAAAACCCTGGCCGCCCGCATGAAAGAACACGATCGCAGCGGCAGAATCGTGGCTGCTTTTCTATCTCAGCACAAAAAAGTCAAGAAGGTCTTCTATCCCGGGCTGCCCGAACACCCGCAATACGAACTGGCCCAGCGGCAGATGACCGGCTTCGGCTCCATGATCACCTTCGAGACGGGATCTCTATCCCATGCCAGGAAGATGCTGAAGAAAGTGCGCGTATGCTCGCTGGCAGAGTCGCTGGGAGGAGTGGAAACCCTCATCTCGCATCCCGCCACCATGACCCATGCCGCCCTCGGTGCCAAGGGACGAAAACAAATCGGGATCACCGATGGCATGGTCCGCATTTCCGTGGGAATCGAAAACGTCGAAGACATCCTGGCCGATCTCGACCAAGCGCTAGCCGCGATCTAGCGCAACCTATTCGCCGCTTTTGGCCAACTATGCAAAGTCTTGCATCTTGAGTTCGGCCCCTCGTGAGAGCACAATTACGCTGCCACTAAGATCGAAGTCGACATCGAAGTCAACAAGGAGATTAGATGCAGCGTTCTATTGTGACTTTCATGATTGCGGGACTCGCGCTGTCGCTAGGCGCATACCTCTCGCCGTGTTCCGCTCAAGGAATTGATGGCGGAACCTGGAATGGACAGAAGATCACCATTCCGCAATCCGGCATTCCCCACCCGGGTCGTATCAGCACAAACTACTTTATTGTTGGTTCCACTCTTCCGGCGCCTGCACCGCCCCCCGGCGCGGAGACGCCCGCATCACTCGCCTGTGTCTACAGACTAGTCTCAGGGCCTCAGGGCTGCCCCATCGCCACCAGCATGAATGTGCCGACCGGAGGCGTGGGAGCCATCGCCATCGTCGATGCCGGCGACTACCCCACGGCAGTGTCAGACTTGCACGCGTTTTCCAGCCAGTTTGGTTTGCCGGATGCCGATTTCCAGGTGGTGTACGCCAACGGCACCAAGCCCCCGGTCTATCCCGATTGGGAAGTGGAAGAAGCCTTGGACATAGAGTGGGCCCACGCCATGGCGCCCAACGCCAAGCTCTTCCTCGTCGAGTCGGTACAGGTCAATACCGACCCTACCTGGCAGGCGGTGAGGGTGGCGGGCCAGTTGGTCGCTCAAAATGGCGGCGGGGTGATCAGCATGAGCTGGGGTATCCCAGAGTGGCCCCAGGAACTCAACTTTGATAAGGCCTTCACGGTGCCCGGGGTCGTATACTTTGCCGCCAGCGGCGATTCCGGCTTAAACGTTCCTTTCCATCCCGCTGCGTCTCCCAACGTGGTCTCGGTCGGCGGCACCTACTTCAACCGGGATGGCCAAGGCAAATTTCTCAGCGAACAGTACTACACCGGTGGCGGTGGCGGCGCTATCAGTCCCTATGAACCCATCCCCAGCTACCAAAGCATCATCAGTGGCATCGTTGGGACCCACCGCGGGTTCCCCGATGTAGCGTCAGATTACTGCTGCGCGCCGGTGTACTTGCAGGGCTGGCTTGAGGTAGGCGGCACCAGTTGGTCTTCGCCGACCTTTGCCGGCATCGTGAATGCCGCTGGCCTGCTCAAGAGGTCGAGTCACGACGAACTCACCATGATCTACAAAGAGTACGGCAATGCCCAGCACTACAAGGCCGCATTCAACGACATCACCACCGGTGATTCTCACTGCGTGGTCGGCTGGGACCTTTGCGCTGGAGTCGGTTCTCCCCATACCTACAAGGGAAAATAGTGAGTAGTGACACTTAGATTGGACTTGGCGCTAGGGATGATCAGCGCGATAATTCCACGCCGCCCTCTTCTATCTGTTGCAAATGCGCCGTTCGAGACGCCGTAAGCCGCGGAGCGGCGTAAGAGTGCAGCCCACGGCGTAAGCCGTGGGTGTCCAAGTCGGATAGAACCAAGCCCCAGCGGGGCGAAAGAAACCGCTGCGCCAAAGATTCCTACAGCCCATCACTAACGGAATTGTCAATCCACTCCAAATACGCCTCACTCCCGCCCTCAATCGAAACACAAATACACTCCGGCAGATCATAAGAATGGAGTTCCCCGATAGCATCGCGCACCAGCTCGAAGGCCGCTCCGGTAGTCTTGACGACGAGCAGCCACTCCTGCGCCTCTTCGACTTTTCCTTCCCAGCGATAAACCGACTCAATCTGAGGAACGATGTTGACGCAAGCGGCTAGGCGGCGCTCCACTAGCGCTCGGGCAATCTTGCGGGCCTCTTCTTTCGATCCTGCGGTAGTGAGGACGAGTTTCTTGTTGGTCATATAGAATCAGCCTTCAGCGATCAGCCGTCAGAATTCGGATCACGACGGAGAGGTTAGCACTTTTACTCGATAACAAGGGCGCGGCGTGGCAACTCAAATCAAATTCGGCACTTCAGGATGGCGTGCCGTCATAGCGGAGGAATTTACCTTCGCCAACGTCCGCCGCGCCCTGAGCGGGATTGCCCGCTACGTAGTTTCGCAAAAGCCCTCCAGCGCCCGTGTGATCGTGGGACGCGATCCCCGCTTCCTGGGCGAAACTCTCTGCTCGATGGCGGTCGAGATTCTCGCTACCCACGGCATCACTCCGCTGCTCATCGCCGAAGCTGCCCCCACGCCGGCCATCTCCTACGCTGTGATCCGCGAGCACGCCGACGGCGCCATCAATTTCACCGCGTCGCATAATCCGCCCGAATACAACGGCATCAAATTCTCCACACCCGACGGCGCCCCGGCGCTGCCCGAGGTCACCAAACAAATCGAAGCGGAGATCGCAGCCTTCGACAACGGCGCAGGTCGTCCCTCAAACCCGGCACACCCGGTTGTGCAACCACTCGATCCGCGTGGAACCTACCTGGCACGCCTGCGAGAAATCATCGATTTCGACATCATCAAGAAAGCCCGCCTACGCGTAGTCTTTGATCCCCTATGGGGAGCAGCCCGAGGATATCCCGACGCCCTCCTGCGCGACGCCGGCGTGAACGTGGCCACGGTCCACGACCACCGTGACGTGCTCTTTGGCGGACACGCTCCCGAACCTGACGACCACCTGCTGGAAGATCTACGCGAGACCATGCGCGCCATGAAGGCCCACATCGGCATCGCAACCGACGGAGACGCCGACCGCTTCGGAATCGTGGACGAAGACGGAACTTTCTTCCAGCCCAACTACATCATTGCACTGCTTTTTGACTACTTGGTGAAGAGCCGGGGCTGGAAGAATGGAGTGGCCAAGTCGGTAGCCACCACCAACCTGATCAATGCCCTGGCCAAACATCACCGAATTGAGCTGCACGAAACCCCGGTAGGCTTCAAGTACATCGGGGAACTCATCCAGCAGGACAAGATTGTGATCGGCGGCGAAGAAAGCGCCGGGCTCTCCATCCGCCATCATGTACCCGAGAAAGACGGTATCCTCGCCGGCCTGCTCTGCTGTGAGATGGTGGCCCGCCAGGGCAAGTCCCTCACCCGGCTATTGCACGAGCTATTTGCCGAAGTTGGTTCCTTTTATCCCCAGCGCGACAACTTCCGCTTGACGCCGGATGTCAAAGAGAAGTTCACTGGAAAGTTGCGGCAGGAACCACGCGAATTCTTCGGGCGGAAAGTCAGCCAGGTCGTACGCACCGACGGAATGAAGCTGGTGTTCGGGGATAGCTCCTGGGTGTGCTACCGGCTCTCGGGCACGGAACCCGTGGTCCGGGTTTATTCCGAGGCCCGCAGTAAAGAGGACCTGGAGAAGTTGAGCGCGGCGGCCAAACGATGGATCTTCGAGTAGCCCGCATGCCCACAATTCGCGTTTTGCCGCGGCCGGAAGGTGGCCTGCGCGCGCTGGTCGAGCGCGCTCCGCAAGCGGAAGCCTTCGCGGACCGGGAGATGGAAAAATTGCGCCCGGCGCTGACTTGGCTGTATGGCGCCCGCCGTCGGCTGGCTACCGCGGCCGTGGGAGTGTTCACCGTATGGCTGTTCTTCCACGTGATGTTTGGCGCCAACGGCATGGTGGTGTATCGCCAAAAAAGCAATGAATATCAAAACCTGCACAGAGAACTTGACGCTCTGCAGAAGGAAAACGACCGCTACAATGAACAGATCACGGCCCTGAAAAGCGATCCCAAAACCATCGAGAAAGAAGCCCGCGAGCAGTTGCACTATGCCCGGCCGGGAGAAGTCGTGTATGTTGCGCCTGCGCCGCCGCAGTCAGCACCATCCTCCACCGCCACCGCCAGGAAGTAGTCCGCCGGACTTCGCAATTCGATCTTCATCGTGTGGTATAGTGCTTGCAATTCCGGTCCTACAACCAGCAAAGGGTATGGCTTGCGGCCAGGTAGCCACCGTCCATCGATGTGCGAAATGCGACATGCGATTTGCCAAACAGGCTCGTACAGCGGAAGTACCAGTCAGATGTAGGTGTGATGTCTGCCAAAATCTGCGGCCCCGGCCGCAATGACTTAAGGAGAAGTGTGCTATGAAAAAAGTCCTGCTGATTTGTGTTGCCCTCTGTCTTTTGTTGTTTGTAGTGGTCTCGATGTCAGTCGCCGATGATATGGCGAAGTCCACCACGGTCAATGGATGGATCAGTGACTCGCAGTGCGGCGTCAAAGGCGCGAACGCGGCTGCCGCGGACTGCACCAAGAAGTGCCTGGAAAAGGGCGCAAAATTGGTGGTCGTCACCGATGGTGACCAGAAGGTTCTGACGGTCGACAACCCGGAAGCACTCAAGGGACATGAAGGTCACCACGTGGCTGTCACCGGACATGTGACCGGCGATTCCGTCCACATCGAGAGCGTCAAAATGATGTGAGTAGGCTTGGCCAGAATTCAAGGCGGCCACGGTGGCCGCCTTTTTTATTTGCGGGCCATGCGCCCGCGCCACACCAGCTACCGCACCACGCCTTCCATCGGCGAACTCGCCGTCGCGTAGAGCTTCCTGGGCATCCGGCCGGCCAGATACGCCTGGCGTCCCGCCAGAACCGCATGTTTCATTGCCTCTGCCATGAGCACCGGGTCCTGGGCGTTGGCAATGCCGGTGTTCATCAGCACCGCGTCAGCGCCCAACTCCAGCGCAATGGTGGCATCGGAGGCTGTGCCCACGCCCGCATCCAGAATCAGCGGCACCCCCGTGATCATCTCGCGCAGGATGCGAATATTGGCTGCGTTCTGGATCCCGAGTCCGCTGCCGATGGGCGCTCCTAGCGGCATCACGGCGCTGGCCCCGGCATCGAGCAGGCGCTTGGCAAAGACAATGTCGTCCGAAGTGTAGGGAAGCACGGTGAAACCTTCCCTCACCAGCACCCGAGTCGCTTCCAGCGTAGCTTGCACGTCCGGATAAAGCGTTGCCTGGTCGCCGATCACTTCCAGCTTGACCCAATCGGAGAGGCCAACTTCCCGCCCCAGCCGCGCCGCGCGGATGGCTTCGTCTGCGGTGTAGCAACCCGCGGTATTAGGCAGCAGGAAATATTTCTTCGGATCAATCTAGTCGAGCAGTGATTCCTTGCTGCGGTCAAGGTTCACCCGGCGCACGGCCACCGTGACCATCTCGGCGCCGCTCGCTTCGAGCGCCCGCGCCGTCTCCTGAAATGACTTGTACTTTCCCGTGCCCACAATGAGGCGGGAACGAAACTCGCGGCCGGCAATGAGCAGTGGATCGTTCATGGAGCTATTGTAGTCGGCTCGTCTTGGGAAGCACATCCCCCGAGCCCCAGAGCGCCTAGAATCCTGGGATCAATCCGCCTTCGCTGCGCGCGTAGCGCACTTCCTTGGCGGCAAGGTGCTCAAGCCCAGCCGCATGGGAAGGCAACTCTGCCAGTAGAGGCAGACTCGGCAAGCCGGTTTCGAAGCGCGAAAGACAAAGACCAGGGCCAGGGCAGCGTAGAATCCGCCCAAGCCATAGTAAATCCAATGAAAGAGGCCGGGCATTGGGGAAGCCTCCTGCGGACTCCGCCATCATCCCCCACCAACCCCACAGGCGTCTGTGACGGCGGTCACGTCACCGTGTGAGGCTGGCCACGCTGCTGCCGAATGGTAGTCCACCAATGCAAGCTCTGAAGCCCGCCCTCCCCCGCGCTTCTTACGTCTTTCCTGACGCCCGACGCCCGACGACTGACGACTTCCCCCGGAGCACGTGCCAAGCCTCCCGATACCGCTCCCACCGCGCCGCCCGGCACTCAATATCCGGATAGAATCTCAAATTCTTCCTCGGCAAAAACGCCTCCGCCGGCAACACATACCAGACATCGAGCGGACGCACATGCACCACCAGGGCATCAATCTCCTCCGCCGTATACCCCGCCTTGCCTTTCCCATAAACGCTGTAGATAGGCTGCACTTCATACCCGCGCCCATGCAGCACCGCGGTAGATTTCAACTGCACCCGCCAAAGCCGCCACCCCGCGTCTAGGATAAAGTCATACCGTTCGCTGTCCCCCCAGGGCTTAGCCACCAGAAACCCCATCTCCGAAGCCTTCAAAACAAACGCCGCCTCCGACAACTCCCCAGCCCGCTTAGGATTAGAACGTGTGGAGCGGACACTCCTGTCCGCTAAGGCAGCATGTAAGACGATGCCCGACAAACTGAAATCCGAAGAAACCAGACTCTCACTCATATGAATCCAAGTCCCTTCCCAAAAAGAAAAGGCGCAGCTATAAGCTCCGCCCCGCTTATCTCTATAAGATAATCATGCCACGCCCAACCCGTGAACGCCACTGTTATTTATGAACCCGGGAAAAGCAGCCGCTTGTTGTCATTTGCAATCCCGCCACCTAGTTTCGTCTTTTGTTCGCTGCTGCACTATGGCAAGATAGTGCTGTGTCCGAGAAGCGTTTTTTCCGGGCTGATGCCTGTTCCGTGTGAGGCCGTCATCCCATTGCAACAATTAGACTTACTCTCGTCTTCCACAAAAAGGCGAGGTTTTACGCTTTATTCACTATTGCGCGCACCACGGCTGTTGAATTTAACTGACTCATTAGCCTAGCGACTTGCGGGAGCTTGCACCTGAGTGTCGAACTGCTGTCCCAAGAAATCCGCAGCAATTATGACGTCGAGGAGCGCCACCATGCTTGCGCGATCCTTCGCACCGATTTTCCAGCCGAGTGGAAGGATCTCGTCCAAGCGTTGACAGAATTGCGTCTTCCAAGAACAGAGATTCTGGCACCTGGAGGAGGCAAGTCTCCCATCAGCAAGGGGATTGACCGCTTCTTCTACGACCGTGGATGGGCAGAGAGACGATTCGACATTACCGTGACGGTCGATGGCGCAATCACCCTCTCTCCGACGCACCAAGTGGATTACTTCAAAAACCGCGTTGCGATCGAGACTGAGTGGAACAATAAGGATCCATTTTATGATCGTGATCTGACCACGTTCAGACTGCTCTTCGAGTTGAACGTGCTCAGCGTTGGAGTCGTCATCACTCGAGCCGATGAATTGCAAGGGATATTCGACCGCCTAGGAAAGGGAAAATCGTATGGGCCATCGACTACCCACATGTCGAGATTGGTACCTCGCATGCACAACCGAGTATCCGGTGGTTGCCCGGTGCTAGCACTTGGCATGAAGGCCACACTCTATGACCAAGCATCGTAAGACGATCACCTTGATTACCAGAAACCATAACTCCCGAAACGGGAATGACTCGCCCAAGTTTGGAACGATCTTCGCCGATCCGCCCTGGCAGTTCATGAACCGCACGGGCAAGATGGCGCCCGAGCACCGTCGGCTTCATCGCTACAAGACGATGAAACTGGCGGAAATCTGCTCCCTGCCCGTCAGGGAGATTGCCGCTGAACAGTCCCATCTTTATCTCTGGGTCCCGAACGCTCTCTTGGCGGAGGGCTTGCAGGTCATGCATGCTTGGGGCTTTACTTACAAGACGAACATTGTGTGGTACAAGGTAAGGAAGGATGGCGGACCAGACGGACGCGGCGTGGGCTTTTATTTCCGAAACGTGACCGAACTACTTCTGTTTGGCACTCGTGGAAGACTACGTACCCTTCCTCCGGGACGCCGTGAGGTAAATATTGTTGTCTCCCGGAAACAGGAACACTCGAGAAAGCCTGAGAAAGTCTACGACATCATAGAGCGCTGCAGTCGGGGTCCGTATCTTGAACTCTTTGCGCGGAGCACGCGTCGTGGCTGGACACAGTGGGGAGATGAAGCTGCGACAAACGACGATCTGAAAACACTCCGGCCGTCACCCCTCGCCGCCCCTCCGCGTGAACACAATTGGTTCGAAGCACAGTCTCTCCTCCCTGGAATGGGCTAGTGCTTGCTTGTGTTCAAGACCGTAGCTGCGACGGTATTCAGGAGGACGTCATTCTCTGCCGCCCTCCGGCGGAACTCATGTTCCCCGATATCTGTTATGTGACTTGTTGGCGAGTCAGAACAATATAGGGCCGCAGCTGTTGGGATTCCTCTTCTCTGCCCAAACTCTAGCCCGATGAAGACTTCGCCGCAATCTACGCCAATAACGCTATTGTCGTACAAGCTGCTGGTATAGGACTTATGGTCAGTGTGCGGATCAAACACGGCGAAACTACTACCATGACGATATGTTACTGGTCGGCAACCCTGTCCCTGAAGCCCTGCTTTCAAAGCTTCCATCAAGCTCTCGTCTTGATGTAGTTCACGACCCGCGTAACCGTAGTACTGACACAATGAGGGGTTTGGGAAAACGATTTCACCCAAAGAGATTCTGTCAGTAAGGCTGCCCATCGAGCCAATTAGAATCACGCTGCTAGAGGGGCTGAGAAGCTTGGAGGTCCACAATTCTTCCAGGCAATCCAATATCATTCCAGCTCCATAAACTGGGGAGGTCAGCAACAGACCAGCAGAGCTGAACACCTGTACGCCAGTAATTGTCAATGATCTGCAGGTGGACGTCGCGACGGACGTAGCCCCACTCATGTCTTTCAGGGGATTGCCGAGGTTCACAATTGCGTTCATCACACTTGAGGACTAGCCACTTGAGTTTTCCTTAGAGGGCACGGCCACCTCCAAAATGGGTGGTGTCCAGCACGACAGGTCCCAGTCCTCCGGCGGCTTTGTGATCTTGTGGAACTGAATCTCGAGCCCCAAAGATCGCGCCTGCTCCAAGCAACGACTCATCCCGGCTGTCATGAAGCGCTGGCTTTCAAGACCATCCTCTGTATATATGTAGATCGCGTCGCACAACCTTAGGACTTCTAGAGCAAATTCTGTCCAAGCAGGCTCTTTCCCAGCCTGATAGTCTGCGAAATACGGATAAAACGCTTGAGGCGCAAATACGGCCAACATGCTGCCTCCATTCGCCGTCTCAACGAGGTCGCGGCACAACCAGTGCGCGACTCGAATATGCCTGCGGATCACCTCCAGCGCATCCGCGGATATCTCAGACGGGGTTGGAGACACTGGTGAACACACGAAAATTTTTTTCCACTCTCGTTCTAGGTCTACCTGGAGGCCTGTCTTCGCCTTCGGGTATGTCAGCTGTGTCCATCTTGGGGCAAAATCTGTGGATGGGGTTTCCGCAGAAACATACTTGATTTCTAGACCGTTTACTTTCGCAAGCCTCAACTCTTCACGCATTCCCTCCGACAAATACTTTTCGTCATTGCCACCGTTTGGGGTGTACAGATGGATAGTAGAGCAGTGAGCCAAGAGCTGGTGCGCACTCTTTCGTCCTAGTTTTCGATCCGATTCGACATTCAGAAAGTAGGGGTAAAAAGCATGGGACGCGAAAGGAACTTTTCCACTCATTAACACTTTCCTACAGTACCACTGCGCTCTACGAATGTTTTGCGCCAGCTCTCCGCAGCCCTCGATAGCGGCAGTGGGTGTTAATGGACTGGAGACGAAAACACATTCCCTGCCGGTATACCTCACTGCCCCAAAGTAAAATTCTCGGTTCATCCAATAGTCGACCGCACCGGCAAGTACCAGGAGCAGAGAAATCACGACTGCCCAGTCAGTCTTAGGATCGCTCAAAGTTATTCTGTAGGTGGACGGTGCCCTGCTGAGCATGGTTACACTGAGAAAGAGTGCGAGAAGGAAATCGCTTATTGCCCATTGGACGTGTGCCCGCGGTGCCGTCCCAGTTTCCGTGCTTTTCCAGCGACGACGCCAATAGAAGGGCCACAGCAGCCTGACAAGAGTTAGGTCCCGCAGAGTCTTGCTAACGGTTATGTATGCCAGGTCGATGGCTAGTAGACAAAGAGTAAATTCGGCAAAACGCAGGGGGCTAGCAAGTCGCGTCGCCATAAGGAACAAAAAGATCGCCTCGAGCGTGAAAAGCCCAAATATCAGCTCCACCTTCTTTGCTGAGGGGGTTGTAGTGGTCTCCGTTGCTTTCTTTTCCAACTCATAAACTACAGCCACACCGTGGGAAAAACGGAAAGCGGTGAAGAGAAATGCGAAAGTCACAACCCTTCTCGTCCACAAGTGGAAGTCGTGCCCGACAAGGAAGAGTAGAGCCTCACGAACTGCCAATCCAACAATAATTAGGAACAGCGCTCTAGCGGATTCTAGAGACGAGATCTTGGCGAACTGACGGAATCTCACATCCGACACTGAGACCACCTCCACGCCGCTCTACGACACACGTACGCGGCAATTCGAAAAGCAGCCACTAGGAGACACCAATTGTTGCGTAAACCAAGGTCAAATTAGGGGAAGTGCCCGGAATCTTGGCACTGAACACCTCTGAAGTCAAGAGAATGCTTCGGCGGGTGGCCCGGGGTTGGGCACAGCACGCTCGATCACAACTGTGCTCGCTGACAAAGTCTAGCTCAGAAGGGAACGGTGGGCGTGCCCCGTCCTGTCGGGCGGTGGCCCAGGTTTTCTCTCCTCCACCAAAACCCATTCAACCCTTCGCCCAATCCTCCCACTCCAGACCCTTAATCCGGCCAAATTCCCTCACCTTCGCTGTAACTAAGGTCAGTTTGTGACGCAGGGCCTGGCCAGCGATCAGCAGGTCGTAAGCTCCGATAGGTTTTCCCGCGGCTTCCATGACGGCCCGCACGCTGCCGGCAATCCGGGCGTCTTCATCCTCGAAAGCCAGCAGGCTGACCGGGCCGGCAAAGAAAGTTGTGAGCAGCTTGGGGTTGGCTTCCTGACGAGAGCTCTTGGCGACTCCGTACCACAGTTGAAAGGCCACAACGGAGGAGACGAACACCCTGGCGTCAGCCGCGAGTTCCTTCTGTAGCCGGGTCCGGACCGAAGCGGGCTTGCCACTGATCAGCGCAATGCAGGCGTTGGTATCGAGCAGATACATTACTTGAAGATTTCGCGGCGCGGTGCGGCCGGCTGGTTGCGGCCCTTTCGCATGAAGGAGCCCGGCTTGAGCCGGTCCAGTTCGGCGAACCATTGCGGAGGATCAGAGATGAGCGGCTCCAGCAGAACTCCCTCAGCGACCCGGCGGACGCGGACCTGACTGCCCTCCAGGCGAAACTCGCGGGGCAGGCGGACCGCCTGGCTGCGTCCGTTGCGAAACAGCTTGGCAATGCCCGTGTCAGCCATGGGCGATCCTCTCTCCTCTCTACTAATTGATATATACCATAAATATATACCCAAAAGCAAGGAAGGACAGGTGGCCCGGACTTGGGCACGGCATTCTCGATCAACTCCACACTCGAGGGTGCCCCGTTCTTTCGCGTTTTTTGCGAAAGGGCGGGGGTTTTTCCGGCTCCCTCCTTCGTAGGACGGGCGAGGGCGCCCGCCCCACACAAGCCAACGACCAACGACGCCTCTACTTAATTCCAAGCTGCCAACCCCGCTTAGTAGTATAATAGTAGTATGAAAGAGAAGACTTCTATCACACTCTCTCGCGACATACTGACCGGGATTGATCGCCTGGCCGGGTCCAAACACTCTCGCTCCGCGGTGATCGAGAAGGTGCTCCGCCGCTATCTGAGGGAGCGCGCCCGGGCGGCCGTCCAGGCCCGCGATCTGGAACGAATCAACGCCGCCTCTGACCGGCTCAACTCCGAGGCGGCCGACGTACTGGAATATCAGGCGCCCGAAGAATGAGTCGACCGGAGCCACTGTGAAGCGCGGAGAACTTTACCGAGCCTATCTTCATCGGGAGAAGACGCCCGGCGGCGACCCCAAACGTTACCGCACGTTCGTGATCGTCAGCCGGCAGATCCTGATTGATTCCAAATTCTCGACCGTAATCTGCGCTCCCGTGTTCACCAGTGGTGAAGGACTCTCCACCCAGGTGCCCGTCGGTCCCGACGAAGGTCTAAAACATTCCAGCTGGATCATGTGCGACAACCTGGTAAGTCTGCGCAAATCCGGCCTAACGCAATTTGTCGGCACGCTGCCAGAATTCCGCCTGGGGGAACTAGACCATGCGCTGAAAATGGCCTTCGATTGGGAGTATGGCCGGGAGATCAATGTCGCCCAGCGCCGTGCCGTCCAGCTCAAACAGCTTCAGCCGTGAGCTGGCATCTTTCTCGTACTGCGCCAGAATCTTGCCGCCGACAATCCCGGCATTCTGCAAAATGCCGCCGCCCAAGCTACCCCCAGAACCAAGAAAACAAAAATCCAAACCAAACGCCCTCCTGACATAAACACCTCACTCCCAGTTTTCAGCAACCCGCCCCAATGATATTATGAATGAAGTCCGCCAACACTCCTCAGTAGCTCAATGGCAGAGCATCCGGCTGTTAACCGGAGGGTTGTAGGTTCGAGTCCTACCTGAGGAGCCATT
>JBGQBN010000047.1:0-32585 GCA_041494805.1 Terriglobia bacterium | reverse complement strand
CGCTCGATGTGAACGGTAATTCCACCGGCGTGCCCCGCTACCCCAACCTGAAGCTGGTTTTTGTCACCAGCCGCATCTACGGCGGCTACGCCCAGAATCCAGCTCCTGACAATGCCGCGGGCTGCCTGAATCCGGAACCGTTCGCCTATGAGGAGGGCTTCGCAGTGCAGCGGCTGATCGTGGCCCAGATTGACCGCACGATCACTGATCATGCAGGCGATGTGCGTTATCCGGAATCAGCTCCGTGGGTGGATTGGGGGCCGTATCTGTGGGCCAGCGGAACCAACGTTAGTTCCCACACTTTATTGTTCTGGTGCGACAGCACGACCACCAACAACATCAATTGTTTCAACACCAACAACCCTGGCGATTTCCGCTACGGTGACCTCGCCCCCGGCTACTCTGCGTACTGGGGCGACCATACTCACCCAACGGCTTGGGCCGCACAGAAGGTGGCGAACCAATTGGTCAAATTCATAACCGGCCAGCTGCCAGCCCCCCAGGATCACATTTCGGACTGGGTCACACCCTGGAAAGGGAAATAGGTCCCGCAGGCGAACTTGCGGCGGGTGGGACGGCTAAACCATCCGCCGCACTCAAGAATCTAGGGCTTTGTCATGTGACCGGTCCGCTGGTGCGTTTACCTGAAATCCGCGGCCGTTATCGGGCTGGTTACAAAGCCGTGGTAGGTCTGCTGATCGAAGGTGTAAGACCCAACAATCTGTCCGGCATTGTTGATGCCGGAGGCAAACGTTTCCATCGCTCCGGGAAATCTGAGGGAAACGTACTTTCCGTTCATCAGCGCGAAGCCGTAGAAGGCGCACGGAGAACACTTCCCATACGAACCAACAATAATTCCGCTGTCATTAACACCCCAAGCAACGGTTAGATCGTTTGAGCCAGGAACGGTAAGGGTCTTGAACTTGCCGCCTTTGTAGGCGAACCCGTTGTTACTACCAAATCCGCCAGCAGTCGAGCCTACGACCTCGTCCAGGTTATTGATACCGTCCCCGAAAGTGGAGGTGTAGGTTCCCGGTGGAGAGATAGTGTGGAACTTCCTTCCCACCAACTCAAACCCGGTAATCGCACTCAGGGTGCCTTTACCGCCCACGACAAGACCCGCGTTGTTGATCCCATGGACAAGGGTGGCCGTCTCGCCCCGGGCACGGATCGTGCTGAAAGTAGTTCCGTTGTAAAGGAAACCGACGGCGGCAGTATACTGTCGAATGTAAGCGGTACCGGAAATCAGTCCGGAGTCGTTGATGCCAACGGCTAGGGTGGAATCTCCACCCGGATAGCTAAAGAAGGTGAAATTGCCGCTGCTCAGCAGGAAGCCGATGCCAGGTCCATTACTGGTTTGAGTGTAGTACCCGACCATGTCCTCAGCGCTGTTAATACCCAAAACGTCGGTAGCGACGGCCCCCGGCACGTCAATGGTGGTGAAAGTTAAATTCGCCTCGGGAATAACCGGTTTCGACTGGGCGTGGAGCGGCGAAACGCAGACCAACACAATAAGCCAGAGCGCGAACCTGGGGAGAGAATTCATGGCGTGACCTCCAAAGGCCGACCGGGGAGGGAAGGGGAACCTGAGCCTGCCGCATTATGTTCCGGGCCGGGGCGGGAAATCAAGATGAAAGAGTTTGCAACCTCTCACCGCCAATGGGAGCCCTCTTCCTAAATATTGTCATTCCGAGCCGGTTTTATCCGCGAGGAATCTGCTTTTGACCCCAAAACAGCAGATTCCTCGCGCGATAAAGGCCGCGCTTCGGAATGACAAGTTTGTGAATAAACATTTCAAATTGCACCCACGACCCACAAACGGGCCAACGCGGTAACTCCCTAACCATGCTAAAATCCCTGCCCACGCTGGCACTGGTTTCCTGGTTCCTGGGTGCTCACATCATGAAGACCTACTGGTTGTCTCCCTCACTGATTCTCTCCCTCGTCATCTTGTCGCTCTTGACTCTGGCTGGCGCTGCTCCTGCGCTGACGCCTGCCGCAGCGGCCGCTGAGACGATCCACCACGTTGCCGGTCGAAGCCCGGTCCAGGGGCCCGGCTACGAGATGTCCGCCGACCGGCCGGCGAGTCCTGGCACGGCACACACGGCTGGCTCCGTTCGTCCGAATGCCAATGCCTGGACGTTGCTGGCCACGTTGCCCGGAGCGGTCATTCACGACATCTCCTTCCCGACGACTAAGGTCGGATATGCCGCCGCTGAACTCGGCCAGGTGTGGAAGACGACCGATGGTGGCGCGCACTGGAGGGAGATCGTGAACCTGGGATTTCCCTACTACTGGTTTGGGGTTCATGCGTTGACTGCGCAGGACGTGGTCATCTCCGGTTTCAACGATTCCAACTTCGAAGGCATTCTGCGCTGGAGCCACGACGGCGGCGCAAGTTGGACCCCCGACATTGTGCTCACCACGTCCGGCTGGTCGTACCGCGTCCGCTTTGCCAATAGCCAGGACGGGCTGGTGATGGATGGCCTGAACCTCAACGCCGCCAACGCCGCCCACTATACTACCGTCGGCGGAGAGTCGGGGAGTGAGTGGATCGCAGTCGTTCCTGACGCAAATGGCGGCTGGTTCGGCAATCAATTCAGTCTTCTGCCTAACCTGCACGTCCGCACTTCGGGGATTACATACTGCGCCAGCCCCGACGGCGGCGTGACGTGGCGTTGCCGCAAATCCATCGACTCGGTTTTCGATGGCCCGGTATTTTTCGTGAATGACCACTCCGGCTGGGTTGGCGGGGGAGAGATTTCTCCCAGCGTCGAAGGCTGGGTACATACCACCACCGACGGCGGCAAGACATGGAGCGGGCGTACGCTCGATGGGCCGTGGCCGATCCGTGAACTGCGCTTTCTCACGCCGCTCATGGGCTGGGCGGCAGGCGGAAATGTCTATTCCAATGCCGGTGGCATGTACTTCAGCACCGACGGCGGCCAGACCTGGTCGCTCGACGTGGACACCGGCGCAGAAATGGACGCCTGCGACAGTCGGCGTAAGGGCCGCAATTTCCAAGTGTGGTGCGCCGGGTACAATGGTTCGCTTCAGGGCGTGGTGTATACGCTGCGGGGGAAAGTCCAATAGCCTGGGCACACGTTGAGTGTGTGGGACGGACACTCCTGTCCGTCGCCTTTGACCTTAGTTTTCTGAAGCCGGGACGATTCCCAAAGAAACATCAAAGTCAACAGCGGCGGACAAGAGTGTCCGCCCCACACGAGTCATTGCAGCGCCGGACTGCTGGGCGGCAGGTCATGCCGCGCTCCGATGTTGTAGCGCTTCAGCTTGCGATACAAGGTAGCGCGGCTGATGCCCAACATTTTGCCCGCCAGCGCCTTGTCACCCTTCACCTGTTCGAAGACCCGCTCGATCGTGGCGCGTTCAATGTCCTCCAAGTCGGTGGAAGATACGCCGGACACGGTGGAGTCTGAACCCCGTTCGACAACTGGTGAAGCTGACGCGATGGCCGGCGGCAGATCGGTCATGTCGATGATCCGCCGGTCACCCAAGGCCACGGCACGCTCAATGCAATTCTCCAGCTCGCGTACGTTTCCCGGCCACTCATATTGCAGCAGGCACTTCATAGCTGCGTTCGTGATCTGAATCGAGTCCCCAGGAGCGTAACGATCCAGAAACCAGTGGGCGAGCATGGGAATATCCGACCGCCGCTCGCGCAGAGATGGCAGGTGCACAGTGACAACATTAAGACGGAAGTAGAGGTCCTTGCGGAAGGTGCCGTTGCGGTATTCCGCCTCCAGATCGCGGTTGGTGGCGGCAATCACGCGGACGTCGACTTTGATTTTCTGGTTGCTGCCCACAGGGCGAACTTCTTTCTCCTGCAGAAAACGGAGCAGTTTGGCTTGCATCTCCAGCGGCAGTTCGCCAATTTCGTCGAGAACAATGGTGCCGGTGTTGGCCGACTGGAACAATCCGGTCTTCGATTTCAAGGCCCCGGTGAAAGCGCCTTTCTCATACCCGAACAGTTCGCTCTCGATAAGAGTGGGGACTAGCGAGCCGCAATCCACCGCCACGAAAGGCCGGTTGGCAAAGGAACCGCGGAAATGAATGGCGCGCGCCACCAGTTCCTTGCCCGTGCCACTCTCGCCGGCTATAAGCACCGGCGTGCGGGTGTCTTTCAGACGTGAAATCATGCGCAGCACATCCTGGATCTTGGCGGAAGCGCCCACAATGCCATGCAGCTCAGTTTCCGTATCCACGCGCTCGCGCAGAAACTGGTTCTCTTCGACCAAACGGATTTTCTCGGCCATCCGGCGCAGGAACAGGCGCAGTTCTTCCAGGGGGGAGAAAGGTTTGCTGATGTAGTCGTACGCCCCCAGCTTCATCGCCTGCACCGCGGTCTCGACCGATCCATGGCCGGTCATCACGGCAACTTCGGTGCGAGGCAACAGCTTTTTTACCCTCTCCAGGAACTCCAGACCAGACATGTTGGGCATGACCATGTCGGTGAGAATCATGTGGGCAGGTTGCTCCTCGAGCAGGGCGATCGCGGTCTCGCCACTATCGGCCTCCATGCAGGCAAATCCCAGGGCTTCCCCCACGGTCCTGCAGAGTCTGCGAATGCTTTGCTCGTCATCCACGATCAGAAGACGAATGCGCAGGTCTTCACTCACAGTGCCTTCCCCATGATTTTTTCGACTACTGAAATAAACTGCTGCACTCGAAATGGCTTCTCCACGCAGGGCGCGCCGGTCTTGCGCAGAGTGGCAGCCGTTTCTTCGTTGGCGATATCGCCGGTGATGAAAACGATCCGGGACGCCAACTCGGGACGATGCCGGGCAATCCAGGCGTAGACATCGGCGCCATCCACGCCGCCCGGGGTTCGCATATCTGAAACCACGCCCAGAAATTCTCCGGTTTCGAGCAGCCGCACTCCGTCGGCGCCGGACTCAGTACACACCACGCCGTAGCCGCTGCGCTCCAGAGCAGCTCGGACGTACGCCATGACGGCGGGCTCATCCTCAATCAGCAAAACCGGCAAAGCCACGGGTTTGATGGCAGGCATTGTCATCGTTGTATCACTCCGGCAGCAGCCCCAACCGAGGCCCCTTCTGATAAAGCGGGAAGGCGAACGATAAACGTGGAGCCCTCTCCGTCCGGGTTGTTGTGACAAAGAATCTCTCCACCGTGTTCGTGCACGATTCCATAGCAGATGCTCAGGCCCAGCCCAGTCCCCTTCCCCACCTCCTTGGTGGTGAAGAACGGGTCGAAGATGCGGTCCGGAGAAGAAATGCCGTGACCGTTGTCACGAAAGGAAACTTCCACACAGCTGCCCTGCCTGGCAGTCATGATCTCAATCCGCGCGGGACGGCCGGTTTGCCGCACCGCGTCGTAGGCGTTATTGAGAATGTTCAGGAACACCTGCTGCAACTGGTGTGAGTCGCCGATGACGTAGGGCAATTCCTCGTCGAACTGCTCGATGACTTCGATTCCATGACTGGTGAAGTCGTAAGCCCGCAATTGCACCGTCCGCCGCAGAATGGCATTGAGCTGCACCGGCTTGCGCTGCGGCGGCATCTGGCGGGCGAAACTCAGCGGGTTCTGCACAATCTGCTTGGTGCGCTGGGCTTCCTGCAGGATGACTCGCAAGTCCTTGCGCGCGGTCTCCGGCAGTTCCGTGTTTTCCATCATCAGGTCGGCAAAACCCAGGATAGCGGTGAGTGGATTGTTGACTTCGTGAGCCACGCCGGAAACGAGCTGGCCCACGGCTGCCATCTTTTCCGCGTGCATGAGCTTGGATTGCAGGCTGGCGGCATCGGTAACGTCCGTCATTACTACCACCAGGCTGGCCACGCCACCCTGCTCATCCCGCATGGGGCTCAGATTGACGGAGAACTGGCCGACCCGCCCGTCACCGCGCAGGATCTGCAGATCGAGATTGTCCACCTGCTGGCCGGCCAGAATGGCGCCGAACGCGTGATTGAAAATCTCTCGCCGGGCGGGAGCGACCAGTTCCTCCAGCGGCCGCCCCAGCAACTGCTTCTGCTCGTAGCCCATGTCATACCAGCGGCGGTTGGCATAGCTGACCAGGCCGGCGGTGTCCGCCACCAGAATCAGACTCTGCGTGTTGTTCAGAATTTTCCCGGAGAAGTCGCGCTCCCGTTGTAGTTCGGCCTGGAAGCTCTTGAGCCCGCTGATGTCCAGCATCAGGCCGCGATACTGCACGATCCGATCTTGCGCGTCACGAACCGCAAACGCATTGATCAAGACGTGGACCACGGATCCGTCCTGGCGCCGGAGAGTCTCCTCATGGTTGCGGATCACGCCGTGCTGTTGTATCTGGTCGGCGAGTTCCTGGCGCCGTTCGGGAGAGAAATAAACCTGGGTGCGAATGTCGGCTTGCAGAAGTTCTTCCCGGCTGCCATAGCTGAGCATGCGGACCAGGGCATCGTTAACCTCGATGAAGCGCCCGTCGGGCGTGGAGAAAAACAATCCTTCCTGAATGTTGTCGAAAAGTTCCCGGTAGCGGCGTTCCGCCTCGCGCCGATCGGTGATGTCCTTGAGCACGTGGATGGTCTGCAGACCTTCACTGCTGGCGCCATGCACCCGTGAAGTGGACACCAGGTAGGTTCGCTCCAATACGGGGTGAAGGTATTCATCGTTGCTGTCACCCTCCGTCCGGCAGAAGGGACAGGAGAGCCGCGGCGCGCCGTCGTCCATGGCCAGCAGGGCGCACATGTTCACTCCTATCAGCTCCTGCGGCCGCACCCCGATGAAGTCGGCCAGGGACCGATTCACGCGCAAGACATTGCCCGACTCATCGTGCGCCACAATGAAGTCGGTAATGGCGTCGAAAATCTCGATCCAGTGCCGGTTCGCCTGGTCCATGCGGGTGAACAGGCGGGAATTCTCCAAGGCGACGGAAGCGTGCCCTGCGATGGCCTGCAGAAGCTGCTCGTCTGCTCGTGCCAGAGGCTTTCCCCGGTCGCCGAGGCAAAGCACACCGACCAGATCTCCGGATGCTCCCAGCAACTGCACCAACGTGCAGTCGCTCCCACCCAGTTCGGAAGCCAGGGCTGGACCAAACAGTTGTGCCGTGGTCGAGCAAACAATCGCCTCTGAATGTTTCGCCAGGGCTTCTTCCACGGCAACACTGAAGCGGCGCATGATTGAGCGTTCCTGGATAGTTTCCCCACCCGGGCCCTGCAGAACAATGGTTTCCAGGGCTGACTCCTGTTTGACCACCAGCGCAGCGCAGTGGGCCCCCATCATGTCGGCCGCGCGGGTCACAAAACCCTTGGCGAACTCAGGCAGCCGAAGCAGGGAGTTCAACTCCAGGGCCAGTCCCATCAGCGATTCGGCCCGCCGCCGGTGTTGCTCAGATAGATGTAGATTGCGCGTCACCTCCAGGGCCACAGCCACCTGTGCCGCCAAAGCCCGGGCACGACGGATGTCCTCCTGTGAAATACCCTCGCGGTCCAATCGGTCGAGCACCCCAAACATGCCCAGCACCTCGCCATCGCTTCCCAGTAGCGGCACGGTCAACAACTGCCGCACGTTGAACTGGGCAACGATTTGCAAGTTCGCTCCGGGAACCTGTCTGGGGTTGTCGGACCAGAAGACTTCCTTCTGCAGCAGAGCGTGGCTGGCAACGCCGTCCGGGAATACCGCGTCCACGGGAGCAGTTTTGCCCTGATCGGCTCCCCAGCGAATGTGGAACTTGCCCTCTTCCAGCAGACCAATGAAAGAACGGCTGAACCCAAGAAAATCGCCCGCGCGGAGTACGAACTGCTGCATGAACTGGTCCAGTTGGCCGATGGAGCCCAGTTCAGACGAGATGTCCAGCAGTTGGTGCAGTTCGTGAGCCTGATCCCGCGCCGTGGAATAGAGCTCGGCGTTGGCGATGGCGACCGCTCCAAAGCCGGCGATGGCGGAGATCAGTGACTTTTCCTCCGCACTGAAGGCGCCCTCGTGGCGTGGATACACCAGGACCGCACCTTGGGCAACGGAGGTACGAAACGGAGCGGCAATCAGCATCCCCGCTGGGATCAGGTCTCCGAGGGCGTGGGTGGCCGGATCAATACTGACGCTGATGGGCTCTCCGGCCGCAACCGCGCGCGCAGCCAAATCTGCCGCGAAGTGGAGCCCTTTGCGGTCATGACGGGCACGGACCGAAGCCGCCAGTTGCGGAGACTCGGCGGCCACGGCGCGCAGGCCGAAGGCTGCTCCCTGACGCAGCAGAATACATACCAGCCGGGTGCGCAGCAGAATCCGCAGCCGGTCGGCCACCGCTTCCACAACGGCGGAGGCATCGGGCTCCGCGTGCAGAACTTGGGCCACCTCGGCCAGGATTTCCGCGCGGCGATGTTCCTCGCGCGAGGCCTGCGTTAAACGGTTCGCTTCCAGCAAGCTGCCCAACTGGCCCGCGAGGATGGTGGCTTTGGCCGCCAGATCATCATTGAAAAAATCTGGTTCAGAATCGTGCAGGAAGACGGTCGCCCCGATTACCTCATTGGAAACCACCAGCGGCGCGGCCATCATGGATCGGGCGTGAAACTCAGCGGCCATCGGATAGCGGCCCGGGTCGAGACGGTTCACATACACCGTCTTGCGATGACGAACTGACTCGACCGCCACTGCGCTTTGGGTGGCCTTGAGCCGCATACCCCGAAAGCGCTCCGCCATTAAGCCGTCCGCTTCCGTGCCCACAAGTTCGTCGGCGGCCGCAACTTGCCAGAAGTAAGCTCCGGACACTTGAAAGAACTCGCGCGTAGCCCGGCAGAACAAGTGAGTCAAGGAAGGGGCGTCGGTTCCTTCGGCCGCCGCAGCGGAGAATTGCAGAAGCAGTCTTTGGAAAGCCTCATCCGAACGGGGACTCGCACCCTCGAGCACTGTCGCATCTCCGGCTTGGATAGTCACAAGGACACCACTTGGGATCTGCTCAGTTCCTACAAGTAATTGAATATACAGGAAAAATAGCTGGCAATCTCAATTTGAGTCAAGTGAATAACAGCCTAGGTGCCGAGTTGTGAAATCCCCAAGTCCCAACCAAGGCAAAGTCTCAGATTGAGATGGAACTACTTGCATGAGACACCTTTCGGCCCATGGATGGCCCCCTCTCGCAGCTAGAGATGCCCCGTAAATTGTTTATATGCAACCTTTTAGGAATATATCCGCCTGCACTTGCGCGTGTCTCGGAAGTGGCAAGGGCCTTGCACTTGCCAAGGAGCAACTATTTCCCGAGGAGGGAGCTGTGTCTTCACGACTGATGCAGCAGTGTTTAGCGAGTGTCCTGTTGGCGTTGGCAGTAGGAGCCACGACGGTTGGCCCCTTGCCGGCCTTTGCCCAAGAAGAGCTGGCCCGCAAGGTCAAGAGCAAGGTAGCCCCGATTTATCCCGACATTGCGCGGCGCATGAGCATTAGCGGAACCGTCAAGTTGGTGGTGGTGGTCGGGACGAATGGCAACGTGAAAAGCACAAAACCGCTGGGCGGCCATCCCGTTCTGATAGGTGCCGCCATGGACGCCATGAAGAAATGGAAATTTGAGCCGGCTGCGGACGAGAGTACTGGGGTGGTGGAGTTCAAGTTTCAACCCCAGGATTGAAAACCGGGCAAGATTCGATGCGCATCCCCGGATGGGTGGCGCAAGAAAGCGATCCTAGTTGGAGGAACAGCCATGACGATTGGCAAGAAACTCTATGTGAACTTCGGAGCCGTCCTGGCGATGGTAGTGGTGCTGTTCCTGGTGAACCTGATCGCCGTGCAACGCGAGCACAGCGCCAAAGCCGCCGCGTCCCACGCCTTGGAACTGGCAGAGGCTACCGATAGAGTCAAGTTTCAGATGATGCAAAACCGCCTCTATCTGACCAATTACCTGTTGAGCGGCGACACTCGCGAAATTGACCGCATGAACGAGGGCGTCCACATCCTTAACGAAAGGTTGCAGACCACCCAGACCCTGGCCAATTCGGAGCAGCAACGAGCAGCGCTGGAGAAGGTCTTGCAGACCGAGCAAAGCTGGGCCAAGGAATTCGCTGTGCCGTTGGTGGAGAAGCGGAAAGAAGTGGATAGTGGAAACGCCACGGTAGCGGAATTACAGATCTTCTACCTGCAGAAAGACGCCTCGTCGTGGGTCAAGACCGCCACCGACTACCTCGACCTGGCCGATCAGGAAAACCGCAAGGTGCTTGACGAACGCCGCAAGTCCGACGAGACTGCGGCAACCGCCACCATCCTGATCGCGTTGTTCAGCACGCTCCTGGCACTAGCTCTGGGTGTCGCCATCGCATACTCCTCCGCCAAGTCCATCACTCAACCGCTGAATGAGCTGATGAAAGTAGCCCAACAGATTGGCAACGCGGGCGACTTGGACCACGTAATCGACATCAAGCGTAACGATGAGATTGGCGAGTTGTCTCGAACCTTCGCCAACATGGTTACTTACCTCAAGGAGATGGCAGCCATTTCCGAGGCCATCGCGGGCGGCAATCTCACCGTGGAAGTCCAGCCCAGATCGAAAAACGATACTCTGGGCAATGCCTTTGTGCGCATGGTCGAAGGCGTGAGAAATCTGGTGCGCAACGTTCGCGACGCCGCCTCTCAGGTGGCCAGCGCTTCCACCCAGGTGGCGGGCGCTTCCGACGAATCGGCCAAAATTAGTCTGCAAACCTCGTCCGCCATTGACGAAGTTACCAGCACCATGCACGAGATGAGTGTCAACGTGCAAAACATGGTGAAGAGCACCCAAGTGCAGGCTTCCAGCGTGAGCGAAACCTCGGCTTCGATTGACCAGATGGTGGCTTCCATCCAGCGCGTGGCCGACACTGCCAAAGTGCTGCTCGACATCTCCAACCGCTCGCGGGAGGAAGTGCAAAGCGGCATCTCCACCATGGATAAGGCAACGGACGGTTTGAATCGCATCAACACCACCATCCGTTCCTCCGGTCAAATCATCGACGTGCTGGGTCAAAGGGCCGATGACATCGGCAAGATCATCGAGGTCATTGACGACCTGGCGGAACAGACCAACCTCCTGGCGCTGAATGCAGCCATCGAGGCGGCGCGTGCCGGAGAGCACGGACTAGGCTTCGCCGTGGTGGCCGATGAGGTCAGAAAGCTGGCGGAGAAGTCGGCGCAGTCTACCAAGGAAATTTCCGAACTGATTCAGAGTATCCAGAAGGAAGCTCGCAAAGCGGTGGAGAACATGGACCGCAGCATCGGCATCGTCAACGATGGGCTGGTGCTGGGTCAGGAACTGAATGCGGCCCTGCGCAAGATCTCCAACGTAGTCACGGAAGTGTACAAGTTCGCCCAGGAAATCGGGGCGGCCACCAACGAACAGTCGCATGGCTCGTCGCAGATTGCCCGGGCCACCACCCGGCTGAACGAGATTACGCACGAGATCAACTCGGCGGTGGAGGAGCAGGCTTCCGGCGCCCAGGCCGTAGTCAAGGCCATGGAGCGGATGCGTGAACAGGTGCAGCAGACCACCTCAGGTTCCACCGAGCTGGCAGCCTCCGCGGAGCAGATGTCGAAGATGTCGAGGGAGCTGCTGGACTCCATGGACCGGTTTGTTCTGGAGCAAGTCGAACGGGCGACAACGCGCCGTGAGGACAGACCAGGAGCCCCAACCGGCGCCCGGCATGCCGCCGCTGGTGCCCGCAACTGACGCCAAGGCCAGCCCCTCATGAACCACGAACTGCACATTGTCGGCTTCCGGGTGGGACGCGAAACTTATGGCGCACCCATCTCCTCCCTGCACGAGATTGTGCGGGTGCCGGAGATTACGGCTGTGCCCGACGCGCCGGATTACATGGAAGGCGTGATCAATCTCCGCGGCAAGATTGTCTCCGTCATCGATCTACGGAAACGGTTTGGTGAAAAGAACGCCACGTCGGGCAAGCGTAACCGGATTCTGGTGGTCGAGCACAAGGGCCGGCTTGCCGGACTGATTGTGGACTCCGCCTCCGAGGTGCTCAAGATTCCTTCCACCGACGTGGAACCGGCTCCCGCGGTGTTCGAGGAAGGTGGATTGCACTGCGTAACCGGACTAGGCAAGTACAAGGGCCGCCTGATCGTGCTTTTGGACATGGCCAAGCTGCTCGAATACAGCGGGGTTCAGCCGCACCAGGCGGTGGGCCAGGTTGGGGAACAGCAAGCTTCTTCGCCGGAAGCGCGCGGCGCGGCCGCCGCGAAATAGCACGGCCCCAGGCCAGAAACGGACGACCAGAACTCATGAGCGCATCCGCCGCAGCCACGCAATTCACCGAAGCCGAATTGAAGCTTCTGCAGGCGCTCGTGTACCAGGAGTGCGGCATGTATTTCGATGAACGCCGCGCCCACTTCCTCCAGGACCGCCTGCATCGGCGCCTGAAGGAATGCCGTCTGGACTCGTTCTACAGCTACTACCGTCTGCTCATCAGCGACCAGGGCAAGGATGAACTCGCCCGGCTGCTGGAAAACCTCACCGTCAACGAAACCAGCTTTTTTCGCCACAAGGCGCAACTGGACCTGTTCCACAAGCACGTCCTCGACGACCTGCTTCGCCGCAAACAGGAAAGACGGGATTTCTCCCTGCGTATCTGGAGTGCGGGCTGCTCCACCGGGCAGGAACCTTACACCCTGGCCATGCTGGTGGCCGACGGATTGGCTTACAACTATCTCCGTAATCCTCTGCCCATCGAAATGCCATTACCCAAGCCGCTGGTGCCCCCACCCTGGAAAGTGGAGGTCCTGGCCAGCGACATCAGCTATTCCGTTTTGCGCGCCGGACAAGTAGGGACTTACACCGAGTCCCAAATGGCATCCGTGGACTACAGCTATCGCCTGCGTTACTTCGACAAGGTGGGCGAACGCTATGCGGTGAAGAAGGCGCTGAAAGAAATGGTCCACTTCGACTTTCACAACTTGAAGACGGAATACCTGCCCCAGCGCAATGACATCATCTTCTGCCGCAACGTGATGATGTACTTCGACGAGGCCGAGCAAAGGCGGCTGGTGGAAAAATTTGGGCGCTGTCTGAACCCGGAGGGCTACTTGTTTGTCGGACATGCCGAGAGCCTCCTGGGATTGACGGACACGTTTGCCATGGTCCACCGCAACAGCGGAACGGCATACCGGCGGGTTGAGGTGGCGATGTGACTCAGTTCTCCGATGAGCGTGGCGCGGAACTGCGGGAACTCTTCTTTGAGACCGCGCAGGAACTGCTGCAGTCCCTGAACGAGGAAGCGCTGCAGCTGGAGAAGCACGCCGGTGACCTCGAAACCGTGCGCAGTATCCGGCGGATCGTGCACACCCTTAAAGGAGACGCCGCGGCCTGCGGTTTCCGTGAACTGAGCGAGCTGGCGCATGAACTCGAAGATGTGCTGTCCCTGGAAACCGTCTCGTCCCATACCACCCTGGCGGAGGTGGCATTCACCGCCGCCGATGTATTTGGTGCGATGCTGGGAAGCTATCGCCGTAAGGCCAAACTGCCTTCGCCCGGTCCCCTGCGGAAAATGATCGGGGAACTGGCTGCCCAGCCCCCAAAAGGAAAAGGTTCCCGGAAGAAAGTTTCGCCCACCGTCACTGCCCGGGCAGTTTGGACCGAGTACGAAAAGCTGGCCATCCAAAACGCCTTGCAGCAGGGGAAACGCGTGTATCTCGTCACCGTGCATGTTGATCCCCACTGCGCTATGCCCATCGCTGCCCGGCAGCTTGTGCTGAACGCGCTGGCCGCGGTGGGTGAAGTGCTGGGAGCTCGCCCCGAAGCTGGCTCGACCGCGTCCACCAAGCGGTTGGAGTTTGTGCTGGCCAGCCACCACCCGGTCGAGCGCGTGACCGCAAAATGCCGTATCCCCAC
Organism: Terriglobia bacterium; assembly: GCA_041494805.1. Lineage (GTDB taxonomy): Bacteria > Acidobacteriota > Terriglobia > Terriglobales > Acidobacteriaceae > JBGQBN01. Next base: position 18,781 of record JBGQBN010000047.1, on the reverse strand, counting down.
CGTGACCGCTGAAGCCAAGGTGGAGGAAATGAAGGGGTCGACGCGGAAGTCGAAGAAGGCCTCACCCCAGCGGAACCCGGAAGAAACGCCGAAAGCACAACTCCAGCCCGCTGAACTCGAGGCGCCTGTCTCCACGACGCCTGAAGATCCTGAGGGCGCCGCCAAACTGCACTCTGCCACGGCAGTGGAGAACATCCTCCGTGTCGATGCCGAACGGATCGACAACGTGCTCAACCTCGTGGGAGAACTGATTATCGGCAAGTCCATGCTCCAGCAGGCGCTGCAGGAACTGGCCCGGCAGCATCCCAAGGAAGCAATCCGCAGCCGCTTTGCGGATGCCATGGCCCTGCAGGCGCGGGTGTTGGCCGACTTGCAACGCTCGGTGATGAAGATCCGGATGGTCCCCGTCGAGCAACTGTTCCGGCGATTTCCGCGGCTGGTTCGCGACATTTCCAAGCAGTGCGGCAAAGAGGTTGAACTTCAGATCAGTGGGCAGGACACTGACCTCGACAAGAGTCTCTTGGACGCGATCGCCGAGCCCCTCACTCACCTGGTACGGAACGCGATCAGCCACGGGATCGAACCCGCGGACGAGCGCCTCCGGAGCGGCAAGTCGGCCCACGGGACTATCCGCCTGGGTGCTTATCACCAGGCCAATCACGTCATCGTGGAAGTCAGCGATGATGGGCGTGGCATCGATGCTCAAAAAGTTAAGACCAAGGCTTTGGAGCAAAAACTGGTAACTCCCGAGCAAGCCAGCGCGCTCAGTGAGGCCGAGATCCTGGAGTTCGTGTTCCGTCCCGGACTCAGCACCGCCGAACAGATCACCGAGATTGCGGGCCGGGGCGTGGGTTTGGACGTCGTACAGAGCGTCCTCCATCGGCTCAAGGGCACCGTTGAAATCGAGACTCATCCCGGTCGCGGCGCTACTTTCCGCCTGAAGCTGCCGCTCACCCTGGCCATCATCAAGGCCCTGTTATTCCGGGTGGAACAGCGCCTCTACGCCATCCCTCTGAATACGGTCGCGGAAATTGCGCGTGCGAAGGAGTCCGACGTCCACCAGTTGGACAACTACGAGGTCATGCAGATGCGCAACCAGGTGTTGCCGGTGGTTCGCCTGGGACGTCCGCCGGCGGAGCGCTCGGAGGAGCCGGGGAAAATCTTTGTTCTGGTCATCGCCGTGGGCGAGCGCAAACTCGGCCTGATCGTAGACGCTCTGGACGGCGAAGAAGAGCTGGTCATCAAGGCACTGGATGATCAGACGGTCGCAACCGATCTGGTCAGCGGCGCCTCTATCCTGGGCGATGGCCGGGTAGTGCTGATCCTGAATCTGACCGCAATCATGGAGCGTTATTCTCAGTCCCGCCCTGCCGATGCCAGTGCGGTTATTTCCGGATTCCTGCTCTCTCATGCCGATCGCGCGCGCATCACCCGCGCCCCGGCGGAGGTGCGGTCATGACTTCACCGGTGCGCGTGCTGGTGGTGGATGATTCCGCACTCATGCGCAAGCTCATTCCCCAGATCCTGGAGAAGGACAATTCCATCCAGGTTGTGGGCACCGCCATGGACGGAAATTTCGGCCTAAAGAAGATCGAGGATCTGAAGCCCCAGGTGGTGACTCTCGACTTGGAGATGCCTGGCATGGGTGGTCTGGACATGCTCAAGGAAATCATGCGCCGCACCAAGATACCGGTGATCGTCGTGAGCTCACACAGCACTCAGGGTGCGTCGGTCACCTTGCAAGCGCTCTCCCTCGGGGCATTTGATTTTGTCGCCAAACCTCACGACGTTTCCGCCCGCATGCCGGAAATCGCGCAGGAACTGATTACCAAGATCAAGGCTGCAGCCCAGAGCCGAGGCGTGAGGGTAAGGCCGGTCCAGGAAGCTCTGCGGCCTACTAGCAAGATTTTGCTCGATGCCAGAAAACTGCCCACCAGGGTAGTGGCCATCGGTGTTTCCACCGGCGGACCCCACGCCCTGCAGTACGTGCTCACGCAGTTGCCGGCAGATTTCCCGGGAACCATCATCGTGGTCCAGCATATGCCCGAAGGCTTCACCGAAATGTTTGCCCGGAGGCTGGATGAGATCTGTTCCATCGGAGTCAAAGAAGCTCAATCTGGAGATCTACTGCTGGCCGGGCGAGTCCTGATTTGTCCGGGAAGCCGGCACATGAAAGTAAAGCGTCTGCCTCTCGGGGACGTCGTCGTGCTGAGCGATGATCCACCCGTGAACGGGCACCGTCCGTCGGTGGACGTGCTGTTCCGCAGCGTCGCGGAGGAATTCGGAGCGAAAAGCATCGCCGTCCTCATGACCGGGATGGGCGAGGACGGCGCCCAGGGCATGGGCTCGGTAAAAGCAGTGGGAGGCATGACCATCGCGCAGAGCGAAGATTCCTGTGTGGTTTTCGGCATGCCCAAAGCTGCCATCGATCGCGGCTATGCCATACGTGTAGTGGGACTGGATGTACTCGCCAATACTTTGCAAGCGCAGTGTATGCCAGAACGGAAGAGTGGAACGTTGTCCGACCCCGGCGATAGCGGCAGATCCGCAGGCGCCGGACGAACCTAAGTTTCGAGCAGGAGGAGGTTGCATTATGGAGCAGTTTGCACCCGTAAAACGCAGTAAAGACGGCCAACCCGTCCGCTACCTGGTGGTGGACGATTCCGTCTTCGCCCGCAAGAACCTGGCCCGCATGATCGAAACCTTCGGCGGCCAACTGGCCGGCGAAGCCGGCGACGGCATGACCGCCATCACCGAATATGATCGCACCCAACCCGACATCGTGCTCATGGACATTACCATGCCGCAGATGGAGGGCATCGAGGCCGCCGAGAAGATCGTCCGCCAGCATCCTCAGGCGCGCATCGTCATGGTGTCTTCGGTGGGCTACCAGGAAAACATCGTGGCCGCATTGCAACGCGGCGCGCGGCACTTCGTGCAGAAGCCGGTCAAGCCGGAAGTGCTCTACGAGGTCATCAAGTACGTGCTGGGTGAGGACGGAACCGTGGCCGCCGCCGCGGGCGCAGGAGCCTGAAATGAAAATGGAGCTGATCCAGCCCTTCATCAACGCGGCCGACGCCGTGCTGGCCCAGGGCCTGCAGTCCCCCATGTCCATCGGCAACCTCAGCATGGAGGAGGAAGCCTACCGCCGCAAGGGTGTAGCTGCCCTGGTGTGGGTCACCGGCGACATCGAAGGCCGCATCATCTTCGATCTCGCTCCGGAGACCGCCGGCCGCGTCGTCAGCCTCTTCGCCGGGACAGAGATGCCGGCATCCGACGAACTGGTGCGGGAAGCCGTCTGTGAGCTGGCCAACCAGGTCATCGGCAACGCCGTCACCACCCTGAACGATCAGGGATTCCATTTCCGCGTGCACCCCCCCGTCCTGCACACCCTGGAGCACGGCACCAAGAGCAGCGAAGACACCGAAGCGCTCGTCATCTGCTTCGAAACCACGAGCGGCAGCGTCTTCATGAACATCGCCCTGCGCTATAACCGCAGCCGCAGGGAAGAGCGCGCCGCCGCCGCGGGAGAATAGTGCCCGCATAAGCGGCTTCCGGTCCCATGTTCCTCGTGCAACACGCATGAGACCGTAAGCTTTCCTGATGATTCAACTCAACGCGTGATCTTAAGGTTAGAAAAATAGGCTTCGGTGCCCAAGCCGATCCATAGACCGACCGCGCCGTGCGTTGGTCCCAGCTTCAGATCATCGACGATCAGTCACGGCTGGGCCGCGCAGAACAGCTTTGTCCCGATACATATATTACTGTACTTACAATCTAGTAATCACAAAATGTTCCACGTGGAACACTTCTTCGATTTGTTTGGCCACTCTCGGGGCGGGGGCGTCCTATTCTCGCAAACCAGGCGAGGCCTACTCCCATCAAGAATCAACAATGACTAAGGCCCAGCCAGAACAAACACCGGGTTCTGCGGAGGCGGCTGCTGTCCCGGCCCCGGGGGAGGGGCGGCGCTGACTGGCGCCGGCAGGTTGAGCACCAGCGTGTCCGGCGGCTGGGGATCGGTTGGCGAGTCGTTCGGTGTGGTGCGAATGATGGCCGTGTTCCCGGCATCGCAGTTCCCCACGTAAACTCTCGAACTGTCCGCGGACGCCGCCGTGAACAGCTCGAAGCGAGTGCTGGCCGGATCGCAAATCGCCGGAACCGTGGTCAGAGGAATCGTTTTTCTCACACTGCCGTCGGAGGTGTTGAGGACTGTGACCTGCGACGTCGCATTGCCACCGCCCACCACAACACTCGCTACGTACACCCGGCTGCCATCCGGCAGCGCGGCCACCGAGATGGCGCCCGCCGGCACCGGCGCTGAAAAAAGAACATTGAGCGAATCGGTCGAGACATCCAATGCACTCAGCGTGTTCGTCGTGGGATTGATCACGTACAAGCGATTTAGTCCCTGCGCATAGACCATGTAGTTCGCGCCCGCGCCCACCGATGCGGTGCCAACCACGGTGTCAGAGAACGTATCAATCGCGGACACCGTGCCGCTGCCTGAATTGAGCACGTAAACCCGGTGGCTGTCGGAACGAGCCACCGCCCACACCGGTGTCGCTCCGGTGGGAATGGTCTGGTGCACGCTCTTGTCCACCGTGTTGATGGCGGTCACTGTGCCGTCGCCCTGATTCACCGCATACAGCTTGGTTCCGTCGGGAGTTTCCGCCAGGGCAACCGGGTTGACCCCCACCTGAATGGTGGCGGTGATCACGTTGTTGAGAGTGGCTATCGCGGAAACGGAATGGTTGCCGAAATTGGCGGCGTACACCGTATCGGTCTGGGTCGTGGCCAGGAAAACCGGGAAGGAACCCGCGGGCAAGCTCACCGTCGTTACCGAAGTAAAGTTTGACGGGGTATACGTGGAGATCGTGTCTTCGAGACTGTTGGCGACGTAAACTCGGCCACCACCGGGCGTCAGCGCAACGTGGACCGGACCAAGACCGACCCTGGTGACAGCCACATTGGTGTCACCCGAAACATCAATGCGGCTGCTGGCGCCAGGATTCGAGGTACCGTTTCCACTGATTACCAGGGCGAAATGAAAGCTCGACGGATCGGGTGGGGGTGGAGTGATGGGAATGGCCACTGGGCGGTAGGTGTCGCCGCAGCCACTCCAAACCAGCACCAGAGCCAGAAGGGCCGCCACGCAGCCCGCGCGCCCCCGAGTCATTAGCATTCCAACGGAAAAATCCATGTCCTCACAATGATGTTCGGAAGAAGGTACATTTTAACGGCTGGCAGGGATATACGCCAGAGACTCAGCACTCAGCCCTGCAGCGGTCGGATGCGCCCCGAGTCGGTTTGAGTTGCAAGGGGCGGACTCGGGCACTCGCGGTGGCGTGGATCAGACGAGAGCAGTGGGTAGCTGAGTGCTGAGTGCTGAAGGCCCGCCTTCACGCGTGTCCGCGCGATTTTTTTCCGGACGCGGCCGCATCACGGCTGGCTGCGGCGGGCTTTTTCCGGCCTTCCATGTCGGCCAGGCTTTGCTTCAGGGCGGCCATGAGGTCTATGACTGGGGCAAGTTTCTTTGGCTTTTCTACTTCCGCGATTTCTCCGCCTTCCAGCTTGGTTTCGATGAGTTTCTTGAGATTGTCCTGGAAAGTATCGTGGTATTTTTCCGGATCCCAATCCGCAGCCAGCGCTTCGATCAACTGGTGCGCGACTTTCACTTCGGCGTCTTTGAGTTCGACATCGGGCGCACCGAATCCTTCTACCTTGCGGACTTCTTCCGCGTAATACATGCTGTGCAGCATCATGCCGCCTTCGTGCGGCCGCAGGAAGACGGTGTACTCGCGGTTGTGCATGGTGAGCTTGGCGATGGCGACGTATTCGCTCTCTTCGAGCGCCTTGGTGAGCAGGGCGTAGGGCCGACGGCCAGCCTCATCCGGGATCATGTAATAGGACGACTCGAAGAAGACCGGATCGACGTCACTCGATTTTACGAACTCGAGAATCTCCATGGTCTTGGCAGTCTTGGGTTCGATCTTCTTGATCTCATCCGGTTCGATGACGATGTATTCGTCCTTGCGAAACTCGTAGCCCTTCACGATCTCGCTGCGCTCCACCACGCGATTGTCCGCGGGACAGATATATTGCTGTTTGACCCGCTGCAGGTCGTCGCGGTGCAGCATGTTGAAGGAGATGCCGGAGCTGCGCGCGCCGGAGAACAGCTTCACCGGCATAGAGATCAATCCGAAGGTAAGATAGCCAGACCAAACCGAGGCCGCCATAGTTCACCCCAATGAGTGGAAACGGCGCGTAAGCCGCGCCAGGTTAGTGAGTTTAGACTATAACGAGTGTGTTTAGGCACCAAGTTCGGGGTGGTAATTCAAAGTGAAAGCACGAGTGGTGGGGTCTGCGTGCTGGAGACACTATAAGTAGTATCGGCACGTGGGGGAATCGAAACGAAACGGGATCTAGCCTTAGTTATTCGAAATGCAAGACTTAGCTAGAATCGTAGCAGCCTTGGCGGGCATCGGTATTCCCGTTGGGCGGCAGCTCTGGATCGCGGTGGCTGTGACCGCCGCGTTCACCGTGCTGGCACGCTCCATCCGAGGCGTCAGCCCTTCCGGTGCGGTGGCTGGAGCAGTCGTCTGCTTCTTGTTGTACGCAGGCGCGGGACCGGGCGCGTTCGTCGCGCTGGTGCTGGTGTTTGCGCTGACGTGGATCACGACCCGGCTGGGATATCAGCGAAAACAGCAGTTGGGAACAGCCGAGAAGCAGGACGGCCGGAAGGCATCTCAGGTCCTGGCCAACCTTGGGGTAGCGGCTGGATGCGCGGCGCTCTATGCCGCCAGCCCGGGGAGGGCACTGTTCCTGCTCGCAGTTGTGGCTGCTCTGTCAGAAGCAGCGGCTGACACGGTCTCTAGCGAATTTGGGCAGGCGAGCAGTGAGCAGGCGCGTCTGATCACTACCTGGGAACAGGTGCCTGCGGGCACCAACGGTGGCGTAAGTGTTCCCGGAACGATCGCGGGCGTTGCCGCCGCCGCGCTGGTCAGTTTGGTGTGCGTCTTCACGGGCCTGCTGCCTTGGAGGTGGCTGGGCATTTCGGTAACGGCAGCGGTGGCCGGCATGGTAGCCGACAGTTATCTGGGAGCATGGCTGGAGCGCAGACGTCTGCTGAACAACGATTCGGTCAATTTTCTGAGTACCCTGGTGGCAGCGGGGACCGCTTCCCTGCTGGCTTGACTTCCCCATGGGAGGACGCCCCCTTTAGCGCGCATCTTACGCTGGGGCGAGTACGCCTACTACCGTCCGCTCATTTCAGAAATTCCCGCACCTGGAAGGTCTTTTCGGGCTGATTTGCGCTGGCTGTTCAGTTGTGCGTAGAGGTAGCGATGCCTCGCGGCTTTCGCTAAGTCGCCGCCGGGATGGTTGTACAAAGCTGCGAGCCAGCGGTGCGCGGCGATGAGTCCGGGAAGCATGGTCAGACACGTTTCAAAGGCCAGCATGGAACGATCACGATGGCCCAAGCGCGCCAGAGCTACGCCCAGGTAGAAGTGGCCCAGGGGCAGGAAGTGCTGCAGACCCACCGCGAGCAAGGCCTCTTCCGCCGCTTCCGCGTTGCGGCGTTGTCGCAGGCGCACCATGGCCAATCCCAGGTGCGCTTCCGGACTGTCACCGTCAATTTCAAGGGCTTTGTGGAAGGCGCGTTCGGCGTCGTCAATCCTTTGCTGGCGAAGGTAAGTTTCTCCGATGCGCAAGTGCAGATTGGGCAGGTGTGGGTCTGACTCTTCGGCCCGGAGCAGCGACGCCAACGCCGCGTCCATGTTGCCTTCTTCAAACTGAATCACGCCCATCAGCAAATCTGCCCACGGGCGTGGCTTGGGCGGCTCGTCCGGCAGCGGTGCCGGTTCCTGCGGTAGTTTGGCCGACTCGCCTTCCTCGACCGTTGGCCCGGCCTTCTCTCTTTTTTCGGGCTTCTGCGCGATCAACCGTTCCAGAAGTTCCTTCGCGGTGTCGCGGCGCCCGAGCGCGAGATAGCACTGCGCAAGATGCAACTGGAAGCGGGCCTGATCGGGATTTTCCGTCGCCAGCTCTTCCAGAAGGGGCAGGGCTTCGTTCGGTCGCCGTGAGTCCAGATAATCGCGCGCCAGATTGTATTTTGACTCCCGCACGGCAGCGGCGACGGTTTTGCTCTGATCTTCGCTGAGCGGCTGAATGTAACCGAGGGCTACGAATCGTTGCAGGACGGCTTGCGCGGCTGCAGGGTCCATGCGCAGATCACCGGGATGCATGCCACACTCGCCCGGCTCGTTCTCCCAGCTTGGTATGCGGGAAATCTCGGGCGGAGTTTCGAAAGCCTGCACCAGCACGCGGCCGTCCATGTCTTCACCCACCGGCAGCCCGAACATGGTCAAGATGGTCGGGGTTACATCCAGCAGGCTGGCTCCGTAGATGCGCTCGTCCTGCTTTATGTGCTCACCCTTCATGCAGACGATGCCAAACTGGCGGTGCTGCACGGCGGGGCCTGCGGGTTCTTTGGGAATGCCCCTTGGCCGCAAGTGGTCGGAGTGGAAGCCGTGGTCTGAGACCAGCAGGACCGTCGCGTCCGGGCCCGCGAGGGTCAGCAGGGTTTCGAGCATCATGTCGTGGAAACGGTAGGCGCCGTTCACTACATCTTTGTAAATCTCAAACTTGTCTTCGGGAATTCCTTCCATGCGAGGGGGATGGTAGTGCATGAAGCCGTGGCAGAAGTGGTCGATGCCGTTGTAGTAGACAGCCAGAAAATCCCAGGACTCGTTTTGCAAGATCCAGGTAGCGGCATTGTGGATGGAACAGTTCTCCGCCAGGATTTTGCTGAATGAATTCAGTCCCTTGTCCTTTTCCTGATCGATTTCCGCGGCGCGGGGAATCCAGGGGAGAATCGCGGCCTCGCTCACCTCTGCGGGATGCATGCGCAGCCGGGCAAAAGTCTCGCGCAGACTCTCGGGATGCACTGTGCCCGGCGGTAGTGGCCAGTCTTCTCCGAGCGGAGCGGCCGCATGCGGATAGAGATCGGAAATGGAGATGCCGTTAATCGGCTCGGCGGGATGACCGGCAAACCATCCCAGGACGTGGGTGCGATATCCGCGCTGGGTGAGGATGTTCCAGAGGGCTTTGACTTTTCTGGAGGTGCTCGAGACCGGGCGGATCCCGCCGTTCTGCGCGTCGGGCTCCATGAAGCCATGAATGCCGTGCTTGTGGGCGCGCTTGCCGGTGGCAATCGAGTTCCACAACATGGGGGAGAGGATGGGACGGAGCGTCGCCACGTTGCCCATCACACCGTGGTTGATGAAATCGTCCAGCGTGGGCATTAGGCCCTGGTCAAGGAGGGGAGTGATGATTTTCCAGTCGGCCGCGTCCCAGCCGATAAGGAGGACCTTCTTGGCAAGCTTTTCACCCATGCGAGGAAAGACTCACGGTTGGGGCTTCTTCACCCGAGGCCGCGTCCTCAGGTTGCTGTTGTGAGGCTCGAAGTCTGGGCAGTGACCATTGGCCGCGCCTTGTGCCAACGCTCCGAGCGTGCCGGCTCTGGGGCGAAACCCTTCGGGAAGGGTTGCACCCGGCGCTTTCTTGCCTCGTGCTCTGGTGTCCGCAATCATACAATTGCCCGCCTTTCTTGCGCGACCTAACTATTCCGTGGCCTCTGCTAAATCAATAGGATCAAAATGCCCTAGCGGGGGCGCGCTTCGGAGTCCGGGCAATGGCCCTGCTTGGCCGAGCCTCGCGCCAATGCCCCCAGCGTGCCCGCTTCGGGCCCAAATCCGTCTGGTAGCGCTGAACCCTCGTCCGTTCCATGTGTCTGGCCAGCCCTGATGGACTGGTTGGGGTTGTTTTCGTAGGCATATCCACTCAGGTTCGCGTCAATATGGAAATTGCTGTACTGATCCATCGAAGCAACAACCCTCATCTCGGCCCAGCCATAATGAACTTGCCCCTGAATGTTGAACTTCAATCCCAGGTACGCCCGCTTGTGCGCCCAGTTACCAGTCGTTCCGCTGCCATAGCCCGTTTGGAACACCTCGGCCAGAATGAGTTCGCCGCGGTGCACATTCTGGAACGACCGGCTCGGGCCAATGACAGCTCCCGCCGGCAGTGCAGCTGCAAAACCATTGCTGGGAATCACACTGGCATTTGCACTGCCGTTGATCTCAAATTCCCGAACGCTCCCGTAGAATGAGACCTCCAACTTATCGGCCAGCCAGAAGTTGACTTTCTGCCCGCAATTGAGATCAAGAAAAAGGTCACCGTTTGAAATGGAGATGTCCGCCGGAGTGTGCACCACCTTGGCGTTGGCGGGCTGCGCCATGGCCAGAAATCCGACGCCGCTGGCAGTTGCTACCAGGGCGTAGGCACGCAAGCGCTTGTCCATCCCATGGAGCAACGCGACCGGCGCTCGCGTTCCCATGGGCCGTTGACTTGCCGCAATTTCTGGCGATTCTGGTCTTGTCATGCGGCCTCCTTATTCAAAATCGTTGCCTGAAGTTCGCCTGGGCCGACGCCACGCATTACGACTAAGAGAACCGAGGCTCAGCAAACCCAAGGTTAAAGGTTGCTGGGCGTGATCTGTCTTCAGGTTCGCATCGTCGAGATGGCCGGTCCCGGTGCTGGCCTCGGGCCCGAAGCCCCTGTCTCCCGCCAGAATGGTCTTGTTCGGCTCGGTTTCGTAGGCGTAACCCGTGAGTGCGGCCCGGACCATGTGCAGCGGAGGCGAGAAGCGGGTGATCACCGTCAGCCGGGCCCACCCATAGTGAGTTTCTCCATTGATTTCAAACCGCAAACCAACGTACTTCTTGGTGGCCGCCATCCAGGGACCGTTTTTTTGGCAGTCTAACGGAACGAGTGGATAGCAGAAGGCGTTGGCCATCAAGGCCTCTTGACCGCGTAGCTGATCGAACCGCCTAGGCGAATCCGCCCCGATGGGAAAGCCCTGGGGGAGCGCGGAAGGTTCTAAGTATAACCTCCGTGCAATAACAGCTGCACTGGCACTTCCCCCCAGCACCAGGAATCCGCCGCGGTACACGCCACCGTATTTGCTATGTTCATTGTGGTAGAGGAAAAAGTCGTTCGTCCCGTCATGATTGAGGTCGATCTGGAACGTGGTACCTGCCAGAATTCGGACCTGCACGGGCGTGTATACAATCTCCGCCTCGGCCGGCTGAGCTGTGGCCAACAAACTCACTCCGGCCGCGCCTGCAGCCAGAGCATATGAGTTGAGGCGGCGATTTAAGGACTCGGGGATTGCGGGTTTCGTTCGGGACAGCTGCGGGAACTGCTTCATACGCCCTCCACTGTGAATTCCACCTACGGTTCGGAGTTCGTGGTCCCTTGACCGCTTCTTTGCACGGGTCCTTGCCGACGCCATTTTTTCAAGCCTTGGGAGCCCTGGGCCAGTGCGCCCAGCGAGGCAGGATCGGCTGGGGCTGCATCCAAGTCGGACGTATCCGGGGCTACTTGGGTTTGACCGGCGAGGATGGGCTTATTCGGAGTGGTTTCGTAAGCGTATCCCGTTAATACAGCCTTTACCGATAGTCCTCGCACCCGAACACTCAGGCGTGCCCAGCCGTAGTGGTAATGTCCCCTGAGGAAGAAACGAAATCCGAGGTAGCGGTTCGAGACGTTGACCCAGTCGCCGTAAGCGCTACGGAACCGGCTGGTTCCCGCCATGGTTTGACCGAGGCTACAGGTGGAGCAACCATAGAACTGTTGGCTGCTCCCGATCTTGTCACCCGGATTTAGTGCCGCGGGTTCAAATGGATTCGTCCGGAATAGGGCACTAGCAAACGCTATCCCGACCGCAGAAAGTCTGCCCCACGAGCTCTTCTCTTGGTTGAAGAAATCCAACGCGGGTCCATGATTTGGGGCGAACTCCAAAAGGTACTGGCTGTTTCGCCCGATGATGGCGTGGGTTTGTACAAAGATGACTTCGGCTTCCGCCGGCTGAGCCATCGCGAACAAACTCACTCCCGCCGCGCCTGCCGCGAGGGCATACAAGTTGAGGCGATAATTCAATGACTCGGGAATTGGCGCGTTGCGTTTCAACCGCCGCGTGGTGCGTTGCATAAATCCTCGCTGTACATCCTTACCATTACGCTTTATTGCTCACTGATTCGTTCGCGCACGACGGGGCGGCTTGATCGAACCCAGCGCCAACGCGCCGAGCGTTCCATGCGTTGGATCTGCGGTGTCTGGAGCAGTCAGGCCGACGTCAGTTCCACTCGTCTGGCCGGCTTTGATCGGCTGGTTGGCTACGGTTTCGTACGCGTACCCGGTCAGCACGGCTGTAATCTGAAGATGCGCATCCTTCACGCTCAGCCGCGCCCATCCGTAGTGAGTCTCGCCATTGATTTTGAACGACAGTCCGAGAAAGCGATTGCTAACGTTGGCCCAGTTTCCATTTGCGGAAGACCCGCCCCCGCCGAAGTAGAAGGACGCCATGGACACGACCTTGCCAAAAAATCTTTGACTGGGACCGATCGGCGTTCCCCGCTTCAAAACCGCTGCCTCTGGCGACCATCCACCGCCTCTGGCGCTACCCACGATGCCGTTGCCCGGGGGCACCCTGTCAAAGAGGTTATAAAAGCACTGGTCAGTGTTGCAGCGGTGGGCGGCGTTGATGGCGAAGTCAGTTACTCCATCACCGTCGATATCGAGGTCATAACTGTGTATTCCGCCGACACCGATCACGAAGTGGGTGGGGGTGAAGATAACTTCCGCTTCCGCCGGCTGCGCCAAGGCCAGCAAGCTCACTCCAGCCGCACCTGCCGCAAGGGCATATAGGTTGAGGCGTTGATTCAATAACGCGGGAGTCGACCGTTGCGGTAGCCGTTTCATGGCACCCTCCGGAGCGGACCCATCCAGAAAAACGCGCCAAGTATCCCCCGTTCAGAACTCGGGGTCAATATGAAAGGTTTTGCACACTGGGGATGAGGTTATTCGTGGCCTGCAGGCAGTGACGAATCTGACGATTCTCTTCGACTCGAGTGCGTATCCAATCTCAGCGTGGGCGACGCCATTTCTGCAAGCCTCGGGATCCCCGGGCTAACGCACCCAGCGAACTGGGATCGGCGGGGGCTTCATCCGACGCCGAGGTATCGGCGGTTTCCAGTGTTTGACCCGCACGAATGGCTTTCTTGGGAATGGTTTCGTAGGCATACCCGGTCAACAAAGCCTTGATAGAAAAACCCTCAGCGCGGACGCTCAACCGTGCCCATCCATAATGGAGCTCATGGTGGGAGTTGAAGCGTAACCCCAAAAAGCGTTTGGATACGTTGACCCAGGGACCATGATCCCCGCCTCGGTTGGCAATGGCCATTGTTTCGCCAAAGCTGCATGTCACGCAACCATAAAAGTCGTTACCAGAACCAATCCGGGAGCCCTGATTCAGAGCTGCTGCCTGGGCATGACTATCCAGTTGGATGGCGTTCTTAAAATCAACCACCGTGTGCACGGAAAGCTCAGCCGTGAAGGATGTCGTCGACTGTCGAATCTTGAAGTCCGGAGTGCCGTCGTGGTTGAGGTCAAGCAAGTAGCTGCTATTTGCGGGGATGACAACACTGGTAGGCGTAAAAACGATCTCGGCCTCCGCCAGTTGGTTCATAGCGAGCAAACTTACTCCAGCTGCGCCCGCTGCCAGCGCATATAAATTGAGGCGGTGATTCAAGGACTCGGGGAGCGTGGGGTCCGTTCTTGACCACTGCGAGAGCTGCTTCATGAGGTCCTTCCGAGGGGGGAACCGAAGACGCGCCAGTATCCTCCCGTTTAGAACCGGGGGTCAATGTGAAAGGTTTTGCATATAGGGCGGGCTCTGCGATCACCTTTTCTATTCGGGCCGGAGGATCATGTCCCCAGGTTCCTTGAAGCTGCTTCCCTCCGCAGTGGACAATGAAAAAGCACCTCTGGACGGGGAGCCCGCATCTTATTGCTTTAGTTGGGGCTTGACTAACTGTCCGGGAAAAAGAACAGAAGCAAGAACGGCTTAGAACCTGATGAAGATTCGAACTTTCGTGATCGGCTACGTGTTGGCGTTGGCGCTGTTTCTTTTTGCCCAGCACAACTCCCAAACTGCTGAGTCCGCCGGCTTTCATGCCGTGGTGGATCTGACCCACTCGATTAACGCAAAGGTGCCCACTTACGAATTGGCTGAGAAGTCGGATTATCAGGTAAAGACGGTCGCGACCATTGCCAAGGACAAATACTTCGCCCGCAATATCTCGTTGCCGGAACACTTTGGCACGCACATTGACGCTCCGGCGCACTTTGCGCGTGGGTTGTGGACGGTGGACCAGATTCCTCCGGAGCGGCTGATCGTGCCGCTGGTTGTGCTTGATGTCAGCGGCCATGTGAAGAACAACCCGGATTACCTGATTTCTGTAGAAGACATTGCCAAGTGGGAGCAGGCCCACGGACAAATCCCGCTCGGCGCCGTAGTGATGGCACGCACGGGGTGGGATTCTCGCTGGGACTCGGTCAAAGACTATCGCAACGCCGATGCCAAGGGCGTCATGCACTTTCCCGGATATTCGGTGGACGCAGCCAAATTCCTGGTTGAGGCACGCAACGCTCTTGGGCTGGGGATTGATACCCTGAGCGTGGACTACGGCCCGTCCCAGGACTTTGCCGTCCATCAATACACGCTGGCCCACAGCCTCTATCATCTGGAAAATGTTGCTAACCTGGATCGAGCGCCAGCCACGGGCGCAATTTTGGTGGTCGCGCCGATGAAATTGGAAGGTGGGTCGGGCGGACCGGTGCGGATTTTGGCTTTGGTGAAATAAGTCAGTGGCCAGTGGTCGGTGATCAGTTGCCAGTTTCCTCTCACCTGCACGATACTGGGCTCTGGAATTTCCGTCATGGATGCCAGTCTTTTTTTTCATGTTCCTTTACGCTCCATCGATGTCGTCCACGGTTTAAGATTCTTGGGTAACAAGAAAATAGCCCACGACGGCGGAGAATACAGATGAGCGACCCGCGTTACCCCATCGGCAAATTTGCGTTCGACGGTCCGACGAATGAGCAACAGAGAAAGAAATTCATTGATGACATCGAGCAAACACCGGCGGCGCTGCGCGCAGCGTTGCAGGGGCTCTCACCCCAACAGATCGAAACTCCGTATCGCGAGGGCGGCTGGACGGTGCGGCAGGTAGCCCATCACGTGCCCGAAAGCCATATGAACGCTTACATCCGCTTCAAGCTGGCTTTGACCGAGGATGAGCCAACGATCAAGCCCTACATGGAGGATCGCTGGGCGAAACTGCCCGACGTTCAGTCAACGCCGGTAGAGGTTTCGCTGGCCCTCCTGGATTCCTTGCATGACCGTTGGGTCCGCCTGCTGCGCTCGTTGAAACCCGAAGAATGGAAGCGTACTTTCAAGCACCCGGAACTGGGAGTACTGCCGCTGGGAAAGAACCTGGCGCTTTATTCCTGGCACGGACGGCATCATGTGGCGCATATCACGGAATTGAGGAAACGGATGGGGTGGTAAGGAAGGTTTCAAGGTTTCAAGGTTTCAAGGTTTCAAGTCCCGAACAGAGCGCCGCCGGTTTTGAAACTTTGCAACCTTGCAACTTTGAAACCTTTCTACGCCGGAATATGCAGCCGCCAGGCCATGTAGCTCGCCGCCTCGCGCAGCACTGCCCAGCCGCGCTGCCACGCTGAATGCGGAAGGGAGTCGGGACGCGGCGCCACGTATACCTGCACTCCTTCGTGCTCCAGCAGTTTGCGGATACGGAACACATGGTAGGCATCGCTAACGGCGATGCAGCTGTGCATATGGTTCGCCCGGAGGATCACGGCCACGCGCTCTGCGGAGTGGGCGGTATCGGAGCCCTGGGTTTCGGCGATTAGGTTGGGGTCGGGGATGCCGCGATGCAGCAGGTAGTCGTGACCGACTCCACCTTCGCTGTAGCTGGGATCGGCAGCGGCGCCTCCCGTAGTAATGACGACCGGAGCGACTCCCCGCTGGAAGAGTTCGAAAGCGTGGTCCAGGCGGGCACGGTACACGGGAGAAGGACGTCCGGCGTACTCGGCGGCCCCGAACACTACAATGGCATCGGCAGGGTGAATATCCTGCTGCGCGGCCTCACTGACAATGCCCACGCAGGTTGTGGCGAGATAAGCCAAGGCCACGGCCGCAACCAATGCCGCGAGCCCCAGCCACCAGTGGTTTCGCGGACGCCGGTTGGCCGCTGATTCAGTCATCCTTGTGCGAAAAACGAAGAGATCTCCTGGGCAGGGATGGCGCCTTCCCGCAGGATGCGCCAGCGGGCCTCTTCATCGGTGAGGTCAACGATGGTTGAAGCTATTTCACGGGGAGAAGTTCCACCGTCCACAATGATGGAAATGCGGTCCTGGAGCTGATCGCGCACGGCTTCGGCCGTGGTGCACTCCGACGCCCCGCTCAGGTTGGCGGAAGTCGCGGTGATGGGAATGCTCGCAGCCTGTACGACAGCCAGCGGAATTTTGGAGTTGGGCACGCGAAGCGCGACGTTTCCCGTGTTGGCCGTTACTTTGAGAGGTAGCCGCGAAGAGGCTCGGACGATTATGGTCAGCGGGCCCGGCCAGAAACGATGGGCCAGCGCATGGAACTCCTCGGGCAGAAACTGGGCTAACTCTTCCGCCTGGTCCACGCCTTCGATCAACAGCGACAAAGGTTTGTGCCGGGAGCGAGACTTGATTTCGTACACGCGATCCACCGCCCGCAGGTTGAAGGGGTCGGCCGCCAAGCCATAGAAAGTATCGGTCGGCATGCCCAACACTTCGCCGGCGCGAATCTGGTCGGCGGCATAGCGGATGAGCGACGCCTCGGGTTTATCGCTGTTGATCTTGACAATTTCCGCGCGCACTACGGGTCCTTCCGACAGGATGTTTTGGAATGGCGAAAGCTAACATAACACGGGGACGAGCCACAAGCCGAAGGAAACAGGTATGATTCTGCCCGGACCACGACACCGTGAAGAAGTCCGCGACTGCCAACGATCCAGATCTGTCCGACCGGCTGCGCCGGATCGAAGGGCGCCACAATGCTCTGGTGAAGGAGCTGCGGCGCGCTTTTGCCCAGAGCGAGCTCACTACGGAGGGATACTGCGCCATTGAAGGCTGGCGAATCCTGGAAGAGGCCATCCGCAGCGGCTTGCGCTTTCGGGCGGTGTTCTTCAGTGAGTCGGCCGAGGCCAGGGCTCCACGGCTGCTGCCGCAAATCGGGGCCCACGTGGAAACCTTGCTGCTTCCGGACAAGCTTTTTGCCACAGCCGTCCCCAGCGATACACCCCAGGGTGTAGCCGCCTTGGTAAGCCCGAAGGTATTTAGAGTCGAGGACGTGCTGGCCAAGGCGCAAGCGGGGCCGTTGCTGGCGATTGCTGGAGTACAGGACCCGGGAAATCTGGGAACGATCTTGCGGTCGGCGGAAGCTTTTGAGGCCGGGGGCGTGCTGCTGGGCGAAGGGACGGTCAGTCCGTTCAATCCCAAGGTAGTGCGCGCGGCGGCGGGATCAGTTTTCCGGCTTCCGGTGGCGCGCGCCAAACTTTCGGGAACTCTTGCCCTTATGCGAGAGAGAAAGCTGCGGCTGGTAGCCACCTCGTCGCACAAAGGCACCCCGCTGCAGGAGGCAAACCTCTCCGCGCCGCTGGCCATCTTTATTGGCAGCGAGGGCGCGGGGTTGCCGCGGGACCTGATCTCGGAAATGGATGAGATTGTAGCCATTCCACACTCGCCGATGGTGGAGTCGCTCAATGCGGGCGTGGCGGCGAGTATTGTGCTGTATGAGGTGGCAAGGCAAAGGAAATAAGGTTTCAAGGTTCAAGGTTTCCGGGTTTCCAGGTCGCAAGGTTTCAGCATGACGGGAAACCTTGAAACCTTGCATTCATGAGTCTCTTCCAATCCATCCCGAACGCTGACGCTTCCGGAGACCGCACTCGTCCCCTCGCTGACCGCATGCGTCCGCGGACGCTGGACGAATTTGTCGGTCAGGAGCATTTGGTCGCTCCTGGAAAACCTCTGCGCACACAGATCGAGCGTGATGACATCGGGTCACTGATCTTCTGGGGACCTCCCGGCACGGGCAAGACTACCTTGGCGAAGATCATCGCCGGCGTGACCAAGGCGGAGTTCATTGAGTTCTCTGCCGTGCTCACCGGGATCAAGGAAATCAAGCAGGTGATGGCGGATGCCGAGCGGGCGAAACAATACGGCACGCGGACGATTGTCTTTATCGACGAGATTCACCGCTTCAACAAGGCACAACAGGATGCATTTCTGCCCCACGTCGAGAGGGGCAACATCCGCCTGATCGGCGCGACCACGGAGAATCCATCATTCGAAATTATCTCGGCGCTGCTGTCCCGCTCACGCGTGTATGTACTCAAGCCACTGACAGAAGAACAGGTCGTGTTGCTGCTCAGGCGGGCACTGACCGATGAAGAACGCGGGCTGGGGAGGCTGAAGCTGGCGGCGGCTGACGCCGTGTTGGCGAAGATCGCGTCCTACTCCAGCGGTGACGCCCGCAGCGCTTACAACGTGCTGGAGGTCGCGGGTACATTGGCCCGTGGACACAGCAGCAAGGAAGTGGGTGCGGAGATCACGGATGCCATCGTGCAGGACGCCCTACAGAAGCGGGTCCTGCTCTACGACAAGAGTGGCGAGGAGCACTACAACCTCATCTCGGCGCTGCACAAGTCGGTGCGCAACAGTGATCCCGACGCCGCGCTTTATTGGCTGGGACGCATGCTGGAGTCAGGCGAAGATCCTCTATACATCGCCCGGCGGGTTGTGCGGATGGCGGTGGAAGATATCG
>JBGQBN010000051.1:0-31424 GCA_041494805.1 Terriglobia bacterium | reverse complement strand
GTCAGACCCCATCTGATCTCCGCGAAGTAGTCCAACACACCTGCCATATCCTCGGCCTTCGCGGCTCGGGCGATACGCTCAAACGTGGACTCCGATCCCTTGAGAGCAGCAGCAGCTTTGATTAGCTGAAACAGTCTGTCGCCTTGAACTCGCCCCAAGACTTCTTGGATGTTCTTGACGGCTCTTTCTTGCCAGTGCATGATTCCTGTCCTCCCCCGAGGGCGCTCATTTGAATCACACGCGAGGTACCACGACAGCACCAGATCCATGTCCTCCGGGAACGCGCCGGTTAGCCAGCATTCGAGACAAAGAACTAGTTAGTCAAGGCTGTTGTTGGTACGAGCGACAGGGGTCTTAGGAACGCTAATCTGTACACTAACTCCCCTTGCGCTGGGCGGAAACTGGGTAGACACAAGTTCTTCTACGAGTATGGTGGGGTTGCCCAACCATAAGTTTTTTTCCAAACGACCATTCTGTACCAAATGCATTTCTGTACACCTCAGGAGTAGTGTTGTCGGGACCTCTCTTGAGTTTCGCGGTCATATCCGCTGCGACGTTAGCGAAAGTCTCGGTATCCATGTTGATAACGATCTCAGATACCTTGCCGTCTTTGAAACGTAAGACGTCCCCAGAAATTGTGAGCGCCCATGTGAGATCGAAAAAGTTTAATAGGTCTTTGTCCATGCTGCGGTTGGCTCTAAAGATGTTGTGTTCGCCTCCCGCACATATTAGGCGACCAACTTCAGCACCCAGAGGTCTTTGTTGGAGACCCAACTTCTTAAGAAGCTTAGGATTATCGGGCTTTTCCCCAGTGCCAGGATTTATCCATCCACCAAGGGTATTTCCGGTAGAGCAGTCAATGTAGTCCGACGCAGGTTGGTCAATGTAGGCTCCATGAAATCTAATTGGTTCCTCTGCCTTCGCCATGAACGCGCAGACGGCAATGATTGCCCAAATCGAGGCACTGTATTTCAAAGTCTTCATTTTTCACCTCCATGCACCACCTGTGCAGTATCGCGGCCTGTGGCTAGGAGCTACAAATTACCGGGGTAACAGCTTGCAACTGGGCGCGTACAGAATAGGGCTGCTTCCTAAACGTGAAATCCGGTTCGCGCTGGGTATGCGGGCACAGTGGGTTACGGGCAGCGACGCAGCCCTACCTTTTATAAACGCACAAACTGGTCGTGAAATGTTACTCCGGTAATTTCCTAATTGCTACGAGGTGAAGTATTGTTCGCAATGGAGATGAAGTATGAAGTCCGCAGTCTGTACCTCTCTGTTGTTTCTTGCAGCCGTGCTGCTAACATGCACAGCTTCTGCCGCCAAAAAGTTTGAGCCTATTACGGTCATCATCAAGGCCAGTCCCGAGGCTGTTAAAGCCGCAGCGGTCACACAAGCCGTGGCGGAAGGCTACGCTATCGAACAGGAAGGACAGTTCCAGATTGTCTTTCAGAAGAACATGACAGGAGCAGGAGGCTTCTTCACCGCCGTCCTGCTCAGTCCGCCCGCCTGTGCCAGCTTTTCGCCGCGATGGATCTTTACCGTTTTATTTGTGCCTGGGCCAGCAGGAGTGACGGTTACCACCCACACCGAGCAGGAACATGCCGACACCCTTTGTCGTCCTGCACGTCAAAACCTGGATAAGGATTCGGCCCGCCACGTAACTAAGTTTCTGGAATTAGTACAAGGGAAAGCGGAGCAGATGCAGCAAAGCGTCGCTCCGAAGCCGGAGGCCGCGCCAACCGCGCCGCCCGCTGTTGTACCTGCTGCCGTACCCGCCACGCCAGCATCGCCTCCTCCACAAACCACAACCACACAACCCCCGATCCACCCACAACCGACCGTTACTCCTGTTGCTGCCGATCCGCAAGATCAATCTTTGGGGGAAATTGCGCGACGAGCAAGAGCAAAGAAGGCCAAGCAGGAAGCTGATCCCGCAGTCAAGAAAGAAGAATGAAGGTAACGAGCCGTGATGGACACAAAAAAGAGGATCGTATTACTTACCGTTGCTTTGAGCTTGACCATCGCCAACGCGCAGGGGGCTGGCCCACGCTTTCCCTCGCCTCGTGAAGCCCCAACCTGTTCATAATCAAGCGGTTCGCAGTCTAGAAAAAATTCCCCAGGCAGGCTTGCGCAAGTTTGCGGGTTTGATTTATTATCTAACTAACCAGTTAATTAAGGAGTGGCGATGAAAGCTGCCTCCTCGAAACCGCGCCTGGGATCCCGCGGCCGCCCCGAAGCCAGTCGAGCCGCCATCTTGCGGGCCGCGGTCTGCGAATTTGCTCGCGAGGGCGTGGCCGGCGCCCGCACCGATGCCATCGCCCGCACGGCGCGCGTCAACAAAGCCCTGCTCTATTACTACTTCAAAGACAAAGACACACTTTACGGAGCTGTACTCGACCAGGTGTTTGCCGGTCTGACGGAGGCGGTGTACGAGGTGCTCGCGCGCGACTTGCCTCCCCGCGAGAAGATTCTCCTCTACGCCGGAACGCACTTCGACTATATCGCCAGTCACCCCCTCTACCCGCCCATTGTGCAAGGGGAGATGATGAACGCCCGCCGGAGTCGGAGCAAACATGTGGAGCGGATCGTGGGGCAATACTTCAGTCCGCTGCTTGGCCGAGTTGCCGAGGTGCTCAAGGCCGGCATTGCCGCCGGTGAGTTCCGCCCGGTGGATCCGTTGCAGTTTGTCCCCACGATGATTTCCTCGATTGTGTTTTATTTCCTTAACGCCCCGGTGATGCGCATGATGACTGGGTCTGATCCGCTGTCTCCTGAGCGTGTGGCCGTGCGCCGCGCCGCTGTGCTGGATTTTATCTCCGCAGCGCTTTTCCAGCCTGCCGTTCAGAAACCACAAGGAGTGCAAAAGTGAGCACGCGCAATAAATTCATCCTTCTTCTCTCTGTGATCGGCGCGATCTCGCTGACTTATTACCTGCTGTCGACACCACGTTCTCAGGACCTGGTGCTGATTGGGACGGTGGACTCGAACCAGGTGATCGTCAGCCCGCAGATCGAAGGGCGGCTGGCAGAACTTCTGGTGGACGAAGGCACACAGGTCAAGCAGGGAGACCTGATAGCAGTCCTCGACTCCTCGGAACTTGAGGCCCAGGCGCGCGCTGCCGCCGCCACCATCGCCAGCCTGCGCTCGCAAGTCGCGGCGACGCAGGCGACTCACGAAGCCACTCAGGGATCGACTTCGAGCAACGTCGCCAACGCGCAGGCGCGGCTGCAATCTACACGCGCCCAGTTGCTCCAGGCGGAAGCCACACTCCAACGTACGGAGAGCGACAGCCGGCGCACGATTGAACTGGCGAAACAGGGAATTGCGTCCGACCAGGACCGCGTGCAGGCAGAGAGCAACCTGAAGGCGCAGCAGGCGACAGTGCAATCTCTGAAAGACCAGGTGCGCGCCTCGGAAGCCGACCTGAATGCGGCAATTGCCAATACCCACCAGGCGCATGCCGCGGAGAGCACGGTCGAATCCACGCGCGGGCAATTGGCCAATGCGGAAGCTCAACTCAAGCAGGCTGAAGTTCGCTTGGGGTATACGGAAATCTACGCGCCCGTGAGCGGAACGATTTCCGTGCGCGCCGCCCGCGAAGGCGAAGTGCTGAATCCGGGACAGCCCATCGTGACGATCGTGGACCTGAGTGATACTTGGGTGCGCGCCGCGATTCCCGAGACCTATGCCGACCACATCGGCCTGGGAGACACGCTGCGAGTTCGCTTGCCGGGGGGCACGACGACCACCGGGAAAGTCTTCTTCAAATCAGCCGAAGCCGATTTCGCCACCCAGCGCGACGTCAGCCGCCGCAAACGCGACATCAAGACCATCGTGCTTAAGGTCCGGCTGGACAATCCCAAGGGTGCGTACGTTCCAGGCATGACTGCGGAAGTGCTCGTCTCCCCGGAGCAACTCAAGGGGACAGTGGAAAAGCAGAATGCATCCGCGGAGCAGCATCCGTGATCACCGACCTGAACCCGCGCAACGGCAGCGATGGCTCGTCCAACGGGCATGACGATTCCAGTCGCGCCGTACCCAACGCCATCGAAGTAAAGCACATCGTCAAAAAGTATGGTGACTTCACCGCGGTGGACGACGTTTCTTTCAATGTGAAGGAAGGCGAGATTTTCGGTCTGCTGGGGCCGAACGGTGCGGGCAAGTCTACTCTGATCCGGATGATGACTACTCTCATCCCCATCACCGCCGGCACCGGCTGCATCGAGGGTCACGATGTCCAGAAAGAGCCCGACGCCGCGCGCCGGATGATCGGAGTAATTCCCCAGGCGCTGACCAGCGACCTTGATCTGACCATTGAGGAAAACCTCAGCATCTACGCCAAACTTTATGACGTTCCCGCGAAGAAGCGCAAAGCAACGATTAATGAATTGTTGGAATTAGTCGACCTGACCAAGTGGCGCTCCGCCCAAACCAAGACACTCTCCGGCGGCATGCGGCGCCGGTTGGAGATCGCCCGCGGCCTGGTGCACAGCCCCCGCATCTTCTTCCTGGACGAACCCACCACGGGGCTGGATCCGGTCTCACGCGTTGCGGTTTGGGAAATGCTCACCAACATCAAGAGCCATCGCCAGCTCACCATTCTGATTACCACTCACTACATGGACGAAGCCGACCGCCTATGCGACCGCATTGCCATCGTCGATCACGGCAAGCTGGTCGCACTCGACTCGCCTGCCGCGCTCAAAGCCAGCGTGCCGGGCTCCAATGTCATCGAGGCGCAGTTTGACAACCCGCCTGCCGACTGGGAGCAGCGTTTGCACTCCTTGAGCGACGTGACCTCGGTGCAGCACGAGGGCGCCGGCATGTATCGGGTGCTGACCAGCAACGGTTCGCGCACCACCACTGAACTGGTGGAGATGGCGGTGCAGGCCGGGACGGCGGTCAAATCGTTGTCCGTGCAGAACACCACACTGGACGACGTATTCGTCCACTACACCGGGCGGCAGTTGCGTGACGAGCTGGTCAAGGCCTACAGCTTCGTCATGCCGCCCAGACCTGGGTTGCAGCCATGAACCGGATGATGGCGATTGTCGAACGAGAGATGCGCAAGTTTTTCCGCTCCCCGGCGCTAATGATGGCGTCCATGATTTTTCCACTGGTCCAACTCATCGTGTTGGGCAATGCCTTCGGCGGCAAGATCACGGATGCGAGGATGGGCGTAGTGGACCAGGATGGCGGCACGCAGGCGCTCAGAATCCGCGAGGCCTTCGATTCCGTCCGCGCCACGGTCCGCACCTTTGAGCCGGTGTACTACAACGACGACAAACAGGCCATGGAGGATGTGCGGAATGGCAAGATCCAGGGTGCGGTGATCATCCCGCCGCAATATTCCCGCCGGGTCTATGAGGAAAATCACCCACGCATTGCGCTGATCGTGGACAACAGCGACAACTTTATGAGTTCGACGCTGGAACAGAAGCTCGCCGAACTCACCAACGCACTGAACCAGCCCACGGTCGAGCCCCGCTTGCTGCAAAAAACCGCGCTCGACGTTGTGGAGCTCTATCCCTACGTCGAGTACATGAAGTATCTGCTGCCCGGCTCGATCACCCTGGCCATGTTCGTCTCGGTGATGATTGGTGGTGGCATGCTTTACATCGACGACAAAGCCCGCGGCGTACATGAAGGTTATCTGGTCACGCCCATCACCAAGACCGAGCTGGTCTTCGGACTCAACGCCGCCGGCGCGATCAAAGCAGTGCTGACTGGAGTCATTATTACGGTCATTGGGTCGCTATTGGCCGGCGTGGGAACTCTGTTTAATCCGGGAACGGCGCTCGGTCTGATCATCATGATCCTGCTGACCTCAGTCGCCTTCAACACCATGATGTTCTTGCTGATGGTCCGCGTGGAAGACCCGCTGGTGCCGCGCGCCATTTTCGGCATTCTCAACACTCTCCTCTTTTTTCCCAGTGGCTCGATCTATCCCGTGCAGGCATTTCCTTGGTGGCTGCGAGCCATCGCGAAAGCCGACCCGTTCACTTATGCAGTCCACGGTTTCAAGGCGCTGTTGCTCAAGGAAGCAGGCCTGCCCGCCATAGTCCCGGACATGCTGTATCTCTCGATCTTCGCGGTGATTACGCTGGGCATCGCTACACCGCTGTTCAAGCGAACGCTGTAAGCATTGCCGATTTGCGATTGCCCATTGCCGATTTGCGAACAGCCAGGCTTTCAGTCGGCAATTGGAAGTTGGCACTCGGAATCTTTCTCCAGCTTCTGGGAACTTCCTGTTATCCCCCGCAATCCATTATGCTTATGAAAGCCATGACCCTGCTGGATGCCCAACAGTACGATCCCACCCGTGAACGCCGCCGCCGAATCAAGATTATCAGCGTTGTAGTCGTGGTTCTTGTGCTGGCGGGAGTGGCGTGGACAAACCGCTACTGGCCGGAAAAGCGCGTGGCCGACAAATTCTTTGCGGCGCTCTTGAATAAAGACTACGAGACTGCTTATGGGATTTACTTTGCAGACCCACAATGGAAACAACACCCCGAGAAGTACCCAAAGTACCCCTTCAACGAGTTCTACCAGGATTGGGGACCCGGAGGAGAGTGGGGCGTCATCAAGAGCTATGAAGTCTATGGTGCGAGCAGTTGTCCCGGGGGCGGCAGTGGCGTCGTGGTGGATGTCATCGTCAACCGCCGGACGCAGCACGCCCAGATATGGGTAGAAAAGTCCGACAAGACGCTCAGCCCAAGCCCGTGCGAACTCCTGTTCCGTTGATGCACGCGGCGGTTCGGCTGGAACTATCCAGGTAGAGAACTGAGAACTGATTCTTCTCCCAAAGCCGCTGGGGTCTATCTCAATTCAGACTTTTGCTTGCGCAAGCTGCTCCAGCGTTTTCTCCAGTGACGCGATATCTCCCACATTGAGGCAGGTCTTCGAGCGGTCGATCTGACGCATCAATCCGCACAGGACTTTGCCTGGTCCAACCTCCACGAAGGTTTGCACGCCGCCGCC
Source organism: Terriglobia bacterium (assembly GCA_041494805.1). Taxonomy (GTDB): domain Bacteria; phylum Acidobacteriota; class Terriglobia; order Terriglobales; family Acidobacteriaceae; genus JBGQBN01. The sequence continues at coordinate 24,440 of JBGQBN010000051.1, read as the reverse complement.
AATCAGCAGCCGCATGGACTGCTCCCACTTTACCGAGCCGGTGACTTGGCGGATGAGGGCGTCGCGGCTACGGTTTGCGTCAGCGACTAATCCGGCGTCGACATTGCACACAACTGAGACACCGGGATCTTGAAAACTGAGCGAGTGCAAGTTTGATGCCAGTCTCTCCTCTGCCGGCTTCATCAGGGAACAATGAAACGGCGCGCTGACGGGCAGTATCTTTGCGCGTTTGGCCCCGCGCTCGTCCGCTAGTTTGGTGGCACGCTCGACCGCGGCGGTGTGGCCTGAAATCACAATCTGGTCGGGAGAGTTGATATTGGCTGGCTCACAAACCTCGCCCTGGGCGGCGTCTTTACACACCGAGGTGACTTGATCCAAATCCATGCCCAGAATCGCCGCCATCGCACCCACTCCTACCGGGACCGCCTCCTGCATGTACTTGCCACGGTTGCGCACAGTGCGCACGGCGTCGACGAATGTGATCGTTTCTGCTGCCACGTGCGCAGAGTATTCGCCGAGACTGTGTCCGGCCACAAAGTTGGGCCTTAAGCCCTTCTCGTCCAGAACACGTAAGGCGGCGACTGAAGCGGTGAGGATGGCGGGCTGCGTGATCTCCGTCAGCCGCAGTTGTTCTTCCGGACCGTCAAAGCAGACTTGTGACAGCTTGTATCCCAGCGCTTCGTCAGCTTCTTCGAAAGTCCGACGGGCGGCCGGATAAAGCCCAGCCAGTTCTTTGCCCATGCCTACGGCTTGCGATCCCTGGCCGGGAAAGAGGAAGGCGATACAAAATGGCGGAATCGTCATAGCATTATTGTTTGCGAAGACCTACGTAGTCACCGCTGCCCGAATCGCTGCCAACTCCTTCTCGATCGTGTCATTGATCTGGCGCTCGGCAAATTCCGCGGCCACGCGGATCGCATTCTTGATCGCGTTGGCGTTCGACGATCCGTGTGTAATGAAACAAACGCCCTTCACTCCCAGTAGCGGTGCCCCGCCGTACTCCGTGTGATCCAGACGTTTCTTGAAATCGGCAAAGGCGCTGCGTGAAAGCAGATACCCCACCTGCCGCGTAATCGTCGCCTTCAGGGTTTCCTTCAACGTAGCGCGCACCAGGTTGGCCACACCTTCTGAAGTCTTCAGGGCCACGTTACCTACGAATCCATCGGCTACCATCACATCCACGTCGCCGCTGTACAGGTCACGCCCTTCCACGTTGCCCACAAAATTCAGCGGAAGATGCCTTAGTAGCTGAAAGGCTTCGCGCGTCAGCTCGTTTCCCTTCGTTTCTTCCTGCCCGATGGAGAGCAAGCCCACGCGTGGCCGTCGCGTGCCGAACATGCTGCGAAAGTAAATCTCGCCCATGACCGCAAACTGTTCGAGGTTTTGCGGCTTACAGTCGACGTTAGCGCCGACATCGAGCAGGATTGCAACTGTGCCGATGGCAGTCGGAAAAACCGCCGCCAGCGCGGGCCGGTCCACGCCAGGAATCGCGCCCAGCACCATCTTGGCGGTTGCCATGGCAGCCCCGGTGTTGCCGGCGGTGACAAAGCCCGCCGCCCGGCCTTCGCGCACCAGGCGAAGTCCCACACGCAGCGACGAGTCCCGTTTGGCGCGTACCGCCTGGACAGCTTTGTCATCCATGGTGATGACTTCGCTGGCGTGCACGATCTCAATCGGCAGCCCGGCTGCGACGGAATGGCGGGTCAACTCCGCCCGGAGCGCCTCCTCTGGACCGACCAGAGCGACGCGAACACCGTAATGCCGGGCCGCCTGAATGGCGCCTTCAATTTCAGGCTTCGGCGCACGGTCGGAACCCATCGCGTCCAGGGCTATGACGCTTGGCATGGGATGCGTGGGCTAGCTGGCTTCCTTGATATCCAGAACTTCGCGGCCTTTGTAATAGCCACACTTCGGGCAGGCACGATGCGGCATTTTACGCTCGTGACAGTTGGGGCACTCAGAAAGCGCGTGGCTTTTGAGTGAATCATGGGCTCGCCGGCTGCCGGTGCGCGCCTTGGAGTGTCTCCGTTTCGGATTTGCCATAAGGATTCCCCCTTGGGGCTGGGCCATCCGCGGCCGCAGCCAGAATTCTGGTCATTGATAACTCAGATCAGGACTCGTACCGATCAGTGTTGCAACTTGCTTCGGATATCTTTCAGCGCCGCCCAGCGCAGGTCTTCTTCGGGTTCGCAGGAGCATGGCTCCTGGTTCAGGTTGTTGCCGCAATGCGGGCACAGCCCCTTGCAGTCCTCGCGACAAATCACCTTCAGCGGCAAAGCCAGCAGTACCTGCTCCCGCAAGGCGTCTTCCAGCAACAGCCCTTCACCCTGATAGTAGCTCACTTCGGCCTCGGTAGCGGTGACAGAAAGCTCTTCCTTCCCCGCGTCGACTCCCAGGGGCCGATACAACAAATCAAACTTGCGCGCCACATCTTGCACAACCGGTTCGAGACAGCGGGCACAGAGCAACTCAACACTGGTATTGAGATCTCCGCTGACCCGTATATCTTTTATTTTCTGTCGCTTTCCGTGATGCTCCTCAATCAGTTCGGCCCGGCCGGCAGCGCGCAACCTGCTGCGCTGGCGCAGATCCGGTCCAAGGTCAATCACACCCGGACCAAGCTCCTCCTCAAAATGAACCGGATGGAGCTCCAACTCTCGTATTTCGATGAACATCGGGAACCGCCGCGCCTCTTACCCTGAAACCGCGCAGGCCGCGGAAGCACGCTCAGAGCGTAAGTTCTCCAGGGAGCAAAAGGTAAGTATAAAGGGCGCTACCGTAGAGGGTCAAGAAACCGAGAGTGGTTTCAACAGCTGTGTATGCGCTAGACCTAGCCTAGGGCACTGCTATGGCAACCCTAGTTAGCCCAGAATCGGTAGCGCCCGCGCCCGCTTCTTGGTAGCGGCATACACTGCGTTGCACAGCGCCGGCGCCAATGGCGGCACCGGCGGCTCACCCGCACCGGTGGGCGATTCCGTGCTTTCCACAAAATGCGCTTCAACCACCGGCGCCTCGTTCATCCGAATCGGTGAGTAGTCGTCGAAGTTCCCCTGCACGACCCGTCCTTTATCGAAGGTGATTTGGCCGCGCAAAGCGTTCGTCAGAGCGTAAATCACGCCACCCTGGATCTGCTGCTCCAGAATGTTGGGGTTGATCACCTGCCCGCAGTCCATGGCTCCGACCACACGATGCACGCGCGGCTGATCATTTTCCATCGAAATCTCCACCACCTCGGCCATGTAGGTGTGGAAGCTGGCAAAACACGCGATACCTCGATAATGCCCCGCAGCCACGGGCTTGCCCCACCCAGCTTTCTCAGCGGCCAGTTGAAGTACTCCCCGCATGCGCGCCGTGTGCCAGCCATTCAGGTCTTCATCTTTGGCGAGCAGGTGCAAGCGCAAGTCCAAAGGATCTTTCCCCCCAGCTGCTGCCAGTTCGTCCATGAAAGACTCGCTGGCAAATCCGACTTGCAACGCATTGACCGACCTCATCCAGCCCAGAGGCACCGGCGTCTCGGTCATCACGTAATCCACGATGGCATTCGGGAAAGAGTAAACAAACGAAGCTTCCTCTTTCACTTCGGAATCGACTCCATCCTCCGCAGGGAATCCCTTCTGAATATTGATGGAGGGCATGACAATGTGATGCGAAAACGCCACCGGCCAGCCCCGAGTGTCAAGCACCGCGCTCAGTTTGTGATAGCTCGCGGGACGGTAGGTGGAATGCCGCATGTCATCTTCCCGCGTCCACAGCACCTGCACCGGACCTTTGATCGCCTTCGAGACCAGCGCCGCTTCCACGCCGTAATCATGCTCCAGCCGCCGGCCGAATCCTCCGCCAATCAGCGTGACGTTGACCTTCACTTGATCGGGGTCCAACCCGATCGCGGTTGCCACTGAGTCACGAACATCCTGTGGCACCTGCGTGGGCGCCCAGAGTTCACAATTCGATCCTCGGAAGTGTGCCGTACAGTTGCCCGGTTCCATCGGAGCATGCGCCATGAAAGGAAGTTGATACGCGGCTTCGACCCTGCGTCCGGCAACCTTCGACACGTCGCCCACCGAATACAGTGTCGCGGCTTTGTCGGAAGCAGATTTCTTCAGAGACTCAAACATGGCCGCCGAGTTCAGGTCTTTGTTCGGACCTTCGTCCCAGGCGACGTTCAGCACGCGCCGGCCTTCCATCGCGCCCCACACGTCGTCCGCCACTACCGCTACGGCAGAGCTGCCGACCTTCTCCACGTGGCTGACGCCGGAGATCTTCCTGGACTCCTTGTCGTCAAAGCTCACAACCTTTCCTCCAACCACAGGGCAACGCGCCAGAACGGCGTACTTCATGCTGGGCAGTCGGACGTCAATTCCGTAAACGGCCGTGCCCGCCACCTTGTCCGGCGTATCCAGCCTTGGAAGGGGCTTGCCTACAATTTTGTAATCTTTCGCCGCCTTGAGCGGCGGGTCGGAGGGGATCGGAAGCTCGGCTGCACGGCTCGCCAGCTGTCCGTAGGTCAGCCGGCGATTGGATGCCGTGTGCACAACCGAACTGTTTTCCGCCGTGCAAGCAGATCGCGGCACGCTCCATTCCAGCGCGGCAGCGCTGATCAGCATCTCGCGCGCCGCTGCTCCTGCTTTCCGCATCGGGTCCCAGGTCGAGCGCACGCTGGCGCTTCCGCCGGTTGTCTGGTCACCGTACAGCGTGCTCGCCCCTGCCTGCTCGACGGTGATCTGTTTCCAGTCGGCTTCCAGTTCTTCCGCCAGGATCATGGGGAGGGAAGTGCGCACACCCTGTCCGATTTCGGAGCGCGCCACCACGATGGTAATTTTTCCGTCGGGTGTTATTTTCAAATAAGCATTCGGAGCCAATACTCCCGCGCCCGCAGAAGTCCGGTGAGGCAGGTAGAAGCCAATCACCAGTCCGGCGCCGGCGGCCACGCCCGCAGTCAGGAACTCGCGGCGGGAAAGTGGACTCATCGCGCACCTCCCGTGCCGGCGGCGCGATGAATCGCCTTGCGGATTCGGTCATACGTCCCGCAGCGGCAGATGTTGCCCGACATGAATTGTGTGATCTGGTCATCGGAAGGTTGCGGAGTCTTTGCCAGCAGCGCGGCCGCCGCCATGATCTGGCCGACCTGGCAATAGCCGCATTGTGGAACCTCCTCCGCAATCCACGCCTGCTGCAAGGGATGCGGACCGTTCGCCGCCAAGCCCTCAATGGTCGTGATGCTCTTCCCTGCCGCCTGTGAAACCGGCGTGGAACACGACCGCACCGCGGCACCGTCCACGTGTACGGTGCAGGCGCCACAGAGTCCGGCACCACAACCGAATTTCGTCCCGGTCAATTGCAGGGTGTCGCGCAGGACCCAGAGCAGCGGCGTCTCCGGCGAAACGTTGACTTTCCGCTCACTGCCGTTTACTCGCAGAGTGATGTCTGGCATGTTTGCCCCGAATAGTTTCGGTGGAGGAAGACATCGTAGCGGAAACGGAAGAAAATGGAAATGCGGCAAGAACCACGTAGGGACAAGACAACCGCCCCGGCTGTCCAGCCGAGCGATGCTGGGCTTTTACGGCAATGTCCGTCAGGCGCCATGGTCCGCGCAAATGTCATTCCAGCGGCTGTTACACTGGCCGTCTATGCTCCCCGGATGCGCCACTTCCGAAGGCACCACCCGTTACCGCGACCGCTTCCCGCATCTACGCGATGCTGGACACTTCCGCCGTCCCGAGCAAGTACCCGAGGCCGGCGAGCTGTGGCTGTCCTCCATCGGGCTCGGAACATATCTGGGCGAACCAGACGATGCCGCCGACGCTGCCTACACCGAAGCTATCGTCGCAGCTCTGCGCTCCGGCATCAACGTTCTCGACACCGCCATCAACTACCGGCATCAGCGCTCGGAACGAAACATCGGCGGCGCGTTACAGCAAATGATCCGCTCGGAAGAACTACGACGCGATGAAATCCTGGTCTGCACCAAGGCTGGCTATCTCAGCTTCGATGGCAACATGCCCGCCGACCCCCGTGAATACTTTATGCACGAATACGTCGAGCCCGGCATTCTGGATCCCGAACAACTGGCCGGTGGAATGCACTGCATGGCCCCTGGATATCTCGAAAACCAGATCGAGCGCTCGCGCCAAAACCTGGGTCTCGAAACCATCGACCTTTTCTACGTCCACAACCCGGAATCGCAACTGGCAGACGTTTCCCGCGAGGTCTTTCGTCAGCGCCTGAAGGATGCTTTTGTCATGCTGGAGAAGCAGGTCAAAGCAGGACGCCTGCGCTATTACGGGCTGGCAACGTGGAGTGCCTTTCGGGTGACCGAAGGTGCGCGCGACTTCATCAGCCTCTTCGAAGTTGTGGAATTGGCGCGTGAGGCAAGCGGAGACCAGCACCACTGCCGTTTCATCCAGCTTCCCTTCAATCTGGCCATGCCTGAAGCCTACGGTTTGCCCAACCAAGAGGTAGGCAAAGAGAGGATGTCGCTTATCTCCGCTGCTTCTCGTCTGGGCATTGCCGTCATGGGCAGCGCCACTCTTCACCAGGGACGCCTGGTTCACGGATTGCCCAACGTGGTAGGCCGAGTTCTGGGCATGAAGAATGACGCCGAAAACGCCATCCAATTTTCCCGCTCCGCCCCAGGAATAACGGCTTCGCTGATCGGCATGGGCCACAAAGAGCACGTGACCTCAAACCTGAAACCAGGCCTTGTTCCCCCGATGCCACCCGGAGAATGGGGAAAACTGTTCACCCCACGTTGAAAAAGAGGATTGTGCCTGACGACTGAAACCTGCAGACTGACGATGGCTATTTCATTTCCTGCAACTTGGCCGCCGCCATCTGCCCCGCCGGCCCGGCCGGATTTTCCTTCTGCACCTGCTCGTAGACCCGTTTTGCTTCTAAGGGCTGCTGATCCGCCATGTAAGCCGCCGCCAATTCCATCTCGGCCATCACCTTGCCTACCGTGCGGGTAGGCTTCTCCATCAGCTTCTTGTAGAGATCAATCGCTTCCTTGTTTCGGTTGTTGTTGCGATACACCGAAGCTAGGGCAAACTTGGCCAGCGCCGAGAGGTCATCATTGCGCGAAGAGGCCACCGCCCGCAGTTCACGCTCCGCCACCGCGTTGTCGCCCAGGTCCGCCGAAGTCAGCCCCAGAAAGTACCGGGCAACGTCGCTGGAACGCGTGTGTGGATACTTGTCCACCACCACCTGGAACTTCTGGTGCGCCTCTGTGGCGCGTTCCTTGGATGACGTGAAACTGGGGAAGCCGGGCTGGGCCGGCGCGCCTGCGGGCCGCAGAGGCGCATCCAAGACGCGGACGGCTTGACTTAACTCGACACTGGCCTTCTGGTCTTGCAGGTTGAGGTAGTACCAGCCCCCCAACCCCGCCGCCACCACCACCGCCGCGATAATGCCGCCGATGATGAGTTTGGATTTGTGTTCCACCGACCAGTGGACAGTCGCTTCCGCCGCGCCCATGGTGGCCCGGCTGAATTTATCTTGTTTTAGTTGGTGACGAGTTTCTGCGCGCACGAACTTCCCTTCTGGCTACGGCGATGGACTGACAAACTCTCAGTCTAACAGGCAAAAATCGGCAGCGTCAAAGGTAGGCCTGCCGGGCCGGGATAGCGAAAAGATCTTGCAGTGCAGGGTGGTGACTTGGTGACGTGGAAGAGCGGATCTTCAGAGCCGCGTAAGCGATCTGAAATGAGGAGCGTTTTAGGCCTTGAGGTTTCCCACCTCTACCGCGGGGCCTCTTCCAGCATTCCCTTCTCCAGCTTCTCCTGGCACTCGATGCAATGCCGCGTCCACGGCACTGCCTCCAGCCGCTTGGGATTAATCTCCTTGCCGCAGGAGATGCATTCCCCGAAGCTGCCTTCCCGCAGCCGCTCCAGCGCGCTTTCCACCATCTGCAGCAGCTGGCGGTCGTTGTTGCTCTGATGGAAGAGAAATTCCTTGGTGTATGAGCTGGCGGCGCGGTCGGCGATGTCCTGCGCGGAATCCTCGTCCACGGTTCGGCCGTCCTGCTCCGTCCGCACCACCATGCGGCGCAGTTCCTGCTGCCGCAACTCCAGTCTCTTCTTGAAGTAGTCCAGCTTCTTCTTTTCCATGGATAATAACTTCGCGGCCCGAAGGCCGCGTCCCTTGCTGCCTCATCGCGTTGTGGCTGATCAGAAATGATATGCGCTGGAATTGAGATGCGTCAACTGGGGCGTAGGGAAACCCAGGGACCGCTGCCTCACCGCGGCAGCGGCTCGGGCATGTCCGCCAGCGCGTACCCCATTACCGCCATCGCCGCCGCATTCTCCCGTAGTTCCTGCGGCACAATCTTGTCTAGTGTGTCGGCTGCGGTGTGGTGATAATTGAAATAGCTCCGCCCATCCTGCATGACGCCCAGCGCCGGAACGCCCGCCTTGGCCATCGGTGCGATATCAGATCCCGGACTCTGGTCGGTCTGCCTGAGGACGTTCGCACCAAAGGAGCGCAGAATTTCCTGCACCGGCTTTAACTGGGCCAAGGCAGCAGCGCTGATCTTGGCGTTGAACCCCAGCGGGTGTGCCGCTCCCAAGTCACTCTCCATCGCGGCCACGTGGTTGACGAACTCCGCTGCATGCGCCGTCGCGTAGGCATCGTGCCCCCGCCCGCCGTTCTCCTCGTCCATCCATGCAATCACCCGAATTGTCCGCTTGGGTTGTAGGTGCAACTGTTGGATAAGCTGCGCTGTCTCCATGGCGACCGCGACTCCAGCAGCATCATCCGTTGCCCCAGTTCCCAGGTCCCACGAATCCAGATGCCCAGAGACAACGACCACCTGCTCCGGATGCTCCGACCCTTTCAGGTCTCCCACCACGTTGTAGCTCAGCACCTCGGGCCCGTTCTGCGAGGTCAGGATCATGTGCAAGCGTACTTTGCCTTGAGCCGCAAGATGAGCAATCAGGTCAGCGTCTTCACTCGTGACCGCCCCCGCCGGAATGCCCGCCGCCGCGCCCCAGCCGGTGTGCGGCAACCGGAAGTCGGCACCACCCACGGAGCGAACCAGCGAGGCGGCTGCTCCCAACTCCGCCGCCGCTTTTGCACCTGAGCCCCGGTATGCCACCGCTTCCCCATAAGCCTCGCCCCACAACCCGTTCGCCGCTTTCTGCTTGTCGAATGGGACATTGAACAGAACGATTCTCCCCGCCACTTTCTCCCGGCCGAGAGCCTTCAACTCGTCGAAACTGTTCACCACCACCACCTCGGCAGTAAGCCCTTCCGGCGAAGTCGGTGTGTTACCTCCCAAAGCCGTCAATACAACTTTCTGCGTAGTCCGCGGTGCCTGCCCCGGATACTCGACCAGCTCCGCCGTCTCCACCCCGCGCATCCAGCGCGGCAGTCTGACTTCTTCCAGCCGCACCTCCAGCCCGAGCTTGCGCAGTTCGTCGGCCACGTAATTGACTGCAGCCTGAGACTGCGGCGATCCCGCCGGCCGCGGCCCGATATTTTCCGTCAGGTGCGCCACCTCCCGATAAGCATAGTCATCGACGAGTGCCGCATCGCGCAGTGCAACCAGCTCACTCATGAGCTGCGGCGAATAGGTGGGCGCGGCAGAAATCGCAGGCCCCTGGGTGTCATACCCGGATCTCTGCGGAGGGTTTTGGGAACTGGCAAGAGTTGCAGCAAACACCAGAAACAGAGCGGCAGTTTGGAGGCGCATGGAAGTCATCTATGTTTATTGATGTCTCACAAAAGAAGCTGGGTTCACATATCAGTGTAAATGAGCCGCTGCGGCCGGTCCCAGAATCCAGCCCCCCACCCCAAACCCGAAGCCCGGGGCCTGCAAAAAAAGCGGCCCCATTTCTGGGGCCACAATTCAAAAGAGGCAAAGGAGGGTTAGGTCAGGAAAGGCGATGCAAGGCGCCGCTCCGCCAACCGGAACGGCTCAACGGGAAATGTCGAGAACAGAAGGTGAAGGTCATGCTATGTTCAGCGGCCTCTTTTCTTGCAGGGGTAGGAGCATTTCCGCAGCCAAAGAGACCGGTCACAAGCGGTTGTGACAACGCCTAGCCAAGTCTGTGCAAAATCTGGACTTACCGATAGGTTAGGTGTCTTCTACGGCTCCCCGTGGAAGAAAAGCAAGGCGGCAAAATGCAGATTCCTGCACATTCGCTGCAGGGCACTGCTTTAGCGGAAGCCGCGCCAGGCCTCACATCCCAAGCCTGACACGGAGTCTCGGGCCTGAAGCCTGAAGTCCGCCCTTACGAGTTCCCGGCCACCGTCCGCAACTTCCCTGGCAGGAAGTGATATGGGGGCCAAGGCCCGCTGATCAGCAGTTCACAGTTCTTCAACTGCTTGGCCGCGCTGCTATAGCGGTTCTGATACTTCTCCACCGACTTCGAGTCAATCAGGTGGGCAATGTCAATCAGCATCCCATCCGAGCTAACCCGCTTGCAGCTGATCTCTTCCTCCAAGGGGTTAAACAGCTTGTGAACCTGCACCGAAAGCGCCCGTGCCTTGGTCTGCCGTTCGCGGTCCTTGGACGCCTTCTCCCGCAGCTTCGACAAGTATTCCCCGCCGACGGTATCCGGCAAAACCACGTCGGCAATCGCCTCGCGTAACGACCCGCTACGCACCAGCACCTTCAGATGCATCTCCGCCTTGCCCTTCAGCCGGGCCACACTCAGTCCGAAGGCGCGCCGATTGCCCCGCACCGCCTGACGCAAGGCCTCGTCCGTGTCGAAGAGCGTGCCAAAGCGAAACGGCAAAACCGTCCCACTGCGGAAGCACACGCTAACCACCCGCGCATGCTCCAACACGTGCTTCTCGCCCAACTGCTCCCCATTGCGGTCATATTCGCTGACCACCACGGCAAATTCTCCACTGGGATAGCTCAAAACCGCAGCTCCGTTCACTCCCTGGATCCCCTCCATCAGGAAAGGACGCCGCGCCCGGGTTCCATTGTTTAGGGTCTGATGCTCCGTGAGGCAGTACGCATACCACGCCATATAGTTCTCTCCGAACCTGTTAGGAGGCGAGACTGTTCGCCTCAAACATTCGTGACAGTTGACTACGGCTCTTGAACCTTGGAAGAAAGGGCGGTACAGCGACGAGATTGAACGCCTACCTGTCTGCGTCCACTCTTCATATTAACGCCGTGTGAATGAAAAATGCAACCTTTTCGTGGCAGAGGGCATCGGCGGAAAGGCTAAAAATTGACAGGAAAGCGACAATGACCAAAGGTCATTGTCAGAGACGATCCAGCCGGCGACGACCGAAGACTCTAGGTCCCTGCCAGAGGCCTGTCTAGAACTCGGAATTTCTGCCGGCAGCGAAATTCTCGTCCCTGGAAAAGTAACAGTTACTCCCCCATTACGAAGGCCCTAATACCACACCCATCTCCGCACTAATACCACACGCACCTAGCCGCCACCGGACGCCCTCGCTAGACTGCTGTGAACCAGAGCTTGGGCGTGGGGAATCAGAACAATCTTGCCCCCGCCGGCGGCTGTGCTGCAGCCGCGGTCAGGAGCCGGACTGTCCTAATGGATATGCAATGGGCGAGCCAGTACACCATCCCTGTTTTGAGCTTCATGGCCTACATCCCGATTGTCGCGACCGTGGTTACCACCATTCTCAGCGTGGTTCTGGCGCGCGCCACCCTGCGCTATGCCGAGGCCAGCGATAAGAGCCTGGCGCTGGCGCGCGAGGAGTTCGAGCGCGAGTGGTCGCCGGAGTTGCACATCAAGCTGGAAAAGCTCGACCCAACTGAAAGCAGAATCATCGTCACCAACCTGGCGAAAATTTCCGTCTTGCTCCAGCTCGTGCAATGGCGCAAGCTTACCCATGCCTCGCCCTCCCTGCGATGGTTCCTGAACGAACCCCTGGTGGGCGGCAGGACCTGGACTGAGAGCATCGGCAAACGCCTCATGGGATCCGTAGGAGAAGACTTCCAGGGCCCGATCGCCGTATCGGTGACATTCTTTGCTTCCGGACGTCTGTTCCGGACCGATTGGTTCCGGTTTCAAATTGAAGTCAGGAACGGAGAAATTCTCCGCCTTGACCCGGTCAATATAGCTGCCCGCCGGGTGCGGGTCCTCGAGCCCAAAAACGATGAGCCAAGCCCGCGGCGCGAGCTGGTGAGAGATGTCACTGCAGTTCCGGGGGCGGAGACTCCTGTCGGCGACCGTACTACATAGGGCAGATGCACAGCTTTTTCAGCCCAGAGCATATCCATTCGGAGTCGAGGGCCATTCGCCCTGTGCAGGGTAGAACCTTTGTGATATTGCCATAAGAAACTGCTACCCGTACTCTTGATCCAACCACTTCGCCTAGGATGCCGGTCCCGGCCGAGGCCCGCCTCTAAGTATTCCCTTTGGAGTAGTCATCCCCCATGAAATCACGAAGGTTTGCCCCGGTAGCGGTATCTGTTGCGGTAGCTCTTTTCACCAGCCTGGCCTGGAGCCAGGCCAGCGTCAACGAAAGTCTGGAAACCAAAACCCTGTACGTAGATGCAACCACCGGCTCGGATTCCAATCCGGGCACCAAACAATGGCCCTTGAAAACTGTAAGCGTGGCTGCAACCCAAGCCGTCGCCAATAATCATGCGGGCCTGGGCACCAAGGTGATCATAAATCCGGGCGTCTACCGGGAATCGGTAAGCCTCGACCCCAGTAGCAAGGATACTTCTCTGCCCATCACCTTCCAGGCGGCTGCGGCGGGGACTGCGATTATTTCTGGTTCCGACGTTTGGATCGGCTGGAAGTCTGTGGGCGGCAATTTGTACACCCATAGTTGGAGCAACAAGTGGGGCTTGTGTGCGCTGGACGGCGCGGGGGCGCCCCCGGAGGAAGATATCGTCCGGCGCCGGGAGATGATTTTCATTAACGGGACCGCACTAGCGCAAGTGATGAACCAGAGCGCGATGCGGGTCTCCACGTTCTTCGTGGACGAGTCCCATTCCACGGTTTACGTCTGGCCTCCCACCGGCACCAACATGGGAACCGCGATCGTCGAGGTCGCCATGCGTGACCCGGTTTTCACGATTCATGGCAAAGCGAATATCGTTCTGCGCGGACTTGCCTTCCAGCACGCCAGCGCTTGCCGCGGCACTGCCGCCTTGATGGTAGTGTTCGGCGCCAGCAACATCCTGCTGGATAACATCTCATCGAACTGGAACAACTCTGTCGGAATCAAGCTGAGTTGGGTCAACAACACGACCGTGCAGAACAGCAAGGCCAATCACAACGGAAACACGGGCATGGCCGGGCACCAAACCAAGTACGACTTATGGCAAGACGATCAAACCCGTTACAACGGCTGGCGGGGGGCCCAGGGCGTCTATTACGGCTGGGTAGTTGCGGGTACGCACTTCATGAAAGCACACAATCAGACGGCGAAGAATCTGGACAGCTCTTTCAACCAGACCTTCGGCCTGCACTGGGCTTTAGATAACGAAAACGACACGGCGGATTCCTTGCTGGCCTCGCAGAACCAGATCGGCAGCGGGTTTATTGAAAACAGTGAGGGTCCGATCACGATTTCAAACAGCTACTTTTGCAACGGGAATCCGTACTCAGGCCCTAACAACGTAGGATTCGAATTGAAAAATTCCTCCAACGTAACATTGACCAATGACACACTTTTTAACAATCTGACTCAACTGTACGTGATAGGTAAAGCGGGCGGCGTTACCATCACGAACTGGGAGACAGGTCAGAACTACAGGCTCTTCACTCAAAATACTACTCTGTCCAACAACATTTTCTACGGCGGGAGTGACCAGCTTCTGCTCTCTAACGGGAAGCTTGGTGGCACCGACTGGCTGAAGTTCCAGACTACGCTGTCATCGGATTACAACACGTGGTGGAATAGCGCTGATACGAAATCTTTCGTTGTTCCTGTGCCCGCGGACTGGACCAAGGTGGACTTCGTAGGCTGGAAGGCAGCCAGCATTCAGGACAAGCACTCAAGTTGGGCACAACCTGGCGATCCCAGCGCGGCTTGCAAGGTCCGTCCGGATGCGGCGGACTTCTGGTTCATCATGAGCGCTTACGACGGCTATCAAACCGTGAGCCCTGGAAGCGCAGCTCTCTTCACCGCGACTGTGGTTCCGCTGGCATTCAGCGGGACGGTAAGTCTCAGCTTCGATGGCGTGAACAAGATTCCGGGAGCATCGGCGAGTTGGAATCCGGCGTCAATTGTGAGTTCGGGCACAGCTGATTTCACCGTGAAGACCAGCGGCTCTACCCCGAAGGGGGATTACCCGGTCACTCTGCTGGCAACCAGCGGCAACATTACACGGACGATGACGGTCACAGTTACGGTGCAGTAGTTCCATCAATAACAAAAAGTGGGAGAACGGAAGGCTACTTCTTCTTCTGGTCCTTGGCGTCCTTCGCCGCGGCCCGGTCCTGCAGAGCCATGGTGACCACCCGCAGCATGTCGTCCCACGGCGCGGGCTTGCCAGTCCAGATCTCGAACTGACGCGCCGCCTGGTGCACGAACATCTCGATGCCGGGGATCACTTCCGCCCCACGCGCCTTGGCCAGCTTCATCAGGCGAGTCTCCGCCGGATCGTAGATCATATCGAACACATAGCGCGCATTGATTTCGTTCTCGTGCAATGGAGACTCGCGCGTGTTGCCCATGCCTACCGGCGTGGCATTGATGATCACATCAAATGCCATCTTCTTCAGATCGGGGCGCTTCATGATCCGTGCCCTGGCGGAGTGCGCCAATTTCTGAGCAGGCCCGAGGCTGCGATTCAGAATGTAGACTTCAGCGCCGCGCTCCTTGAGTCCATAGACGGCCGCGCGGGCCGCGCCGCCTGCGCCCAGCACCAGAATTTTCGCCTGCTCGATCGTGATCCGCTGCTCCAGCGGACGCACCACTCCAGCGGCATCGGTATTGAAGCCGTAGAGCTTTCCGTCCTGGGCGCGCACCACCGTGTTGCAGGCGCCGATCTTCGTGGTGTGAGAGTCGGTGTTATCGAGGTGCTTGAGGATGGCCTCTTTATACGGCATGGTGATGGACAGGCCGTGGATGGGAATGTCGCGCACGCAAGCCAGCAAATCTTTCAGCGTCTTGGCGTGCAGGGCGACGTACACTCCGTTCACATTCTCGCGGCGCAGGGCTGCGTTCATGATCGCGGGGGAGAGCGAGTGCGCCACCGGGTCCCCCGCGACGCCGTACACGCGAGTGGCGGCATCGACTTGTTCAATACGATAAGTGCTGCGCAACTCCTGCGCCGTGACCTGAC
Organism: Terriglobia bacterium; assembly: GCA_041494805.1. Lineage (GTDB taxonomy): Bacteria > Acidobacteriota > Terriglobia > Terriglobales > Acidobacteriaceae > JBGQBN01. The sequence goes on along the minus strand of JBGQBN010000051.1, from coordinate 9,214 downwards.
CGGGAGCCGTCTTTTCATCCGGACTCACCGATGCAAAAGTGAATACGCTGCCGGCGCGCACTCCCAGCACCCGGCTGATGATGCCTTGCTCTCCCATGCATACGCCGATCAGCGAGCGCTTGTCGCCTTGCTTCTCCAGGAATTTCATCATCGTCACATTGTCGTAGAGCGTGGTGGCGGTGGTGACGATCTTGTAGAAATCCGCGGGGTACGCGGCCATCTTTTCCAGCGTCTCGTCCAGTTTCTTGGTGGAGCGGAAGTCATGATAGGAGAGGATCAGCGCCGCCCGGGTGCGCAGGCGTTGCAGTTGCTCCGGTTTGCATCGTAGGGCGCTCTGCAGTTCGACATCCAGCAACTGGCAGCCCGCTGCATTGGCTTTGGTCAGCAGGCTCAATTGAGACGCCACGGAGCCGCGGAACTTGCCGCCACTGGCTTCCCGGCGGCAGGTTGCGATCATGACCACCTGGGGGTGATACTCGGCGAAGCGCTTGATTTTTGGCAGCGCCAGCGCGGGCTGGGAGAGGTAGTCTAACCTGAACTCCAGAAAGGTGTTATCGCGAACCAGGGCATCGGCTTTTTCAACCATCTCGGCGGCGTCCAGGCCGGTCACGGCCAGACACACCCGCGGCAGCCGCAACGGAAGGAGCCGGGAGACGTAGTTGAAGGACGCAGCCGTCATCGTATGGTTGTAAGGAGTCGGCGCGATATTACAGGCGTGTAATTGCAGATGCAACAAGGGATTAACAATTTTGTGCCTTGGCAAACTTTTTAACGTACCCGGCATGACACCTGCGTAACCTTGACCCACCCTTACCATCTTGTTACTGTCCGGCTGAAAGCCTTTTAATTTAATGCACTTAGCGGGGGAAGGCCGGCGGGGCTCCGGCTCTGACTCGGAGGTAAGATGAAGAAAACAGGACTATTGCTGTTGTTGTGGCTGGCTGTCGCCGCGCAGGCGCAGCAGGCTGATTCCATGTCAGCGGACCAGACCACACCCCAGGGGACGCAGTTTACCTCGGTAAGCTTTCCAACCGAGCGGGTACAGACCCCGACTAATGCCGACCTTTATTGCGCCGGCTTCATCAACAAGGATCTGCTGCCTAACTCCAAGTTTGTGGCGGGTGGACTGCAGACTCCCAATACCACCAAGTTCGTTAATGGCGACATGGTGTTCCTGGCGGGCAGCGGCTACCAGCCCGGCCAGCAGTACACGATCTTGCGCGAGCTGCGCGACCCCAACAAGTATGAGTTGTTTGCCGGTCAGCACGCCCTGCTGAAAGCAACCGGCCAGGCTTACGCCGAGTTGGCTCGAGTGCGAATTACGGATATCCGCGGCAAGATGGCCATCGCGCAGGTTGAGTTCAGTTGCGATCCCGTCGTTCCCGGCGATATTGCAACACCCTTCGTCGAAAAGCCAACCGTTGCCTTCCATCCTCCCGTGCGCTTTGATCGCTTCGCACCGGCGAATGGCAAGCTCGGCGGCCGCATCGTGATGGCCAAAGATTTCGACTCCGAACTGGGAACGGGCATGAAGGTATTTATGAACGTGGGTGCCAGCCAGGGCGTCAAGGTGGGCGATTATTTCCGCGCCGTGCGCTCCTACGGGCACGACCTGAAAGATCCGGTCGATTCCCTTTCGTTTAAAGCCTCCACCACGGAAGACACGCAGAGACAGCCCGCGTCCGTCGAACCGAACTTCCTGACCCGCACCAAAGGTCCCGAGATCCACGTGTCTGATCTGCCACGCCGTGCCGTGGGCGAAATCGTCGTCCTCAGCACTACGCCGACGACCTCCACCGGCATGATCGTCTTCGCCATGGAAGACGTGCATGCGGGCGATGACGTGGAGTTAGACGAGCAATAAGTTTCCGCGGCAAGCAGCCCCTCACTCGGGGAGAAGCGAAAGCTTCTCCCCGATTCGCTTTTGGGCTGGCGCCGTTAAGTTGCGGCACAAACGGGCTACCTCACGTCCTGATCCCCAAAAACCTCCGCGGTGAAGGCCTCGATCTTTGCGCCTTCCTGCCAGGCGTTCAGGGGCAAGCCAGCCTTGCGGCAGGTCTGCTGTAAAAACGTGATGCGATCCCAGGAATGCTCGATGGGAACCTGGGGCAGGAGCAGGCCTCTGCGCTCACCCAGGCTCACCAGTAACCCGTGCCTGCCAATTTCCACCTGGTTCGGTTGGATGGGCCGGAGCGAGGAAAGGATGCTGAGCGAGACCTCGAGCTCCGGGGCTTGCGCAAGAGTCACAGGCGAGAATCGCGTGTCCTCGAAGGCCGCGGCCCGCGCCGTTTCCGCCACCGTAGAGTACAGTGAAGCCACGGGGAGTACGTAGCCCACGCAGCCGTGGAGGTCGGCACGGAAATAGAGCGTGGTGAATGCGCCGCGCGGCTCGGCCAGATGCGGGGAAGGAGGAGTCAGAGAGATCCTGCGGTGTTCGAGAACCGACAGAATGGCTTCGTGGGCCAGTTGCAATAGGAGTTTGCGTTCTTCCCGGGAGAATTCATTCTCCTCAGTGCCGCCGGGATGGGCGGTCAGGCGTGAACCGGCGGACGGGTCTTCAGGTGACGGGGACATCGCGTTTCCTCCGCCGGCTCAGGACGAAGGCACGGCGGCGGCGCTTCACCACGTGCCGGTCGATCTTCGACCAGAAAGCGGCAAAGTAGTCGCCGGCCGATACCAGCGACAGAACCACCATGAACCAGATCGATACCCACGCGATGGTGTGCACGGGAAAGAAATAATTCCTGTAAACCGGCCACTCTCTCCAGCGGTGGGCGAGAATCACAGCTACCACGGAAACAATCTGCACCAGCATCTTGAACTTGCCCAGGTCACTGGCCTCGATGGTGAAGCCCTCCGATGCTGCAATGGAACGCAATCCGCTGACCAGAAATTCCCGGCCGATGATCACCACCGCCATCCAGGCCGGGACCAGGCTGGGATTGAACTGCACCAGCGTGATGAAGGCGGCAGCAATCAGAAGTTTGTCAGCCAGCGGATCGAGCAGCATGCCGATGGTCGTGATCTGGCCGCGCTTGCGGGCCAGGTATCCGTCAATGCCGTCGGTGATCGAGGCGGCGATGAACAGGGCCGAAGCCAGCAATTCCTTTTCGCCGCCGGTGTTGTTGAAACGGTTGGTGGAGAGAATCCAGATCAGCGCCGGGATGCTGAAGATGCGGGTCAGCGTGATGGAATTGGGCAGATTCACCGCGGACGCAAGTCTCCCCTGGGCAAACGGGCCATAACCGGAGACGACACCGAATTATCCTCCACCCCGAACCGTTAAAGCAATCAAGACGAAAAGAGCGGCTGGGAGCTATATCGTCATTTCTACAGACGCCTTTATTCTCTCTTAGCTTGGCGGTAACCGGCCTTCTTGGCCTCATCGGGAGTCATGAACCTGCCATTCTTGGTCTTGCCGTACCAGCGGCCGCGTTTGTGATAAACCCCGCTGTCGAGGTTCACCCAGACCTTACCGCTGGCTTTGGCGGCCGTGATTTCCGCCTCTGAGGCAACAACCTTCGAGGAGGATTTCCCGGCAGGAGCTGGGCTGACAAAACTGGAGGCGGTTGCGCCGGAGGCGGAGGCCGATCCGGAATCGCTCGCAGCAGTCGGCTGACTGTCCGGAGGAGCTGAGCTTTTCTTGGATTGCTTTTTCTTCTTGCTGGTTGATGTTGTCTGGTCGGCCGGCGAACCGGTTTGAGGTTTCGCCAAAGCGGGCGCGACACACAATGAAAACAGGAGGCACAGCGCTGCGGCCCATGTCATAAGTCTTTTCTGCATTCTGTTCATGCTTGATTCCTTTCCGGTTGTCCTGGAGAGAGAAAGCCCAGGACCTGCACTCACAGGCTAGTGAACTTGGCGGGTGGAGCTCAAAGGAAAAAGCGTGGCTTGCTGATTGATTTCCCAAAATGGTTTTTGGGGGACGAGGGTTACGGCACGCCTGAAGGCATACCCTGACACGACCTTCTCGCGAAGCTCTTACACCTCCTGCCTACGCGTAGATGCCGCGTAGGCGGATGGTGTAGGCGACACGGTCGATAGCCAACATGTAGGCCGCGATGCGATTGTTGACGCCGTGGGTTTCGGCGAAACGCACTACATCCTCGAAGGCCGTGATCATGATGTGCTCGAGCTGCTCGTTCACGACCGATTCCTTCCAGAAATATCCCTGGCGGTCCTGCACCCACTCGAAGTAGGAAGTGGTCACGCCGCCGGCGTTGCACAGGATGTCGGGGATTACGAACACCTTCTTGTCGGCCAAAATATCGTCGGCCGTGGCCGTAGTGGGACCATTCGCGCCTTCCGCGAGAATTTTGCACTTCACGCGATCGGCGTTGCGGCTGGTGATCTGGTTTTCGGTGGCAGCGGGGATGAGAATCTCGCACTCGGTGACCAGCAGTTCGCCGGCATCGGCCTTGTCGGCTCCGGGGAACCCATGGATGGTGCCGTTGCGCTGGCGGAATTCCCACAGGGCATCCACGTCAATTCCGTTCTTGTTATAGAGCCCGCCATCCACCTCGGCGATGGCGATTACTTTGTAACCGGCTTCGGACATCAGGCGGGCGGCGTTGGAACCGACGTTGCCGAAGCCCTGCACGATGACCCGCGAGGATTCGCGATTCAGTCCCAGCTTGCGGATGGCTTGTTCGCAGACGATCATGATGCCGCGGCCGGTAGCCTCGCGGCGGCCGCGTGATCCGCCGATGTTGATCGGTTTGCCGGTGACCACGGCGGTCACAGTCTGGCGCATGTGCATGGAGTAGGTGTCCATCATCCAGGCCATGGTCTGTTCGTTGGTATTCATATCGGGCGCGGGAACATCTTTTTCCGGACCGATAAACTCGACCAGTTCGGCGGTGTAGCGGCGCGTCATCCGCTCCAGTTCTCCCTGGGACATCTTGTGGGGGTTGCAGATGATGCCGCCTTTGGCGCCGCCGAAAGGAATGTTTACGACCGCGCACTTCCAGGTCATCCAGCTGGCCAGAGCGCGAACCTCATCCAAAGTCACGTCCGGGGAGTAGCGCAAGCCACCCTTGGACGGGCCGCGCGCAATGGAATGCTGCACGCGAAACCCGGTAAAGACCTCCAAACGCCCATCGTCCATGGCTACCGGAATGTGCAGGATAATCTCGCGCGTGGGATAGCGCAGCACCTTCCAGATTCCCTCGTCCAGGTTCAGCTTCTGCGCGGCCAAGTCAAAGCGGGCGGCTTGCGCCTCCCAGGGATTGATTTCCTGCTCGAGGGAAATGGTCGACATAGTGGTCTCCGATGATGGCAGTCCGATGGTCTGATGCTGACCAGCGCCGGGCAGATATCCCGGAGTAGGCGGACAAATTCAGCAGTATAAGCACCTGGGGGCAGGTAGGCAAGTTCAGATGACCCAGTCCGTATAACCGAGGGCTACAATTGCAACTCCATCCCCTCTGCCGCTGCCCGCACCCGGGGATAGTAGTTGCGGGCTTCCTTTACCACCTGGTCGATGCAAGCATCATCGTGGTCGGGATCGTGGTGGAACAGAATCAGCTCTTTGGCCCCGCTTTCCATGACGATGTTTACCGCCTCCCTCCAGTGGCTGTGCCCCCAGCCGCGCTTATGGGCCTGGTACTCTTCGGGGAGATATTGCGAGTCGTAAATCAGGATGTCTGCCCCGGCCGCCAATTTGCGTACGTTCTTGTCGAAACCGGCATCGCCTGGCTCATTATCGGTGGCATATACCACCACGCCTTCCTTGGTTTCCAGGCGGAAGCCCATGCAGCCCTGGGGATGGTTCAGCCCCATGGCCTGCACGGTTACGTCGTCGAGCGGCACGGGGCCATCTTCGAGGTCATAGAAGTCGCGATGGGCCTTCATCTCGCTGGTGTTCACGGGAAAGTAGGGTGCGGCCATTTGTTCTTCCATGACCTGTTTCAAGCTGCGGGTTCGGCTGGAGGAGTGGAAGCAGAATCGGTTCTCCAGCTTGTCGTAAAGCGGTCCGAAAAACGGGATTCCCTGAATGTGGTCCCAGTGAAAGTGGGAGACGAAGATGTGAGCGAAAACCGCGCGGCCGTTGAACTCCTGGCGCAGTTGCTGCCCCAGGGTGCGGAACCCGGTGCCGCAGTCAAAGATGAAAAGCCGGTCGCCGAGGCGAACCTCGACGCAGGAGGTATTGCCTCCATAGCGCAAGTTTTCCGGCTGGGGAGTCGGCGTTGATCCGCGTACGCCCCAGAACTTAATACGCATACGCCCTCGTTACGAGGATCCCGGTAGACTGCCATCTTCTTCCGCCTTGGGTCCGCCGTCAATTCATTTGCTAGTTACCACAAGGGCAAGCCACTTCCAGCCGGTCCCCTATAATAAAAATCCCGCCGGTCTGGCATTGAGGAGACTCTGCGGTTCAGGTCCCAGGCATGCTTCATCACGATTACCGGGAATTTTCGCGCCTCGCCCGCGGGGCCACGCTGGTGCCCGTGGTGAAATCAGTGACCGCGGACTTGCTCACGCCGGTCTCAGCCTTTCTTGCCATTGCCGCCAACGAACCTAATGCTTTCCTGCTTGAATCCGTGGAACGGGGTGAACAGATCGGCCGCTATACGTTTCTGGGAGCGCGTCCCTACATGCAGATTCGGGCTCGGGGTGAGGACGTATTGGTGCGGCGCGGGAAGCGCCAGGAGAAGCGCAAGGGGAACGTCTTTCAGATCGTGAAAGAGCAGTTGCGGCAACACCGCCCGGCGATCGTGCCCGGTCTGCCGCCATTCACCGCTGGTGCGGTGGGTTATTTCGCCTACGACGTGGTGCGGCAGTTGGAGAAAATCGGAGAGCACACTACGGATGATCTTTCTCTCCCGGATTGCGTGCTGATGTTCTTTGACCGGCTGCTGGCGTTTGATCACTTGCGCCATCAGATCCACATCATCGCGACGGCTGATGTTTCGCGCGAGAGCCCGCGACGGGCCTATGACCGTGCGCTCGGCGATATTGCGTTGCTGGAGAAGAAGCTGGCGGCGGGTCTTCGTCCCGCGCATTGGCAGAAATCGTCTCGCCGGTCGAGGGCGAAACTAGAAATCCACGCTGGAACCAGCCGCCAGCGCTTCATGCAATCGGTGGAGCGGGCCAAGGAATACATTGCCGCAGGTGATGTTTTTCAGGTTGTGCTCTCGCAGCGTCTGGATTTTTCTCCAGAGGTTGCGCCCTTCGATGTGTATCGCGCCCTGCGCACGGTGAATCCTTCGCCTTACATGTATTTCCTGCGTATGGGAGACACGCATGTTCTGGGCTCGTCGCCGGAGATGCTGGTACGCGTGACTGGGCGCAGGCTGGAATACCGGCCGATTGCGGGAACGCATCCTCGCGGCCGCGACGAAGCCGAAGATCAGCGTCTGGAGCAGCAGATGCTTCACGACGAGAAGGAACGCGCCGAGCATGTGATGCTGGTGGACCTCGGCCGCAACGACCTGGGTCGAGTGAGCGAGTACGGCTCCGTGAAAGTCCGCGACCTGATGTACGTGGAGCGCTATTCCCACGTCATGCACCTGGTTTCGGCGCTGGAAGGCAGGTTGCGCGGCGACCTGGATGCACTCGACGCTTTCGCGGCCTGCTTCCCGGCGGGAACGCTGAGCGGGGCCCCCAAAGTTCGCGCCATGCAGATCATTGAAGAATTGGAGCCGACCCGGCGCGGCGTATATGGCGGCTCGGTGCTCTATGCGGATTTCGCGGGGAACCTGGATTCCTGTATTGCCATCCGCACCATGCTGATGCAGGGGAAGCGCGCTTATTTGCAGGCCGGGGCGGGGATTGTGGCGGATTCGGAGCCGGCGCGTGAATTTGAGGAGTGTATGAACAAGGCGCAGGCGGTGTTGCGAGCGGTGGAGACAGCCAGAGGGAGTGGTTAGAATCTCTCTTTCAAGAATGCTCAGTAGCCAGTTTCGGGAAAGCCCGTTATCCAGCGCGGTGGCGCCTCGCTTCTCAGAAAGTGGCGAGATTCCCTCCGAGTGCGCCGGCACTCGGGGGTATCGGTCTTACAGCGATGGGTAGAGGCTCGGCCAGCCGAATTGCGATTCACGCCAACAAGAATTCCGAAGTGAGCCAGGGTGCTAATCCGCAGCCGATACAGGTTGTTGCCCGCCGCGCGGCGGAACAGCATGCCCGCGCTTATTCCAGCTGTAGCACTCCACGCATCAAGCTCTTCCTTTTACCCAACCCGGACGCGGAGTGCAGCAGGGGCCAGGAGGCTGACACCGGGACCTCCTGGTGCCGGGGACTCGTACTACCTTTTTTCAACCCGCAGTTCGTCGTCCGCTCAGCAGGTTAATGACCAGAATCACCAACCCCACGGGGCTGTTTCGCGCGAACGGATAAGAGAACAAATGATGGACTGTGCTCCCACTCGAACACGCAGCCGTCGGCTGAATGACAAACAACGGTAGATCGAGTCCAGAAAGTGAAACCAGAAAGCCTGTTGAGTCTCTACTCACCCGGAGGCTTCTGCTGTTCCTGCTCCTGCTTTTTCTCCTCGGGCGTTTGCGGCTTCTGCCGCTGGCGCTGGGGTGGTGTCGCCGGCTTCGCCTCCGCAGGGGGCGTGCGTGGTTGCGCGCTCGGCTGAGGAGTCTGCGGCCGCGGAGCGGGCTGATTCCGGCTCGGCTCGGGTCGATTGTTCGGCTGTGTCGGCACCGGCTGATTCGGCTGCGCCGACGGCGGACGCTCATTCCGCACCGGCAGCTTGGCTGGACGGTTCGGCTCAGGCCGATTGCTCGGCTGTGTCGGCATCGGCTGATTCGGCTGCGCCGACGGCGGACGCTCATTCCGCACCGGCGGCTCGGCTGGACGGTTCGGCTCAGACCGATTGCTCGGCTGTGTCGGCACCGGCTGATTCGGCTGCGCCGACGGCGGACGCTCATTCCGCACCGGCGGCTGAGTTGGACGGTTCGGCTCAGGCCGATTGCTCGGCTGTGTCGGCATCGGCTGATTCGGCTGCGCCGACGGTGGACGCTCATTCCGCACCGGCGGCTGAGTTGGACGGTTCGGCTCAGGTCGATTGCTCGGCTGTGTCGGCACCGGCTGGTTCGGCTGCACTGATGGCGGACGATTTGGCTGAGCAGGATTGGTCGCGCCCAGACGCTCGTTCGGAGCAGGCTGGTTGCCCGGGCGGTTCGCCGGCTGGTTCGCAGGGGGCGTATTGATGGGTTGGCCAGGTCTCGCAGCATTCGGCTGGTTCGCGGATGGCGCATTGCCGGGT
>JBGQBN010000060.1:0-25673 GCA_041494805.1 Terriglobia bacterium | reverse complement strand
CGAATACTCCCGCCGCAGATCATCTTCCACGTACTTGCGGGTCAGCGCCGCTCCCCCGCAGATCACCGGGAACTCCAGCTTCTGCCGCTGCAGGTCTTGGATCACATACTTCATCTCCAAAGTGGATTTCACCAGCAACCCACTCAACCCGATGGCATCCGCCTGATGTTCCTGGGCCGCCCGAATGATGGTATCCCCCGGCTGTTTGATCCCCAGGTTCACCACCCGATACCCGTTGTTGGTAAGAATGATGTCCACCAGGTTTTTCCCAATATCGTGGACGTCACCTTTCACGGTCGCCAGCACAATCGTGGCCTTCTGCGACCCCGCCTTCTTCTCCATCTTGGGCTCGAGATACGCAACCGCCTGTTTCATCACCGCCGCCGAATCCAGCACCGACGGCAGTTGCATCTTGCGCGCGCCAAACAAATCGCCCACCGTGCGCATGCCGTCCAGCAGCACCGTGTTGATCAGTTCCAGGGGCGAGTACTGCCCCAGCGCTTCTTCCAAAAGCCCTTCCAAGGACTTCTTCTGTGCCCCCTCGCCCACCGCCTTCTCACCGTTGATGATGGCAAACTTCAACTTGTCCTCGACCGAGAGCGTTTCCACATGCGCCGTGGTCGTAGCCTGCGCCTTACCCTTCGTTCCGGCGAAATGCTGCATATATTTCTGCAGCGGATCGCCGTCCGATTCATCGTGATAGATCAGCTTGCGCGCAAGCTCAACTTCTTCATGAGGAATCTTGTATAAGGGATAGATCTTGGTGTAGTTGACGATGGCCATATCCAGGCCGTTGTCCACCGCTTCGTGCATGAAAACGGAGTTGAGCACCCGCCGCGGATACGCGTCGAGCCCAAATGAAATGTTGCTGACCCCGAGAATTGTCTTCACCTCAGGCAGTTCCTGCTTGATCCGCTTTACCGCGTTGAGAGTTTCAATCCCCGCGGTGCGATAGTCTTCCTGCCCGGTCGTAATCGGCAGCGTCAGCGCATCGAAAATCAAGTCCACCGACCGAATTCCGTATTTCTTTGTGGCCAGGTCATGAATCCGCTTGGCAATCGCAACTTTCTTGTCCGCCGTCAGCGCCATGCCGTCTTCGTCAATCGTCAGCGCAATTACCGCCGCGCCATACCGCTTGGCCATGGGCAGCACTTTCGAGGTCCGCTTCTCGCCATCTTCCAGGTTGATCGAATTGATGATGGCCTTCCCCGGAATCCGCTTCAGCGCCTCTTCCACCACCTCGGCTTCGGTCGAATCCACCAAGATAGGCGCCGGCACACGAGTCGCAACCTTCTCGAGAATAGAAGTGATGTACCCCTTCTCGTCCTCCCCCACGATGGCACAGCACAGGTCCAGCATGTGCGAGCCCTCATTCACCAGTTTCTTGGCCAGCGCCAGGATGTCGTCATATTTCTTGCCGCGCACCAGGTTGCGGAAATGCTCCACCCGCGTCGTGGTATTCATTTCCTCGGCGACAATCAGCGGCTTGGGTTCCAAATCCAGCGGAACCGACGTGTAGGCGCTGGATGCGGCAGCCGCCGGCACTACCTCTCGTTTGGCTGGTTCCACCCCGGAAACCGCATCCACCACGGCTTTGAGATGTTCGGGCGTGGTTCCACAGCATCCGCCCACGATGCGCACCCCGAAGTCAGTCACGAAGTGTCTGTGATACTGCGCCAGCTCCTCCGGCTTCAGTTTGTAAACCGCTCGGCCTCCCTCGTTCTGTGGCAGCCCTGCGTTTGGCAACACGGAAATATGCTTGGTCGAATTCACCCCCAGATACCGCACCGCGTCGTTCATTTCGACTGGGCCCGTGGCGCAGTTCAACCCGAGAATATCGACGTCGAACGGTTCGAGCGCAGTCAGCGCCGCCCCGATTTCCGTCCCCAGCAGCATGGTGCCCGTGGCTTCGAGGGTTACCTGCACCGTAACCGGCAAGCGTTTCCCTGCTTTCTGCATGGCCTCAAACACACCCACCAACGCGGCTTTCGCTTGCAGCAGGTCCTGGCAAGTCTCCACCAGCAGCACATCCACACCGCCTTCGATCAGTCCGCTGGCTTGCTCCACATAGCCCGTCACCATGTCGTCGAACTTGATGTGTCCCAGCGACGGCAACTTGGTGGTCGGACCGATGGACCCGGCCACGAACCGCGGCTTGTCTTGCGTCGAGAACTGTTGCGCCACTTCCTTGGCAATCTTGGCCGCGGCACAATTGATCTCGAAGACTTTGTTCTGCAGGTCATATTCAGCCAGCACCACCGGCGCGCCGCCGAAAGTATCGGTCTCGACCACATCGCAGCCGACGCTGAAAAAGCTGGCGTGAATGTCTTTGATAATGTCCGGCCGGCTCAACACCAGCAGCTCGTTGCACCCTTCCTTACCCCAGAAATCGTCCACACTAGGATTGCGGACCTGGATGCTAGTCCCCATAGCGCCGTCGTAGATCACGACCCGCTCGCGCACGGATTGGAGAAAATCAGTCATCACTCGTTGGTCGTTGGTCCTTAGCCTTGCGCCGCTAATCGACCCGTCCATACACAAACGCCGGCCCGCTGCGGGACCGGCGTTTCATCTCTAACCAGACTATTGAACTCTTAACTCCCCTGTACAGGTAACAAAGGTGCGCCGGCTTCTACCTCTGCTGTGTTGAATACTGCATTCGCCCCCATGTGCGCCGGCATGGGCGCCAGCATCTGCTCCTTGCGATACACCAAACCGCTGGCGTTAAAAGATGCGATTTCAAACCCGTGTCCATGCGTGATAGCGTCGGTAGGACAAGCCTCCACGCAATACCCGCAGAAAATACACCGGTTGTAATCGATGTTATAAACCTTGGCATACCGCTCCGCCCCGCTAACTCGATGTTCCGCAGTATTCTCCGCCGCCTCGATCAGGATACAATTTGAGGGGCAGGCTGCGGCGCAGAGGAAGCAGGCTACGCATTTCTCCAGACCATTTTCGTCACGCTGCAGGACGTGGACGCCGCGGTAGCGCTCCTCGAACTTGGCGCCCTTCAGCGGCCCCGGCCCGTCGGGATAGTTCTCCACGATCGTGGGCTGGAACATCTCCATAAAGGTGACGCTCATGCCTTTGGCGATGGCCGCAATGTTTTGCAGGATCGGCATACTTGATAAGTATACCCAATGGGGCTGGCTTGAAAAAGGAATGGCGGGGACGACGGGACTCGAACCCGCGACCTCTGCCGTGACAGGGCAGCGTTCTAACCAACTGAACTACGTCCCCGAATGAGCGGGATATGCCAGGCCGGTAACCACTTGCTCACTTTTTTCGGAAGCAACCAGGGAGATCTCACCGTGCCGGGTGGGAATTCTGGTGTCACTTGCTTCCCGTGCAGCAATCCACAGTATATCAGGGGGACGGAAAATGAGGCGTGTGTCGTCCACGATTGTGCAAACTATTGCGTTTGTATTACCCGTAAGCGTCTGGAAAGTCGTGGCCTGGCGGTGCTGGTTTTGGTATCAATCTTGCACATAGTCTGGACGGAGCCACGAGCCCGCAGGCAGGTCTCACGCTAGTTTCCCGTTCCCCCCTAAGATGTAAGACCGGAAATCCCCCTGGCTAGTCGAGATCCCAGAGCCCGTTCCTCAAGATTTGGAGATCACGCTATGAAAACTACATTATTTGTGTTGTGCCTGATTTGTGCGACCGCGGCCCTGGGACAATCTGTTGGCGCTTCATCCATAAGCAATCAACCGCAGATGGTTCAGTTTTATAGTCATCCGGAACATGCCGCTCAGCTGCCCATGGCACAGGAGCAGAGCCTGCTGATACCGTCTGCCTATACCCATGCTCGGGGTGAAAGGCCACTCTGGGAATTTGCGCCCGCATGGCTTGATGTGCCTCTCGGCGACACGGCACGTCTGCTGCGGAAAGAGCACGCCGCGGCGAAGAAATCCGATACTGTCTGGGTTAATTACTAGGTCAAGTTCTAGGTCTGGGCTTCGCCAATACGTGAAGCCTGCGGCATCGTGAGCTGCCAGGAATCGGCCGGGTAAGGCCGAGCCATCCCCCGATTGCGCCATTTCCGGCTTTTTTCAGAAATCTTGTCAAGCCCCCTAACTCCGCTGTTTCCCCTCAACCTGCTCATTGCATTAGGAAAATAGTTTGGCCCGGCATGCCCCATTTATCCTGCTGAATTTGATATTCTGGATATATAGGGTAGAAACAAAGGCGCGGCCTTCGGGCTCGCGCCTTTTTTGGTTTGGCGACCCGGTCGCCGGCCACCAGCCACTAGTAAGACCAGCTCGGGAAACTTCTCCGTCGCTGTAGCCAGCAGACGGGACCACCATAATCAAAAAAATATCCGGCGCAGGCTTTCACAGCCTGCGCTTTTTTATTTGGGGCCCAATTGACAAGTCCACATTCTGTTGCACCCAAGTACAAGCGGCTCTCTTTGCGGTATGACCCGAAGCGGCGCGGGGAGGTATCGGAACTGGCATTTGCGCTCAAGGCGGCGAGCCTGGGGATTGCGGTGGCTAAGCCGTACGGAGACAGCGAGGCTTACGACTTCATTGTTGACACGGGAACCCGATTGTTGCGGGTGCAGGTGAAGTCCACTAGCAGTCCGGGGAGACATAAATACAACATTGGTTTGCAGCACTTCTGGGGGAAGGGATGTCTCGCCTACACGGCCAAAGAGATTGATTTTGTTGTGGCCCACATTGTGCCGCGGGACCTCTGGTATGTGTTGCCGGTTCGCTCATTCGTGGGGAGACGGCAGTTGCGGGTGTATCCGGATGGATGCAGATCGGGTGGGAGGTTTGAGAAGTATCGGGAGGCTTGGCATTTGCTGGCTTGAGCGGTGGGTCAGCGTGGGTCTGTGAAGGGTGCCGAGGGTGCCCCGTCCAAGCTCCGCTTGGGCGGGGGTTTTGACGTTCATTCGTCACAGACGTCATCTCAGCTGTGAAGATAATCTCCACCCATGCCCTGGGGACTGAAACGCTTCCATCAATCTCGCCAGATTCACTTCCTAACCTTCAGCTGTTATCACCGGCGACCAAATTTCGGAAGCGTCGAGTCCCGTACCACCTTCGAATCCGCACTGGAGGCGTCGAGAAACTGATCCGAATCCAGCAGCCGACAGGCGTGAAGAAGGGCCGTGCCGACGCATACTATGGGAACGCCATCATCGAGTTTGAGAATTCATTGGATGCGACCCTATCCGAAGCTGAGGGCCAACTCCGGGAGTACGTCGCCGGGACATGGCAAAAGCAAAACGATGAAGTTCCGCGTTCGATTCTTGCCATCGCTTCAGACGGGATCGAATGGCGACTGTACTTCTGCCACGTCTCAAACGCAAGCATGGACTCGGGTTCACCGTTGACTCTCGCCCATGCCTTCTTGAGTGCAGCCATGCTCTCGCCATAAAGCAGGCTACTTCCGAAATCCCATTTGAAAGCGGTCCGCGGTTGGCTCTATCTGCTGAGAGCGAATCTAAGGGGCGGATCAGCTCAAGCGTGACGGTCTCAGGAGAGGGCTTTTCACCAGCCGCAAGAACAGGGCGATTCAAGCTGACGGAAGAATCGCTTGGTGCATTCTGGCTCTGGCTGACAAGTCTTTTGTTACCTGACCGTAACTTACGGGCATCTGACCGAGACGGCGACGGCGATAAAGGATAGTGAGACCGGGCAGGAAATTTCCGAGCTTGAGAGCCTGTTCCTGCGGCACACTTATCTCGCAAGTATTGCGAGACTGCTGATCTGGGCTGCCCTCTCACAGGGCAAGGCAAGTGGTAGCTTACGACAAGTGGCGAAGGATGTCTTTTCCGGTCGCTACTTCCAATCGAAGCATCTGGCGAATCTTGTTGACGACGATTTCTTCCATTGGCTTCGGAACGCCGAAGCGGAGGAGATTCTCGCTCCGACATGGGAACGGATTCTCTCGCACCTGACTGAATATGACTTGTCTCAGGTTCGTGAGGACGTGCTCAAGGGCGTCTACCAGCAGTTGATTGATCCCAAAGATCGGCATGAACTTGGCGAATACTACACGCCTGACTGGTTGTGTGAACGCATGGTCTCTGAGCTTCTCCCGAAGCGCGGATTCAAGGCAGTTCTCGACCCAAGTTGCGGTTCCGGAAGCTTCTTAAGAGCCGCTGTCACTCATTTCTTGCAGTACAACCCTGATGGAACCGATAACGAGCGACTCAAGCTCATCCTCGGCAACGTTCAAGGCATCGATATTCATCCCGTAGCGGTCACCATTTCAAGAGCCAATTACGTGCTTGCCCTCGGAAAGCTCATCAATACTGCGAGGAAGCCGATCCAAATCCCCGTGTACTTGGCGGACTCGCTCTTTCTGCCTCGGGAAGTGGAAGCAAATCTGTACGAGCAGCTTAACGGCGTGGTGATTAACTACGGATCACGGAAAGATCAGAAGCAGGTCGTCATCCCGGACATGCTGATCCACATGCCTGAACTGTTCGATGAAGCTATCGCAGCTTGTACGGAGATCGCAGAGGAACATGCAAAGTCGGGCAAGGAAAACCGGGCGATCATGGCGAAGAATCTCGCTCAAGTCGTGCCGGATTTGTCCAAGCTGCTTCAGTACGAGAAAGTGTTGGATGCTCTGTGGCAATTTACCGAAGGCCTCTCGCAGCTAATCAAGGAGCGGAAGAACTCAATTTGGTCTTTCATCATCCGGAACAGTTACCGTCCGGCCATGCTGAAGGGGCAGTTCGACTTCATCATCGGGAATCCGCCGTGGCTCTCCTATCGCTTTATCTCCGACCCCGAGTACCAAGACGAAATCAAACGCCGTGCGATTGACCGATACAAGATTGCACCCAAGTCGCAAAAGCTGTTCACACAGATGGAGCTTGCGACGGTCTTCTTAGCACACTCGATGGCGACATTCGCAAATACCAATGCTCGACTTGCGTTCGTGATGCCTCGGGCGGTCTTGAGCGCGGATCAGCACCAAAATCTCATCCAACGGAAGTATGACAGCTGTGCGATGTTCAGGTTGACTGGCTATTGGGACATGTGGGAAGTAACGCCCCTATTCAACGTTCCCGCCTGCGTACTCTTTGCGAAACGAGACACAGTTGTCGGAGACCCAAAGGAAAAGCTCCCGGTTATCGAATGGGCTGGCAGGCTACCCGGCAGAGATGTGAGATGGGAAGTTGCAAAGTGCCATCTTGAAGAGGAAAGGAAGGAAGGCCGGGTCATCTACCTGGGCTCAAGGGCAGCTTTGTCCACGTCTCCCGGTGCCCCTGGCCTATCAAAGCCAAGCGACTACCAAAGCGTCTTTAAGCAGGGCGCAACCATCGTGCCCAGAAGCTTCTATTTTGTCCGTGTAACCGATCTCCACACCAAGGTAGACCCTGGTGCCGTTTATTGGGCGGAAACTGAGCCCGAACAGGCGGCGCAAGCGAAGAAGCCGTACAACACAGTAAACATGAGCGGGCTGGTCGAAGGCAAGTTCATCTACAGCACGGCAGTCGCCCGCCATCTCGTGCCATTCGCTCTTCTAACTCCGGTCACGGTCGTTCTACCTATCCAAGTGAAGAATGGATTGTTAAGCGTCCTCACTGCTGAAAAGCTCATGAAAGAGGGCTACCGGGAATTCGGCAAGTGGATGCAGGAAGCTGAACGAATTTGGAATGAGAAGCGTGGTGACAAGGCCGCCAAACAAAATCTCTATGAGCGGCTGGACTATCAGAAGGAGCTTACGCGGCAGGATTTTAGGCAGCGGTATCTCGTGCTTTACAACCACTCAGGCATGAACGTGGCAGCAACATTTTTTGATCGTGGCGCTGAGTCCATCCCGTTCATCGTTGATGTGAAACTCTATTGGGCAGCATTCGCTACTCGTCAAGAGGCCGAATATGTGGCTGCGATCCTGAACTGTGAAACCGTAAATCAAGCCATCAAACCGTTCCAGTCAGCCGGACTGCTCGGGGAGCGGGACATTCACAAGAAGCTGCTGGAACTTCCAATACCGACATTCGATCATGAGAACAAAGATCACACCGATATTGCCAAGCTGGGAGCGCAGGCACATGAAGAAGCAGCCAAGATGGTACGTTCCGGAGAGTTCCCCGCTGGTTCTTCGATTGCCCGTCAGCGTGGTTTTGTGCGGCTGAACCTGAAATCCAGAATGAAGGAAATCGACAAGCTAGTAGCTCTTCTGCTCAAGGGAAAGTGAAGGAAGGAATTGTCAGCTTATGTCTGAAGCGGCCGGGTGGCCCATCCTTTTCGCGTCCTTTGCGAAAAGGGTGGGTGACGGGGATCATCAATCCAACCCTATGTCTATTGCGCGGCTTCGACCGTGAGCTTCAATCCCACTGCCTTGGTCACGGCCACGAGGGTGGAAAGCCGAGGGTTTCCGCGAACTGATAATGCGCGGTACAGGCTCTCGCGCTCAATGCCGGCGGCTTTGGCTACCTTGGCAATGCCGCCGCGGGCTTCCGCGATGCGACGCAGGGCGATCAGGAGCACGCTGGGCTCGTCGTCATCCTCCAATGCGGCGCGGAGGTATTCAGCAGCGAACTCCGGATTGTCGCGCAGTTCACGAATTGTGGCTTCGTCGTGGGACATGCTGGCCTTGCGTTTCATAGTGTCCTTTCCCTCAAGCTCATCCTATGTAACTTATAGATTACAGGTGCGCGAGGGGGGATGGGAAGCGAGAATTCCCACCCTTGGCTTCGCTAAGAATGAGGCACTCCCAGTTGTGATAGTTCGCTTCTCTAAGATATGGTTCTGCGCGAACGCCGGGCCGCCCGCCCCACACAGCCAAGCCTGCCAACCTCAGGCGCTAAAGCGCGGACAGATTCGGGACGACTTAACGGCACGACTGAAGTCATGCTTTCCCGATTTTGCTCTCGTCGGGAGTTTTCCGCAGCCTGCCAGATCCCGGCCCCTGGCTAAACTTGGTCAACCGCTGTAAAATCCTGTCGCCCATCCAAGCACGTCAGGCCACTTCGGATACAGATACGTCAGAAAGAGGTGGATATGAAAAGCTGGAAGCAGATAAGCCTTCTCGCCGTGTGTGTAGTCATCCTCATGGCTTCGACTCCCGGAAAACCAGCATGGCAGATGAAAGCGGATTACGTGGAAGCTTGCAGTTGCCATCTGTTTTGTCCTTGCTATTTCAACAAACACGCTGAGCATCCGCACTGCGAGTTCAATATGGCGGTCAAAGTGCGCGAAGGGTACTCGGGCAACACCAACCTGGCAGGGGCCAAGTACTGGCTGACCGGGGATCTGGGCGACGAGTGGGGTACCAACAAAAAAGGAGAGTGGGTGACGGTATCGTTTGATCCATCCACCAACAAAGAACAGCGGGACGCGCTGGCGCCCATGATTCTCAAGACCTATGGTCTGGAGTGGGGCGAACTGAAAGTGCAGGAAGCTGCCATCCAGGTCGATCGAACTGCGGACCTGGTCACCGCCACGCTGGGTGGAGGCCAACTGGCCACCATGAAATTGCAGCGGGAGCCGGGCGCCGATGGCAAAGGCGTGGTAATGCGAAATGTCAAGTATTTCGGGGCGCAGAATAACGATGGCTTCGCAATGTATCACTCCATCGAGCACAGTGCCAATCTACCGGGACACAAATTCTCCTACTCCGACCGGAACGCTTTTCTGATTTCGATCGATACCCACGAAGGCGAGGGTGGGGGTATGTCGAGCAAGTGAAAGCTGGCTGGTGAAAGGCTTCGTTGTGTGGGCCTCCGCTTGGGCGGGGGCTTTTTTATTTACGGCTGTTTGCCATTACGACACGCGGGCGAGGGCGCCCGCGCCACACGGACTTCTGCTACCTACGACAACAACTCCGTGACGATCGCTTTCACATGGATGCGCGTTGTGTCCAGGACTGGGATGCCGCGGGCGGTGGGGTCGCGCAAAATTAACGACAGTTCCGTCCCGCCCAGAATCACGGCCTGAATCCCGTCGCGGTCTTTCATTTTATCTACGATGGCCAGCAAGCGCTCACGGGTTTCTGGCAGGACTGTGCCCTGCAGCAGTTCACTCATGTACTTGTCATGAATGTAGGCCTGTTCACTTTCGTCGGGGACGGCGAGTGTGATCCCTGCCCGGGAAAATATTTCGGGATAGAAACGGCCCTGCATGGTAAAGCGGGTGCCGAACAAACCCAGGCGTTGCAGGTGGAGGGCCTTGGCCGTCTCACAAGTGGCTTCGACAATGCTGATCATGGGAATTGGGGACTGGCGGCGAAGGTCATCAAAAACAATATGCGGGGTGTTGGCGGCGAGCACGGCGAAATCCGAGCCGGCGCGGGCCAGCTTTTCGATCTCGGCCACTAAAAACTCGGTGAGGGCGGCCAACTCGTTGCCGGCGACCAGATCCAACATTTTTTTGTTGTCGATGCTGTTGAGGATGATCTGGGGATAACTTCCGTCCGGGTTCCGCTCACGATAGGTCGCGATGATCTGGCGGTAGTACTCGACCGTGGACTCGGGGCCAGTGCCGCCGATGATGCCTGCGGTCTTCATGCTTACCCGATCCCCAAGTCCTTTGCCAACGCTTTCCATTTGCTATCCACCAGCGCCTTGGTTTTTACGTCCATCAGAATTTCGTCCGGCCAGGGGCGGGTGAAGCCTTCGCTGGGCCACTTGCGGGTGGCGTCGATGCCCATTTTCGAGCCGTAGTCGGGCAGGCGGGAGGCGTGGTCCAGGGAATCAACCGGGCCGAGGTTGAATTGGATGTCGCGCTCGGGGTCAATGTGGTTCAGCACCTTGAGCGTGACGTCGGCGATGTCCTGCACGTTCACGTCTTCGTCGACAACAATGATGCACTTGGTGAACATGGCCTGGCCCAGCGACCAGATGGCGTTCATCACTTTGCGGGCCTGGCCGGGGTAGGACTTTTTGATGGAGACGATCATCAGGTTGTGGAAGATGCCCTCGATGGGCAGGTTGATGTCCACCAGTTCTGGAATTGTGAGTCGCATCAGCGGAAGAAAGATGCGTTCGACGGCCTTGCCCATCCAGCCATCTTCCATGGGCGGCTTGCCGACGATGGTGGTGGCATAGATCGGGTCTTTGCGATGCGTGATGCAGCTCAGGTGGAATACAGGATAGAGATCCTCGAGCGAGTAGAAGCCGGTGTGGTCTCCGAACGGGCCCTCGGTGCGGAGTTCGTCGAGATGGACATGGCCTTCAAGCACGATTTCCGAGGTGGCGGGGACTTCGAGATCGACGGTTTCGCACTTTACCAGTTCAACCGGTTTCTGGCGGAGGAAGCCGGCGATGAGGTATTCCTCGACCTCCGGCGGCGCGGGAACGATGGCCGAAAACGTGATGGCGGGGTCGGTGCCGATGGCGACAGCCACTTCCATCTTGCCGGCGGGGCGGTCGCCTTCAGGCAGCACAGAACCCCCGGAAGTTCGCGCCATCAGGTCAACCCGTAGAGACGCAGCTTGCTGCGTCTCGCTGGAGACGTTGCGGAGCAACGTCTCTACAGCGGCGGCGCGCATGCGCTCGCGGTAATGCTCTGCCCCGACTTTCTGGCGCTGCCAGTGCATCCCGGCAGTACGTTCGTCATACACCTGCATGCGGTACATACCCACATTGCGTTTGCCGGTCTTGGGATCACGGGTGACTACGCAGGGCAGAGTGATGAAGCGGCCGGCGTCTTTCGGCCAGCACTGCAGAATGGGGAAATCGAGCAGCGAGAAATTGTCGCGCTTGATGACTTCCTTGCAAGGACCGGTCGCGACCGTCTTGGGGAAGAACTGGCCCATTTCCGCGAGCTTTGGGAGCATTTTTACTTTGTCGAGGAAGCCTTGCGGGGATTTCACGTCCATAAAACCGCGGATGCGGTCGGCGACTTCGTCGAGCGAGTCCACTTCGAGCGCCAGGTTCATGCGGCGAGCGGAGCCGAACTGGTTGATTAGGAGCTGGGAGCCAGGGTGGCCTTTGATGTTTTGGAAAAGGAGCGCGGGGCCTCCAGCTTGTGTGGCGCGGGCGCCCCCGCCCGCGTGCTTCCCCTTGCTCACGCGGTCGGTAATCTCGGTGATTTCCAGGATGGGATCTGCCTCGGTGCTGATCTTTCTTAGTTCGCCGGAGCGCTCGAGCGCCGCCATCCAGTCACGCAGGTCGCCGTAGGCCAAGAGTTCCCTCTCTTACGATTCTTACAATCTCCCCGTAGAGACATAGCTCCGCTACGTCTGCTTTGCTACGTCTGCTCGTGCGCGGGCCGAGACGTAGCAAGCTACGTCTCTACGGAACAGGCCGCAGAGCCCGCGTGACATCCAGAACGAAGCGCTGATTATAATGGCAATCCGGGGATGTCACACTATCCTCATCGCGGAGATCTGCATCTAAGCCTGCAATCCAGGCTTTATATATGTTCGGAGGAATATGGATGCGGGCGTGAAACGACGGGTCGTGATCACGGGCATGGGGGCGGTGAGTCCGAATGGCGTGGGCAATCGGGCTTTTGCGGAAGGTATTTTGCAAGGACGCAGCGGGGTAGGGCGTATTTCACGCTTCGATCCGTCCGAGATCTCGGTGCAGATCGCGGGCGAAGTTCGCGATTTTGATGAGCTGGCCTGGGTGGAGAAGCGCGATCGCAAGCATGTATCGCGCGTGTTACCGCTCGGCCTGGCCGCAGCCACGGAAGCGCTGCGCGAAGCGGGCTTCGACCCGGCTTCCCTTTCCCTTGAACAACGACGCCGCTTTGGTGTGATTTTGGGTTCGGGCGGCGGCTCGCAGGAATTCACCGAAGAGCAGTATCGCCTGTTCTTCCATCAACAATACAAACAGATGAGCCTGTTCTGCGTGCCCACTGGCGTGATGGGCACGCTCTCCAGCGAACTCAGCGTCCGCTTCGGCCTGCGCGGCGCGAGCCACGTGATCACCACCGGATGCACGTCGTCCACCGATGCCTTTGGCTATTCGCTGCGGCAAATTCAGTCCGGCCGCCTGGACATGGTCCTAAGCGGAGGAGCCGACGCCCCAATAGCCCTAGGCATCATGAAGGGGTTCCTGCTCATGAAGATTTTGACGGACACTTGGAATCATGCTCCGGAGCGGGGGTCGCGGCCGTTTTCGGTGGATCGGGACGGGTTTGTGCTGGCCGAGGGAGCATGGATGTTTGTGCTGGAGGAATATGAACATGCGCGGGCGCGGGGGGCGAAGATGCTGGCGGAAGTTTGCGGATATGGTTCTACCTGCGAGGCCTTTCATCGGGTGCGGCTGCAGGAGTGCGGCGAGGAGCCGGCACGGGCCATCGGGCTGGCGATGAAGGAAGCGGGCATTGGGCCGCAGGATGTGCATTACGTCAATCTGCACGGGACTTCGACTCAATTGAATGACCGTATTGAGACGCGGGCGTTGAAACTGGCGTTGGGCGAGCACGCGAGAGAGGTACCGATGTCGGCCTTGAAGTCGCAGATTGGGCATCCGCAGAGGGCGTGCGGGGCGGCGGGCGTGGCGGCGACACTGGTTGCCATGCAGAGCGGGCAAGTTCCCCCGACGATCAATCTGGAGAACCCCGATCCGGAATGTGATCTGGATTACGTGCCGGACGTCGGGCGGAAGAAAGCGATCGAGCACGCGGTGTGCAACTGCATTGCGTTCGGGTCGAAGAACTCTGCGCTGGTGTTGCGGAAAATCGCTTAATCCACAGAGGGCACAGAGGAACACAGAGAAAACAGAAGTGGTCCAGAGTTGAGAGCGCTAGGGCCGCAACAACTGCAGGATCGTGTTCTCGACTTCCGGCCAGGTGGTGGAATGCGAGTCGATCAGTTCGAAATGGCCTGCGGTGGAGACCTCAAGATAGTGGACGTCTTCGCCGCGCTTTTTCTTGTGTTCGACATAGTCGTGGCTGAACGGCGGCGGGACGACCTCGTCGGCAGCGCCATGGACTAGCCATTGGGTGGCGTGGATCGTGAGCTGCATGGGATCGGCCTGATGGTAGTGCTCCAGCATGTCTTTGGGTTTGCCGCCTAGAAATTCCACAACTGCGTCATCGCTCAGGTGCAACTCCCAGGCACGCTGGAGATCCACCACGCCTGCGAGTGAGACCACGCGCTTGACCGACGGCTCGTGCCCCGCGAGGCCGAGCGCAAGTTGACCGCCGGCGGAGTGGCCCATCACCAGCATTCTGGTGAGATCCAGGTTATGACGCTTCGCGATTTGCTGCAGGAAACGGTAGCTGTTCACGATGTCTTCGAATGTACCGGGCCAGCCGCCACCCTGGTTGCCCACGCGGCGGTATTCCACGTTCCAGGTAGCGAGGCCTTTGGCGGTCAGTGCGGCACAGAGATGTCCGGCGTGGGCCAGATCGTACTGGGCGCGCCAGAAACCGCCGTGGATGTTCATGACTACCGGGAACGGACCTCTGCCCTTGGGGAGACACAGCTCGCCGAATTGATTGGGATCGGTGCCATAGGCTAGGCGTGCGTCAGCGGGAGGCGGTGGAAGGGTGAGGATGTCGTCGGAGGGCATGAAGAAATATTCTAGCCACAGACAGCTTCAATCTTGCACGAAGGCGGAGCACGAGCGGTGAAAACGGCGACTGCAGTATCTAGAATCACACCGATGCGTGCGCAAAGTCACTGATTTTTGCATGTTTCCCCGGCTAGAGTCTTGCCGATGATGCCGACCCGAAAATACTCTGCCGCGAAATAGAGCAAACGCCGGGTCTTCACCAATCTTACTAGTAGATGATGCCGACTCGAACAATCTGTCGCGAAACAGAGCAACTCCTGGGTCCCCACCAATCTTAATAGCTTAAGGAGAGCTCCCATGTTTGCACGCCTGGTTGAATTTATCCCGAAGCTGGAAAAGAAAGAGGAATTCGTGAAGCTGGTCCGCAAAGAGGTTCTGCCCATCCTGAAAGAGCAGGCCGGGTTCCTGGAAATCCTGCCCTTGTTTCCGGAAAACAAGATGGACAAGGTGATCACCATCACACTATGGATGGAAAAACAGTATGCAGAGCGCTATGAGCGCGAGGTGTATCCGAAGATCGAGGAAATTCTGAAGCCCTATCTAACCGCGCCGGTGACGTTCAAGCACTACACCGTCGAGACCACTCTGTGTGAGCACTTCGTAGCGAGCCTAGCGGCCTGAAGCAAGACCCCGACGGGTCCGGCCGAAGCGGCCCTAGCGCCGCTTCGGCCTTTGACTGTTTTAGTTAAAGACAGGGAGGACACAATGACTTACGGTAGTAAAACAGCAAGATTGGTCACGCTAGTTGTGTTGATGGCGGTTCTCATTCTAATAGCCGGCGCCAAGGACGCATCAGTTACGGTGAAGGGCTACGTGCTGGACTCGGCATGTGCCTTCACTAAGAACCTGGAAAAGCCCATCAGTGCCGATTGCGCACGCGCCTGCGCCCAAGCCGGTTCCCCGCTGGTGATCCTGGCGGATGACGGCACCATCTACTGGCCCATCGCGAAGACGACTCCGTCCAGCGGGCAGAACCCAAAGCTCCTGCCGTTTGCCGGGCAAAAAGTTGTCGCCAGCGGCGAGGTGTTCTCGCGGGGTGGGTCGCGCGCACTGGTGATCGAGAAGATCGAGGCAGCAGCAAACAGCAAGTAGAGGTTGGGTCGCACCGGTCTCCGATACGACTGGCCGCCTTCCATCACACACGTGTGCTGCGCGGCAGCTTCGCCTGAGCAACAGCCGATTGTGATGCGGGTCACGGAAACAGCTTGCCTCCATGGTTATCTTCGAGTCAGATCTGCCCGGGCCCGATTTACGGCTTCTGAAAGGATTTCTCATCTCAATTGTTCGCGTCGTCACCCAACCCTCACGCCTTCGATAAAACGCGGTTCCGGGGTAATACGTCCGCGAAGCCGACGTTGCACCAGGGAGATTCAGATTTAGGGAGTCTCCCAAGTCTTGACATCTTCAGTCTCGACATCTTCGAACGCGAAACCATTGAATCACCGGCGGATCACGGAGGAGTGAAAGCACCGGCTCTTGCGGACTCAGGTATCGATTCAACGACCAGACCTTCACCCCAGCCATATTTCTTGCGCGACAAGGCCTGGAGGGTTCGGTTCGGGTTCGGATTCCGGAGACAGGACCGGGGCACGGGCGGCAAAGCTCTTCCCTGCCAATCGCACCTGCACTTCGGGACGCGCCAGCAGATTCCGCACCCAGTGCGAAGTCGTGTATTCCGCGATTACGTAGAAACTGCCGTCGTGATGGATGAACCAGATCTCAATTTCACGGGGCAGGCCGTTGCGGCGTCCCCGAGTCGTCAGGTAAAGGAACTGCTCCCGGTCGAGGCTACTGTCCTTTGAGCTTGAGCTTGGACTTGTTTTCTTCAAGAAATTCGCGAAGTTTTTCGGACGCTTCCAGCAAGCGAGTCCACTGTTCATAGTAGAGCGTAACCGGAAAACGGCCAAGGCCGTAAACGCTTACTCCGCCCTTTTCGCTGACCCTGAACTCCAGGCTTCCGGTGCGGCGTGGACCCTGCTTTTCCAGTTCCGCCAAGCGGGCTTTCAGTTCTTCATAAGTCGGTTCAGGCATGTTGCACCTCGAAAGATGACGTGATTCGACCATGATAGGGGTTGCGGCAGAGTTCGTCGAGGGGACGATCTCAGAACAACCTGCCTACCTGAAAATAAACCTTACGGTGCCCGGTATCGCCGAGGGAGCCGCCAAGAATGACCGGCCCGAAAAAGGTTTGCACCAGGATGGCCGCGCTGATGTCGGCGGGCAAGTGTGAGGCTTGCCCCACGTTGTAGGCCTTACCTACCTCCAGAGAGGAAATGAAATAAACATTGTCTCCCAGCAGGGGTGAGAGTTGGGTCAGGCGGCGAATGTAGCCGGGCTGGAAAAGGAAATACTGGTTGGTGAGAAATTCATTGGTGCCGTAGGCGCCGAGGCGCAGCGGTCCTCCCAGGGAAAACACCGGCAGACCTGTGTTGCGGTAACCGGCAGTGCTTCCTCCCGAAGCCAGCAGGAAGACTGAAGACGATAAGCTGGTGCGCTGGAAGAACCGCAACTGGCTTTCGATCAGCGGAAAGTGTTCGCTGGCGCCGGGATTGGCGTCATACCACTGCAGGCGGGAAGTGATACGCGTGCCCTGGCGCGGAACCACCGCGTCGTCGGTGTGATCGAAACTGTATTTGACGGTCGAGACCCCGACCGTCCCAGCCACCGACTGGAGCGTGGGCGGACCGACTTCCAGATTCAGACGCGAATGCTCGACCTGGTAGCCCACGCGGAACTCCGCATCGCGGCTGATGGCGATGCCAAAGTCGACCCCCATACCGATATCCCGCTTGCGGTATTGGGCCTGAAGCCGGTTGTCGACATGCAGATCGAAGGGCTTGCTGCTGGCGAAGGCGCGGGGCGCCACGAACCAGTGACTGGCCCAATGCAGCGGGTGATAGTACTCCGAGGCAACGCCGTACTGGGAACCGAAGATGAAATCGTTGCGCCATTCTGAGCCGAAGCCACCGACATCAAGAAAGGTGAGGCGGGCGCCGACGCTGAAGCGCACATTGTTGTAGTCGCTGCCGTCGATGAGCAGTAAGGGATTGATGATGGGAGGCGCATAGTCCTTATCGTTGACGCGGATCAGCAGCCCATCTTCATTGCCCCGGCGGGTAATGCTGTAACTGGCAAGAGAAAAACGGCCCAACCCTGTGAGCAGCGTAAGATCACGTTCCACTTGGCCGGTATCGAGAGGTTTGCCGATGTCCTGGGAAAACCCTGTCCTGATGCCGTTGGCGATCACAGAATTGGGGCCTTCGACTTCCACAAAACTGGGGACCGGGACAGAGCGGCGGCGCGATTGACGCTGCTCGAGATACTGCTGCCAGCTGGACTCGTCCACAGAAAAATTGGAAAGAACCCGGGCTCTTTCTGCGGCCGCGTCGAAGCCCACCTGCATGATTTTCTCTGCCTGCTCAAAGTCACTGGAGCCGAATTGCTGCAGGTCCACGTTGATCAGCAAGTCCGCCTTTTCCATGCTTTCGAGCTCGTTGCGAGCGACGACGACATTGATGGAACGGTTCAGTACCGCAAACAAGGAAAGCGGCTCATCGGGATTGAGCGGCTTGGTCTGTAGATGGACGGCAATTACGATATCGGCGCCCATGCGGCGAGCAACGTCGACCGGCAGATTGTCGAGCAGACCCCCATCCACATAGATCTGCCCGGCGGTGCGCACGGGGTTGAAAATAGCCGGCAGAGACATGGTGGAGCGCAGGGCCAGCGAAAGTGGGGCGTGGTCGAACACATGCGCCTTGCCGGTGACCAGGTCGGTGGCGACACAGCGGAAAGGCGTGGGAAGGTCATCGAAACTGCTTGTATCTGAGTAAGGCAGCGAAACGCGATCGAGGATCAGTCCCACCTGCTGCCCGGAGTTGAGGCCGCTGGGAAATTGGACGCCCTTCTTGTAACCGAACTCCAGAGAGTTGGGATAGTTCTGCTTGTCTTCTTTGCGACGGAAGGAAAGATCGTCGTACGGGACCTCGCCACGCAAGGTTTCGTCCCAATGGATGCCGCGCATGAACTCGCGAACTTCATCGCCTGATTGTCCAGTGGCGTACAGGCCGGCTACGACGCCACCCAGGCTGGTGCCGGCAATGTAGTCCACAGGAATATGGTGCTGTTCGAACCAACGTAGGACTCCTACGTGAGCCAGGCCGAGCGCACCGCCACCTTCAAACACCAATCCGATCTTCGGACGCGGAGACGGCTGCGCCGGTGATGCAGGCTGGGGTGCTTGCGCGGCGGACGGGATGGATAGCAAGAGGCAAAAGGCGAGGAAGCAGCGGGGGATCATAGATTCTCCCAGGCAGAGGTGGCTAGTATAGCTAGCCCGGGGAGAGTGCGACGGGAATCAGAATGAGGCGGGCAACCGGGACTGCCAGCGTTGCGCGCGTGCGCGGGAGGTGTACGGCGTGTTCCTCGGCCCGGCGCAGCTCCGCCGGGGGATCACGGAATGTTGAGCGTGCCACCCTCCGGGATGGTCGCGCGCCGCTGACGGCCACGATAGAAATATGTAACGTCCAGCGCCTTGTGCGCGTCGGGGGCAGGATCTCCACCCAAAGAATCGTTGTTTACGTTCAGGCTTAACCGGCCGTTCTGGATCATGGCCTGCAACTGGGTGGTCACATTGGCGACACGCCTGCCGCTGCCGTAAGTTGCATTGACGATACTGAGATCACCGTAGTAGGCCGGCTGCGCGACCGATGAGGATGCAACCTGGTCGAAAGAAACGTTGCCGGGGATGTTGTATTGGCGCATCACTTCGCGCATGCGGTTTTCCATGCTGAGGATTTCTTCGCGGTTGTTGGTCCGCTTGTAGTCCAGCCAGCGCTGGTAGTAGCTGTCGAAGCGGCTCTGATCCTCGGCTTGGAGGCGGCCCCGCCACGGGTCCCAATATCCGCCGCCATAGTTGCCGGAAGAGGAGGAGGAAAGCGCGCCGTAGGGTACGGTCAGCGGAACATTGTATTGGGACATCACATCCTGCATACGCCTTTCCATGCTGAGGGTTTCTTCCCGATTGTCGGTGCGTTTGTAGTCCAGCCATCGTTCGTAATAGGAATCAAACCGGGCCTGATCGTCGGGCGAGAAGCGGCCCCGATACTGCTGGTAGTTGCCCCAGGAACCCGAGGAGGCAATCGCCTCATAAGGAACCCGGGCGGGGATGCTGTACTGCTGCATCACATTCTGCATGCGTGCTTCCATGCTGATAATTTCATCCCGGCTGTTGGTCCGCTTGTACTCCAGCCAGCGCTGGTAATAGCTGTCGAAGCGCTTCTGGTCGTCGGCTGAAAAACGCCCTTGATACTGGGCGATTTGAGCAAGCGCGGGAAGGGCCACAAAAACCAGAAGCAGCAGCAAGGTCACAACTTTTTTCATGGTTTCTCCGTTCGGGTGGAGCTTGGGATCGTGAGCAGCAAAATGCCCGAAACTCGGGAAGTCAAAGGCGGACCCTTTTCTCTCACAAGAAAATCCCCCCGCTGGCAGTATTGATTAAGGACAATTGAGATTCTGACATGGTGGGGACTAAAGATTCAATTGCGCGCTGCTTCCGACGCAGGAGTGGTTAACCGTCGCAGGGGCCACCTAGGTATCGAACGTCGACATTGGGCTGTGTCCCGGTCAGAAAAAAATGTCAACAGAGTAGGGGTTATCCTTGGGCCGAGTGTCCCAGGATTCCGGCGGTACCTTACTGTATGGAGCTGGCAGTGGCTGAGAAAACATTGTTGGCGTTCGATCCGATCAGACGGATCGTGCCCACCACGAGGACCAGAATCACAGCCAGCATGACCGCGTACTCAGCTATATCTTGACCGTCGTCTTCTGACCAAAGTTTGTGAAGAGATCTGGACATTTTCCACCTGCCTTTTAAGCCACTTGTGGTCTTCCGGCGGCTGAACACTAGACACTCTGCCTCAGAAGAAACAGCCTCCAAAGTGGCGATTTCAACTTCGCTGGCCGCCTCGCGTCCGTCTGCGAGTGAAACTGCGGGAATTATCGCTTCCCTGGCGCAGGTCCGCAAGGGAAGGTGCGCTCTGCCCTCATCTTGCGGACACAACGAGCATCAGCACGATCAGCGCCGCCAACATGGTACTCGCTATAAGCGCAAACATCGCATGCAACGGGTGCCAATGAAAGTACCGATCCTCGTGCGTCCTGAAATGCATTAGCGTCCTCATGGGAAACCTCCGGCCCAGCAGCAGAAGCCTATCCTCCAGAACCAGATTCGGAGGCTGGGCTGAACGCCCGGACTCAGCCAGCCCCTCTTCAGCCTCTATGTTGGCAGATACAAGCCTTATGCTGTCCGCTGGTGTTCGAGTTCCAAGACTTCTGCTTCTGCCTGCAGCCAGCCCTGCAGTTCGTCCCCGTCCGTGCAACCATTCTGCTCGTAGCGTTCGTATGCGCGGCGGCGAATCTCTGCTTGGAGTTCTACCTGGGTATGTCCCTGCTTTTTCTCTTTATCACGGATTGGAATGGGACGCGACTTCATAGGCAAACTCCTACACCTACTTATCTTGTTACGCCTGGTGTGGTTCGATAACAGTGAGCAGCATCACGCTTGGGTGTGGGCCCAATCACAGAGCAGGGTTGCTGCCCCGATAAACCGATCAGGCGGTGGAGGTTTCCCGAACGATGGAGCGGGAGACGGGGATCGAACCCGTGACATCCAGCTTGGGAAGCTGCAGCCAACCCTTCGCTCTACACTAAATCAATCACATACAGCGGGCCATCAGTTGCCAAGTGCGGCACTGTCGGCGCGTATTGAACACGATTCTGAACACTACGACTCATTACTTCCCTTCCCGCAGTACCCACAGACGAAAGCCAAGTGCTCACAAGGAGGCTACCAGTGAGTGCGGTTGCAGCGGGCGAACTCAGGTCTCACGACCAGCTAGTTGCCGAGGTACTGCAGCAGATTCGCACAGACCGCCCAGACCTCGCCGAGCTGACCGTGTGGCTGGACCTGGTTTCGGAATGGGGCACGGACGACCAATGTAATCAGTTGGCGAGGATGATCGCGCCTGATGACGGTGCGTTCTTAATGCGCGTACTCGTGAAGGTGATGGGAACGCACGGCCTTTGTTTGGGCGACGAAGGAGCGGCATGAGCAAGTCGAAGCCCTGACTTTTTGTCATGGCTCCTCGTGGAACACTGACATTTTGTCATGAACAGAACTGAAGAAGAAGCGCGACGCCTGGCTGAACTTGAGGCTGTGCGGCCGCTGGCCGAAATGGAGCGGGAGAGCATTCGCCGCACTGTACAACTGTGCCGCGGCAATCGCGAAGAGGCAGCACTCCGACTCGGAATCAGCGCACGGACTCTTTACCGGAAACTGCAATGGCTTAGAAGCGTCGATAAGTAATAGAAAACAGTAGAAAAACTGGTGAGTTTACGGCTGAAGCAGACAGGTAGGAACCAGTAGGGAAAAGAGACTTTACGCAGTGACTTCTAAACGAAACTGACCAAGGAGGGATTCACATGGCATGGAATCTGACAAAGCCAGCGTTACAGTACGATCAACTCCCAAACGTTGACCCGAATGACATCATGGGGAACCCCTATGCTCCGGGTGCCATCCCGCCAGCATCAATCCTTCGCTTCTTCAAGAATCCCGCTCTGCGTACTCAGCAGTTCGCGCAGGATGCCATGCGGTCAGTTCAACCGGCAAGGTCCACGGTTGAAGGGCAGATTCCGCCAGACGTAGCGGTCGGGCGAGACTACACTGCGCCCGTGCCCGGTGGCATTGGTCCGGAGCAAGACCCTAATTATCAGTTCGCGCCAGCGGATTCCAGCCAAGGGATGACTGTTGGAACTTCCCAGCCTCAACTTTCTCCGCTGCCGAAGTTCATGCAGCCGAGTTTCCGCGAGGCGACTACGGACCAGTCAGGGCTTCCGAGGCCCATCAACGCCTCTGAGACAAAACTTGGGAAATTGTTACATCTCGGACTTTTTATCGGCCAGGGTATGGCGGCTGGCGCAGGACAGCCAAACTTCGGAGCAGGGTTCGCTGCAGCACAAGCGCGACCATATCAGCTGGCGCAGGAACGTCAGCAGGTCGAAGCGGGAGGACTTGAGAACCAGGCCCGCTGTGCCAATCTAGCTTTTCTGCCTCTGCACTTCGCTATCCAGAGAGCGCAGATGGCGAGAGATCGGGCAGCCAGCAAGCGTGCATCGTTTCAGACTCCGAGCGGTGGTGGCGTGTTCAATACCGACACGAACCAGTGGGCGGTGCGGCCGAATCCTCAGAAGGACAGCGCGGTAGAGCAGCGGCAGTCCTTCGCCGATGAACATGCGGACGTGTTCAAAGACGCAAACGAACAGCGCAACTTCGTGCTCTACGGCCACGAACCTAAGATCGCGAAAACCAATCCGAACGAGTGGCAGTTACGCATCGCCGCAGCCAACGGTGACGAAGATGCGCAAGCGGTTCTCGACCAGCGATTCAGGGAACAGAAAACACTGGCTGGGATTCGGGGCAGCAACCGGACGAACAACGCAGGAGACGCAGCCAGTGCGGAGCAGATTGCCAGCAAGATTCTCAACAACGCTGGCGGCGACCCAGACAGAGCGATGCGATTGTTTGACGAACGCTCGGGACAAGTTACCGACCCAGAGCAGCGACGGCTCGGTCCGGCGATTCGCAAGGCAATCCGGGCGCGGAAGCGCATCAACAAACCGCAGTCCGCGATAGACCGAATCCTCAGTGGCGACATTGAAGGTGGGTTAGGCGAAATGCAGCAGCGACCGCAGTAGCAGGACCGGAGACGACATGGCAGACGGCACCACTTGGGAAGATGTTCTCGGCGACCATCCCCCGCTGACCGCGGCACCGAAAGCCACCACCACGCAGCAGAAGGCGAGTCGGAGCGAGACCGTAGGCTGGGATGACCTGCTAAGTGCAACTCCGCCCGCACAGCCATCTCCGGGAAACGCCACGAAGCCAGCACCGATCTACTCCCAGTCTCAGCCTGCCATGAACGAACTGGAGCGGCTCGCCGGCCAGCAGGAAGCCAATCAGTACCTCATTGACGCCGGAACGAGAGCGGGACAGCAGGACACGACTAACCAGATACTTCACCCGCCAACGACTCTCGAAGAGATGGGCACTAGGTACGGGACTCCTCCGGGTGCCACGGTTGGGAAACCTCAACCGCCTACCTATGGCCAGCACTTGGCGGGCGTCGTTGGCCCGGACACGGTTTTAGGACGTATCCTGCGCCGAGCCGTCGGTCGAACTGATGTAGCTCCGCCTGACCTAGTGTCCAATGCCGCAGCCCTCCCGATAGTCGGCCAGCACATCATCAAACCGCTCGCTGAGCGTGCGGGATTGACGGTTGGCGAACCTGAGCCGTTGGTGCGCTTCAGTCCGATGCCCGGCAGCATCGCTGACTTTCCCGAGGCTCGGGGTGTCACCCGCTTTGCAACGTCCATGACTGAACCGGAGAACTTGGCGCTGATGGGCGCTATCGGCAAGCTCACAGGAATCCCCGCTGCTGCGGTGCAAACCTACTTTGCAGGGCAG
The DNA here is from genome assembly GCA_041494805.1 of Terriglobia bacterium. Taxonomy (GTDB): domain Bacteria; phylum Acidobacteriota; class Terriglobia; order Terriglobales; family Acidobacteriaceae; genus JBGQBN01. Next base: position 1,704 of record JBGQBN010000060.1, on the reverse strand, counting down.
ATGGGCGCTGGTGCCATCCAGAACCTTTCCGAAATCAACGATGCCCTTAAACGGCACGACATCAAGGCTGCGCGCGAGCTGGCCGTCGAAGCAGGGCTCAATACTTGGTTTGCGGCTGAATCAGGCCGTGGCGCGGTCGAAGGCGGTCGTTCCATTGCCGCAGGCAGGCGAGCGCAGGGACCGTCGAGTGGAATTGCCCCGCAGCCAGAGAAAGGCCCCGCGTTTGGGGAAGGCGAGCCAGCCGCGCAGATCCCGCAGCCAACCCAGCCGCGAGCTGGCATCCCGTCAGGTAGAGATGTTTCCTGGGAAGACCTGCTCCGTCGCCCAGTCCAGGCGGCGCCACAAGAAGCCGCGACTCAGCCAGGACCGCAGTTGACCCATCCTGCCGGCGAAGTCACAGGGATTGACGAAGCCAGCGGGCTGCCCATCGTGCGCCGCGCCGCTGCAGAAGTTCCAACTGCGCGAGAGTCGAAGGTCGCTTCCTACATAGAGAAGCTGTTTCAAGATAGAGGTCGCAGTGAAGCCGTGCGGTCGCGTATTGAAGACCTTGCTGATAATGGCACTGACCCCAGACCGCTCATGCAAGAGTTTTGGGACAAAACGTTCCCAGCCCTCGACCAGAAGGGTAAGGCCAACTTCCTCCGTCAGTTCAAATTCCAAATGGGGACGCAGCCGGGCGACACATTGTCCACTGGACCCGGCGGGAACGTTGTCGCAAAGGATTGGCGCGACATCACAGATACGTTCTTTGCGGACGCGAAAAATGTCGATGACCTAGAGCAGAACGAACAAGCCATTGCTGGGCTCGCTGACATACTCAGCGAGATGCGGCGTAAGAGCGAGAGTCAAGCGACACAAGCCGATGGAACTACACAGCCACTGAGAACAAGTGTTTCAACGGCACGCCAGCCGGTCGCACTGCGCAGCCAACAGGAAACGCCCGGAGAGTACGGCGGCGAAGCTGTGGTCAAGACTCCGACGAGTGATCTGCCCGCAAAGTACAAACTGGTCGAGGCTGCCGACCTGACACCATCGCACAACGCGGAGACGTTCGCACCCAATCCTGGCTATCCGCCCGCAGTGCAGGAACGGGCATACCACACCTCGAAAGAAGCGCAGGCCAGAGTGATTCAGCAGGCGCAGAACTACGATCCGCGCTACACCGTCAACACCAATCCCGATGCTGTCAATGGCCCGCCCATTGTCACGCCTGACGGAACTGTACTCGGCGGAAACAGTCGCACCATGAGCACGCAGAGGCTCTACGCCCGCGGCCAGGGCGACACGTACCGCGACTATCTCCGGACTAACGCTCAGCAGTTCGGACTCACCCCGGAAGCTGTAGACAAGATGCAAAAACCCGTCTTGGTGCGCGAGATTCCCGCACCCGGAGATATTGAGGCGGCGAGGCGGTTGGGTTCGGAACTGAACAAGAACATGACCGGGGCTCTCGGCACCAGCGAGCGAGCCGTCAGTGCGGGCAAGTCAATCACTCCGGCGAGTCTCTCTCAGATTTCAGGAATGCTTGACAACCTCGGCCCAGACTCTAGTATCCGTGATCTGCTGCGTGACCGAGGCAGAGACGTTCTCTCGCTACTGACGCGAGACGGCGCCATCACGGAGCGCGAGCGGCCGCAATTCATAGACACCGCGACCGGAGGACTGAGCGAAGAGGGTAAGCAGTTCGCCCTTCACGTGCGCGAT
>JBGQBN010000099.1:0-6228 GCA_041494805.1 Terriglobia bacterium | reverse complement strand
CCCCATCCTTCGCGCACTTTGTGAAGGGGATGACGGGGATCATCGGTGACCCTGGGGACAATCGTCACTCTGTAGGAGTAAGCGAAAAATCCTAACCACCCGCCCGAGCCTACCCGCCGGCTGCGGATGCCCGCTCTCCTGACTGCTTTGCCGGAGCCAGCGCGATCAGGGCTGCACCGGTGATCCCAAGCACAGCCGCGGCGATCAGCAGGCCTTCGCGTGTGCTCGCAATGTGGACTGCCATGACCGCCATCACAGCGCCATGAGCAAAACTCGACCAGGCGGCGAAAGCGATCACGCTGCGATTCGCCGACGGGTTACGCGCTGCCAGCAGCAAGAAAATCCCGAGCGTGACATAGAGGCTGAGCATCACCGGCGCAGCGCCCTCTTTGTTCGCTTGCCAACCATCCCGTACAGACGTCACCAAGGGATAGACGCCAGCCGTAAAGAGCAATCCCAACAAGACCAGTAGAATTTTTAGCGCCTTTTCTCGATTCATGGTGCCCACCGGCTAAATCACGTTGTGTGGAAAGATATACACGGCCTTAGGAACAACATGCCGCCGGGTGCCCGGCCCGAGCCTACGCACCGGCTGCGGATGCCGGCACTCCTGACTGCTTTGCCAGAGCCACGATCAGGGCTATACCAATGACACCAAACAAAGCCACGCCGGCCAGCAGGTGTCCGCGATCGCTCGCGCTCTGGAATGCCATCACTGCCATAACCGTGGCGTGAGCCAGGCTCGACCAGGCGGCGAAGGCGATCAGGCTGCGATTCGCCAATGGATTACGCGACGCTATCAGCAGGAAAATGCCGAGCGCGACATAGAGGCTGAGCATCATGTCATCGCCGTATTCCGATTGATTGGCGTGCCATAGCGACGTCGTCAAGGGATAGACGAGAGCCGTAAAGAGCAATCCCACCAACACCAATAGAATCTTCAGCGCCTTTTCTCGATTCATCGTGTCCTCCTGCTAAATCGCGTCATGTAGAAAATACTTATACAGCATGAACGAGGGGGAAGTGCAGTAGGTAATAATCAACGGTCCAAAGAGAGAGCAGCGTATATCCGTCAGCCGGCAAACCCGAGGTCCCTCCACTCCGCAGGATCATTCGCTTCGCGAGCGATCCTGCTCCAGTCGGGATGACAATTTCCGGGGGGAGCGCTTGCGGCACGGCTGAAGGCGGGTGGCCCGCCCTTGCTGGCTCACATCCGAAAAGCTACTCGTCGGCCATTTCCACCAGAGTGTAGCTGCCGGGTCTTGCGGCGCTCACCGCGCTGGCGATCTGCGGGAGCATGGGCTGGATAAAACTCCATCGGCTCCTGCCAAGCGCCACGATCGCAATTTTTCGGTTGCTCAGGTTCTGCTGATGAGCAAGGTTCTTGTCGGTCGTGAGCAGGACATCGAATCCGGCTTCCTCGGCCGCACGCAGCAGTTCGCCGTTGAGCAGCGTGCTCCATCCTTGCTGACGTGCTGTTTTGATAACGTGGCCGGGAAGGGAATCCCGAATTCCGACCGGCGTCCCCTGGTCGAATAGGATGAGCATTAGCGGGTGGGTGCAGGGGCTTCTAGGCTGTGGGCGGCGAAGTCCAGCACGGCGATCACCTGTTCCCGCGAGAGTCCATCAAACATCCCGACGACTTCGTCAATCGTGCGTCCGTCTTCCAGGTTTTCGAAGACCGCGGCGGCCGGTATGCGCGTTCCCCGGAACACCCATGCGCCACTGACTTTTCCAGGCACGCTTTCTACGGCTGGGCATCGTGACCAATCCAGTGCCATGGCAACCCTTTCCTCAGCTATCCTACCGGACGCCCTTCTGGCCCACAAGCGTTTCATCGCGGCATCCACATGCGGCTCGCCTGGACTTGTGTCTGCCTAAGGAAGCCGCAGGGAAGCTTGCCCAAACACATAGCGCCAGCCCTTCGGGGTGCGCACGTAGACGTCGCTGAACCATAGCTTGTAATCGAAACTCTTTCCGCTTTCCGAACCCTTCACCCACAGCAGGGCGGTGACGACCGCGGTGTCGCCCCAGACGCGGACGGTGCGATTGCTGTCCTCCTGGTGCTCGTAGGTGATGCTGCCGCTGCCCGACTCTTTGAGGAGATCGGCCTTGGTCTGCGCCTGGCCTCGCCCTGTGACCAGGGCGAAGTCGTCGGCGAGAATGCGGTCCATGGTCGCTACGTCGTTCTTTTTGACGGCCTCTTGATACTGGCTGTCGAGCGCGGCGACGGCGGTTTCATCGTCGGCGGGAGAGGCGTTCGAGCGGGCGGGGGACAACGCGAGGATAGTGGCGGTCGCTAGCGCCAGGATTAGAGTGCGGTTGGGCATGCGGGTCCTCCCAAGCTGATTCAGTTTCATAGCTGGAGCATAGCCCAATACGCGGCAGGGAATTGGTCGAAATCGGACTTCGTCATTGGGATGGATGAATGTCCAAAGCCCCACCCTGTCGCAAAGAACGCGACAAGAATGGGGCACCCGGCGCTGGATCCCCGCTCATGGCGGTATACTGGCTTCACCTATGCCGGGTGAGCCCCAGAAGACCTTTTACCTCGAAACCTTCGGCTGCCAGATGAACGCCCATGACTCGGAAAAGGTCATTGGCACGCTCGTCTCGGAGGGATACCAGCAGGTTCCCACGGTAGAAGAGGCCGGACTGGTCCTCTACAACACCTGCTCCATCCGCGACAAAGCCGAGCAGAAAGTCTTCAATCGGCTGTCGGACTACAAGAAGTACAAAGCGCAGGGCAAAGTATTTGGCGTGCTGGGCTGCGTGGCGCAGCAGGAAGGCGAGAAGATTTTTGAGCGCGCGCCGTACGTTTCGCTGGTGGCTGGATCGGCGTCCTACCGCCACTTGCCGGAGATGCTAGTTCAAATCGAAGCGCAGATCGAGGCAGGGAAGCCCGTGCGCGTCACCGGCCTCGACGACCGCGAAACCGACGAATGCTTTGAGACCGAATTCACCGCCCGCACCAATCCCCATCGGGGCTACATCACCATCATCGAGGGCTGCGACAAGTTCTGCGCCTACTGCGTGGTTCCCTTCACTCGTGGCAAGGAGCGCAGCCGGACGTCGGATTCCGTCCTGGCCGAGGCCCGCCAGATGGCCGATCTGGGATACAAAGAGATCCAGCTACTCGGCCAGAACGTAAATTCCTACAAAGATCCGGCAGGGAAGAAGACCTTCGCCGAGTTGCTGGCAGCGGTAGGCGAGGTCGCGGGCATCAGGCGGGTAAGGTTTACGACGTCGCATCCCCGGGACTTTGGCCGCGATATCGTCGAGGCCATCGACTCTGTGCCAACTCTGTGCGACCACGTCCACCTGCCCGTGCAAAGCGGCTCTGATCGAGTGCTGGATGCCATGCAGCGCCTCTACACCCGCGAACAATACCTCGAGCGCATCGCCTGGATGAAGGGCGCCAAACGGGAGATCAGCATCACCAGCGACATAATCGTAGGCTTCCCCGGCGAAACCGAAGCCGACTTCGAAGAAACCCTCTCCCTGCTCAATCAAGTCCAATACGACGCCATTTTCGGCTTCAAGTATTCCCCCCGTCCCAACACCCCATCCCTGAAGCTGGAAGATGCCATCCCCGACGAGGAGAAAGCCCGCCGCCTGGCCGTCCTGCAAGAGAAGCAACGCGAAATCCAAAGACACAACTACCAAAGACATGTCGGCCAAACCCTTGAAGTAATGGTTGAAGGGAAGAACGAGGCCCGGGGGCAGTGGGTCGGGCGAACCTCGCAGAACAAAGTATTGAATTTCCGCGCTCCGGAAGGGGCGACACCGGCCCTGGGTAGCTACGTCCCGGTGGTTACCATCGGTAGTTTTCCCAACAGCCTTTTAGGCGAAATGGTGGTATAAGGAGCGCTGGAACAGCCTCCGGGCTTGGGGGGCGGAGCAGGTTTCGGGCGGGAGATCAAGATGGAAGTAGAGATGAAAATCCGTGGACTAATGATGGATCCGGTTACTAACATGCCTATTGTTATCCTCAAGGACGCGGGGAGCGATACGGTGCTACCCATCTGGGTGGGGATTTACGAGGCCAATGCCATTGCGCTGGAGATTGAGAAGGTGACCACACCTCGGCCCATGACCCACGATCTGATCAAGAACGTGCTGGTGGGGCTGGACACCCAGGTCCACAAGGTGGTGGTTACCGAACTGCGCGAAGACACGTTTTATGCGGTGATCTGGGTGGAGCGCGAGGGGCGGATTATCAGCATCGATTCGCGCCCTTCGGACGCGCTTGCCCTGGCCCTACGCGTGGATTGCCCCATCTATGTGGAGGATGAGGTCTTAAAGAACTCCAAGCTGGCTGCCAGCGTCTCCGACCGGGTCACTGGGGACGAGCTGCGCAAGTGGTTGGAAGGCTTGAATGACGAGGACTTGGGCCGATACAAGATGTGACGGTTGATGGCACACCTCTTCTGGGCTGGTCCTACATGCGGCTGAACATTTCGAGAAGTGTGGCGGAGGCCTCCTGCGCGGTATTCGCCGAGACTGTTCCGAGCTTGCGCACCAGGCGCTGCCGATCTACGGCGCGGAGTTGATCCAGCGCCACCTCTCCACGTTTTCCCTGGAAGCGCACCGCTACTCTTGTAGGGTAGGGACGTCTGACCGTGGTCATGGGAGCGATAACGACAGTCTGAAGATGCTGGTTCATTTCATCAGGCGAGATGACTAGACAAGGGCGGGTCTTCTGGATCTCAACCCCCTGGGTGGGATCCAGAGTTACCAGCCAAACCTCATCCCGCTGAGGCGAGCGGCTTACCATTGCCAGTCCTTGCGATCGAAGTCATTCGCTTCCGTGGTTTCCAGCAGAAGTTCGTCGTGTACAGCCGGGCCAGCCGCCCGGAATGCTTCTCCCCAGCCTTGCCGCGGCCGCTGTTCCGGCGAAATGACGAGACAATCGTTTTCGACACGCAGTTCGACCGTCTCCCTCAGCCTGCATTGGTCGATGAGGGGCTTCGGAATGCGGACCCCACGGGAATTGCCGATGCGAATGAGCGCGGCTCTCATGCCTTAAGTGCCTCCGTAATTACATTGTAGTCACATCGGACGCACTTGAGCAACACCCGGCAGAAGCCAGGGATGCTGGGCAAGTTCGCAAGCCGAACAGAGGTGAAAGCCAGCCGCAGGCGGCATTTGTAGTACTTTACATAATATATGCACTCGGGCGTTATCAGACGCACGAGCCGGTAGTTCGGGAGAACTTCAGTAGCAGTCGGCACAACGTAGCACACGTGGTAGGCGTTACACAAGTATTCTTTTTGCATCCTGTCGTAACTCCTCTGTTTCCCTGCGCGTGCAGTGTTTTATAGCGCCGTATGTTCGCTTTTTTCCTTGACAGCGCGCCGCGTTTTCCACTATGAGCGGGGAAGACACCGAACGCTGTGCGGAGGGAAGCAGACTATGGCAATCCAAATCAAGTCAGCCGATGCAATCGCGAAAAAGTACGCAGCCCGAGGCTCAGCGGCGGGCGCGGATTACACGGCGGGCGTGCAGAATCCGCGTCAGGACTGGCAAGCCGCGACCGCAGCCGCAGCGCCGAATTACGCTGCGGGCGTGCAGGTTGCTATCGGTAACGGCAGCTTCTCCAAGGGAGTCGCGGCCGCTGGCACCGCCAAGTGGCAGCGCAAGGCGGCGGGCGTCGGCGCCCAGCGTTTCGGCCCCGGCGTGCAGGCCGCGCAGGGTGACTACATGAACGGCGTTGGGCCGTACTTGCAAGTGCTCGCCGGTCTCAGCCTTCCCCCGCGCGGACCGAAAGGCGATCCGGGGAACATTCAGCGCGTCGCGGCTGTGGCTGCCGCATTGCGCGCCAAGAAACTCGCAGGGTAACGGGGGGCGTTTTGGACCACTGGTACGCCGACTGCGCACCGTGCAAGCTCGCGGTGCCACACCAAACCGAGGACGAGGCGATTGCGACCGCCGAGCAGCACATCGCAATTGCCCACCCGCACACCTCCGCGCTGGCACGTGCGGACGCACGAATCGGCGTCGTGCAGAATCGCACTGAGGCGGCGCTCGCGGCTCCCGCAGAAACAATCCCGGCTTTACCCGAGCCCGCACCCGCCATCGCAGCGGAAAGCGCACCAAGTGCGCCGACCGCAGAGGCAGCAAAGCCAGCAGAGGAGAGTTAGACTATGCCGCTCCGACAAGCAGGACTGATCTTCCGCGCAGAAGCAGCGGCGTCACTCGTAATTGCTCCGCGCGCCGGTGAAGCCT
>JBGQBN010000074.1:0-15753 GCA_041494805.1 Terriglobia bacterium | reverse complement strand
AGTACTTTCTTAGCAAACAGCTCAGCGACAAGGGCTTGAGCGTTTACTACGAGCCCTCCATTAAAGTCCTGCATCGCTGCCATGGGGCCATGGACACAATTACCGGCAGGAAAGCTTGGGAAGCTGCGCGCAGTGCGCAAAAGATTTACCGACAACACGTGAAAATATTTAGTTGAAACGTCGTATTTACGGTTGACGACGGCGTCACCGCCGAACAGAGCTCTGTCTTTGAGCCAATGCCGTTGTTCACTTTTTAACTGATTGCTGCCATGAAACTCTATCAACTGTGCACAAATTGCGTGATGGACACGTCCGATCCAAAGATCACGTTTGACGGGAAAGGGATGTGCGATCACTGCAACAATTTTTATAAGCGCGTTCTGCCGAAATGGCAGCCCAACGAAGCCGGAATGACGGTGCTCAAGAAGAAGATCGATCAAATCAAGAGGGCCGGAGCCGGCAAGGATTTCGACTGCATTATCGGAATCAGCGGCGGAGCGGACAGCTCGTACCTGACGTTCGTCGCAAAAGAGCAGTTCGGCCTGCGTCCTCTGGTGTTCCATGTCGACGGGGGGTGGAACTCCCAGATCGCCGTCAACAACATTGAAAAGTTAATTGACAATCTGCGTTTGGAATTATTCACGGAAGTGATCGATTGGAAGGAGATGCGCGACCTTCAACTTGCGTTCTTCAAATCGGGCGTTCCGCATATCGATTTGCCGCAAGATCATGCGTTTTTTGCAACGATGTATAGATTTGCTGAAAAGCATGGGGTTAAGTACATACTTACCGGTGGCAATATATCAACGGAATGCGTCAGGAATCCTCTGGACTATTTTTACTACGGAACCGACATGTGGCAGATCCGGGATATTCATGGGAAATTTGGGCAAGCGCCGCTCGTCAATTTCCCCCTTTCCGGCATTCTGAGGCACAAGGTTTATTTGAGGTATTTCAAGGGAATCGAGGTGGTCAAGCCGCTGGACTATTTACCCTATCTAAAAAAGGATGCGATGCTGTTGCTCAGCGCCAAGTTCGGATGGCAACAGTATCCGCGCAAACACTTTGAGTCCCGATTTACAAAATTCTATGAGGGTTATTGGCTCCCGAAGAAATTCGGCTTCGATACTCGAAGGGTCCAGTATTCGAGCGTGATCCTGACCGGCCAAATGACGCGGGAGGAGGCCCTGGCCGACCTCGCGCAGCCGCCTTACGACGAAAAAACTATTGCTCAGGATTTTGAATATATCTCCACCAAGCTTGGAATATCCGTCGCCGAGCTGCAGGGGTACATGGATGCGCCGACCAAGTCATACAAGGACTATAAAAATCAGCTGTATCTCTTTCTGCTGGGGGCTCGTGTCATGCACCTGATGGGGCTGGAAAAGGCAGTGAAAAGATGATTTCAATATTCAATTACGGCGTCGGCAATATCCACGCGATTGCCAACATCTACAAGCGCCTGAATATTCCCGTGCGGATCGCTAGTACGGCAGAGGAGCTGACCGGGGCGGAAAGAGTCATTCTTCCAGGAGTCGGTGCGTTTGACTGGGCCATGGCCCGCCTGGATAACTCCGGGATGCGGGCCGTGCTGGACAATCTGGTGCTGTCCAAAGGTAAGCCTGTACTGGGGATTTGCGTGGGCATGCAGATGATGGCCAAACGAAGCGACGAGGGTTCCCTAGAAGGACTCGGATGGATTGATGCCGAAGTCAAGAAATTTGACCGCGCGGCACCATCCCATCGCGCGTACGTGCCGCATATGGGATGGAACGACGTCGAACCCCACAGCCAGGGGGGCTTGTTCAGGGATATCGGACCGACGGGCAGATTTTACTTCTTGCATTCGTACTATTTCGCACCGAAAGACCAGAACGTGATTCTTGCAGTTACGGACTACGGTGGCCCCTTTGCATCAAGTATTCGCGCCGGCAATATTTATGGTGTGCAGTTTCACCCGGAAAAAAGCCACCAATGGGGCATCCAGCTCCTGAAGAATTTTGCCGAGTTGTAAGCATGTTGCGCCCGCGAATTACACCTTGTCTTTTGGTCAAGAATGGCGGCCTGGTGAAAACCATCAACTTCGGCAATCCGAAGTATGTAGGCGATCCGATCAACGCCGTAAAGATTTTTAACGAGAAGGAAGTTGATGAAATTATCGTGATGGATATCGATGCTTCCGTCCATCAGAACGAGCCCGACTACGTGCTCATCCAGAATCTGGCCGCCGAATGCCGGATGCCGCTATGCTACGGCGGGGGCGTGAAAACAGTCAAGCAAGTCGAAGAAATCATCAGCTTAGGTGTCGAAAAGGTCGCGATTAGTTCGGCTGCGATTAGCAACCCCGATCTCGTCGCGAAGGCGGCCGCGGTCGTCGGCAGCCAGAGCATTGTGGTGGTCATGGACGTGAAGAAGGTCAAGTCCCGTGAGCCCTATGAGCTCTTTATCCATAACGGTAGAAAAGGCACTGGCCTCAGCCCTGTCGAATTTGCCAAGACCGCTGAGCATCTAGGCGCGGGCGAGCTGGTCATCAATTCGATCGACTGCGACGGGCTAATGACAGGGTATGATCTTCAACTCGCCAGAAAAGTGCGCGATGCCACCAACCTTCCGATCACTGTTCTGGGGGGCGCTGGATCGCTCAAGGACATTGCAGCTCTGATTGAATTATTTGGAACGATTGGCGCCGCCGCCGGAAGTCTGTTTGTGTTCAAGGGGAGCTTTCGGGCAGTTCTGATCAATTACCCCAACCGGTCGGAGAAGGATGCCTTGGTGCCCCTCGCCCGTCAGGCTAAAGTTTGATGCAAGCCAACACGGTGCTTGAAAGCCACCTCAACCTGCGAGCATGTCTCCAAGGGCGAGCTGTCAACCGCCGGGCCCAGCCCGCGATGCACCGGCCACTGTCCAGTTGTGAGGTTCGATGCAACAAGTGCTTCTGAACATGGGTACCGGCGAAACACTGCTGATTGACGCGCTTCGGGAGTGGAAATACGGGTGTCACTCCTGGACCCCGACCTGGTGTCGCTGGCGGCTCGCCTTCCGCTCTTGCTCAAGCATCGAACCGGAACGACAAAGTGGATTCTCCGGAAGGCAATGGAGCCCTGGCTGCCCCGCGATGTGGTCTACTGGCCTAAGACCGGTTTCGGCGTACCGTTGCGCAAATGGTCGCATTCGGAGTTGCGCGACGTGATGGAGGACACCTTGTCGGCGTCTCGCCTGAAGTCGCGCGGGTTGTATGATCCCTCAGCGGTCACGAGCTGATCCGCTTGGACCGCGAAGGGTAGGTCGATGCTGCCTACACCATTTTCTCCTTGATGTGGATGGAAATGTGGTTGAGTGTGTTCCTGGATCAACCCAGCCATTCGCTGAACCAGCCTCGGCCCGTGCCGGCTTCCTGACATCACGACTGGCAATCCACCCCAGCTGACCCATAATGGCTGCCGCAACCCCTGTCATCAAACCGGCGCACCGCCGCCGCATCGACTACTGGCACCGCACCTTCCGGGCTTATCTGACCGGCTCCAACAGCCAGCTTACCTTCTGGCATGACGCGACCCGGGTCAACGAAAGTTTCCAGCCGGGTGTGCTGGGGCAGTACTACCAAACCTTTTTCGAGAAGGCGGACTACCCGGGCCCGTTCGACGCCGCAGGCATTCCCATGCTGAACTACCATGGCGCCATCGGCCTGCAATATAACCCCATCGCCATCGCGCAATACGGGCTGGGCAATTACAACCTGTTCCTCGCCACCCGTGATGCCGACCGTCAGCGCAAGTTTCTTTTGGCGGCTGACTGGTTGGTAGAGAACCTCCAGCTCAACGCATTCGGGCTGAGGGTGTGGAGCCACAATTTCGATTTCGAATACCGCGATACGCTCCGGGCCCCCTGGTATTCCGGCCTGGCGCAGGGCCAGGGAATCAGCCTCCTGGTCCGGGCAGCTCGGGAATCGCCGGGTTCCCGCTACCTTGAGGCCGCGCACAGCGCCTTCGAGCCCCTCAACCGCTCCGTACAAGAGGGGGGTGTTCTTTACCTCGGCCAGCTGCCTGATGTGTGGATCGAGGAGTACCTGGTGGATCCCCCCACACACGTTCTCAATGGCATGATCTGGGCCGGCTGGGGCGTCTATGACTACGCGCTGGCCACCGGAGACGCGCGCGCACAACGCCTCGTCGAGCAGGTGCTGGATACCCTGCAGCGAAGTCTGCCCCGCTACGATACCGGCTTCTGGTCCCTCTACGAGCAATCTGGAACCCGCTGGAGAATGATTGCCAGCCCCTTTTATCACGCGCTGCATGTGGTGCAGTTGCGGGTTCTGCACCTCTTGTCCGGCAGGCAAGTCTTTCAGGACTATGCCGACCGCTGGGCGGCATATCAGGAGAACCGCTTCTACCGAATGCGAGCGCTTTTGCAGAAGAGCGCCTTCAAGCTCCTGTTCTACTAGAATTTCAGGGCAAGCGCGCAGAGATGAGCAGCCGTCTTTGCGCTTTCTGCGAAGCTGACCGTTGCCAACGAGTCAAGAGGCAGCTACCAAGGTGAAACAGCTCTACCAGATTCCCAGAACTGGCCAGGTAAGAACTGACGAGGTTCCTGTTCCACAACTGGGACCAGGATGTGTGCTGGTGCGTGTGGCCGCTTCGGCGGTTTCCGCCGGCACCGAGCGGGGTTTGGTGGAATTCGCGCGGAAGGGCCTGCTCCAGAAAGCGCGCGCCCGTCCCGACCTAGTTCGGCTGGTGCTGGAGAAGGCGCGCCGGGAGGGGCTCCTCTCCGCCATCGACTCGGCCAACCGGAAGCTGGAGCAGCCGCAGTCGCTTGGTTATAGCTGTGCCGGGACCGTGCTCGCGGTGGCGCCCGACGTCGCCGAATTTCAGGCAGGCGACCGTGTGGCCTGTGCAGGCGCAGGATATGCCAACCACGCGGAATTCGTTGCCGTGCCGCGCCACCTGGTGGCGCGGATCCCCGGCGGCGAATCCCGGGTCTCGTTCGAAGCGTCGGCGTTCACCACGATGGGTTCTATCGCGCTGCACGGCTTCCGGCTGGGCGAGCCGCAGGTCGGCGAGACCGTGGCGGTGATCGGGTTGGGCGTGATCGGGCTGCTGGCGGTTCAGATTGCCCGCGCCGCTAGTTGCTACGTGGTAGGCATGGACCCGGACCCCGCCCGCTGCGAGCTGGCGCAGCGCTTCGGGTGCGCCGTGGCCACCGACCCTGCCGAATTCGATCCAGTGGTGGCCGCTGCCGGTGGGGCGATGGGAGCCGATGTGGTGCTGATCACCGCGGCCAGCGAGAGCAGCGCGCCGGTGGAGCTGGCGGCCAAGGTTGCTCGCAGCCGGGCGCGAGTCGTCGCTGTCGGCGCCGTGGGCACCACCTTGCCCCGCCAGCCTTACTTCGAAAAGGAACTCGAGTTCCACATTTCCCGTTCCTACGGTCCAGGTCGCTACGACGCCAATTACGAGGAGAAGGGGCAGGATTATCCCATCGACTACGTCCGTTGGACGGAGAACCGCAACATGCAGGCGTTCCTGGGGCTGCTAGCCCAGGGTAAGGTCGACGTCCAGCCGCTTATCACTCACCGGTTCGACATCGCGGAGGCCGCCCAGGCCTATGACCTGATCTCGGGAAAGATGCGGACGCCTTACCTCGGGGTGGTGCTACGCTACAGCTGTGACGCCGCGGTGCAGGCAACCGTCCCGCTGCGCAGCCCCGTGTGCGCAGCCCAGGGCCGGGTCGGCATTGGCGTGCTCGGGGCGGGGAGCTTCGCCAGCGGCGTGCTGATGCCGGCGCTGCAGGCCACCGGCCAGGTGTCTTTCCAGGCGGTGTGCACGAGCCGGGGCTTGACCGCCCGCCATGCTGCACAGAAGTTCCGAGCCGCCTATTGCACGACCGACGAGGAGCAGGTGCTCGCGGACCCGGCAGTGCAGGCCGTGGTGATTGGGACGCGGCACAACCTGCATGCCCGCCAGGTGCTGGCGGCATTGCGCGCGGGCAAGCACGTCTTCTGTGAGAAGCCGCTGTGCCTGAACGAGCAGGAACTGGGCGAGATCTGCACTGCGTACCGCGACTCGAACGCGGTCCTGCTGGTGGGCTTCAACCGCCGGTTCGCGCCCATGGTGCGGCAGATGCGCGAGTTCTTCGCCGGCGTGCACGAGCCCAGGGTGATCCAGATACGAGTCAACGGGGGCGCCATTCCCATCAGCAGCTGGATCCAGGATCCGGCGCAGGGAGGAGGGCGCATCATCGGCGAGGTCTGCCACTTTGTGGACCTCGTGCAGCACCTAGCCGCTTCACGGGTCCACCGTGTGTACGCTCGCGCGCTGCCGAACCAAGGCAAGTACGCGGACGACAACCTCGCGATCACGCTGGAACTGTCTGATGGATCCGTGGGGCAGATCAGCTATGTCGCTAATGGCGACCGCAGCCTGGGCAAGGAGCGGATCGAGATGTTCTGCGGCGGAGCGACCGCCGTGCTCCATGACTACCGCCGCCTGAAACTCGTCCGCCACGGGCGCAGAAAGACAGTCCGTTCCTGGCTGCGCCAGGACAAGGGACATCACGAGGAGTGCGAAGCATTCGTGACGGCGCTGCGGGCAGGGAAGCCCGCGCCCATCGCTTTTGAGGAGATCGTGGCTACGACATTAACGACGTTCCGCATCCAGGACTCCCTTTCCACCGGCCTGCCCATGGCCGTAGATGACGCTGCCGTCCTGGGGGCGCAGCCGCAGGCGCGAACGGCCGCGGCCGATCAGGCGTGACATGCACGTCCTTCACGTAGTCGGCGCTCGGCCGAACTTCATGAAATCGGCGCCGGTGCTGGCGGCCCTGGCCGCCTGCGGCGTGCGGCAGACGTTGGTCCACACCGGGCAGCATTACGATCGCCCCATGTCCGACGTGTTTTTTGAGGAGCTGGGGATTCCCGAGCCGGACCTGAACCTGGAAGTCGGATCCGGATCGCACACCGTGCAGACAGCGGCCATAATGTCGCGCTTCGAGCCGGTGGTCCTGGAGCGCAAGCCCGACCTGACCGTGGTGTATGGGGACGTGAACTCCACCGTAGCCGCCGCGCTGGTCTGCGCCAAGCTGCAGACCCCGCTGGCGCACGTCGAAGCAGGTCTGCGCTCCTTCGACCGGAGCATGCCGGAAGAGATCAATCGCATGGTGACCGACCGGCTGGCCGACCTGCTGTTCACCCCCTCCAAGGACGGCGATGAGAACCTCCGGGCCGAGGGCATCGAGGACTCCAAGATTCACTGCGTAGGCAACGTGATGATTGATACCTTGGTCCGGCTCTCTGACCGCGCCGAGGCTGCATTTGCTCCGCTCGAGCGCCGCTTCAGGCTCATGCGCTACGGTCTGGTCACACTGCACCGCCCCTCCAACGTGGATGACCCTGCAACGCTGTGCCGTATCCTGGAAACGCTGGTGGAGGTGAGTCGCGAGCTGCCGCTGCTGTTTCCCATCCATCCGCGCACTGGCAAGCAGATGCAACTGCCAAAGGAAACCCACGGGCTGCAGTTCTGTGACCCGCTCTCCTACCTGGAGTTCCTGTCATTGCAGAAGCACGCGCTCCTCGTCATCACCGATTCCGGGGGTATCCAAGAAGAGACCACCTTCCTGGGTGTGCCGTGCCTTACCCTGCGTGAAAACACCGAGCGTCCCGTGACCGTCACCTCCGGCAGCAACGTGTTGATCGGGCGCGACCTAAACCGCCTGCGCACGGAGGTCAGGAACATTCTCGAGGGGAGAACCAAGCGATCCGGCATTCCTCCGCTGTGGGACGGGCATGCTGCCGAGCGAATCGCAAAGGTGGTCGTGAACGGGCAATGAGCACGCTCGAGGCTACCAACACCGAGGTGCAGGTTGCGGAGACTCCCGCCTCGCCCCGACGGAAGATCCTATTCCTCTCTCCTTATTTCCCGCCGGAGATGGGCGCTCCTTCCGCGCGCGTATCGGAGCTAGCGCGCCACTGGGCGCAGGCAGGTCACGATGTAACCGTGCTGACAGCCTTTCCCAACCAGCCGAACGGCGTGGTCCCCCCGGAGTACCGCAAAGCGATGCGCCGGCTGATCCTGACCGAGGACTACCATGGCGCGCGAGTCGAGCGCACCTGGCTAATCCCGACGCCCAACCGGAAGCCGTGGGAGCGGATTGCCAACTACTCTTCTTACTGCGTGTCCGCAGTGCTGCGCGGGCTGTTTCTTTCCAAGCCGGAGGTGATTATCGGTACCTCGCCTCAGATGCTCGCCGCAGTGGCAGGATTGTGGCTTGCCAAGCTGCGGCGCGTGCCGTTCATCTTCGAGGTACGCGACCTGTGGCCGGAATCCCTGGTTGGGGTCGGCCTGGCCGGCCGCAAAAATCCCCTCTATTACCTGGTCGGCCGGCTGGCGGCCATGCTGTACCGCCATTCCGATCACGTCGTGGTCGTTTCGCCGGCATTCAAGGATTACCTCCACGGGAACTGGAGCGTGCCGCTGGAGAGGATGTCGATCGTTGTGAACGGCGTTGAGCCAGACGTGTTTACCCCGGGCGAACCCGACGAACGGCTCCTTGGTGAGTTGGGGCTTGCAGGAAAGTTTGTGGTGTCCTACATCGGGATGTTGGGCAGCGCCCAGGGTGTATCCACCATCCTTGAGGCAGCGGCGTTGCTGCGCCACCGGCCGGAGATCGCATTTCTTTTGGTGGGGGACGGGGCGGACCGGGATCGGATCGAGGGCCAGGTTCGGGACCAGAAGCTTGACAATCTTAAGCTCCTGCCGCAGCAGCCGAGGTCGGCCGTGCCCGGTCTCATTGCGAGCTCCAAAGCATGCCTAGTCGTACTGCGTGACGCCGAGGTCTTCAAGACCGTGATCCCCACAAAGATGCTCGAGTTCATGTCGTGCGGTCGGCCGGTGGTGGTGGCCGTGCAAGGACAGGCGCAGGAAATCGTCGAGGCGGCCCAGGCCGGTCTCTGTGTGCCTCCAGAGAACCCGGGAGCTCTGGCGGCCGCGGTCGAGCGCCTCTGCAAAGATGAAGCGGAACGCGAACGCCTGGGGAGAAACGGCCGCAGCTACATTGTGAGCCACATGTCGCGGAAGCAGACGGCGATCGAGTACCTGAAAGTCATCGAGAGAGTTGTCGAGGCGGCGCAGCCGCCGCGCGTGCCCGCCCACTCGGGGGTGCGCTCGGAAGTGTGACCCATGGTTCGATCCGCCAAGACCTCGAAAACTTCCCTGAGCGCTAAGGCAAGATGGTGACTCCCGAGGAATACGTCGATGGCCGGGACCGGCCTTTGGATGCGGCCCGTGGCGCCCGGGAAGGGCGTTCCAAGCGCCTGCTGGACCTGGTGTTTGCGTGGTTGCTGATGCCACTCCTTCTGCCTTTGATGGCAGTGATCGCGGTGCTTATCAAGCTGACATCGAAGGGCCCGACGGTGTACTGGTCCGACCGAATCGGTCGCAAGAACACAACGTTTCGCATGCCGAAATTCCGCACCATGAAGATGGGCACGCCAGCCGTGGCTACGCACTTGCTCTCGGGCGCAGAGCGCTACATCACGCCGGTGGGGTCACTGCTGCGCAAGACCAGCTTGGACGAACTACCACAAGTGTTCAGCGTGATCGCGGGGCATATGAGCTTTGTTGGGCCACGCCCGGCCCTATTCAATCAGGAAGACCTGGTGACAATGCGGACCGAACGCGGTGTACATCGGCTCGTTCCCGGAATCACGGGGTGGGCCCAGGTGAACGGCCGTGACGAGTTGCCGATTCCCGTCAAGGTGGAATACGACGCAGAATACTTTCGCCGCAGATCTTTTTGGTTTGACCTGAAGATTCTGTTCCTGACTGCAATCAGAGTTCTGCGAGGCGAAGGCGTCTCTCACTAGAAAGTCATAGATTGTAAGAATGAAGGTTCTAGTCACTGGAGCAAGTGGATTCATCGGCAGCGCTCTCTGCAAGCACCTGCTGCAGTATGGCTTGTCAGTGCGAGCTGCCACCCGGTCTAGTTCTCCTATAACCATTCCGTCTGGGGCGGAAACACTGCGAATCACCTCGGTGGATGGAGGAACGGACTGGGCGGAAGCCCTGGGCGGCGTGGATGCCGTGATCCATCTTGCTGCCCGTGTTCACGTCATGCACGAGTCAAACGCCGATCCGCTCGGTGCTTTCCGCACGGTCAACACGGAAGGGACGAACCGCCTGGCCGCTATGGCAGCGGGAGCCGGGGTGCGCCGGATCGTCTATGTGAGCTCCATCAAGGTCAATGGGGAGCAAACTGCGGATAGTCCATTTACCGAGTTTGACGTTCCCAGCCCCGATGACGCGTACGCCATTTCCAAGTGGGGGGCCGAACAGGCCTTGTGGGACACCGCGTGCCGGACCGGCTTGGAGATTGTAGTGGTTCGACCACCCTTGGTCTATGGTCCCAGCGTCCCAGGAAACTTCAATCGCCTGTTAAGGTTCATCCGTCTGGGAATTCCCCTTCCCCTCGGTTCAATACAGAACCAGCGCAGCTTCCTGTATGTCGGAAACTTGTGCGACGCTATACGAGTGTGTTTACAGCACCCGGCGGCTGCGGGCCGGACGTTCCTTCTCAGCGACGGGGAAGATATCTCCACCCCTGAGCTCATCCGGCTCTTGTCGCACTATCTTGGGCGTCCCAGTAAGCTGATCCCGTTCCCTCCAACTCTTTTGGGAGCAGGTGCCAACCTGCTGGGCTTTCGCGGCGAGGTGGAACGGTTGTTGGGGTCACTGCGGGTGGACAGCTCCGCCATCCGGCAGACGCTCCACTGGAATCCGCCTTACCACCTGCGCGAAGGGCTGCGAGCGACAGCCGAAGCGTATCTGACCGCCCTGGAAAATCGGGGAGGAGAACCGTCGACGCCCCCCGCGAACTTCAGCAGCGCCTGAAAACAGAGGACGGTTGCTATCTTCCTCGCCAGCTGAGCCTGTGAAGCGAGCGAGTTCGAGTGGGAAACGATTGCCGGAGCGAGAGGTGGGAAGTGACTGACGAAATTTCATTGCGAGCCGCATTCCCGCTCTCACCCGCGGAGCAGGTCCTGGAGCCGGTACCGAAGCCCCCCTGGTTTCCATTATTGTCCCCATGCTCAACGAGGAGAGCTATATCGGCGGCTGTCTGGATTCAACCCTGGGCGGAACGTTCCCCAGTCTTTGTGGACATCGAAGATGAAACTTTCAACCTGGACCTAACCGACCTTCGCGGCAAGATCACTCCTCATACTAGAGCGATCATGGCCGTCGATGTATTTGGCCATCCAGCGGAATGGGACGCCATTGAGGAGCTTGCAGACCAGTATCAACTGAAAGTAATCGATGATTCTTGTGAGGCATTAGGTGCTGAATACAAGGGACGCAAAGTGGGACAATTCGGCAATGCCTCCGCGTTTGCATTTTATCCCAACAAGCAGATGACTACAGGGGAGGGGGGATCGTTGCGACGAACAATTCCGAAATTGCTCGCGCATCTAGGAGCCTGGCAAATCAGGCACGAAGTGAGATGGGAACTTGGCTTGAGCACGAGCGATTGGGGTACAACTATCGCTTGGATGAGATGTCAGCTGCGCTGGGGCTCTCACAACTCGGACGGATAGAGACTTTCTTGGCGAAGCGAGAGCGAGTTGCCCAAGTGTACGCTGAGTGCCTCAAAGGTTTCGAGTTAGTTCAAGTACTGCGCTCAAAGTCCTATGTGCGCAGAAGTTGGTTCGTCTACGTAGTGACCCTACGGGAGGACATTGAACGCGATGCCGTCGCTAGAACCATGGCGGAGAGCGGCATCCCTGTTAGATGCTATTTTCCCCCGATCCACCTGCAACCATATATCCGCGAGCGCTTTGGGATCAAGGGAGGGGAGCTATCAATGACGGAATTGATAGCGCAGCGGACCCTTGCTCTTCCTTTTCATAACAATCTAACCGAGAAACAAGTCTATCGAGTTATCGAAACTTTGCTGGGAGCAGTCACGAAGTTGGTTTGAGTTTCTGGGAAAGACTCAGAAAAACCCGGTTCAGAGCAGTGCTTGGATACTCATCAACGATGACCATAGCCCAAGCCGATGCCAGATTTGATCAGAAAGACTTGATCCGTCTGTAGCCTAAGTGTCACTTCTTTTTCAATATCCGGGCGGTTGCGTAAACACGGGGTGACGCACTGATCGGCTTACTATGGCCGGAATGACTTGCGAAGCATTTCGCGAGTGATGTCTCGCCATCCCCCAAAGCTCACCATGTCCAACCGTTGTTCAACTGGTTCCATCTGGTCCTGTTGACATCGACGCTTTCGCAACATCAGCAGACCGTTGCAGACGCTGAACGGGCCTTCGTCCAATAAACAGCAAGGATCGTCCTTTCCTCCAAATATGAAACCGAGGAGATTCGCCTAAGTCCATGCGCGAATACCTACTCCGATTGCCGCAACTTTTGTTCCATAGGCGGCCTGTGTTCATCTATATTTTCCAAGCGACGCTCGTGCTCAGCTCCTTGATTATGGGATGGTTGCTGCGCTTCGATTTCTCGTTGCCTTATCGGCGCATCCTGCTCGCGTCGGGCTTGCTGCTTGTTGCCGTGCGGCTGGTAACCCTGCGCTTTTTTAAGCTGAATCAGGGCTGGTGGCACTTCGCCAGTGTGAGCGACGCCCTGAATATTCTGAAGGCGGTCATTTCGGGCTCGCTCGGATTCTTCATACTTAATCGCTATCTACTCGGGCTTGCGGCATTCCCTCGATCTATTTACTTTCTTGAGGCGATCCTTACGGCAAGTCTGCTCGCTGGCAGCCGGCTAGCCTCAAGAGTCTTGGTTGAGTCCGTCCGGCGCGACTCCTCGCGTTCGAAACGCGTAATGCTGGTCGGGGCGGGTTTCGCCGCCCAGATGGTCATTCGCGAACTCGCACGACCTGAAAGCGGCTATGTGGTCGTAGGTTGTGTCGATGATGATGCATCAAAGCTCGGCATTCGCATCCACGGTGTTCCCGTGCTCGGCACCGTGGAAGAGCTCGGAGCTGTCGTCGAGGTGAATCCCGTTGACGAAATCCTGATTGCCATTCCCTCTGCGTCGGGCAAACAGATGCAGCGCATTACGGAGGCGTGCCAGAAGGCGAAGCTGCCGTTCAAGACCGTGCCAACGCTGAGAGATATTATTCGCGGAGAAGCAATCGTTAGCCAAGTCCGCGAAGTGCGATTGGAAGATCTGCTCGGGCGGGAGCCTGTTCAGATTGACCTCGATGCCGTCCGGAGAGAGATTACGGGCCGAGCTGTTCTTGTAACGGGGGCGGCTGGCTCGATCGGATCGGAACTGTGTCGCCAAATACTCGATTACAGTCCTTCGCAGCTTGTCTGTTTAGATCAGAGCGAAACGGGGCTCTACTTTCTCCGGTTGGAGCTGATGGCGCACAAGAATGGTACTCAGTTGACCTTTTGTGTTGCCGATGTAAACGATACTGAGCGCCTGCGCTACCTGCTGTCGGGATTCATGCCAGAGATCATCTTTCATGCAGCTGCCTACAAGCATGTGCCAATGATGGAATCCAACGTTCAAGAGGCGGTTAAGAATAACGTATTGGCCCTTGTTGGCTTGTTGGATTTGGCCGGCCAAGCAGGCTGCAAGAGCTTTGTCTTAATTTCCTCCGACAAAGCGGTGAACCCAACAAACGTGATGGGTGCAACCAAACGAATCTGTGAATTGATTCTTTTATCTCACCCGTCGAACGGAATGCGGTGTGTCTCCGTGCGGTTCGGAAATGTGCTGGGCTCCAGCGGCAGCGTGGTCCCGGTGCTGAGGCAGCAGCTTAGGAATCACATGCCGTTGACGGTCACCCACCCCGAAATTAGACGTTTCTTCATGATTACGCGTGAAGCTGTTGCGTTGGTCTTGCAAGCCTTCGCCATTGGGAGCCATGGCGACATTCTTGTTTTGGATATGGGCGAGCCTATACGAATACTGGATTTGGCTCGCAATCTCATTCGTCTTTCCGGCAAGTCCGAGCACGATGTGGAAATTCAATTCACAGGCTTGCGCGACGGGGAAAAGCTAGAAGAAGAGCTCTTTTACCACTATGAGAAGGTGTTCCCCACATCATGTGAGAAGATCAAGCGGACCAACGGATCGCTGAAGAACTGGTCGGGGTTATGCCGTCAGTTGGATGAGCTTCGCGCATCCATGACCGTCGATGGCGCGGGGTTAATTCGTGCCAAGATCAAGGAAATTGTCCCCGAGTATTCCTTCCAGGCCGACCAATCAATGCAGAGGATCACCGAAACACTCGCAAGCGATTGCCTTCAAAAGGCTGCAGGTCACGACTAGCTTGCTCTCGCGTATCCACCGTCGTAGCCTCTTTGCTCTTTTTCCCAAGACTCGTGGTTCGGTCTATCTGTCGTCTCCAGCGATGGCCTAAGTGTGTAGAATTCGGCCAAATCAACGCTCCTAAAAGATGAAATACAAGAGGGTCGATTACAAACTTCCATATCTTTCGAACAATGCCTCCGAGGATCCTCACATTTCGCCGATCGCACGCGAGGTACTCAAACTGCGGCATGTTCTCGTCGCTCCCGTGTTGGATATGAATGGAGAGGTCATCGCCGTATTTGGAATTCAGAACAAAAAGAATGGTGGTGGCTTCACTGAGATAGATAAGGAAAATGTCATGGGCCTTGCGCGGATCACTGCCATCGCCCTGCAGAATGCGCTGGCGTACCGCACGATCCAGCAGCGTGAGCAAGAAATGCACCGGCTTTCCGCCCGTCTGCTGCAAATGCAGGACGACGAACGGCGGCGGATTGCCCGGGAACTCCACGAAACGACGGCCCAAGATCTTGCCGCACTCGTGATGCAGTTGGGGCAAATCAAATGTGTTGACACCACGCTGGCCGACTCAACGATAAAAAGAGTTGATGAGTGCCTGGAAACAAGCAACCAGATTATCCAGGGGATTCGCACTCTCTCCTATTTGCTGCACCCTCCTCTCCTCGAGGAAACAGGGCTTGCTTCGCCCGTGCCGTGGTACGTGGCTGGTTTCGTCGAGAGAAGCGGGATAGAAGTTCATCTTGAGCTGCCTAAGAATATCGGCCGTCTGCCCTGCGAGTGCGAGACAACACTCTTTCGAATTATGCAAGAGTGCCTCACCAACATTCATCGCCATTCAGGCAGTCAGTGGGCACGAATCCAAATCCATTGCGAATCGAGCGTTGTATCAATGGAAGTCGAGGACCGGGGACGTGGGATGGCCAGGGAGAAAGCTGGTGGCTGCGGGATGGCCGAAGCGTTCGGCGTGGGTATCGCTGGGATGCGGGAGCGCGTCAAGCAACTGAACGGGACATTAGAAATCAAGAGTGCACCCGGGAAAGGAACGATGGTTTGTGTCGTTCTCCCCCTGGCAGAGAAGGAAAGCGAAGACAGGGCCGTGCCTGCTTCCGGAGATTGAGCTTTGCCGGGGAACCTGTGGGCCCGGGATAATGGGTCTGCAAAAGGGGTCACCTCTTCGTGTGACTTGCAACGCGGCCAAGGCAATCTGAAGACGTCAGTCTTCGTAGGTATCTTTGCTCGGATGAGGAGGTGGACTGAACGATGACCCAACAAAAGCTTTGTCGCGTCCTCGTTGTCGATGATCACGCAGTTGTTCGGTCTGGCATTCGTGCGATCTTGGAATCACAGATGGGCGTCGAGGTCTGCGGCGAAGCGGCGAATGGCGTCGAAGCTGTTGAGCACGTGAGAACGGAAAAACCGGATCTTGTTCTGCTCGATTTGATGATGCCGGAGATGAACGGGCTTGAAGTGCT
>JBGQBN010000061.1:0-25604 GCA_041494805.1 Terriglobia bacterium | reverse complement strand
ATGAAAAGACGCTCGACGATCTGGGCATCTAGTGGACGAGGGTTTAACAGACACCCCTCAGGGGGTTGGGCATGCTGGCAGGGAAGCTGGCCATGTTCCGGTTCTTTTAAAAGAAGCGATCGACTTTTTAAACATACAGCGTGGCGGGACGTATATCGACGCCACGGTGGGCCTGGGCGGGCACAGTTACGAAATCGCAAGACGCCTCGGCGCACCGGGACATTTGATTGGGCTCGATAAAGATCCGGCGGCGCTGGAAATCGCGCGAGAAAAACTAGTCGTTGGTCGTTCGTCGGTGGTCGTTGGCGATGCTTCTTCGGCCCAACGACCAACGACCAACGACCAACGACAGGGTTTGCCAGACTGGCCGACGGTGGAACTCAGGCACGGATCGTTTGCGGAGTTGGCCAACGCCCAACGACCAACGACGATCGACGGAATTATCGCCGACCTGGGCGTAAGCAGCCTGCAGTTACAGGACGCCGCGCGAGGCTTCAGTTTTCAGGCGGATGGACCGCTCGACATGCGAATGAATCCGCAAGCCGAGCGCACCGCCGAACAAGTGGTAAACCAGGTGGACGAGGTCACACTCGCCAATCTGATTTACGAATTCGGTGAGGAAAGGAGGTCGCGGAGAATCGCCAGAGCCATTGTCCGGTCGCGGCCAATTCGATCGACTGCGGAACTTGCAGCCGTCGTATCGGCCGCGGCCCGGCCAATGAATCAGGCGGAAAGAAGAATTCATCCCGCGACTAGAACTTTCCAGGCACTCCGAATCTTCGTAAACGACGAACTGAAAGACCTGCAGAGCCTGCTGACGGCGGCTCCGCAGCTGCTGAAACCGGGCGGAAGGCTGGTAATCATTAGCTTCCATTCGCTGGAAGATCGCATCGTAAAAGATGCGCTTCGCGAGGGGATGAAGCAGGGTTACTACAGGGTACTGACCAAGAAGCCAGTAACCCCCGGTGAAGAAGAGATGGATCGCAATCCGCGTTCGCGCAGCGCGAAGTTACGCGCCGCGGAAAAGGTTTAGATCGAGTTGAAAGCCTTCAGGAGGGCATGATCGGGAAGGGCACGGCTTCAGCCGTGCCGTAAGCGCGGCAGGAGGCCGGGCTTTAGCCCCTGAGGTTAGAAAAGTTCACCCCTGGAAAACCAGCCAGGGACCCGGCACAGCCGTTGATGGTGGGCCGGGATAAAAGTTTCCGGGACGGCATCGCCTCTCACACAAAGGGCGAAAAATGAATCTCTACCTTCTCTCGATGTCGTCCCGGAGAGATTGAAGGTAGGACGGAGGTTGGTGATGTATACGGGCACATTGATTGAAGAACTGATGGCGACAGTGGAACGGGCCGAGCAGCATGCCCACGAACAAGCGGAATTGGCGCAGCTGGAGTGCTGGTACGCCGTCGCGCCGTACGAACTCAGCCAGGTCGAACCGAATCTACTCGGGGTGGCGTAAATGGCAGCAGGGGCGGTGGCAGCACAGGGAGCAGTTCCTACCAGCCGGCGCCGTCCGTGCTGGACCGGCACACCGGAAATCTACTTTGCCAAGCCGATTGACAATTCGCGCCTGGTAAAAGTCGAGGACCCCAATCGCAGCCGCGAGATGAAGCAATTTGGCATCGCGCTAGGCTGCCTGTTCCTGCTGGTGATGACCTTCGCCTGGCAGCACTACAAGGCCATCGAATACGGATACAAGATCGAGTCGCTGAAGACCCAACGTGACGGATTGGCCGAGATGAACCGCGCTCTGCGGCTGGAAGAAGCCTCGCTGCGCGATCCCGAGCGGATTGATATGCTGGCCCGGAAGTTCGGGCTGCAATCTCCCCAGGCGGGCCAGGTCATCCGCATGGATGTAGCTTTGCCGGATGGCGGTGCCCCGATCCTGGCCAGCGCGGCTCCGGTTTCGGTGATTTCAGCGCGGTAAGCAGGTTGTGTGGGGACGGGCTCTTCGGCTTCGCTCAGGGGCAGGCTGGCCCGTCCGGCCGAGCCAGCTCGGCAGTCAAGACTTTATTGGCGGCTCCCCCGCATCGGTGGGCCGCCATGTTTGTCTGAGGCGAAATCAGTGGCGGCGAGCACAGCCCGCAACAGCACGCATCTCCGGCTCTACCTGCTGGGCGCGATCCTCATTCTCTGGTGCGGCGTCATCTGCCTGCGTCTGGTCTATCTGCAGATCTTCTGCTACGGCGATTTCGAGCAGCGCGCACAGCGCCAGCAGCAGCGCACCACCGAAGTTGCCGCCAAGCGTGGGATCATTTACGACCGTGCCGGCCGGGAGCTGGCCATGTCGATTGCAGTGGATTCCGCCTTTGCCGTGCCCACGGAAATTCCCGATCTGGCTGGAACCCTCTCCCTGATCGCGCGCATCACCCAGGCAGACCCTCGGGAGCTCCTGGCGAAATGCAAAGCTGGGCGCACGTTCTGCTGGGTAGCGCGCAAGGCGGATGCGGAAACTGCTCAGCGCATCGGCGCCCTGAACCTGCGCGGCGTCTACTTTCAAAAAGAGTCGAAGCGCTTTTACCCCAAGCGTGAGCTGGCGGCGCAGGTGTTGGGCTACGTCGGCATGGATGATGAGGGCCTGAGCGGGACCGAGCGTGAATTTGACGAAAGACTGCGCGGCCGGCCGGGTCGCATGCTCATCTCGGTGGATGCGCGCCGCAAATGGTTTGGCAGCGTGGAAAAGCAGCCCGACCCGGGCGAGAACGTCGTCCTGACCATTGATGAGAAGATCCAATACATCGCCGAGCGGGAGCTGGAAACTGCGATGGAGCAGACGCACGCGGAAGCCGGCACCGTCATCGTACAAAACCCGCGCACCGGCGAAATCCTGGCGCTGGCCAACCGGCCCACGTTTAATCCCAACCTGTCACGCCAGATTACTCCCGAGAGATTGAAAGACCACGCCGTCAGCGATGTCTATGAACCAGGCTCGACCTTCAAGATCGTGACCATCGCCGCCGCTCTGGATGAAAAACTGACCCGCCCCGACGAGGTCTTCGACTGCCAGATGGGTTCGATCGTCATCAATGGCATGCGCATCCGCGATCACAAGCCGTTCGGGTTGCTGCCGGTCTCGGGTATCCTGGCAAAGTCGAGTGACGTGGGTGCCATCAAGATCGCGTTGCGCCTGGGCGAGGACCGGTTCTACAAGTACATCCGCGCGTTTGGTTTGGGTCAGCAGACCGGCATCGAGTTGCCGGGAGAGACGCGCGGTTTGACTAAGCCGGTGAGCCGCTGGTCCAAGGTTTCGATCGGCGCTATATCCATGGGGCAGGAAATCGGAATCTCGCCGCTGCAACTGGCCGCCATGGTTTCTACCATCGCCAACGACGGAGTTTGGGCGGGCCCGCGCATCGTAGCCGCTACCACCGAGCCACGGAGTACGCCGCAAACCGTTGTGTTCCATCCTGCCGACGAGCATCGCGTGATCTCCACGCTGACCGCTGCCCAGATGAAGCAGATGATGCAAGGCGTCGTGCTCGAAGGCACTGGTCGTAAGGCGATCCTGGAAGGATATTCTTCCGCCGGCAAGACCGGCACAGCGCAAAAGGTGGACCCGGCAACCGGGGCATACTCCCACACCAAGTATGTGGCGTCGTTTGTCGGATTTGCTCCCGTCAATAATCCCGCGATCACGGTAGCGGTCATTTTGGATTCGGCGGTCGGCTTGCATCAGGGAGGCCAAGTAGCGGCTCCGGTTTTCCGTCGAGTGGCGCAGCAGGTACTGGAGTATCTGCACGCGCCCCACGACGTGGAATTACCCGCAAGTCGTCAGGTGTTGCTGGCGCGCCGGAATGCCAAAGAAGACGACTTGGCGGAAAGTTCTCCTGATCACCTGGGGGCGGCCCTCGAAGTCGCGGATAACGCAGTCGCGGATAACAATGTGGCCAACTCGATTCCAGCCCCCGCCCCGCCTCCGTCCACGCCCTCTGCCGACGGAGCGGTTGTTCGCGCCGCCTTGCGCGAGCACGAACCAGCGCCCTCGGCAGGCCCGAACCACTCTGAAGCCGCAGAAGCCAAGCCGGAGGGCGCGCCAGCCCATCTCCCATCGAGCGGTACGGTTGTGCTCGACGTTGGACAGGGCGGAATCATTGTGCCCTCGTTCCTGGGAAAGAGCGTACGAGCCGCGATCGAGCTGGCGGAGGAAAACGGCCTCGACTTGGACGCAGTGGGCAGCGGGCAGGCTCAGGATCAATCCCCAGCTCCAGGATCGCATGTGACAGCAGGCTCACGGGTGACGGTTCGGTTTGGGCGTTGAGACCGTGCCCTATAATTCAATCCAATGACCTTCCTCCAACTCCTTCACGGGGCGGAAGTTCTCGCCCGAAGCGGCGATCCCGGTGTCAGCGGGTTGGAGTACGATTCGCGCCAGGTGAAGCCCGGCGATGTCTTCATCGCCATGGGGGGCGAATCAAGCGACGGCAACCAGTTCATCGACCAAGCAATCACCGCCGGCGCAGTCGCCATCGTCACCGATTCCGCGACCGAAGAGCCACGAGCAGGGGTCGCCTGGGCACAGGTTCCTCATGGACGCCGGGCTCTGGCGCGGCTCAGTGCCAACTTCTATAAACGGCCGGCAGAACGTCTCGCCATCGTGGGTGTCACCGGTACGAATGGCAAGAGCACGGTTACTTTCCTGGTGGAGGCGATCCTGGCCGCAGCCGGCCGCAAGAGCACGCTGGTGGGAACGATTGAATATCACGTTGCGGGAAAAGTCTTGCCCGCACCGCACACCACTCCGGAAGCGCTGGAATTAAACCGCATGCTGGCCGAGGCTCTGGGCAACGGAGCAACCGAAGCCGTCATGGAGGTTTCTTCCCATGCCTTGGCGCAGCAGCGGGTGTACGGAATTCCATTCGACGTCGGGGTCTTCACCAACCTCACCCGCGACCACCTCGATTATCACTACACCATGGAAGAGTATTTTGTCTCCAAGCGGGGACTGTTCGAAGGTTGCGGAACCGACGCGCCGCGCGTCGCCGTACTCAACATCGATGACGAGTACGGACACAAGCTGGTGAAGGTCAGCAACCAGCATGGTTCCCAGATCCTGACCTACGGCCTGACGAAAGGCGACTTCCACGCCGAGAAGGTTGATATCACGCCGCGGGGCACGCGCTTCGATCTGATCACTCCCCAGGAGACGATACCCCTATTTTCTCCACTGATCGGCAAGGTGAATGTGTACAACATTCTGGCGGCTGCGGGTGCGGCCTATGCGCGCGGCTGCAAACCGGAAGCGATCTCGAAAGGCGTTGCGGCCCTGGCCCGCGTCCCTGGCCGGTTCGAGCGCGTGGATTGCAAGCAGCCCTTCACCGTCGTGGTGGACTACGCCCATACCGACGATGCCCTCCGTAACCTGACGGCGCTGGCGCGGGAGTTTGCCCAGCGGGCCGGGCAAAAGGGAAGAGTCATCACTCTGTTCGGTTGCGGCGGTGACCGCGATCGCGCCAAGCGTCCGCTAATGGGCGAAGCTGCCGGCAGGGGCAGCGATCTCGTGGTACTGACTTCAGACAACCCCCGCAGCGAGGACCCGCTGGCCATCATCAACGACGCGCTGGTAGGGTTGCAGCGTTCCGGCGTGAAATACAAAATGGAGCCGAACCGCCGGACTGCGATCACCCTGGCATTTCACGAGGCCGGTCCCGGCGACATAGTCCTGATCGCGGGCAAGGGGCATGAGAAAGTCCAGGTCACGCGCGAGGGTTCCGCTCCCTTCGACGATGTGGAAGTAGCGCGGCAGGCCCTGAACGAAGCGGGATACGCCTGCGAAACCGTCCCCGCCGCTGCCGGAAAAAATTCATGAAGCTGCCGCTTTCCCGAGTTGCCGAGTTTCTCTCTGCCACTGGCGAGTTCGACCACCACGCCGTGGCCCAGGGATATTCCATCGACTCGCGCAGCCTCCAGCCCGGAGAACTCTTCTTCGCGGTGAAAGGTGAGCGCATGGATGGCCACGACTTTGTGGAGAAAGCGCTCGAGAAGAGTGCAGTGACTGCGGTCGTCCGCAAGGACCAGGTGGCCCGCTACCCGGTGAAGACGCGCCTCATGGCAGTGGACGACACCCTCGGAGCCTTGCAGACTCTGGGCGCGGCCGTGCGCCGCTTGTGGGCCAAGCCGCTGATAGGCGTGACCGGTTCGACTGGTAAGACAACTACCAAAGAAGCCATCGCGCATGTGCTCTCCACCCGCTTCCGGGTGCTGAAATCGGAAGGTAATTTCAACAATCATTTCGGGCTGCCTCTGATGCTGTTGAAGCTGGAGCCCGGCCACGACCTCGCGGTCATCGAGCTAGGCATGTCGCATGCCGGAGAGATCGCCGCCCTGGCCAAGATCGCGCATCCAGAGATCGGCGTAGTGACCAACGTCGCTCCGGTGCACCTGGAATTCTTCAAGTCGGTCGCGGACATCGCCCGCGCCAAGTATGAGCTGATCGCATCCCTCCCGGCAGGGGGCGCCGCCGTGCTCAACGCCGACGACGAGTACGTGTCACAGTTTGGCCGTGACTTCCACGGCAAAGTGGTCACCTATGGCATGCGCGCCACGGCCGACGTGCGGGCGGAGAACCTTCAGTTGAACGGCACGGCGGGTTCGGCATTCGAGGTCATCGTAGGTGGCTGCCGTGAAAAAGCCGTCTTGCCCCTGCTGGGTGCGCACAACATTCATAACGCGCTGGCTGCCGTCGCGGTAGGGCTGGAGCGCGGTCTGGCTCCTTCGGAAGCAGTCGGAGCTCTGGCATCGCTGACTCCGCCGGACAAACGTGGGCAGGTCGTCAAACTGGGTAACCTCACCATCATCAACGATTGCTACAATTCCAATCCGAAAGCCCTCGAAGCCATGGTGGACGCTCTGGCGGCGATGCCGGCGAAGCGACGCATCGTGGTCGCAGGCGAGATGCTCGAGTTAGGCGCTGCCGGCGAAGACTTGCACCGCCGCTCTGGCCATTATATGGCGGAGAAAAAAATTGACGTGCTGCTGGGAGTGCGGGGCCTGGCCCAGCCCATGGTCGACGCCGCTCGCCAGGCAGGAATGCACGCGGAGTTTGTCCCCACGCCGGAAGAAGCTGGAGAATGGCTGGCGCGTGAAGCCCGCGATGGTGACGTCATCCTTCTGAAAGCATCCCGCGGTGTGAAGCTGGAACGGGCGCTGGAACGAGTCGTCAGTCCTCAGTCGTCAGGTGTCAGGAAGACCACGACGAACGGCTGACGGCCGACGACCAGTCCTGACGACTGACGACTGACGACCAACGACTGATGGAGGCCCATTGCTCTATTGGCTGCTGTACCTGAAGCTGTTTCATTACTTCCCGCCGTTCCGCATCTTCCGTTATCTGACTTTTCGCACTGCATTTGCCAGCCTGACTGCCCTGTTCACCGCGCTGATCGTGGGCCCTCTGGTTATCAGCCGCCTGCGCGAGTTTCAGATCGGCCAATTCATCCGTGAAGAGGGACCGAAAGCCCATCAGAAAAAAGCCGGCACTCCCACCATGGGCGGCCTGCTGATCGCCATTTCCATTGTGGTGCCGACCCTGCTGTGGGCGGATCTCAGCAACCGCTTCGTGTGGATTGCTGTTCTCGCGACCTGTGCCTTCGCCGCCATCGGTTTTGCCGACGATTACACCAAGGTCGTGCATCGCCGCAACCTCGGCCTGACGGGCAAAGCCAAGCTCGGCCTCCAGATCGCCACCAGCATTCTGATCGCGGTGGCGCTCATCGCCATGCAAACCCGCGGCCTCTATTCCACCAAGTTGCTGGTTCCTTTTTTCAAGCAGTTCCGGCCGGATCTGGTGATTGAAAACCTGGTGCGCAACCCGAACCTCTGGCCCTTGGCGTTTCTTCCTTTCATCTTCTTTGTGGTGCTGGTCATCGTGGGTTCGAGTAACGCCGTGAACCTTACCGACGGTTTGGATGGACTGGCCATCGGCTGCACCGTAATCGCCGCCGGAGCGCTGGCCGTGCTGACCTACGTCAGTGGCCACGCCACGTTCGCTGCCTATCTCGACCTCCAACGCATGCCGCAGGTGGGCGAACTGACAATTTTCTGCGGAGCCATGGTAGGTGCGTCCATCGGTTTCCTCTGGTACAACGCGCATCCCGCTGAAGTATTCATGGGAGACGTAGGCTCCCTCGCCCTGGGCGGCGCGATCGGCACCGTGGCGGTGATGATCAAGCAGGAATTGCTGCTACCCTTTATCGGCGGCGTATTCGTGATCGAAGCGATCTCGGTGATCCTGCAGGTGGGGTCGTACAAACTGCGCAAAAAGCGCATCTTCAAAATGGCCCCACTTCACCATCACTTCGAGTTGCTGGGCTGGTCCGAGTCGAAGATCATCGTGCGCTTCTGGATCGCATCCCTGGTCTTCGCCTTGTTCGCGCTGACCACGCTGAAGTTGAGGTGAACCGATTGTTGATTGTTGAATTTTGATTGTTGAATGCCGGAGTTCGGGTTCTAATTCAACAATCAACAATCAAAAATCAACAATGGATTTAAATAACAAACGCGTCCTCGTAGTCGGCCTGGGCAAGTCCGGCGCAGCCTCCGCGCTTTTTTTGAAAGCGCGCGGCGCCCGGGTGACCGTCTCCGATTCCAAGCCCCAGGACCAACTGGGTGAGGAAATTCCTCTCCTGCTGGACCATGGCATCGCAGTAGAAACCGGTGGCCATGGTGAACGCACCTTCCAGGGGCAGGATCTCATCGTGGTCAGCCCCGGCGTCCCGGTCGATGCCCCGCATTTGGTGCAGGCGCGGGCGCTCGGTGAGCCGGTAATCGGCGAAATCGAGCTGGCGGCCCAATTCCTGCCCGGCCCCATCGTCGCCATCACCGGCTCCAATGGAAAGACGACTACCACAACTCTGGCGGGTGAGATTGTGACTGCGGGCGGACACCCGGCGGTGGTCGGCGGCAACATCGGCACCCCAGCAATTTCGTTGGTGGAACGTGCCCGGCCCGACACCATCGTTGTGCTCGAAGTCTCCAGTTTCCAGCTGGAAACCATCCAGACATTTCGCCCCAAGGTTGCCGTGGTGCTCAACGTAACCCCTGACCACCTCGACCGCCATCGCACCTTCGCCGCCTACGCTGACGCCAAGGCGCGCATCTTCGAAAACCAGCAGGCGGCTGACTTTGCCGTTCTCAATGCCGACGATCCAACCTGCGTTAAGTTGGAGAGCCGGACGCGGGCGCAGGTCTTCTGGTTCAGCCGCAAGAAAGAAGTCCAACAGGGCGCATATGTCCACGAAGGAAACATTCTGTTTCGCGGCCCCGGCGGTCAAAGCGAGATCATGCTTGTATCTGAAGTCCCGCTGAAGGGCGCGCACAACATAGAAAACGTTCTGGCCGCGGTCTGTGTGGGCGCTCTTCTGGGTTGCGAGCCCCAACGCATCCGCCAGGCCGTCCGCGACTTCAAGGCTGTGCAGCACCGGCTGGAATACGTGGCCACGATTCGCGGCGTGGAGTACTACAACGACTCGAAAGCCACCAACGTGGACGCGACCATCAAGGCGCTAGAGTCCTTTCCCGCCAATATCCACGTCATTCTCGGCGGCAAGGACAAAGGCAGCGACTACACCGTGCTCAACGACCTGCTGCGGCAACGGGTAAAACGCGTGTACACCATCGGCGCAGCGGCGGGGAAAATCGAGTCACAAATCAAGGGCGCCGCAGAAATCGTCCACGCCGAAACCCTCGAAACTGCGGTCAAGCGCGCAGCGGCAGCCGCCCAGCCTGGAGACGTCGTGCTGCTCGCCCCCGCCTGTGCCAGCTTTGACCAGTTCCAGAACTACGAGCACCGGGGACGCGTATTCAAGGAAGTCGTGAGGGCGCTTGGCAGCCACAAAGAGTGAGGCCGCATTACTCCACCACGGAGACACGGAGGCACGGAGAAGAGAACAAGCCATCTTACAAATGCTGTCGGAAGCACCGTGGGAGGGCACGGCTTCCAGCCGTGCCGCAAAAGCCTCAGCATGACTCGGGCTTTAGCCCCTGTGGATACGTTAGGGTGTCTGTCTCCCGCTGGCACGATTTGTGAGATAGGTTCAACTTGAATTTTTCAATTCCCGGGCGCCAATTCAATCTCCCTACCAAGGTTCTGAACCAAGATAGTCAAATGGGTAGAAGGGAATCCACAAATAATCTTCTCCCTGTCTCCGTGTCTCCGTGGTGAAATGAATTCCTTCCATGGCCAAGCGCGTCAGTGTCGATGGCTGGCTGTTCACCGTCGCCCTGCTGCTCGTATTCGTGGGCCTGGTAATGGTCTTCAGTGCCTCCGCGGTCATGGCCAAGGAGCGCTATGGCTCCGGCTACTACTTTCTCTTGCGGCAGATGGGCTGGGCCGTCGGCGGCCTCCTGGCGATGGTCGCGGCCATGAAGCTTGACTATCGCCGCTACAAACATCCCGCGGTGGTGTTCTCCTTATTGGGCATCACCACCCTGCTGCTGATTTCGGTTTTCTTCCTCGACCGCGCTCATAACACCCATCGTTGGATTCACTGGGCCGGCTTTTCCTTCCAGCCTTCGGAGATGGCCAAGCCCGCGCTCATCCTCTTTCTAGCGTTCTTTCTGGAAAGCCGCACCAAGTCCATGAACGACTGGCGCAACACCCTGCTGCCCGCCGTCATTCCCACCCTGGTTTTCCTGGGATTAATCGTTCTGCAGCCTGATCTGGGCACCGCCATCGCCTGTGCCGCTATCACCGCCTGCGTACTGTTTGTCGGCGGACTTGACTTGCGTTATCTCGGATATGGCTTCCTGGCCTCACTGGGGCCACTCTATTTTCTGATCTTCCACGTCGCCTACCGCCGCGACCGCATCCTGGCGTTTCTCGATCCGTATTCTGACCCGCAAGGCCGCGGCTTTCACATCATTCAATCGCTGATTGCGGTCAGCACCGGCGGCATCACCGGCACCGGTCTGATGGAAGGGAAGCAGAAGCTCTTTTACCTACCCGAGCCGCACACCGACTTCATCTTCGCTGTTACGGCCGAGGAACTGGGGCTGGTCGGTTCGCTCCTGGTCGTCCTGCTGTTCGCCATATTCCTCTGGCGCGGAATTCGTACCGCCCTGCGCACCGAAGACATTTTCGGACGTTTCCTGGTGGTGGGAGTCACCAGCATGGTGGTGGTGCAGGCCTTCATCAATATCAGCGTAGTCCTGGGGCTTATGCCGACCAAAGGCATCCCTCTGCCCTTGGTCTCCTATGGCGGATCTTCACTGTTTGTGACCCTGGCGTGCGTGGGCGTGCTGCTGAATGTCACCAAACAAACCGACTGAAGAAGCCGACAAAACTCACGTGGGGACAGCCGCCCTCGGCTGTCCAGCCGAGCGCAGCTCGGTGAACGCAACCGGAACGTTAACTCCCTCCACCCATTCGACTCTCTTCCCTGGTTTATAGTCACTGCATGCGTGCCATTCTGGCGGGAGGCGGGACCGGCGGACATGTCATTCCCGCCCTCGCCATCGCGCAGGAGCTGCAAAAACAATACGGCGCGGAAGTCCTCTTCATCGGGACAGCGCGCGGCATCGAGAACCGCCTGGTCCCCGCTGCAGGCTTCCCCTTGCAATTAGTGCAAGTCGGCGCTCTGAACCAGGTAAGCCTGAAAACCCGGCTGAAAACGGTCGTCGATCTACCCCGAGCCGTTCTGCATGCCCGGCGCATCCTCTCCGAATTTGCCCCCGATGTCGTCATCGGTGTAGGCGGATATGCCTCCGGACCAGCCATGCTCGCTGCCATCATGCGGCACATCCCCACTCTGGCCTTTGAGCCCAACGTTGTCCCCGGCTTCGCCAATCGCGTAGTGGCGCGCTGGGTTTCGGCTGCGGCCGTGCACTTCGAACAGACAGCCGAATATTTCTCCCATGCCGAGGTCACCGGCGTACCCGTGCGCCAGGCTTTTTTTGATATCCCCAATAAAAGCTCCAGCGGCAAAACGCCGACTCTCCTGGTCTTCGGCGGAAGCCAGGGAGCCCATGCCATCAACCAGGCCATGATCCAGTGTTTGCCTGAGTTGCTAAAGCAGATGCCGGAAGTCCACCTCATCCATCAGACCGGCGAGCGTGACTATAATGACGCGCAGGCCGCCTACGCGTCTTTCGCTGGCCCGGTCGAGGTTTATCGTTTCATCGAAGACATGCCCAGCTTCTTTGCGCGCGCGGACCTGGTGTTGTGCCGCTCCGGCGCCAGCACGGTAGCGGAAATCACGGCAGCCGGTAAGCCAGCTATTTTTATTCCCTTTCCGCGCGCCGCTGACGACCATCAGCGGGTCAATGCGCAGGCGCTCGAGAGCGTGGGAGCGGCGGTCGTGCTGGAAGAGACTAAGCTCGATCAAGTCTGGCTGGTGGAAACGGTGAGCGCGTTGCTCGGAGATCCCGGCCGCCTGGCGCGCATGAGCCAAGCGGCCAGAAAGCTGGCCCATCCGAACGCCGCGCGCGACATAGCGGTCATGGCCGCAAGGCTGGCAGGAATAGAAGGTGCAGCCGAGCCCTAACCGGATCGACACGGGATTATTGTTTTATGTTCTTAGTTTTTGATCCGTGAAGATCCGCGAAAATCCGTGGCCAAGCTTTTGACTTTATGTTTGCCAAAATACAGCGAATCCATTTCGTAGGCATCGGCGGCATCGGCATGAGTGGCATCGCCGAAGTCCTGCTGAACCTCGGCTACAAGATTTCCGGCTCCGACCTCAAGAGTTCATCCACCACCCAACGCCTGGCCAGCCTGGGTGCAACCATCTTCGAGGGACATCGCGCGGAAAACGTACCCGGTGCCGAGGTAGTCGTAGCCAGCTCCGCCATCGCTCCCGATAATCCGGAAATTACCGAAGCGCACAAGCTCCACATCCCCGTGATCCAGCGCGCCGAAATGCTGTCCGAGCTGATGCGCCTGAAATACGGTATCGCCATAGCCGGCATGCACGGCAAGACCACAACCACTTCCATGGTTGCAGCGGTCCTGGCCGCCGGCGGCCTCGATCCCACGGTCGTAGTCGGCGGACGCGTCGATGCCATGGGTTCAAACGCCCGCCTGGGCAAGTCGCAATACCTGGTTGCCGAGGCCGACGAAAGCGACCGCTCGTTCCTGAAACTTTCCCCGATTCTCGCCGTGGTCACCAACATCGACCGCGAGCACATGGACTGCTACCGCAACATGCGCGACGTGAAACGCGCTTTCCTCGACTTCATGGATCGCGTCCCCTTCTACGGCATGGTAGTGGTCTGCAATGACGACCCGTTGCTGCGCCGCCTGTTCCAGCAAATTCGACGCCGCATGATGACCTACGGAACTCGCCGCGGGTCCGACTTTCACATCAAGC
Organism: Terriglobia bacterium; assembly: GCA_041494805.1. GTDB lineage: Bacteria > Acidobacteriota > Terriglobia > Terriglobales > Acidobacteriaceae > JBGQBN01. Next base: position 12,300 of record JBGQBN010000061.1, on the reverse strand, counting down.
TGGAAGAATCCCTGCCCGGCGCAGGGGAGGGCCGCCCCATCAGCCGTTTCCACGTAACCTACCGTGGACAGAGTCTGGGCGAGTTCCACCTGCACGTTCCCGGAGTGCACAACGTCCTGAACGCTACGGCGGCCATAGCGGTAGGGATTGGCCTGGACATCCCCGTCGAACAGATCCGCTCGGCGCTTGAGAGTTTCCGCGGCGTGGACCGCCGGTTCCAATTGCGGGGCAAAGCAGCGGGGGTGAGCGTGATCGACGATTACGGCCACCATCCCACCGAGATTCGCGCCACCCTCGCCGCCGCCCGGCAATGCGGATACCGCAAAGTCCACGTGGTTTTCCAGCCCCACCGCTATACCCGCACCCGTGATCTCATGGACGAGTTCGCGGCCGCTTTTGAGAATGCCGACTCGCTCTTTCTTCTCGATATCTATGCCGCCAGTGAGCACCCGATCGACGGCATCACTAGCGAGACCCTGGCGCGGCGGATCTGCGAAAAAGGAAACCGGACGGCGCGCCAGGTCAGCTCCTTCGCGGACGCAGCCACCTCCGTGGCGACTGCAGCCCAGGCGGGAGACATGATCCTGACCCTGGGGGCAGGCAGTGTATCGCAGCTGGGACCAATGATTCTGCAAAAGCTTGAAGCCAAGGAAGTTGCTGCGATTGCCCAATCTGCCGCAACCACCCCCAAATAAGTACACACCGCAACGTCATCGGTGCCCTATGTACATAAATACAACATTTATGTACATCACTAAGAAGGGCATGGTTTCGAGTCCGGGGAACCAGGCGGCCAGCCCAGCCGTACATAGCAGTGGGTAACACTGTGATAACGAATCTGCTTACGCCCCGTCTAAATTCGGGTAAGGATTCGTGAGGGACAGGGCTATGGCTTCCGAAAAAGGACTCTACTGGATGGCAGTGGGCGTGCTCGCCCTGGGGGTCAGCAACTCTTTCATAAACCGGCACAGTGATTGGGCTCAGTGTCTCGCAGACCGCTCCCAGTTACTGGTCGAGCAGGTTTCCGGTCAAGCGATGCGCTACGCTGCGATCACAGAAATGACGTTTGGCCGCAGTGACGCTGCTTTCGGAAGAAGCCAGGCCGCGGTTGCTCGAGTCCAGACCTGCCTGGCGTCCGTGCAAGCCTCCATCGCGCCACATCAAGCGGAAATGATAAGAAAGCAGACGGAAAAGGTTCACGGTATCGCCATCGAACAAATGCAACATGCGGTCGTGATGTGTCCGCAACAGAACTTCGATGTGGACGTCGTGGACACTCCCGAAGCACCCGACGACGACACCATCTAAACCACCCGACGACCGAGGACTGACGACCGCTCGTCCCTGTGCAAAACGAACCAAGTTTTGTCTATCTCCGCTAGTAAAAAGCAGTTATAGTATTCCCGCTCAGCGATTCCCTGACGACAACTGACCTGAGTTGATGGCCAGGAAAACCGGTTCCACCATCTCACAGGAAGAGTTGTATCCACTGGCCGACGAGCCCGCGCGTCCAGATCTGGACGACGCACGCCTGCTCGACTTGGACGTGGAACAGGAATCAGCCTTCCTGCGGGGACAGAAGCGCGTTTCTGTGCGCCGAGGCCCCTTCCCGAAAAAAACAGCCACACGTCTGACTTGGATTGCCGTGGCGTCGAGTATCGCCTTCCTTTGTGCTATGGCTACCGCCGCCCTCTACCACTACGGCGAGCGCTCTTGGCGTTTTCGCGTGAATTCCAGCGATGACTTGGAGATCGCCGGCCTGCAAAACGTCACCCGCTCCCAAGTGATGGAGGTCATGGGCGGAGACATTGGCCGGAACATTTTCTTCGTGCCGCTGGCCCAGCGCAAAACTCAACTCGAGCAAATCCCCTGGGTCGAATCCGCCAGTGTGATGCGCTTTGTTCCCAACCGCTTGAAAGTGGAAATTCACGAGCGTACTCCGGTGGCCTTTGCCCGCACCGGTTCCAGAATTCTGCTGCTGGATGATGCTGGCACGTTCATGGAACTGCCCGGCAAAAAGAAATATTCGTTCCCCGTGATTCTCGGAATGAATGCGGCCGAGCCGCTTTCCACGCGCTCCGCCCGCATGAAGATCTACAGCGAACTGGTAAGCCAACTGGATTCAGGCGGAGCACATTACTCGCAAGACCTGAGCGAAGTCGATCTCTCTGATCCCGATGATGTGAAAGTCCTCGCCAGCAGTCCCCAGGGTGAGGTGTTGGTTCATTTGGGCTCCTCCAACTATCTCGACCGGTACAAGGTATACGTGACTCACGTCGAGGAGTGGCGCCAGCAATTCAACAAGCTGGAGTCGGTGGACCTGCGTTATGACCGGCAGATTGTCGTCAACCCAGACTTGCACGGCGCGACCAGGCAAGCGCCGATTTCGGTGTCCGCGGCCAAAGTGGCCATGGCCGCTGGGGTGAAGCCGGCTGCGCTCATCAGTCGCTCACTCGCGCTGCCGAAACCGCACCCTGCCACGCCGGTGATCGTGCCGGTGAAAGTGCCGGAGAAGGTGCCGATGAAAGTGCCCGCAAAACCCGCTGCCAGGAAGGGAATTGCGAGACGAGGACATAGCAAGACCGTCCAAAAAAAGATCGTCCAGAAAAAGGTCGTCCTGAAGAAGGCCAAGCCCAGCGCCGCATCTACGACGCAGACTGCGGTGAATTCACTCCCTTCTCCGCCACCAGCACCAGCAGCGAAAGCTAACCCAGCCGCGCCTCCGAAACCAGCGACTGACGCGGCGAAACCAGGAAAGAAACCGAGCCCGGCGATTGCCAAGGGACAGGATCATCCATAAGCATGGCGAATCAGTACGAGCACATTTTGACGGCGATTGATGTGGGCAGCGCCAAGACCTGCGCGCTGGTGGCAGAAATTACCGACAACGGCCTGCGCTACCGCGGTCATGGCGTGGCCGGATCCCGGGGATCGCGCAAGGGCGTCATTGTCGATTTGGACAAGGCAGTCGGCTCCATCCAAAAAGCCGTGGAAGAGGCGGAAAACGTAGCCGGTGTCCCCATCGAGCACGCCCTCCTGGGTGTGGCCGGCGCGCACGTGCGCGGGGTGAACAGCCATGGCGGCCTCAGTTTCGGCACCCGCGCCCGCGAAATCTCACGCGACGAAATTCGCCAGGCCGTGGAGAAAGCTCGTGCCATTCCTCTCCCCGCCGATCGCGAAATCCTGCACCTGTTGCCGCAGGAATTCATCCTCGACGACCAGACCGCCGTGCATGATCCGCTGGGCATGATGGCGACGCGCCTCGAAGTGCGAGTACACATGGTGACCGCGGCCGCAAGCGCCACCCAGAACGTGGTCACGGCCGTCAACCGCGCCGGCGTGCACGTTGACGATACCGTCTTTGAGCCCCTCGCCGGCGCCGAATCCGTGCTGCGCGCCGACGAACGCGAGCTGGGTGTGTGCCTGGCCGACCTGGGCGCGGGCTCCACCAGCCTGATCGTCTTCCAGGAAGGCGCCGTGGCGCACACCGCAGTCATCCCCATCGGTGGCGATCACTTCACCAGTGATCTCTCTGTGGGTCTCTGCACTCCGGTTGCCGAAGCGGAAAAGATCAAGAAACTCTACGGCAATGCCATCGTCACCCTCATTCCGGAAGGAAATGAAGTAGAGGTCCCCTCGGTTGGCGACCGTCCCTCGCGACTGATCTCGCAGCGCATGGTGGGAGAAATCCTGGAGCCGCGAGCCCGCGAACTGTTCGAAATGCTGCGCGACAATCTGCGCCACAGCGGCATGCTCGACCTGTGCGCCGGAGGCGTAGTGCTGAGCGGAGGCGCCTCGCGCCTTCCGGGAACTTTGGATATCGCCGAATCCGTGCTGCGGCGTCCGGTGCGCCTCTCCTGGCCCACGCCGCTGGCCAAGATGCCATCCACGCTGGCCGAGCCGGAATACGCAACCGTTTTGGGGATGGTGTTCTACGCCCATCGCGCGCGCATCGCCCGCGGCATCCAGGACGAACGCTGGAGTTCGCGCCTGATGGCGCTGTTCGCAGGCAAGGGCGCGTAAAGACAGAGTCAGGAGCGGAGTCAGGATCAGGGTCAGGGTTGGGAGCAGAGTCAGGAGCAGAGTCGGGAGGGCACGGCTTCAGCCGTGCCGTAAGGGTTTTTTTAAATTGTCATTCCGAGCGGGCGCAGCCCGCGAGGAATCTGGGTTCTTGCTTCCACTGAAAAGAACCTAGGTTCCTCACCGGCCGCGTCGGCTCGGAATGAAAAGAGGAAAGAGATAAGAGGAAAGAGAACAAAATTCACTTCAGGCGGCGCATATGAAAAAAGAAACCGACCTTCGCATCAGCTTCAACGAAGAAGCCCGCAACGACGCCAAAATCAAAGTCATCGGAGTGGGCGGAGGCGGCGGCAACGCCGTGAACCGCATGATCGACGCCGGCATCGAGGGCATCGAGTTCGTAGTCGCTAACACCGACCTGCAAGCGCTGCGTCTGTCGCGCGCCCCCATGAAAATCCAACTCGGGGTCAAGCTCACCAACGGCCTGGGCGCCGGCGCCAACCCCGAAGTCGGACGCAAAGCCGCGCTCGAAGACTCCGACAAGATCATCGAAGCCCTCGAAGGTGCCGACATGATCTTCGTTACTACCGGCCTGGGTGGTGGCACCGGAACTGGAGCAGCTCCAATTATTGCCTCGCTCGCCAGTGAAATGGGCGCGCTCACGGTCGCGGTCGTGACCAAACCCTTCGCCTTCGAAGGCAAGCGCCGCATGCAGCAAGCCGAGCGCGGCATCGCAGAGTTGATGGAGTCCGTAGACACCACCATCGTCATCCCCAACGAGAAGTTGCTGGCTGTCGCTCAAGACGCCGGCTTCTTCGAATCCTTCCGCGTCGCCGACGATATTCTGCGCCAGGGCGTCCAGGGCATTTCCGACATCATCACCATCCCCGGGATCATCAACCGTGACTTCGCCGACGTCAAGGCGATCATGCAGGGAATGGGTTATGCCGTGATGGGCACCGCCACCGCCAATGGGGCGCGGCGTGCCACCGAGGCGGCGCAAAAAGCCATCGCTTCACCACTGCTCGAAGCGGGTGCCATCGACGGCGCTCGCGGCATCCTCATCAACATCACCGGCTCCGCTTCGCTCAAACTGGCCGAGGTGCAGGAAGCCTGCACTATCATCCAGAGTGCCGCTCACGAGGATGCCAACATCATCTTCGGCGCTGTGATGGATGAAAAAATGAAAGATGCGGTCAAGATCACCGTGATCGCCACCGGTTTCAAGGAATCCGACACCCTGCGCCGCCGTCACCAGGAAACGCGAACCGCCTTCCCCGTTTCGCGGGATTTCCCCGAGTCAGAGCCCGAGTCTGAACCGCCACCGCCCATGGTGATGAAACAATCAGTGATCCGCCAATCAGTGATCGGACAATCAGTTCCGCAATCGGGAGGAACAGCCCAGAGCGAAGTGATCTCGCTCGACACCATGCGAAGTGCCATGATCGCCAACTTCGAGCAGGAAGATCTCGACGTCCCAGCCTTCCTGCGCAAGCGGGGTGAGGCCATTTAGCTTCCAAACGCAAGAAGCTTAACCGCCGAGGGCGCAGAGAGCGCCGAGAAGGCAAGAGGCAATAACGACTTGAAGTTGCTCTGCGGTCTTTGCGATCTCGGCGGTTAATGGCTCGCTGTTTTCACTTCGCTTGGTTCTCGATTGGCGTGCTCCATCTCCCCGATCCGCCGATCCATCTGATCCAGTAGCATCTGCCACATATCAATCTCCAGTTCGAACTGGTGCTTGAGCGGCGTAGTCGTGTTTGTGACAAAACCCAGGTTCGTCCTCATCTGGTCGAGCATCACACGCATCTTCTTGGCATCGGCTTGCAGGGCTGCCAACTGTGATGAGTCCACAGTCAAGGTTCGCGAATCGGGAGAGACACTTGGGCTTCTTCGAGCTTCGCTTGCCGATTGCGCCCGTGCACCCGAAACCGCAAGAACGCCCAGAATTGCGAGAATGACGAGACCGATGGCCCACCGGATCCTATGTGACATGACGCCTCCTGCAGGTTCCTGGCACTCATTCTAAGCCGAAAGCGCCGGCGCGCGTTCTCGTCCGCCAGCATGCCCGTAGGCAGAACCTTCAGCGCGACGTCACGATCGAGTTGCTCATCATGCGCTCGATAAACCACACCCATGCCCCCAGCCCCGATCTCTTCCAGTACTCGATAATGGGAAATGGTGTGGCGAATCATGAGGAGATTTGGAAGGTGGACGGAATCTTAGTCGCGTGTCCTGGCCAGTTCAACGCGCCGGGACCCGAACCGGGTTGGCAGACTCACAGGAAAATACTTTCACAAGAGGGGTAAATCCGTAGCCGTCGCAGTATGGATGCCTAATTGGTTACCAAAGGTGTCGACCTTCCTCTAAATGACCCGCAACCCCTTCTTAACTGGATACTTAGGAGAATCAAGACCGACATCTGGCAAAACGACTTTAGGGTTGCTAAGAAGAATCTAACTCTAATATTATCGTAGTCTTAGCGGTATTTCGCTGGCTCCAGCGACCGCTGGCAGGTCTCGTGCAACATAGGTAGCAGTTGGGACGGGTACAGGGGAGTAATGTCCAAAAAGGATTTCGCGCTTATTCGTCTGCTAGTGGTTCTGATCTTCTCGTTGCTGCTGTGCCAAAGTGGCATTGCGGCCAACGTCAATTCCCGCCTGCTGACTTCGCGCAAGCCCAAGTCACAAAGTGTCAGTGAGAGCCAGCGCACCAAGAAGCGCCTGAGCCGCCTGGCCCGCAGCCGCGCCGTCCGTTCGCGCAAGGCCAGCCTGGTCCGCACCGGCCACCGCCGTCGCCATTATTATGAGCGCTTCACCGCCAAGTCCTATATGGACGATGTGACCGACGGCGACGTCACCGCCGGCGAAGATCCCACCGTACGCCAGGCCGCTATCGACGCCCTCGGCAACATGAACGGCACCGTGGTCGCCGTCGAACCCACCAGTGGACGCATTTTGGCCATGGTGAACCAGAAATTGGCACTTTCCAGCGGCGCCCAGCCCTGCTCCACCATCAAGCTTTCGGTGGCCCTGGCCGCTTTGAACGAAGGCCTCATTACAAAAGACACAGAAATCAAACTAGGCCGCCGCAGCCGCATGAACCTCACCGACGCGTTGGCGCACTCCAACAACCCCTATTTTGAAGCCCTAGGCCGCCGCCTCGGATTCGAGAAGGTTAGTTTTTACGCCCACCAGTACGGGCTTGGCGAACTAGCGGGCTACAACATTCCTGACGAGCATCTGGGCAGTTATCCGGATGAAGAAATTTCCTCCAAGCTGGGTGGGATAGGGAAGATGTGCTCCTTCGGCGCGGGCATTTCAATGACGCCGCTGCAACTGGGCGGGCTGGTATCGGCCATTGCCAACGGAGGCACGCTGTACTACTTGCAGCATCCGCTGGCGGCGGAAGACGTGGCCAATTTCCAGCCCATGGTGAAGCGGCATCTGGATATTGCTGCGCTGATTCCTGAGATTTCCGATGGCATGGCCGGAGCCGTGACCTACGGCACCGCCCGCAGCGTGCGGGTCAACTTCAACGAAGAAGAAATTCTGGGCAAGACCGGAACCTGCTCCCGCGCCGGCACCCGCTTCGGCTGGTTCGCGAGCTACGCTAATACTGATGTTGGGCGCATCGTCGTGGTCGTGTTCCTGCAGGGGGGCCGTCCTACCTTCGGCCCCAAGGCGGCGGAAATTGCCGGACGCATGTACAAGAATCTCTACGACCACAATTTCTTTGTATCCCGGCCGGTTGTACCCACCGACACCGCGAACGTGAAGACGCTGGGAGTCTCGCAGTAGAGCAAAGTCCTAACGTTGCGCGGTTAGCGCTATCTTCTTGCGGGCGGTTACCAGTTCTGGGCGCTCGTCTCCGGTTGCAATCTCGGTTAGCTTTTGAAAGTAGCGGCTGGCCGCGCTGGTGTTGCCGGAGGCCTCGGCGGCGCTGGCGGCTCCGTAGAGCGCGTTGAAGCGGTTGGGCGCTACCTTGAGCACAGCTTCATATTCCGCGAGAGACTCCTGCGGATGCTTCTCTGTCAGCAGCAACTGCGCCAGCATTTCCCGGGCGGGAGTCACGGCTCCGGGAGTGGTGGGGTCTTTGTCCATGGTTTCTTCCAGTTCGGCGGCAGAACGCATCGCCGTGATCGCGTCTGTGCCTCTGCCTTGTTTTTCTATAATCCACGCTGCCACTTCGCGGTGTTGCACCTCGATCTGGTTCGACCAGTAGGTGTTGCCCAACTTGACGGCCGTGTCGCGCAGGGACGCCAGTGTCTGCTCGGCCTGGCCGGCGCGATCGAGATTTCCGGAACGCGCACTCCCCACGCCGATTGCCGCCCAGGTGATGGCCTGTGCCCAGGGCACCGCTTCTTTTCTCACTTGCAACGCACTGGCTTGCTCCCAATTGCCCAACTCGACCGCGTAACGTGCCGGAATCGCCGCCAACGAATAGTTACCGACCAAGGTGAGTCCGGCGACAGATAACAGAGCGTTCATCTGGTCGAGCACCGCCTTCGCCTGTTTCACCCGCCCGCTTTGCAGGTAGGCATATTCCAAGTAATCCAAAGCATGAAGCCGCTGGTCGCGTGCCTCCCCATTGGTGGAGGTCGGCTCCGCCTGGGCAGCCAGTTCGGCGGAGCGGATGTTGGATGAAATCGACTCGTCCCACGACCCCACGCGGGTGAAGATATGCGATGGCATGTGATTGGCATGGGCGGAAGCGGGCGCGATCTTGGCGTATAAGCGTGCCGCCCCCAAGCCTTTTTCTGCCAGTACGGGATTGTCATAGCAGTGAATCAGGTAGTGAGCCACACCGGGATGGTGGGGCTGCTGCTCAAAAATGGGTTCCAGAATCTCGCCGCATTTGCGCTGATTGGCGAATGTCCTATCTGTCTTTGGCGCTGTGATGTCGAGTGCCAGCGCGTGAAAGATTGCAGCTTCGCTGTCACTGGGATTAGCCGCCTGCAGCGCTGCCATCTTCTGCTCAAAGGCCTGGCCGTGCGCGACCTTGTCCTTGCCATCCTCGCGATAAATTTCCGCCAGCGCATCGATGTAGGCTTTTTCGCGGGCCGTGGTCTGAGAATTGGCCGCAGCAATCTCCTGCGCTTTACGCAGCGCAGCACGCCCCGCTGCCATGTCGCCACTATTCCACAAACCGTGGTAGTGAGTCATGGCGACGCCCCACTGCGCCATGGCACACGAAGAATCCTGGGCGGCAACTTCGCCAAACGCCTGCCGGGCTTGCTCGTATTGAAACGAATGCAGCAGCGCGACCGCCCGATTGAAACCGCCCTCGACAGCCTTCGAGCACGAGGTTGCAAAGTGAACCGAACCAAGCTCGGCTTCAGTCAGCGCGTGCTGATGGCCTTCATCGGACCAGGCTGGATCGGACCAGGCTAGAGGGGCGCAGAGAATCACCGCGGAGAGTAGAACTGCGAGCAGGCGCATAATTACTCCTTCGGACGTCAGACCTCGGACCTCAGACGTCGGACCTTTGGACATTCGACTGGGGCGCGCTGGGAATTTTAGCGCACTTTGGCTGAGAGTTGAATTCGACCGCAATATCCGGATAGCTCAAGGCAGTCGCCCATGCTTACACTTGAAGTGGTCTCATCAATGGTTTCATGCGAGTGTGTTGGTTGGGACCTCGGGGGCTGAAGCCCGATCTTTATCGGGCGCTGGGCGGCACGGCTGGAAGCCGTGCCCTCCCAAAATCTATGGATGCTGACATGTCACAAAGACTCGCGGGCCTGGACTGGCCGGCACTTCACGACTCGCTGCGGAATCACGGCTACGCTCTCACCCCGCCGCTGCTGACCGAGTCCGAATGCAACGGCCTGGTTGGAATGTATGCGTCGGAGACCGCGTTCCGCAGCCACATCATCATGGCGCGCTACCGCTTCGGCCGAGGCGACTACAAATATTTCGACTATCCCCTTCCGGCCATAGTCCAGGAGTTGCGGGAGAACGCCTATCCTCATCTGGTCCCGGTAGCCAACGAGTGGAACCGAAACATGGGATCGACCAAACGATCGACCGAAGAATTTCCGGCGCGCCACTCAGCCTTTCTCGCCATCTGCCGCAAGAATGGACAGACGCGGGCCACGCCTCTGCTCCTCCATTACGAAGCCGGCGACTTCAACTGCCTGCATCAGGATCTTTACGGCGCCGTGGCCTTTCCGCTGCAGTTGACCTGCTTTCTCAGTCAGGCGGGAATTGACTACGAAGGCGGTGAATTCGTGCTGGTGGAACAACAGCCTCGGGCGCAGTCCAAGGCCGAAGTCATCGTGGCCGCGCAAGGACAAGTCCTGATCTTCGCCACCCGCTATCGTCCGGTGAAAGGCGGTCGCGGATATTACCGCACCAATCTCCGGCATGGCGTCAGCCGGGTAAAGCGCGGGGTGCGGTTCACCCTGGGCGTAATTTTTCACGACGGACAGTAGGAGTTATGGCTTGGGCCCGCACTGGGCGCGCCTGGGACATTTTGGCAGTCTGGCACGGCCCATTTTGCGGCGCAGCCTGCGCCCGCTCCTCGTCCCGCGCAAGAGATGCCAGGCTTCGAGGTAGGACTCGTACTTATGTCCCGGACTGGCCGGCGACAAAAGAATGCTGCCTTTCATCCGGGTGAGCACCGGGGAAGGGACGATGTACCAGACATCTTCGGGGATGACGTAGAGGGCCAAGAAATCAACGTCGCGCGCGCTGTATCGCGGGGTATGGGGAGGGGGCTGGACATGGCACATGTAACCTCCCTTGATTCTGTGATTGAAGGTTGATTTGACCTGCACGCGCAGAAACCCGCCTTCGGTTTCCACCACGAAGTCATAGCGTAGGGAGTCTCCCCAGGGCTTCAAAACTGCCAGCCCATGTCCCGCCGCCTTGGCCATGAATTGCGCTTCCGCCCACTCCCCCCGCTGCTTCGGATTCCTGATCAACACCGCTGTCTATTCATGAGGGCCCAATAAAAAACGCGGCCCGGAGGCCGCGCCCTTTCTTTTTTGCTATCTATATCTATTATATCGATTGGGAATAGGGAAATGGGACAGGTTAGCTCTGATTATATTTCTAATCGATGCAGCGAGATAAGCCCAAAAGCGTGGTTTCTGCCTATTGACAAGATTTCGGGCGAACGCGACTCAACCGTCCTGTTGTTACCACGCCTTCCGGAGACTATCCAGGCCCTGGAGATAATCCTCCTCCTGAATCCTGCTTTCCACCCCGTATTCCGTCAAGATCGTCATCATCTGTCCCAGCGGGACTCCGGCCAGTTCAGCGGCTCTGCCCAGAGATGCTTCCCCCTGCTTGTATCGTTCCACGGCGAGCAAGATTCGGCCACGGGTGACCATGTCTCGCACGGCCTTGGAAAAGTCACTCCGCTGCTCTTTCGTAAGCTTGCTCAAGAAGTCGAAGTTCTCACGATCCATCCGGATGCTCATGGTCTTACTCATAGTTTTGTCTCCAATTTCCGTCTGGCATCTTCTAAAATTGATTGTTTATAGCGCCCATGCTTTCCCAGTGTCGCAAGTTTGCCGAGGGCTTCGCCAACCGTAAGCAGCCCTTTCTCGCGCATTCGAACCAAGACGCCAACCGCTGTGGTGAACGCAACGCCGAGCAGCTTGCAGGCATTGATACCGTTCTTGTCGTCAATACCCAGTACTTGAGCTTTCTCCGCAAGAGCGAGCACGATCGCCTCCGCTTCACCCCTGCCCAGGCCAAAGTCTCCCTGCAATTTGGCAACAAGCTTCCTGTTCTTGACGACAACGACTCTGATTCGCGACTCATCCAGCGCCTTTTGGATCCGGAGTGCATCGAGCGACTTCTTAACACCACAGCATTCCTTCGCAACCTCCGCTGGGATGGCAACCTTTGACTCGATGCCATCCAGGAAGGCGTCGAGAATCTCCATCTTCGCCATGAGGATCAGCGTGGATGCATCAAAGACCAGCATTATGACAATATATTACAAATGTAATCATACCGCAAATGGAGGGCTGGGACAAGTTCAGTTTTGCGGGGGCAGATGGTAGAGCTTGGAGGGAAGGGCCCCACTTCTTGCAAAAGACGCGAGAAATGGGGCACCCCCGCACGTTTCATGAGCAGCCCTGTTCGATGTTCGACGTGTGCTTGGGCGCGAGATTTGGGCGACCCGCCTAGACATCCTTCAGTTGGTTCTCATCCATCCCGAAGTAGTGACCAAGTTCATGGATGACCGTCAGGCGGATTTGTTCGCGGACTTCGGCCTCGCTGGAGCAGACCGCTTCAATATTCTTCTGATAAAGCACGATGTGAT
>JBGQBN010000022.1:0-60536 GCA_041494805.1 Terriglobia bacterium | reverse complement strand
GGCTCTACTCTCCTCCAATCCTGAAGCGCAGGCCGGCGCGGAAGTTTGCCGTCAACGCGGGATAGCCGACGACCTCTTCGTAGTGCTTGTTCAAAACATTCTCGCCATTTACGTAGGCGGTGATCCGCGAACTGATCGCGTACCAGCCGCCCACGTCCACGCGGGCGTATCCCGCTGCATGATCAATGTTAAATGTCAGGAAGTCCGAGTCGGCGCGGCGGCCTACGAAACTTCCGCCCAGATTCCCGCCCCAGCGGTGGCCGAGGTAGGTCAGCAACAGGCTCCCCGAGTGCTTGGGACGCCGTATCAATGGTTGCCCGGTTGCGAGCAGGGGACTGCAAAAATTCTGGGCAGTACACAGGGGAGCCTCGAGGATCTGGGTCGAGGTGTAGACGTAACTTGCCATGACACTCAGATGACTGGTGGGGCGGCCATTGAACTCTACTTCGGCGCCGTGAGCGAGGCTCCGATTGAGGTTCACGTACTGTCCGATGAAAGTGGACGGATCGAATGCAAGTGCAATCTGATTGCGAAACAGGTTGTGGTAGTAGCCGGCGGAGAAAGTATATTTCCCGGCCAGGAAACTCTGCTCGAAACCTGCCTCCAGGGAGCGGTTCTCTTCGGCTTTCAGGTTGGGATTGGGGTTGGAGGGAAAATCACCGAAAATGCCAAAAGATTCCTCAAAGCGCGGTTCCTTGATGCCTTCAGCATAGGCGAAACGCAAGCGGGTCCCGGAAAACAACTGCCCGCCCCGTAAGGCGAGAAAGGTGAGCGCGGCTCGGGGAACGACCCGGTCGCCGAAACTGGTGTTGTGAACGTAGCGAAATCCGCCGATCACGGAGAAGCGGCCTCGGGTGATTCGTTGCTGCAGAAAAATGGCGTGGTTCAGCCGCAAACCATGCGTCTGCTGGCGCGCGATGAAAGGCAGGAAGTTGGCATCGAGGGAAATGAACTGGGAGTCAAAGAAGGCGTTTTCGTCTTCGAACTCGTAACCGAAGGTCGATTGGGCCCAGGTGAGGGGTGTGTAGTCGGCCTGATAGTTGAAACCGGCGCGGTTGATGCTGGCGGTATCCGAGAAGAAGCAATCCGTGAAGTCGAATGCCAGAGGATCACAGCCCCGGTCGGGAACGTCGTCGCGGTTTAGTCGCCGGGTGTTGTACTCGAAACCGGTAATGCGATGCTGCCAGTGGGAGGGCCCTGTCATAGTGAGATCCGCGCTGCCGAGGAGCGTGTTTTGACGGGCGCGCGCATCCTGGTCCGGGGCTAGCAGCGGCTGTCCGTTAAAATTCCATTCGCCTGGCACACCGGTGAAGCTGTTGGAGTGGCGGGCCCGCAAGCGGAAGGAAACCCGATCATTCAGTACCACACCGAGGTTGGCGCCTTGCAAGGAGTTGGAATAGTCGTCGTTCGGACCTTTTCCGCTGGTGTTGAACTGGTCGCCGAAAAGGTTGTAGTCGAAGCGGCCGCGAGCGCCAGAGAGAGACAGGTAGCCGTGGGCGGTGGCAAAGGTGCCGCCGTCGGCGCCGAAGCGTAGCTCGGGCACCGTGGTGTTGCCAGTATGGGTCCATACCTGCACGACGCTTGTCATCGCGTCGGAGCCGTACAGAGTGCTCTGGGCGCCGCGTAGAAATTCCAGGCGGTCGGCTTCGGTCAAGGGAACCACACCTACATTGAAGGTTCCGCCTGGATCATTGATCGGGACATCATCCACGATGACTTTGTTGTAGCGGGAGTCGCCGCCGCGCACGAACAGCGACGCCAGACCGCCGCGCTGCCCGGAAGTGTTGACGATTGCACCCGGCAGGAAACGCATGGCATCGCCGATCGCAACCGGCTGCATGACTTCAATCTGCGCGCCGCTGAGGATGGAGACGTCAGAGCCCGTTTCTTGGTTGGGGGTCGGACTGCGGGTGGCGCTGACTACGACCGTTTCGGCGGCCGGGGCCAGCTGGAGTTTGACCGCGAAAGCTCCCGGCTGGGGAGATGTGACCTCTACCGTCTGCGCCGCAAAGCCCGGCGCCAAGACCCGGGCCAGATATGGACCGTTGTTCAGGTGACGAAATACCGCCAAGCCTTCGGCGGAAGTGATTTGCACGCCGACCGGAATCGAAGTGCCTTTCTCCAGCAATTCAACTTGGGCTCCGGCGACGACGGCGGATTGAGGGTCGACGACTTTGATTTTGAGTTCGGCGGCGGAAGCTGCCGCCAGCAAGAGAACGACACTGGTGAGAATACGAAAGAACCGCATACACTCCTCCTTTGACACGCGAAAGGGGTTGGTGTTGGCGGTTCGCGCCGGTCTCCTGGCTTCGCGAGTTAGGACGTTGCCGAGCTGCGCTCGGCAGGCACGTCCGACTACTGCAACCGGTCTTCCCGGGTCTCCCCAGTGGCCGGCTGCTGATTTCCTCGCTTACAGTTGCGCGGCAGCGCGGGATTCTCACCCGCTTCCCTCCTCGCCAGTGTTGACGAGGACGCGCGAACCAAAGGAATTGTGAAAGAGCAGATACCAAATGGTGGGAGAAATCTACTCGCCCGGCACTGTGGATGTCAATGCGTGGTTGTGTGGCACCTTTCCCACGTTGGCTTCGGCAAACTCGCGCACGCGGTCGAGCGCGGCTTGCAATTCCGCGTGAAGGCGGTCTCGCTGGGCATCGTCGGCCTTGGACGGAACCTTTATTTGCGAACTTACACGTAGCAATGCCCGTGAAAACGGTTTTGGAATCACGACGCGGTCCCAAGTATTGAGGATCCAGGCCTTCTCGAGCGCGATGTGAAACGCCACCATGGACGCTCCTGTGGCGCGCGCCAGCACCACCGGCCCGGGCTTGGCCACGTAGCGCGGGCCTCGCGGGCCGTCAATGGTGAAGGCTACCGTCCAGCCTTGTTCGATCTCCTTGCGCATGCCCAGTAGCGCACGCACCGCGCCCCGGCTGCTGGAGCCGCGAACTTTCACAAAACCAAACTTCCGGATAATCCGCCCCGTCCATTCGCCGTCGAAACTGTCGCTGCTCATGACCCGAATCTGCAGGTCACGCCAGATGTAAATTGCGGGAAAGATGCAACTATGCCAGAAGGAAAGAATCATGGGGCGGGTTTCGAGGCTGGCCGGTCCGCCTTCCTCGAACGAGACTGCAAATCGCAGGGTCGGGCCGATGAGCCGGATTACCAGGAATCCCACCCATGTGATCAGCCACAGCTGCGCCTTCTGCCAGGCAGTGAACGGCTGCTTTGGTGGGGATGTCTCGCTGGGAGCGGCCGACGTGGGGGCTGCGGTCACGCTGGCTATTGTACCGTTCGCCTTGGGCTACAAATTTCAATTCCCTTACAGGGTGTGCATGTACACCAGCAAGTCTTCTATCTGTTGCTGGTTGAGAACTTGTCCAAAGCCCGGCATTTTGCTGCGGCCGAACCTGGTGATCTCGGCGACGCGATCGTCGTTGGCCGGCAGGCCGCTCACTTCCAGAAATTGTTTTTTGAAAACGCCTTTCATGCTGGGGCCCTGGCGGCCGCGGGAGGAGTACGGTGCGTGGCAACGATCGCAATACTGGTCGTAAATCCGCCGTCCGGCAACCTGCTGCGGATTGAGTCCTAGTTCGGCATCGCTCTTGCGGCGCTCGACATCGCAGCCGGCTAGCGCAAGAACCATTGCTACGAAAAGGCACAGAGCGGATTTCAGATGGATGATTCTGGATTTCAGATTGGAAGCACGGTCCATGATTTCATTCCCGCGATTTCATTCCCGCCGCAAACATTACGATGTCGCGCGGACGTACAATAATAGAGCATCGTTATGCCGGTTGCGATCAAACGGATTTACAGCAAGGCGGCCCGGTCCGACGGAACCCGGGTGCTGGTGGACCGCCTGTGGCCACGTGGTCTCAGCAAGGCGCGGGCTGCGGTCGATGCCTGGTTGCGCGATCTGGCGCCGTCCGACAGTTTGCGGCAGTGGTTCCATACACGCTCCGCAGGATGGCCCGCATTTCGCAAACGCTACCTGAAAGAATTAGCTCGTCCCGAGGCGACCGGCGCTCTGGACGAACTCTATCGGCTGGCGGGCCGGCGAAAAAGGCTGACGCTCCTGTTCGCATCGAAAAACGAACGGTATAACAACGCCGTGGTGCTGAAAGATCTGCTGGAAGGAATGCGCAAGCCGCCCACTGGCACTGGCCCGAAAGCGATCCGGGCAATGCGTGAGCGCCAGTCAAAGCGCGGGGCGCGATGAACATCAGCGGTTAGCAGTTAGCAGCGGGGAAAGCTATTTTGTGGATCGTCCGTCGTTCACAATGGCCCCGACGATGCTGTCGACGGTATCGGTGACGCGCTTGCTGGGCAGGTTGAGATTGTTGGAGAGGATGGAAAAGGCCACTTGCTCGCCACCATTGGTGGTGGCATAGCCGGAGAGGGTTTTAACGCCTCCCAGTGAACCCGTCTTGGCGTACACCCGCCCCTGAGCATCAATATTCTTCAAGCGGTCCGAAAGAGAACCATCCACGCCGGCGATGGGCAGAGTATCGCGGAAGCTCGCCCCCCAGGGTTGCGAGGCAGCATAGCGAAGGATCTGGACCACGGCGTGCGGGGTCACCAGATTCTGCCGCGAAAGTCCGGAGCCGTCATACAAGGCGTACTGGTCGCTGGGCACTTCGGCCTTGTTCAAGAATCCCCGCAGCACTTCGAGACCACCTTCGACCGTGCCGGCCGTCCCTTTCTCCCGTCCTAGCAAGCGGAGCAAGATTTCGGCGTGCAGATTCTGGCTGACTTTGTTGATGACGCGCACGTCCTCAATCAGGGGCTTGGACTGGTAGCTGGCCAGCACCAGCGGCTGGCTCTGCAAGGCGCGCGAGGGCTCGTCACCACCGCGAGCAGGGACCATGGCTGTGACGGTGAACGTGGAAAGACTCGCCAGCTCGGTGTGACGGGTGCGCTGCCTGCCGTATACGGCGATGCCGCGGGTTTCCAGCAACTGACGGAAGAGGTCGGCGGCGAATACAGCCGGATCCTCAATGGCGAGGGCTTCATTGGCTCCTGCATCATCGAGCGGCATGTTGCCCCAGAGAGTAAGCACGGTCGAGCCTGGTTCGCGGTCTATGAAGATCTTGCGGCCGGTACCCCCTGGCGTCGTAATGATGCGATTGTCAATGCGGTAGTAATCGGCAAACGGTGTGATGCTGACGAAGGCGCGCTCGCCGGCGCGATCCGCGGGCAGGATGTCCACGAAGATAACGTTGTCATTGATGGTGAGCGCGGAAACCGGGGCCCCGTCGGCCCAGACCAGATCATCCTGGCTCCAGCCTTCGCCGTAGCGCTCAAAGGCGAAGTAGGAGTCGTCGGCGACGATGTCGCCGTCAACGTATTTCACGCCCTTTTGCACCAGCTCGTCGGCCAACTGTTCCAGAACCCTGATGGGGTGGTCATTGCGTTCCGTGCGCAACACATAGGGCAGTTCGCGGCCGGAAAGGTTGGGATCGCCGCGTCCGACGAGCACGAGATCGCCGGTAAGGCGTCCGTGTTTGTCGAGCGTTCCATTGGTCTCAACCGTGGTGCGGAAGCTGTAGTCCGGCCCGATCAGCGCCAGCACTGCCGACGTGGTGAACAGCTTGGTGTTGGAAGCGGGAGTGAAGAGCTTGTCTGCATTCTGCGCGTAAAGAACTTTGCCGGTGGAGAGTGATACCACCTCGATACCCCAGAAACCGCGGGTGAGGTCGGAAGCCGAGAGGATGGCGTCAATCCGTTTCGGGAGGGGCTTGTGGGAAGCAGCCTGAAGTTGCGTGACCAGCAACAGGCAGACCAAAACCAGCAGAAGCAGGCGGGAACGGCGCATATTAAGCTGATTGTAGCACTGGGAATTGGGCAGGGAGTCTGGTTTAGAATCGCCCTCATGCGTCCGGTCTTCGAATGGAACATCGGTTCCCGTTCCCTGGGGTTGGGAAAACACACGCTGGTGATGGGCGTGGTCAATGTGACGCCAGACTCTTTCTCCGACGGCGGACTGCACTTCGATCGCAATCGTGCAGTGGAGCATGCGCTGCAACTGCTCGAGGACGGGGCTGACATCATTGATGTAGGCGGCGAGTCCACTCGCCCGGGCGCGAAGGCGCTCGCTTCGACTGAAGCGGACCCAGCGTCTGCGGGGGCTGCCGCGCCAGTTCGGACTTCAGTCACCGAAAAGGAAGAGTTGGAGCGGGTAATTCCGGTGATATCGGAATTGAAGCAGAAACGTCCGGATGCGGTGGTGTCGGTGGATACGAGCAAGGCCAGCGTGGCGCGCGCGGCGGTGGCAGCCGGAGCTGAGATCGTCAATGACGTGAGCGGATTCCGGTGGGATCCCCAGATGGCGAAGACGGTGGCCGGACTCAGGTGCGGAACTGTGCTGATGCACATGCGTGGGCGTCCGGAGGAATGGCGCACGCTGCCGCCGGCCTCGGACATCGTTGTGCTGGTGAAGCGTGAGCTGCGGGAGCGGGCAGATGCCGCAGTGCTGGCCGGGGTGAAGAGAGAGCGCATGGTGCTCGATCCCGGCTTCGGATTCGGCAAGAACTTCGAGGAGAATTATCCGTTGCTGAAGCGTTTCGAGGAATTCCATCAATTGCGCTACCCCCTGCTGGTGGGAGTATCGAGGAAGTCGTTCATTGGGCGGGCGCTGGCCCGCGATGGTCACGACGCACCTGTCGGCGAACGGCTGTTTGGCACTTTGGCGGCGGAGGCGGCGGCCATCCTGAAAGGGGCCCACATCATCCGCACTCACGATGTTCGGGCCTGCGTGGATGCGGTGCGGATCGTGGACTTAGTGGGTTAAAGGCCGCTTACCACGGAGGCGCAGAGACACGGAGAAATCCCGGGTAGTTTCTATTTTGAATTGATTTTTCTTTTCAGAATGTCTTAGCTGAATCGAGGAGAATAGTCACCGGACCGTCGTTGACCAGTTCCACCTGCATCATCTCCTGAAACTGGCCAGTTTCACAGCGGAGACCACCCGCCCGGACGCGGCCGACGAAATACTCGTAAAGCTCGCGGGCACGCTGGGGTGGGGCGGCGGCATCGAAGGACGGGCGCTTGCCACGGCGAACATCGCCATAGAGCGTGAATTGTGAGACCACCAGGACAGCACCGCCGACATCGGCGGTCGCCAGGTTCATCTTGCCATTTGGGTCTTCGAAGATGCGCAAGCCCGCGATCTTGTCGGCGAGATATTCGGCGTCGGCTTCACGATCGGCGCTGGCCACGGCAAGAAGAACTAGCAGGCCGCGACCGATTTTGGCGGTGACTTCGCTGTTTACTGTGACCTGGGCGCGGCTTACGCGTTGGACGACGGCACGCATGAGAGCAGTTTCCGGTTTCTGGTTTCAAGTTGCAAGTGGTAGGGGAGGCTTACCATTTCGTGGTGAGTTCGTCCAACCCTGTTCGGCGGGCGATTTTGCGATTGCTATCTGGGCCCGCGGTTACTAGAATTCCGTTTCCTTTCTTGAGGAGACTCCCGAATGTTGCATCGCTTCACAACTAGAACCTATCTCACAAATCGTGCCAGCGGGGGAAAACAGACACCCACCGTCCCGGCAGGGGCTAAAGCCCGAGTCATGCCGAGGCTTCTGCGGCACGGCTGGAAAGCCGTGCCCTCCCACGGTGCTTCCGACAGCATTTGTGAGATAGCTTCTAGTTTGGCATTGGCTGCCATGGTTGTATGCGGGGCCGCAGCCCAATCCGTACCCTCTCCACACAACGACATTCTGATCAAGAACGCGGTGGTCATGACCGTCAGTCACGGCAATATCCAGAATGGCAGCGTATACGTCAAGGACGGCAAGATCGCGGCCGTAGGCAAGGATGTGGCCGCGCCGGCCGGCGCCGTGGTGATTGATGCTGGGGGGAAATACCTGACGCCGGGCATCATCGATTCGCATTCGCACATCGCGCTGGATGATGACGTGAATGAGGCCACCAGCCCGGTCACGCCCCAGATGATGATGATTGACGCTTTCGATTACCAGGACAAGGCCATCTATCGCGGTCTGGCCGGTGGCGTGACCACTTCGCTGCTGCTACACGGATCGGCCAACATGATTGGTGGCCAGGCGGTCGTGATCAAGCACAAGTATGGCGCGCAACGCGATGCCATGTTGTTCCCGGGGGCGCCGCAGTCGATCAAGTTTGCCAGCGGTGAGAATCCGAAGCGGGTGTATGGAGGCAAGGATCAGCTGCCCTCGACGCGCATGGGTAATTTTGCCGTGCAGCGCGCGGCGCTGGTCGAGGCGCAGGATTACATGCGCGAATGGGACGACTATAACGCCAAGGTCAAACGAGGCGACCAGGATGCCAAGGCTCCCAAGCACGATCTGAAGCTGGAAGCGTTAGCCGATGTGCTGCGCGGAAAGCTGCTGGTCCAGATCCACTGTTACCGGGCCGATGAATTCCTGACCGAAATGGCCATGGCGAAGGAGTTCGGATACAAGGTGCGGGCGTTCCATCATGCGCTGGAGGCTTACAAGGTGGCGGACAAGATGGCAGCCGAGGGCGTGGGCATCGCGACGTTCTCCGATTGGTGGGGCTACAAGCAAGAGGCCTGGGATGCGATCCCGTGGAATGCCGTGATGTCGATGCGAAAGGGCGTTCGTGTGGCCATCAAGAGCGACTCGGGCGATTTCGCGCGGCGCCTCAATCAGGAAGCGGCCAAAACCATGCGCTATGGTGGGGCGACCGAGGAAGAAGCCCTGAAGATGATCACCCTCAATGCGGCATGGATTATCGGGGTGGATGATCGGGTGGGATCGATTGATGTAGGCAAGGACGCGGACCTCGTGATCTGGGATGGGTATCCGCTCTCCAGCTACGGTGTGCCGAACAAAGTGCTGATCGACGGCGATGTGTACTTCGACCGCTCGCTGCCTGGGTATGGCATGCCGCATTATCAGGAGGGACAATGATGGGAGAGTCGTCAGTCCCTTCGCTTCGCTCAGGGCAGGCTAAGAACAGGCGTCAGTCGTCAGGAACGGCCGTTTGTCGTTGGTCGTTGGTCGTTGGCCCACTGCTCGCTCTGCTGACTTTTTGCTCCCTTCCCACCGTGAGCTTCGCGCAGCAGAAACCTGTCGCCCTGAAGGGCGGCAGGCTGCTGACCGTGTCTCATGGCGTGATTGAGAATGGCGTCTTGGTGATGTTGAACGGGACCATTACGGCTTTGGGCGCGGCCAACTCGGTCAGCATTCCGAAAGATGCCCGGGTGATCGATGTCAGTGGGATGACGGTGTATCCGGGGCTGATCGATTCCGAAACCGCGCTGGGGTTGACGGAGATTTCGGCGGAGAAGAGTACCAACGATCTGGTTGAAGCCAGCGACGAGATCATGCCTCACATGCACGTGTATGACGCGTTTCATGCGGAGTCAGAACTGATCCCGGTGGCGCGGTTGAACGGCGTGACTAACGCCATGGTCGCGCCCCAGAGCCAAGACACCTTGCCGGGGCAGGATTCGTTCATCCAGTTAGATGGCAAATCGGCGCAGGAGATGTTGCTGGTACGCGATATCGCGATGCCGCTGAATTTCACCGGGGATCAACGTCGAAATGAGTCCTTCGATAAGAGAAAATTTCCCTCCACCCGCATGGGCATGGCGGCGCAGTTGCGTCAGGCTTTCCTGGACGCGCAGGACTATGCGCAGCGCTGGGCAGATTACGAGAAAAAGAAGGCGGAGGCGGCCAACAAGCCGGCTAGTGATAACGATAAGGACAAGAAACAGCCGCCCAGCCCGCCCAAGCACGATCTGAAGCTGGAGGCGCTGTTGCCGTATCTTGATGGGAAGAAGCTGATTGTGTTGGCGGCGGAAGGGCCCAGCGATCTGCAGACCGCAGTAAGACTGGCGCGTGAGTTCAATCTGAAATTTGTGCTGAACCACATCAGCCATTCGCAACCCGTCCTGGACTACGTGGCCAGCTTGAAGACGCCAGTCATCGTTGGGCCGATCTACGAGGAGCCTCAGCCGGATGAGCGCTACGACGCGGTGTACAGCCTGCCGGCGCAGTTGTACAAGCGCGGGGTAAAAATCGCGTTTGCGTCCTACGGCGCCCACGATTCGCGCAATCTGCCCTACCAGGCCGGCTTTGCTACTGCCTTCGGCCTGCCGTACGACGAGGCGCTGAAGGCAATCACTCTGAACCCGGCGGAAATCTGGGGTGTGGCGGACAAGCTGGGATCGCTGGACGTGGGGAAAACCGCGAATGTGGTGGTCGCCAACGGAGATCCTCTGGACATGAAGACTGATGTGAAGCAGGTGTTCATTGAGGGCCGGCAGGTTCCCATGACCAGCCGGCAGACGCGGCTGCGGGATCAGTATTCCAGCCAGTAGCCGAAAAATGCCGGTCGTTGCCCGACTGGACAGCCGGGGCGGCTGTCCGTAGATGGTTCGTGCCGACGTTTGACCCCGGGAACTGACAGCAGTTAGGATTCGAGCGAGCCCTTCCATGACGCCCGGGCTCTTCCTTTACACCAATTCGTGCGGGCCAGTACACTACTCGTTCCCTTTAAGTCTTTCGGGAGGTGGCATTTTCATGGTTAGCGACGGCAAGAAAGAAGTGATGGAAAAGGTCAAGCAGATCATCGGCGAGCAGTTGGGGGTTGACGAAGGCGAGGTGACGCCTAGCGCTTCGTTTGTGGATGATCTGGGAGCGGATTCCCTAGACCAGGTCGAACTGGTGATGGCGCTGGAAGAAGCGTTCGACGTGGAAATCCCCGATGAGGATGCGGAAAAGATCCGTAGCGTGCAGGACGCCATCGACTATATCGACAAGCACGCCAAGGTGAGCAAGTAACTGCCCGGCCGGGCCTGGACTACGCCGGCGACGCAACCACAGGGGCGGGAGCAGTACCCGTCCCCACACAAGCAGGTAGCGAGGAGAACAATGGCAGCCGTTGATGAAAAAGTGAAATCGATTATCGTGGAGCAGCTGGGAGTGGACGAGGGCGAAGTGACGCAGAGCGCCTCGTTCGTAGACGACCTGGGCGCCGACTCGCTGGACACGGTGGAACTGGTGATGGCCTTCGAAGAGGCCTTCGAAATTGAAATTCCCGACGAGGATGCGGAGAAGATCCGCACCGTGCAAGACGCGATTGACTACATCGGGAAGCACAAGAAGGGCGGGAAGTAATTGGGGCGTCGGGTCGTAGTCACTGGCATTGGCTTGATCTGCGCGGTGGGCAACACCACGGAAGAGGTGTGGCGGAACCTGCTCGCGGGCAAGAGTGGGGTAGCGCGGATCACGCAGTTTGATGCCTCCCAGTTTGCCTGCCAGATCGCGGCTGAAGTCAAGAATTTTGATCCGCTGCAATTCATCGAGAAAAAAGATGTAAAGAAGATGGGCCGCTTCATCCACCTGGCGCTGGCGGCCACGGATGACGCCATGAAGGCCTCGGGCCTGCAGGTGACGCCGGAGATTTCAGACCGGGTTGGCGTCCATATCGGGTCCGGAATCGGCGGGTTTGATGTTATCGAGCGCGAGCATATCAACCTGCTGAACGGTGGCCCTCGCAGGATTTCACCTTTCTTCATCCCGGCGGCCATTGTGAATCTGGCGGCCGGACACGTCAGCATTCGCTACCACGCCAAAGGGCCGAACGAGGCCACGTGCACCGCTTGCACTTCCAGCGCGCACTCCATAGGCGATGCCTGCAAGATCATCGCCCGCTGCGACGCTGACGCAATGATTGCCGGAGGCACAGAGGCGGCCATCACCCCCATGGGCGTAGGCGGGTTCGCCGCCATGCGGGCGCTTTCGACCCGAAATGACGCACCGGAGAAGGCCAGCCGTCCCTGGGATTCGGCGCGCGACGGATTCGTCATCGGGGAGGGTTCCGGCATCCTGGTCCTCGAAGAACTGGAATTTGCCCGCCGACGTGGGGCAAAGATCCTGGCGGAGATTGTGGGTTATGGCATGAGCGGGGATGCCCACCACATCACGCAGCCGGCAGAGAATGGCGACGGAGCTTACCGCGTCATGCTCAATACCCTGAACGACGCCAAGGTGCAGCCCGAGCAGGTGGGCTACATCAATGCCCATGGGACCTCCACCGACATCGGCGATAAGATGGAAACGATAGCCATCAAGCGAGCCTTCGGCGACCACGCCTACAAAGTGGCGGTGAGCTCGACCAAGTCGATGACCGGACACCTGCTGGGCGGTGCCGGTGGCTTGGAGGCCGGGGTCACCGTGCTGGCCCTGCGCGACCAGATCTTGCCACCCACCATCAACCTGGAGAATCCCGATCCCGAGTGTGACCTCGATTATGTCCCGAATCAGGCCAGAAAGGCGTCCTTCGAGTACGCCATGTCAAATTCCTTCGGCTTCGGAGGGACGAACGGCGCGCTGCTGCTCCGGCGGTGGGCTGACTAGAAGTCACTTTCCGAGAAACCAGGAGACCCGATCGCGACACCACCCCTCACAACTTTAGCCCTGTAAAGCGGAATCGCAACCCAGCAGTTCATTCCTGGTAATGACACTTTTGTACCCAAGGATTGGCCTTCTAAACCTTTGCCAAGGCTAGGAATGCAGGCCAGAATAGGGTTTCAAGGCACGAACGACCACCGTCATGGAAAAGGCCCTGTTGACGACTCTCCCGCCCATCCCTCACAGCAAAAAGGCTTCTGCCCGCGCTGTCCTCATTGATGTCAAGGAATCCGCCGGAACCATTTTGTCGGAGTGCTTCCGGCAATTCGGGATCGAAACCCTGGTTATGACCGGAGATATTCCCGGCCGCCTGCAGAAGGAAAAGTTTGAGGCCTGCGTCATAAAGTTGGGTCCCGGAGCAGAGGTAGTGATGGAGGCGGCGCGCACCTCGGCCTCGAACAGCCGCATGGTGATCTATGGACTCGGCGGCAGCGCGCAAGAGGCGATGCGTTATTCCAAGTACGGGATCAATGCGGTTTTCAACGAGCCTCTGGAGCGCTCGGCAGCCTTGAAGCTGGTGCGGGCAACCCGAATGCTCGTACTGCATGAGTTTCGCCGTTACGTCCGCATCCCGGTGATGACTGAGATTTCTGTGGTCACTGCCGACAGCCGCCGCTTCACCGCCACTAGCCAGGAGATCAGCTCCGGGGGCATGTCCATGAAGAGTGCGGAAGAGGTATCGCCCGGACAGGGAGTGGAGATTTCGTTTGCCCTCCTGACCCTGCCGCGGATCTGGGTACGCGGGAACGTGAGCTGGCGCAAGCCTGCCGGCAAGAGCTTCGGCATCCGCTTCGACATGCAGGATGAGCGACGTGCACGGATCAAAGAGTGGATTGACGCGTATCTGGAAAGCTAAGATTCTGGTGCCTTTTTGACCTTCCTCTCTGCTGCCACCAAGGCCGGCTAGCTTCGCGAATCGGTGGGGTGGCATGTAAAATCAAACAGGTAAATGGCTGGCGCTCCCCAACTGGTTCAGATTGATGTCGGCCCTCCGGTCCGGCAGCCGAAGCCCGAGTGGCTCAGGGCCAAAGCTCCCGTGGGTGAAAACTTCCACAACCTTAAGAAGCTGGCACGCGGGCTGGGACTGCACACGGTTTGCGAGTCGGCGCAGTGTCCGAACATTGGTGAGTGCTGGAACCATCGCACGGCGACCTTCATGTTGCTGGGCGATATCTGCACCCGGCACTGTGGTTTCTGCGCAGTGCCCAAAGGCAGGCCAGGGCCCATCGACTTGGACGAACCGCGCCGCGTGGCTGAGGCGGTGGCCACGCTTGGCCTGAAACATGCCGTCGTGACCAGCGTGAATCGTGATGACGATAACCTGGGTGGAGCGCGAATTTTTGCCGAAACCATCCGCCAAATTCGGGAGCTGTCACCCGGCTGCCGCGTCGAAGTGTTGATCCCGGACTTTCAGGGAATCGACGATGCGCTGGGGATTGTGCTCGACGCCCGTCCCGACGTACTGAACCACAACACCGAAACCGTGCCCCGGCTCTATCGAGCGGTCCGTTCCGGCGCCCGCTACGAGCGCACGCTGCGGCTGCTGGAGAATGCCAAGAAGTTCTCTCCGGGCATGGTGACCAAGTCCGGAGTGATGGTTGGCCTGGGTGAAACCAGCGCCGAGCTGGTGGAGGTTTTTCGCGACCTGGGATCACGCGGCGTGGATATTCTGACGGTCGGCCAATACCTGCGGCCCTCGCGCGACCATCTGCCCATTGCCCGGTTCTACGCACCGGAAGAGTTCGACTATCTGAAAGATGAGGCCTTAAGATTCGGCTTCCGCCATGTGGAGTCTGGGCCATTGGTGCGCTCCAGCTATCATGCGCATGAGCAGGCGGAGGTCGCTTCCGGTTCTACATCTCAAACCGCGGTGCGAACACTATCTTGAAGGTCAGCGTTCCTGCTGTTTCCTCGATCGCTTTCCCGAAACCCTCGATGACATACACTTCGTTCTGCAGGGGGCGGGATGAGCATCCTTGAGTTCACTTTGCTGGTCTGGTTGGGCTCATTGATAGCGGGGTTTCTCGGGTCCCTCACGGGGTTGGGCGGAGGTGTGATACTAGTTCCGCTCCTGACCCTGGTGTTTCACGTAGATATACGGTATGCCATCGGAGCTTCTCTGGTCTCGGTCATCGCCACTTCTTCCGGTGCGGCCGCTGCCTATGTGAAAGAGGGCTTCTCCAACATCCGGATTGGAATGTTTCTGGAAATCGCGACCACCCTGGGCGCGCTGCTGGGAGCGTTCCTGGCGGTAACGGTCCCCACGTCGGCGATCGCGATCATCTTCGGTTCTGTCCTGCTGTACTCCGCCTATCTCTCGGCAAAACCGCAAGAGGTAGCGGAGGAGGACAATCGGCCCGATCCACTAGCGACTCGCCTACGCATGAATGGAACATATCCTGCGATCGATGGCCCCAAACATTACTATGTCCACGGAGTGCCTACGGGATTCAGTCTGATGTTCGGCGCGGGGACGCTCTCCGGATTGCTCGGGATCGGCTCAGGAGCGGTGAAGGTTCTGGCCATGGATCATGCGATGCGGATTCCTTTCAAGGTTTCGACCACCACCAGCAACTTCATGATTGGGGTGACTGCCGCAGCCAGCGCCGGCGTCTATCTGAACCGTGGATATGTCGATCCCGGAGTGGCGATGCCGGTCATGTTAGGTGTGCTGGTTGGATCTCTCCTGGGGGCTAAGGTTCTGGCCAAGACCAGGACACGTTGGTTGCGGCTCATCTTCGGCGTGGTCATTATGCTGCTTGGACTGGAGATGATTTATAAGGGAATTGCGGGGCGAATCTAAGATGCAGAAGACAAGTGAGTGGACCGATCGCAGAGTCGAGGGCATTATCGGCAATCTCTTGCGGGCAGGGGTAATTCTGTCCGCTCTGGTTGTCCTAGCCGGAGGTACTGTTTACTTGATCCGCCACGGGCACTCTGCTGCGGACTACCGCGTGTTCCGGGGTGAGCCTATTGAGCTGCGGCACATCGGTGGGATTGCTCGTGATGCCTTCGCTCTGCATGGCCGGGGCATCATCCAGTTTGGGCTGCTGCTGTTGATTGCTACGCCAATTGCGCGGGTAGCATTCTCGATCTTCGGATTCGCTGCCGAGAAAGACAGGATGTACGTGGGTTTCACAGTGCTCGTACTGCTTATCCTGCTCTATAGCCTGATCGGATCATCTTGATGGAAGGCACTGCATTGCTCAAAACTGCACCGTGAAGGCAGTTGAAGAGGGGTGTTGATTCGTCAGTATCAGATTCGACTGATCCGCGGTTAGAAGACCCGGAAGTGGATGGTCAAATACTTCTTGGGGTTCTCGCGAATCGCCTTCACCAGCTCGCGGGTCTCCACCAGCATCTGATCCGCGTTGTTAAACAGGGCCGGATCCCTCAAAAGCCTGCCCGCGGTGCCCTCACCCGCCTCCAGGCGGTCGGTGATAGCGGAGAGCTTGTTCATGGTGTTCTGCAGTTTGTTGGCAAATTCTTCGTCCTTTGCCAGCTTGCCCAGGGCGCCCTTGCCCGCGTTTACGTCGTCGGTCAGTTTCTTGACGTTGGCGATGGTTTCATTGGCATTGTTGTAGAGCGTGGGATCCTTGAGGAACTTGCCAGCTGTGCCTTTCCCGGCGTTAAGGTCGTCGATAATCGCATTCAGCTTGTCGACGCTGGCATTGGCCTTGCGGTAGAGCTCGTCGTCAGAGATCAGTTTCCCGATTGTCCCCTTACCCTGGGAAACTTGATTCACCAGGTTCTGGAACTCATTCACCGTGGCGGTCAGGCGGTTGTACAGCGCAGGATCGTAGATCAGCTTGCCGACCGACCCCTGCCCACTCTCTATGAAGGCGATGATCCGGTCCAGGCGCTTCAACAGGGCATCCAAATTCTGCAGCGTGCCTTGGCTGGCGCGCACCACATCATTGAAGTCGGGATGATCGCGGATGGCCAGCACGTCTCCATCGGCGACTTCGGGACCTTTGGCCTGTGAGCTGTCAATATCGACATAAGTTTCGCCCAACACGCCCGCAGTCGAAAGCGAAGTCACCGAATCCTTGCGCAGGTTGAAGTGGTACCGGGTGCTGACCTTCATGATGACTTCGACGGGAGTCGCTTGTTTGTCCTTGTCGGGCACAACGCGAATTCCGGTGACGTTGCCGATGTCGACTCCATTCAGCCGCACCGGCGCGCCGTCTCGCAGCCCGCCGGCATTATCAAAATATGACCTCAACATGATCTTGCGAGTGAACAGGCCGCCGGTGCCGCTCATAAGGAAAATCAGAAAACCCAGGGTGATGCTGGCTACCAGCACGGTGAGCCCGACCTTGAGTTGAGACCACTTCAGCTGCTTCTGGCTAGGCACGTGTTTTCCCCATCAATGTCATCCCCAGGAGTCCTTCGCGCCGGATCACAAGACCCGCAATTTTCCCAGCATGATAGCAGACGACTGCCCCATTCATCACATCAAACCCCGCGGGCCTGGAGTGTCCCCGTCAGCAGGCAAGCCACAACATAGGCGGCGGCTCCGCAGGCCAGCGTAACATTCAGCCCAAACTGAATGGCAATCACCATCGCCAGGACCGAGCCCAAAACGCTGGAGGCTGCATTCATGGCCCACGCCCACTCCACGGCATTCTGGCTGGCCTCGTCCTTCTGGGCGGGGGGAAACTCCGGCGCGGGAACACTGGCCAGGGCGCGCAAGCCGGTGGGAAACGGCATGCCCATGGCGAATCCGAGGGGCGTGAGGAGTATGGCGCTTACCAAGAGTTTGGCGGCGAAGGGCAACCCCATCAGCGCGTTCAGCAGACCCGGCAAAATGAATACATAGAGCAGCAGCCCAGCTGCGATCAGCAGCAGGGGCAGCCGGGTTCGCCTGGTCTCGGCCAGCCACTTGCGTGATGCCAGGCTACCGGCGCCGCTCGAAAGCAAAAGCAGAAATACGACCACGGTCAGCGCGTACGTGGGATGCCCGAGGAACAAAACGAAACGTTGGATAAATGCTATCTCCACCAGAATATAGCCCAACCCGACCGCCACAAAGTACAGCAGACGGACTACAGGTTCCTGTCTGCGTCCACCTCGAACCGCCAGCGGGATCACCAAGAACGCGAGCACTGCTACCAGAGAAATCATCAACACCATTGCCAGGACGGCTACCCCGAGATTTACTTTCCAGTCGATACCTTGCTGCAGGGATTCCGAGTGCAGGATCTGATCAATCTTCATGGTGAAGAAAAAGAATGGGGCGTTGTCGTTCACTGGCGCGACGTTGTACCGATAGCTTCCCGCGAAGGCATAGGGATCGTTGCGTGCGATCAAGGCCGAGAACGGATTGTTTCCGGGATCCGAGGGCATGTACTGGGCGGTCAAGTCTGGATTATTGTCCAGATGCGCCTGCACTGCGTCCTCTTCTTCCGGGGTAAATGGACTTTTCTTAGCCAGCACCACGACTGGGATTCCATCCTCGTCCAGATCACCGTCGGAGACGACCATGAAGTGTTTGGCGGGATTCTCGACGCCCAGGCGATGCAGGGCTTCCATCGCGACCGAGACTACGCGCAGAGCCTCCCGGGGTTGCTTGAACTCCCAGCGAGTGATGGCGATCATTCCGTCGGGCTTGAGGTGCTCGAAGTACTCCTGAAACGCTTCGACGGTATAAAGGCTGTTTTCACTCAAGGCAAAGGCGCCCGCGGCGGTGGACGCCCAGGTGTCCACCAGAGTCATCTGCACGACATCGAATTGCTGCTTGGCGTTGCGAACAAACGAGCGTCCGTCGGTGACGTGGATGTGCACCTCGGGCCGCTCGTACAAGTGATAGGCGTAATCGGCGTAGCGGCCGCGCATTATGGTGGTGGCGATGATGGGATTGATCTCGATCCCGGTCACGCTGGGACTGCCGTTGGCCACCGCGCGCAGCACATCCACGCCACCGCCCGGGCCGATGATGGCGTACTCGCCGTGCGGGCGCAGCACGTTGGCCAGCGCCGGGGGCGCCGACATCAAGTCTTTCTGCCAGACCGAACCTTGCCACTGTTTCGTGTCTGCGTTCATGATGTAAGTGGATGCGTCGGCGTCGATGACTATGGCTTTCGCGTCACCCTGGCGATCCACTTCCACGCGCGAAATGGCATTCCAGCGGGCGAATTCCACCCAGGCCGGGTCGCGCAACATGCCCTTGGCGTAGATGACATCAACCAACTTTCCTGAGTAGTTGGCCGCAATCAGCAGCAATAGAGCCACGCCCAAGCCGCTGGCAAGGCTCCGGGCGCCACGGGTTGTGGCCCATATAGCCCCCGCGACCGCCGCCATCACGGCGGCGAAAAGCACGGTGTTCGGTCCGCCCAGCCAGTTGAGCAGAGGAACGATACCGAGGCAGGCAAGCGCACCGCCGGCGAGATCTGCCCCGTAGAGCCGCGTGATTTGTCCCGACTCACGGGCAAACACGACCGAGAATTCCACGCCAGTGATGAAAAACGGCACCGCAGAAGCCAGGTACATCGCTGTAAGCCGGAGAAAGTTCGCCTTCGACAACTCCAGCGAGACCGGAACATGCAACACAATCTCGAGGACGATCGGCACGGCCACGGCGTTCGCCGCGCAGAGCCAGGCCGCGAGTCTGCGAGTTTCGAAACGTACCAGCCATCTTTTTCCCAGATACGCAAAAACTCCGCCCGCGCCCAAACCGAGCAAGGCGATCGAAATCGCCAAAAAAGCGAAGTGATAGAAGAGGACAACGGAGAACAAGCGGGTCAGCGCCAGTTCCAGAAGCAGCGCGGCAAAGCTGCTCAACGCGATGCCGGTCAGCATGGCGCGATGCCGAGTTGTCTCTGCGGCGCTGATGGAAGTTGTAAGGGAAGTCTGACTCATCAGAGTGTTTGGCAAGAATGCGACAGTCTAACAGAAGCACTCAGCTGTCAGCTCTCAGCTATCAGCAATCAGCAACTCATCTCGCGCAGGGGTTGGGAGAGTTTCCTCAACATGAAAAGATCTGAATGCTGAGAGCTGAAAGCTGAAAGCTTCTCTCAGTTCTCCAAAATGACTTGTGCGATGGCCTGCTCGGCGGTGTGAGAGAGTGAAAGAGCCACGTGTGCGGCGCCCAGCTTGGCGGCAAATTCGGCGGCCTTTCCGTGGAACGTCATGGTTGGCCGACCACCGGGCTGGCGAGTAACCTCACAGTCGCGCCAGCGCACACCGTGGTTCCAGCCGGTTCCGAGGGCTTTCATGGCGGCTTCCTTCGCAGCAAAGCGCGCGGCGTAGCGCTCGATACGGTTAGCTTTCGACTCGCAGTAGCGGATCTCGCCCTCGGTGAAGCACCTGTGCAAGAAGCGATCGCCGAAGCGGGTGATAGCCTGTGCAATGCGTGGCACTTCCGCGATGTCGATCCCGGTCCCTACGATCATTTGAGACTCACGATCATTTGAGATTACGGTAGCACAGGCGGTGTTCTCACAGCAGCCGATCTCCCCGGTAGATTAGTCCGTCATTCACGACTCGCGCTTCCGTCGAGAGCTGATGCGGCTTCTCGGGTCCCACGCCGTCAATGTGCAGCACCTCGTGGCCGTGGGCCACCAGCCAGTCCGAAACCAGCATGCGATGGCAATGAAAGTACACGCGCTCGGCGCACATGTACGCGGTGCGTGAGTGTCCGGCCAGGTCGATGAGTTCGGAGATGCCACGCTGAAAACTCTCGGTCAGCATGTAGTCGGCATAATTGCGGAAGCCGTCGTTCCGCAGTGCGACATGGGGCGAGTCACCACGGATTTTCTTGCGATATCCGCCCAGTGCTTTCATCCAGACGTAGCGGATGCCAGCGTCAGCCAAAGCTTTGTCGAGTGATTCGCGATTGAAGTGTGGCAACCGGCGCGAGACGGGGAAGGAGCGGATGTCGACGAGCGTCTGGATGGAATGGGCCTGCAGGGCTTCAACTAGTTCTTCCAGTGTGCGAGTGGAATGGCCGACGGTGTGGAGAGTTGCCACGAACCCATTCTAACCACCGAGGACACGGAAGACTCAGCGGGCAGCCAGCTGCGCGAAAGCGCGAACCACCGCCTCATCTTGCTCGGGAAACACGGTACGCAAGTCGAGTAACACGCGACCGTCTTCCACGCGGGCAACGATGGGCGGATCACCGGCGCGCAAGCGGGCGGAAAGTTCATCGGCGGTCCGGCCTTTCCAGTCCACCGCGAGCAGGCGGGTGGGCAGCACGGCCGATGGAGCGGCCCCGCCACCGATCACGGACTCTCCCTCCACCAACTCCACCGCCAAATTGGCGGATTGAATCTTCTTCGCGAGGGCTTCAGACCTTCTGCCAATTTCTGCTTTCGACAACCGCATCATGTGGAGAGCCGGGATCGAGTCGTGGTCGTGCTTTATGTAGGCAAGCAGTGTGGCTTCGAGCGCGGCGTAGATCAATTTATCCACTCGGAGCGCGCGAAAAAGCGAATTGGCCCGCATGCGGGCGATGAGGTCGCCGCGGCCGCTGAGAATGCCGGCCTGGGGCCCGCCGAGCAGCTTGTCGCCGCTGTAAGTGACCACATCCACGCCCGAGCGGAGGCTGTCGAGGATACCCGGTTCGCCAGTCACGCCCAGCGAGCGCATGTCCAGGAGCGCGCCGCTGCCCAGGTCTTCCAAGAGCGGAAGGTTTCGCTTGCGAGCCAGGCCAACCAATTCCTCAATGCGCGGTTGCTCAGTGAATCCGGTAATCTGGAAATTGGAGCGATGAACCCGCAGCAGCAGCCTGGTCTTCTCATTGATCGCACGTTCGTAGTCGGAGAGGCGGGTGCGGTTGGTTGTGCCCACTTCGCGCAGGACCGCGTGAGACTTCGACATCACATCCGGGATGCCGAACGACCCGCCGATTTCCACCAGCTCACCGCGCGAGACCACGACTTCGCCATCTTCCGCCAGGGTGTTGAGCGCCAGCAGGACGGCAGCGGCGTTGTTGTTCACGACGATGGTAGAGACAGGAGAGCTTTGCTCGCCCGGACAGCCGGGGGCGGCTGTCCCTACGTGTTCATCGAGAAGCTTGCGGAACAGCCGGTCTACGTGGACATCCCGCTTGCCACGCTCCCCGGCAGTGACGTCGAACTCGAGATTCGAGTAACTGCCCGCAGTCTCGCGGATGTGCTCCAGCGCGGAAGATGCCAGCGGCGCCCGCCCCAAGTTTGTGTGCAGTATGACACCAGTGGCGTTGATGACTGCGCGCAACGAGTAGCTCAACGCTTTCCGAATCTGGCTCTCCACTGCGGCGGATAGTCCCGGCAGAGCGAGATTCACGCCATGGACGTCGAGCCGCCCCGTGGCAATTTCTCCTCGCATGCGGGCCAGAACGAAGCGCGCAGCGTCGGTGACCGTGGCTTGCCCTTCTACGGAAATCAGCGACCCGAGATCTGGGCTGCGCAGCAACTCGTCCACGGACGGGAGTTTGCGGTACAGGTCGGTTTTAGGCGCAGATTTCACCGGCAGCGATTATCCCACGTCCGGTTCCATGAAATCTTGTCACCGAAATCTTGTCACCCTGAGCGGAGCGAGACGTTTCGACTGGGAAACGTCTCGCTGAGTCCGGCAGATGTTGGGTCTGGGCCTACTTGCCCACGATCTGGCTCTTCAGTGGCGCAACCGCGTTAACGACATCCTGCTGTTCGGCAGCTGGCACTTTGAACTTGTTCAGGGTATCGCCCAAGAGCTTTACCGTGATGGTCCAGTCTTCCTCGGTGATGCCTAGCCCGGTGTGCGCGGTTACCATATCGCGTCCGACATATTTGCAGGGACCGCCGGTGGCCATGCAGAGGAAGTCCACAATGTGCTGCCGGGTTCTGGTCTTGGAGTCGGTACTGAGTCCAACAAAGAATCGTCCCTCCTTCGGGTCGGAGACCAGGCGACCGATGAAGTCGTCGGTTACGGCCGCCAGCGCGTCGTAGCCACCGAGACGCTTGTAGAGAGAATCCTTGGCCGCGGTCTGGGCCTGGTCCGCCGGTAGAGGCGCGGCGAGACTGGTTAAAGCGCTAGCCGGAATGAAGCCCAGCATCAGCGCCAGAAGTAACGAATGCCGCAGGTTTCTTAACATGCAATCTTCTCCTAAAAGGAATATTGGGCCGCCAATTCTACTACGGAGGCGGCGGGAATTTGGATTTTGGGGGTTGTGGAGAATGCCATTGCGGGGCGAGACGCCCGCGCCACAGCCGGCGGAGTTTGCCCTGAGCGAAGTCGAAGGGACGCCGACGCTACGACTACCTTTATCCGACTTCTACCAGCCCGTACGTCCTGGCCCAGTGGGTGCGCATGTGGCGCAAGGCGCGGTCAATCTCCTCCCTGGAGACCTCGGCACTGGGGCCCGCCAGGACCGCTGCGGCTTCACGCTTGGCGGCTTCCAGCAACTGCCGATCGCGGATCAGGTTGGCCACCTGGAAGCTGGGCAGCCCGGCTTGCCGCGTGCCGAAGAACTCGCCTGGTCCACGGAGTTCCAGGTCCAGTTCCGCGATCTGGAACCCGTCAGTGGTGCGGACCATGGCATCCAGGCGGCGTTCGCCCTCCTCGGAGACTTTGCCGCCGGTCATGAGAATGCAGTAGGATTTCGCGCGACCGCGGCCAATGCGGCCGCGAAGCTGGTGAAGTTGGGCGAGTCCAAAGCGCTCGGCATGCTCGATGACCATGACCGTTGCGTTGGCGACGTCCACGCCGACTTCGATGACGGTCGTGGAAACCAGAATCTGAAGCTCGCCTTTCTGGAAGAGGCGCATGACGTCTTCTTTTAGATCGGGCTCCATGCGGCCGTGCAGCAAGCCGACTCGCAGATCCGGGAAAATGCGTTTGTCCAGCTCTTTGTACATCTTGATGGCGGCTTTGAGTTCGCGCTCTTCGTTTTCCTCGATCACGGGATAGACGACGTAGGCCTGGTGGCCGGCGGTGACCTGCTTGCGTACGAATTCCCAGACCTCTTTGGAGCGCTCGTCGGACACGCGGCGGGTGACGATGGGAGTGCGGCCGGGGGGCATTTCGTCGAGAACGCTGACGTCGAGGTCGCCGTAAAGCGTGAGGGCGAGGGTGCGCGGGATGGGGGTAGCGGTCATGACCAGGACATCCGGCTCACCGGAGGCTGCCGAGCTTCGCTCGGCCGGGGCGGGTCGAAGACCCGCCCCCACACGGGCATCGCCGGGCTCGGAGCTTTTCTTCATCAGCTTGAAGCGCTGCAGGACGCCGAAGCGGTGCTGCTCGTCCACGACGACCAAGCCAAGTTTGGCAAATTCAACGGTCTGTTCGATGAGGGCGTGGGTTCCGATTATGAGCTGCGCATTGCCTTGAACAATGTGGCGGCGGATTTCGCGTTTGCGGTCGTCCTCCAGCGAACCCGTCAACAAGACCACCCGGTAGCCGGCGTGCTCCAGGATTCGGCGGGCAGAGAAATAATGCTGCTGGGCAAGGATTTCGGTCGGCGCCATCAGCGCCACCTGGTAGCCGTTTTCCATGGCGATGATCGCCGCTTCAAACGCCACAATGGTCTTGCCTGATCCCACATCACCCTGTAACAGGCGGCGCATGGGGAACGGTTTCTCCATGTCAGAAGCGATTTCCTTGAGCACCCGTTTCTGCGCGGCGGTCGGATGGAAGGGCAGGATTTTCTTGATGGCCTCGCGTACCGCGTCGTTCAGGGGAAAGGCTATCCCCACCTGCGCCTTCTGCTGGCGACGCTTGAGCTCGAGTCCCAGCTCAAGGAAAAAGAGTTCCTCGAAGATCAGCCGGATGTGCGCGGACGTGCGGGAGGATTGCAGGTCTTCGAAGCTTTCCCCAGCCTCGGGCCAGTGCACCTTCCACAGCGCTTCCCGTGGGGCGATGAGGCTCAGGTGGCCGCGCACGGCGGCGGGGATTGGATCGGGCAGGTCGGGTGGCAGGTTGTCCAGAGCCGTGCGGATGATGCGGCGGAACCACCGCGGAGTCAGACGGCCCTGGCCGGCAGACTCGTAAATGGGAACAATGCGCCCGACCTCCAGCGAGGACGCCACTTTCTGTTCGGTGTCGTCGCTTGACCCCTCTTCAGGCGAGTCTCCGAGAATTTCGAATTGCGGCTGGACCAGTTGCAGTTCGCCCCCGTGGAGGTCTTGCTCCACCTTGCCGTAGAGGGCAACCATCTGTCCCGGTTTGAATCTGTCGCGCAGGTAGGTGGCGTTGAACCAGATGCACCGCAGGCGGGTTCTCCCCTGTCCGGCAGTCATGTGAAAAATCGGCATGCGGCGGGTGCGAAACAGGCCGGAGTTGCGGACCTCGACAATTACCGTCGCCATTTCTCCCGCCCGCAGTTCCGAGATGCCACGCGGGTTCAGGCGGTCCTCGTAGCGGAAAGGCAGATAATGGAGCAGGTCGTCGACGGTATGGATGCCTTTGGCGGCTAACACCTCGGCCAAGCGGGGCCCGATGCCCTTGACGTACTGGACGGAGGTAGACGGTTCCAACATCTGAAGGGATGTTAGCAGGAGGCGGCAATTAGCATTTAGCCCTTAGCAGGTGGCATCTAGCCATGAAAGGTTTCTTGCCGGTCTCGCGGGAAACCTGCAGGTTGGTTCACGGAGCTGTGCTGGGGCGCTATTTGCTTTTGCCCGGTGTCTAAATCGGCAGTGAAGAATTTCGCGCATGCTTTGGTCGCGGTTCTGGTAGGAAACGCAGTCTACTTCCTGCTCATGCCATATCTGCCGCCGCAAGCGCAGCATGTACCGCTGCAAATGGATCTCGGTGTAGTGGTGGATTTCTGGTTCTGCCTCGTAGCATTCGGGGTGGTCAAGACCGTGTCGCGGTTGAGCCGGGAATCCTCCCACCTGCCCTGAGGCTCTCGCCCTTCCCGACGTTACTTTCGGAACCTCGGTAACGTCTTCCCAACACGATACAATCCCGCAAGCTACATGCAGAAAATAGCCATCCTTTACGATGCCAGCCAAGCGGTGCTTTCTACCTTTGATCTGGATGAAGTCTTGCAGCGAATCCTGAGCATCGCGCGAGACTACTTTCACTTGCAGAACGTCGCGATCTTGTTGCTGGACAAGGAGGTTAACGAACTATCCGTCCGCAGTCAGATCGGCTGGGATGCCGGGCAGGACAACGTCCGGCTACCGCTGGGAGATGGACTCACCGGATTCGCCGCCCTGCAGAAGCGCCCCGTCTACGCCCCGGATGTGAGCCGGGAACCACGTTACGTCTTGTCGGCGAAGAGCACTCGCTCCGAACTTGCCATCCCCCTGATGGTGCGTGACGAAGTAGTCGGTGTGCTGGATTGTCAGAGCGAGAATCTCGACCACTTTGATAATGAGACTACGGACTTGTTGACTCTTTTTTCCACGCAGGCTTCCATGGCACTGCAGAACGCTCGGCTGTACTCGCTGGAGAGGCAGCGGGCCTCGCAACTGGAAGCCATCAACGCCATCGCCCAACAAACGACGGCCGTGCTCGACCTGAAAGAATTGCTGTCCAAGGTGTGTTTGCTGATCCAGCATGCCTTCCCGGTATCTCACGTCTCCGTGCTCCTGAAAGAGGAAGAAGACCTGGTGCTGCGCGCCCACTACGGCGATCTCACCCTGTGCGTTCAGGAAAGCGGACGGCTGCCCGCAGGAGCGGGGCTGTGGGGAAAGGCCTTGGGAACGGGAAAAACCGTAATCGAAAATGACGTGCGAACCACCGCGGACTATGTCGGGTTCTACCTGGAGACGGCCGCCCGTATGTGCATTCCGCTAGTGTCCTTCGGGCAGACACTCGGCGTACTGGTACTGGACAGCGCCCGCAAGGGCGCGTTCAATCCCAATGACACGCAGTCGCTGGAATCGGTTGCCGACATCTGCGCCACCGCCATCCAGAACGCCCATTATGTGGAGCGGGTCAAACAACTGGCATACCTCGATGGCTTGACCGGAATCTTCAATCGCCGATTCTTCGAATTGCGTATCTCCGAGGAAATCGAGCGGGCGCGGCGATTCGGGGTCGGCATGGCGGTGATCATGGTGGACATCGACCAGTTCAAGCGCCTGAACGACGAGTTCGGACATCTGCTGGGAGATGAGGTCTTGCGCCAGGTCTCCTCGATTTTCCACCAGCAATTGCGGAAAACCGATGTAGTGTGCCGCTATGGGGGCGAAGAATTCGGCATCCTGCTGTCGCAAACCAACCCGCAGCACGCCCTGGGTGTGGCGGAGAAGTTGCGCCGCATGGTTGAAACCTGGCAGTTCCCTGGTGTGCCCCGGCCCGTGACCATCAGCGCGGGTGCGGCGAACTATCCCGATCATGGCACCACGCGGGACGAACTGGTCAAGGCCGCCGACGCAGGACTTTATTGCGCCAAGCAGGCCGGCCGTAACCGGGTGGGTCTGGCGCCGGACGCACCACGCGGTGCGGCGCAAGCAACCGGCCAGTAGTTCAAATACATAGGCACGGGTCTGGAACCCGTGCCCTCGAGTGCTCAGATTTCCGCTTCACCGGGACGAACTTGCGGTTTGAGTTCTTCCTGAAGCTCATTCTTCTGGTCGCGTAATTCGTCACGTAACTCGCGCTGCATCTCTTGCATTTCCTGCTCGAACTCCTCCTGCTGACGGCGGATTTCGCGGGTGGCGCGGTCAATCTCGGGCTTCAAGCGCTCGATTTCCGCGGTGTGCAGGCTCATCTCTCTCGCGGCTCGCTCGATCTCCGGCTTGGCGCGGGCAATTTCAGAGCCGACCCGTCCCAGCTCGATGCGAGTTTCCTCATCGATTTCGGGAACCTCAAAGCTCTCATCGAGCAGCTCCGAATGGTTGCGCTCGGGCAGGCTTAGAGTCAGCGTTTGTTCCTTCTTGTCGCGGAGAACGGTGACGGTAGCGGTGTTGTCCTTCCGGGAACGCAGAGCGTGACTGAAGTCTCCGGTGTCGCTGACGGCTTCACCGTTGACGCGCACGATCACGTCACCCGCGTGGAAGCCGGCTTTGTCCGCGCGGCTTCCCTTTTCGACCGAGCGCACCAGAACGCCCTGGCCGTTCTTGGCACCGAAGAAATCTCCCAGCTGCGGGGTCAGGTTCTCGACCATCAGACCGCTGCGAGTGGAGGAATGCACTACCACGATCGACATCGGTACATCGACCATGTCAGGCATGGCAGGCAGGGCCGGCATCGCGGGCATGGCGAACTTGAAGGTCTTGGCTTCCGGAAAAGCAAACGTCTTCTTGCGGTCGGCCAGCTGGGCCTTGATGGTCATGGGCTGGCCATCCCGGCTGACGCCCAGCGTGACCACGCGTCCCGGTGGGATTTCGTGGATCATGCGGCGTAACTGCTCCACACTCTCGACTTCGGCGCCGTTGAGGCTGAGGATGACATCGTGTTCCTTGAGGCCGGCCTTGCCGGCGGGAGCATCCTGATCCACCATGGTTATTTCTACGCCGCGCTCTTCCTTCAGCTTGAGCTCGCCGAGCCGATCGGCGGTGACATCACGCGTATCCACGCCAAGATAGGACCCGCCGCCGAAGAAATCTTCGCTCGAGTACACGTAGGGCTCCGCCGATGGCTGAAAGGCATACATCGCCACTGCCAGGAGTGGCAGGATGAGCAACGCCATGAAAGTTGATTTGCGCATGTTCGTCCCTCCCTGAACTAGAAATCTGGTTTACCGGCTGGCGCGGAGGAATGAGATGTTTCCCGTCGTAGTACGCACTTTCAACACCGGACCGCCGCCATTCACATTACCTTCCGCCGTGACGGTTCTTGCGCCCCACTCGCCTTCCGATGTGATCCTGATCTCGGAGAAATCCGAGCGAATGTTATGGCCATTGGCCAACTCGATGGAAGCGCGGACGGTGATGTTTATGCCAGGCGCCAAGTAGACAACGATGTCGCCCACGGAAGTTTCCAGCATGGAATCGTCGCGGCCGTCACTGGCAACAAACCTGGCCAGGATGCCTCCGGCTCCAGTTTCTGCGCGGGCCGACGGGACATCGTTGAGTTCGATGCGGCCAGCGCCCGTTTCCGCACGCACCAGTCCCTTCGCCGATCCCAGCCGGATGCTTCCGCCCCCGGTTTCGATTTCCACCGAGCCGGCAACGTCACCCAGCTCAATATTGCCTCCGCCGGTGGAAACCTTCAGTTTTCCACCGCATTGCTTGACCTGGATGTTGCCCCCGCCCGCTTCCAGAATCGCTCCCTGCTGGCCGGAAACAAGAACTATGTCGCCACCGCCGGTGGATGCGTTGATCTTCCCTTTGACAGAACTGATATAAACCCGCCCACCGCCGGTCTGGACGTTCAGGTCACCGCCGACCGACCCGACTTCAATACTGTCACCGCCGGTCTCGGCATTCACGGAGCCACCAATGTCATCCATGTGGATACTGCCGCCGCCGGTTTCAGCGTCGGCGCGGCCGGCGATACCCGTGGTGGTGACGCTGCCTCCGTCGGTCTCCACCTTCACGGAATCCATTTCGCGGGGAACGTTGATGTTGAATTCACCAGAAAACTTGCGCGGGTTGTTGCCTTGCCACTCGGCAACGACCCAGGCCGTGTCTCCGCGGACAAAAACGCTGATCTTGTAAGCATCGAATTCGCGGCGGGCTTTGTCTTCCGAGGAAGTATAGGCACGATTACGGATAACATAGCTGATGCCCTGCTGCGAACCGCCTTGCACCTTCACCGAGCCGACATCCACCTTCACGTGCAGATTCTTGGCGGCGGCAATGGACCCGGTAACCTCCTGCTCCCAGTTTCCGCCTGCGCGATAAATGCGGGACTGTTGTGCAGTTGCCAGCGGCAACAGCAATACCAGCACCGCTACGTATTTACAGAACTTCTTCAACATGCACCTTCTGTTTTCTCATCACACACTGCTTAGCTGTGCTCAATCAATCTCCGGAAGTTGGGCCAGCATGGTACGGGCCTGTGACCGGATATATTGGTTTTGATCGCTCTCTGAAAGTCTCCGCAGGACCACCCGTACGCTGCTGTCTGCCTGCACCGGCTTCAGCAAGTGCAACGCTTCGGTCCGGACGCCCGGATTGGAGTCATTCATCAGCCCCTCCAACACCGCGTCTCGCACGCGGACATCATCTTTCACATACGCACCCAGGCCGTCCAACGCTTTCAAGCGCACGCCTGGATTCGAGTCGTAACGCAAGGCATAAATCAGCGCTTCCCGGACATTGGTATCGTTGGGTTTCTGGGTCAGAAGGTCCACGGAATCCATGCGCACGCCGGAGTTGTAATTGTTGCGCGCGGCAAAGAGGAGAAGCTGCTGGATGCGCTGATCGTTCAGCGAACCCTGTGTTTCTTCGGTGGAAATCGTATCGTACCGGATGCTGATCCGGTTGGAGCCCGGCTCCTGGGAGATGGAGCGGATGCCGCTGACGGAAGATTCCGCCATCTGGGTGGGTATCGACCCGGAAGGCGCCTCATTCGGGCCT
This sequence comes from Terriglobia bacterium, assembly GCA_041494805.1. Taxonomy (GTDB): domain Bacteria; phylum Acidobacteriota; class Terriglobia; order Terriglobales; family Acidobacteriaceae; genus JBGQBN01. Next base: position 30,727 of record JBGQBN010000022.1, on the reverse strand, counting down.
CCCTTCACAACCTTGTAGGTCGTTCCGATGCCGCCAGCGAAGCCGACGATAAAGATCAAAGACGCCAGCGCTGGAGAAAAACGCATCTGGTGAAGCCAGGCCGCCGGATCGAAGACCAGACGCTGCCAGAAGCCGCCCTGCTCGGTGGTTTCCAGCGCCTCCTGCAGGCGCATGCGGGACGCGGCCACTAGGTTGGGGGACGGCTCCTCGACCGGAACCTGCGAGATCTCCGCGTGAAACTTGCGTGTAGCTTTCAGCTCGGCGGCACAATCGGTACAGCGCACCAGATGTTGCTCCAACTCGTACCGGGCGTCGTCGGCCAGCTCGTTGTAGACGTACAGCAGAATGTTTTCTTGTACCCACTCACATTTCATAATTGCACCCCCCTCATCGGGGTTGAAGGATGTCTCATCGCATGTCCGCCAGTGTGCCGCGCAATTTCTTGGTGGCACGAAACAAGGTATTTTTTGCCGTTTCTTCCGTCGTATGCAAGATCTCGCCCACGGTTCGTAGCTTGAGCCCGTGATAATGCTTCAGCTCAAAAACCATGCGCTCGCGGGGCGTCAGTCTCTCCAGCGCGTGACTGATGCGAGTGCCCAGTTCCCGGCGCATCAGGTCGCGTTCCGGATTGGCACCGGCGCGGCCGTCAGGGACCTGATCGAGCACGTCGTACTGCTCGCCCGCCGCATCCACCGCCACCGGCGCGTCTTCCTTGCGCACCTGCCTTTTTCGCAGGTGGTCGAGACAGAGATTGGTCACGATGCGGTAGATCCAGGTGTAGAAGGAGCACTCGAAGCGGAAACTGCCCACGTTCTTGTACGCCTTCAAAAACGCTTCCTGGTAAATGTCCTGGGCTTCGTGCTCCGACCCAGTCAGGTGCATGGCCAGCCGGAGAACCGCCTGGTCGTAATGCCGCACCAGCTCCTCGAAGGCGGCGCGATTGCCCCGCTGCGCTTCGCGGACCAGCAACGTGTCATCGATACGGCCTAGACCTTGCCCAGCCATGTGGCCCCGCATTTGGGGGTCCTGGGTTCCGTTGTTTCGTTTCCCCAGGCCGCGAGTCGCGTCCGGAGGGGAACACTCGCCAACCGCAAAGGGTATTGCCCACGCATCGGCCGGCATAATTCGCTGCTGTCCTCGACTAAACCGGGGTGCCTTGCCGTTCTTCCCGGTTGCATAGCCATAGACGTGCCAAGGGCGGAACCGTGAGCAGGAATTATAGGAGTTTGGCAAGGTTTTTGCTGAACGTAGGTAATTCACTGGGAAGGACTTGCCCACTGTCAGCCTGGACAAAGTAAGAAGGACATTCCGGGCCGTTCGGAGACTTCTCCGCTCCCCATTCGGTGACCAGGCGGGCGAGGGCGCCCGCCCTACACCAGACGAATCTACTCGGCGGCTTCCTTCTCGATGACCACCTTCAAATGCGTGGTCACATCGCGGTGCAGTTTGATCGGCACCGCGAACTCGCCCACGGTTTTAAGCGGTTCATGGATCTGGATCTTCCGCCGGTCCACGTCGAAACCCTTTTTCGCCAACGCATCCGCGATGTCACCGGACGTGACCGAGCCGAAGAGCTGATCATGTTCGCCGGAGCGGCGCTGGAATGAAACCGAGACGCCTTCGAACTGCTTGGCTAGTGCCTCTGCGCCGGCTTTCTCCTTGGCGGAGCGGCGCACTGAGGCGGCCTTCATCTGCTCGATGACGGCTTTGTTGCCCGCGGAGGCCTCGATGGCCAGTTTGCGGGGCAGCAGAAAGTTGCGGCCGTAGCCCTCGGCGACTTTCACCACATCGCCGCGCGAGCCCAGCTTGGGTACGTCTTCCTTCAGTATGACTTCCATCGATGACTCCCGTTTTCTAAGATCTTGGCCACGGATTTGCGCGGATCTTCACGGATCCAATTAGAGCAAGAAATATCCGTGTGAATCCGTACTCATCCGTGGCGCTTTTAGGATGCGCGTCCGGAGAAGGGCAGCAGAGCGATGTTTCGTGCCTGCTTGATCGCCGCCGACAACCGCCGCTGGTGGGGCGTGCACACGCCCGTGAGACGGCGCGGAACGATCTTGCCGCTTTCCGCCACGAACTGCGCCAGAAGCCGGACATCCTTGTAGTTGACGGCTTCAATCTTCTCCACACAGAACTTGCAAACCTTCTTGCGCCGGAAAAATTTGCGGCCGCCTTCACGCCCGCCCGGCCCACCCGGACGAGGCGGACGCCGCTCGCCGCGGTCGGGACGATCTCCACCTGAGGAACGTTCCGAGGTGGGTGCTGCTGGTCTGGTTTCGTCAGCCATGATGCTCCTTAAATAAGTCGTTGGTCTTTGGTCGTTAGTCGTTGGTCTTTGGTCGTTAGTCGTTGGTCTTTGGTCGTTAGTCGTTGGTCTCGCACGCTTCTGCTGAGCAGCAGTCACTGGCGAACGACCAACGACCAATGACCAACGACCAACGACTGTCTTCTACGCCGTCACCGCTGGCGCTTCGCCACCAGTCTCAGCTGGGGGCGCGGGAGGCGCTTTGCGGCGCGATTCCTTTATCTTCTTGATCTTGTCCAGGCGCTTCTGCTCCTCGTCGATACGTACGGTGAGGAACTTGATCACAGGTTCGGTGACGCGCAGACGGCGCTCCAGTTCGTGAATCAGGCCACCGCCGCCTTCGACCGTCAGCAGGATGTAGATGCCGTCGTGGAACCTGCGCACCATGTACGCGAGGCGCCGCTTGCCCATTTTCTCCACGCTCTTCACGTTTCCGCCCGACGAGGTCACGGCGGATTCCAGCGTGGAAATCAGCTTATCCTGGTCTTCCTCCACCATGTCGGGGCGAACGATGAACATCAGTTCATAAGTGCGATTCATGCTTTACTCTCCATCCCGCTGCGGATTCTCACGGATCAGCACGAATACAAGACCCAGATCCGTGTTCATCCGTGTAAATCCGTGGCTAACCTTCTTCCAGCTCAGCCTTCCGGTTAAAACGGTTCATAGCTTTGGCCGGACCTTCCGTCAGAATCATCTTCACTGCCTCGGCCGCGTTATCGAGCATCTCGTCTAAGTGCTTAAGCTGCGCCTTGCGAAACGGCTTCAGCAGGTAACTCACGCTATCCTTGATCTTCCGACCGGGCGCGACCCCTAACCGAACCCGCACGAACTCCTGCGTGCCCAGAGCTCCGATCACCGACTCCATTCCGTTGTGCCCCGCCGAACTGCCGCGCTGGCGGATGCGGATGGTCCCCATCGGCAGATCCAGTTCGTCGTAAATGACGATCAGGTCTGTTTCCGGCTTGACCTCGTGCTTCGCTACCAGCTCACGCGCCGAAAGCCCGCTCAAATTCATGTAGGTCTCGGGCTTGGCCAGGAGCACTGGTTCCGGACCAATCACCACCCGGGCGGTAAGCGCACGGCACTGCCGGTTTCTCACTTCAACACCGCACTCTTCTGCGATGCGGTCAATGGTGAGGAAACCCAGGTTGTGGGGCGTGAACTGGTATTCGATACCCGGGTTGCCCAGCCCGACGATCAGTTTCACGCCATAGATCCTTGGCTTTGCTCAGGATGACGGCGGCGGGCTCAGACGCCCGCCAAGCGCCGTCACTTCTTCTCCTTCTTCTCGGCCTTCTCGGGCTTCGCGGGTTTCTCGGCGGCAGCGGGCTCCACGCCCTCCTCGCCTTCCATTTCCTGCTTGCCCTTCTTGATGACCTCGGGCTCGGCCGGTACGGCACCAACTTCGGCAGCGACCGCTTCCGGAGTGGGCGCCACTTCCTCTTTCACAGTGATGACGTGAGCCACGGGCTGGTTCGCATCGGTGAGGAACTTGAGTTTCTCGCCGTGCGGCAGGTCCGACACACGCAGCACCTTGCCGAACACCAGGTGGGTGACGTCGGCCTCGATGTGGCTGGGGATGTCGCCTGGCAAACACTCGACTTCCACCTCGCGTGTGATCTGCTCAAGAATGCCGCCCTGCTGTTTCACGCCCTCAGCTTCGCCCTTCAGCATAATCGGGACGTTGACCTTCAGCTTGCGGTCCATGGCGATGCGCTTGAGGTCGATGTGCAGCAGCGCACCCTTCACCGGCTCGTACTGCCAGTCCACGATCATGGCCTTGGTGCGCTCGCCCCCATCGAGGGAAAGATCAAAAATTGTGTTGTGACCGGTCTCCGATTGCAGGATGCGCGTGACCTGCCGCGGATCGAGGCTGAGCGACATCGCGTCCTTGCCGGCGCCATAAAGCACGGCAGGAATTTTGCCCCCAACCCGCACACGACGGGCGTCGTTCTTGCTGCCGGAGGTCCGTGGTTGTGCTTCCAAAACGTTGCTTTCGGTTGCAGTTGCCATAATTGATTCCTATAAGAACAGTTTGCTCACGGACGTTTCTTCATGGATCGACTGGATTGCGCGTCCGATCAAGCCAGCGATGGAAAGTACTTTGATCTTGGGCTCCCGCCTGGCTTCTTCCGTCAGCGGGATGGTGTTGGTCACCACTACCTCGGTGATGTGAGAGTTGTGCAGGTTCTCCACCGCTGGATTCGAAAGCACGGCGTGCGAGGCGCAGGCGTAAATCGCGGTGGCGCCGTTCTCCAGCAGCGCGCCGGCAGTCTTGACCAGCGTGCCGGCGGTGTCAATCAGGTCGTCAATCAATAAGCAAGTGCGGCCGTTGACGTCGCCGATCACGTGCATGATTTCGGCAACGTTCATCTCGACCCGGCGTTTATCCACGATAGCCAGAGCCGAGTCCATCTTCTTGGCGAAAAAGCGGGCCCGTTCCACGCCGCCGGCGTCGGGAGAAACCACGGTCAAGTTGGGCAGGTTCAGCCGCTTGAAATAGTCCACCAGTACGGGCGAGGCGAACAAGTGATCTACCGGTATATTGAAAAAGCCTTGCAACTGCGGCGCGTGCAGATCCACGACCAAGGCACGGTCGGTGCCGGCCGTGGTCAGCAGGTCGGCGACCAGCTTCGAGGAAATGGGCACTCGCGGCTTGTCTTTGCGGTCCTGGCGGGCGTAGCCGAAATACGGGATGACCGCTGTAATGCGACGGGCTGAGGCGCGCTTGAGCGCGTCAATCATCAGCAGCAGTTCCATCAGATGCTCGTCCACCCGGCGGCAGGTCGGCTGGATCACGAAGACATCACAGCCGCGCACGTTCTCCTGGATCTGGACGTAGCATTCTCCATCCTTGAAGCGCGTGACCACGGACTGGCCGCGGGTCAAGCCGAGGAAGGCGCAGACCTCATCGGCGAGCGGCTCGTTGGCCGTGCCGCAGAAGATCTTGAACTTGTCGTCCACGCGGGCGCGCTGAGGCTTGCGCTCCGGTTTCTCGTCGGCGCTCATCTTCTTTTCCGTCGCTGTCGCAAGAGTTGCCATAAGTTCAGCTCTTAGCTTCTAGCTCTTCGCCATTAGCTTGAACCGGTTGCCGACAGCTCTTGTGTCCAAGCTTAAGAGCTAAAGGCTAATGGCTAAAAGCTGGTTTCTGGCTGGGCCGCTAGGATTCGAACCTAGACAAAGTGCTCCAAAGGCACTTGACCTACCATTAGTCGACGGCCCAGTTAAGTTGTTAGTGACTAGTGATCAGTTTCCAGTTTAACCCTGCCATCCACCGCAAGAAACTGAAAACTAGCCACCAGCCACTAGCCACTGTCTCCAGTACTGCCGGCGCGTCAGCGTGGTCGTAGCCACTGCCGGTATGCCGTCCTTCCGCAGCCTGGCCGCCGCCTTTTCCGCTGCCGCCCGCGACCCAAACAGCCCGTAGATGGCGGACCCGGAGCCAGAGAGCGAGGCATAACCCGCCCCGGCAGCCTGGAGCACACTCTTAACCTCACGTAATTCGGGATACTGAGGAAAGACGACTCTTTCGAAGTCGTTTTCGATCCCGGTACGGACGAGGTCGAGAAGCGGGGTCTCGGCCCGGCCCCTGGCTTTACTCACAGGGACACCGGATAAAGCCCTCCCAGCCTTGGACTTGCGCTGGGGTTGACCACCCAGCCACGCAGAAACCGCGCGACCGAACTCCAACATTCTATCGGAGGGGGCGGTGGGCGTCAATTTATGTGCCTCCCGGGCTGGTGTGGGGGCGGGTCTTTGACCCGCCCCGGCCGAGCTCAGCTCGGCGGCTTCGCGGGCGAGGGCGCCCGCGCCACACATCATCAAGTCCCAGTCGGCAAAAGCCTTTGGAGTCGAGACTCCGATATCTGGCGTAGCCACCACGCAGGGGGTGGACGGCAGGTCTGGCAGCGGGTAGACCTCTTCGCCGTGACCCACACCCAAGACCGTCCCTCCCACCAGAAACAGAGGCAAGTCCGACCCGATTTCCGCCGCAATCTTTAACTTTTCAGACGCCGACAGTTCTTTCTTCAGGGCGCGTTCAAGAGCCAACAGTGTGGCTACGGCGTTCGCGGATGCTCCGCCGAGTCCACCCTGGATCGGGAGACGCTTTTCGATTTCTATGATCACACGTCCATGCGCATTGAGCACCGCCATGGCACGCGCCACGATGCGATAGCAGGTATTGGACTCATCTTTCGGGACGCGCGGGTCGGCGCAGTGAATCTCGATGCCGGTGCCGCGGGTGAGCTGGACGCGAATAATGTCGTGCAGGGCGATGGTCTGGTACACGGTGCGGAGGTCATGGAAACCGTCGGGCCGGAGGGGGCCGATGGCCAGGCCGAGGTTGATCTTGGCGAAGGATCGGACGGTGGCGGGCATTGGATGGGATGATTTAACCACAGAGGACACAGGGGACACGGACGATTCTTGATCCGCGCGATCCGTGTAAATCCGTGGCCAAGAACTTAGGTGCGCCGCTTGTAGTAAATCGCGAACTCAAATCCCGGATTCGCCGGAAACAGCTCCGCCACCTTCCGCAGCCGCTCCGCCATCTGCGCCGGCGCCAACAACGGGTAATCCCGTTCGCGCAGATCGTAGTAGTCCACGTCAATGAACAAAGACAGCAGATAGATGGAGATGGCGTCCGAGAACGACGCAGCCAAGTATTCGTTCTTGTATTTCTCCGCGTCTGGGCCGGAACCGGTGGCCAGCTTGCGCGCTTCCCAGGCATCGAGTGAGGTCTCGCCGCGAGCTCCGGCTTCCACCTGCTTCCAGGCCAGATCGGCAAAGGCCTGCGAAACGCCCGTTCGCTCCACCACCGCGTGTCCTACGTTAATGTAGAACTCAAACGCGACCGAGAACTTATCGTCCATCAGCCGGGTGGAGATAAACACGCACTGTGAGTCACCCAGATCAAGATTGCGATGGCATACCGCGTTATCACTGAGCGCCACATCGTAGCGGTCGGCGATCACGGTTTCGTCGCCCTGGTTCACGGTGAGCGGCACGAAGTAGTACGCCTTGCGATGCAGGGCTGCCGCAGCAAGGTCAGGCACGGCAGCCACCATCCGCGACAAATCCGATTCCCGTATGGTGACTTCGCCGGAAATGGCGTAACAGATGCCATTCGGCGCTTGTGACACGGGAGTCTGGCGGACCACCTCCGCCGGGGGACGCGTGATTGCCGGTGCAGCCTGCGACATGGCATGTATTCTAGCGCACTGCTCGTCCAGGGCTGTGCGCGACCCGGACAATGTTGTAGGTTAAGGGGTAATGTCCCCGGGCAAAGCGCCAGTTCGCCAGCCTCACTGGTTTTGGATCCCGGTGCGAGTGCTGCTTATCACTTTGTTGCTGACCTTGCTCTCGCTCGCTGTAAGCCTGCTGCTGGGAATTCTAGGGATCGTGGTGGCAGCACGGCTGCGGGGGACGGTTCCAAATATGACGCTGGCCTATCGGCACATCGCGGTGCCTGTCGCCGCAGCTGTGGGGACCATCGTGCTGCTTTCCACGATTGCCGTGGAGGTCCGGCATTACCGCCAGGCAAAAGCTCTGGCCGAGGTTGAACGAATAAGCCAATAGCACAGGCCGCGTAGGGGCAGGTGCCCTCACCTGCCCAGCGGAGCGGAGCTCCGCGCGGTTTTGGCCGTCGCCACAGACCCACAGATTTGGCACGACCGACGCTTCCGCGAGCTTCGCTCGCCACCCAGACGAGGCGTCTGGGCCTACGCAAATCGTAAACACCCCCAGGACAGCCGAGCTACAATCAGAACATGCCGCCACGGATCGCCATCCCGGTGCCCCATTCAGGCGACACGGCTTATGCCGAGCGTTCCCTCCCGCAATACGAGCGGGCAGTCGAAATGGCCGGTGGAGAGCCGGTTCGCATCCCCCTGGACCAGTCGCTGGAGAGGGTGATGAAGCTGATCGAGCGCTGCGACGCGGTGCTGCTACCCGGCAGCAAGGCTGATGTCGATCCCTCCAAATACGATGCGCCCCGGCATCCCAGCACCGCCGCCGCTGACTCCAGGCGCGACACTGTCGATGAACTGCTGCTGCAGGACGCCTACAACATGCGCAAGCCGATTCTGGGTATCTGCTACGGACTGCAGATCCTCAACGTGCATCGCACCGGCACGCTGACGCAACACATCGAGTCGCAGGTGAATCATGAAGCGGGACGGAAGATAGCGGTAGCACACACGGTTGCCGTGGATCCCGTATCAAAGCTGGCGGAGATTGTGTCTGGCCGGGGTGCGGCGCGACTCGAAATCCCGGTCAACTCCAGCCATCACCAGGCGGCGGAAGTCGTGGGAGATGGCTTGCGAGTCGTGGCGCGCTGCCCGCAGGATGGAATCATCGAAGCCATCGAAGGCACGTCGGCCGACCAGTTTGTGTTAGCCGTGCAGTGGCATCCCGAGCGGTCGGTGGACGATGACGAGCCCTCACGGGCGATTTTCCGGGCGTTGGTCGAGGCCGCCCGCGCGCGGCACGGCAAGCTGGCAGGAGAGTTCGAGTCGGTGTAGTTGAAGTTCCTCCGTGTCCTTAGTGTCCTCTGTGGCTATCCAGAACACCTCACTTACTCTGCCGCCGCTTGGGCGATTTCTTCTCCAATAACACCACCACGTGCGCAATGGCGGCGTTGTCGGTACCCAGGCCCTCCGGAGTCTTGGCTTTGACCCCAACAGCGTCTAGTGCCACTCCCAACAGTTCAGCGACACGCGCGCGGATGGCAGCGGCGTGGGGGCCAATCTTCGGCTCCGCAAGAATGAGCGTGGAATCGACGTTGGCCACGGCATACCCTGCCGCGTTCACGCGCTTCAGCGCTTCATTCAGGAAAACCGCCGAGTCTGCTCCCTTCCACTGCGCGTCCGAGGGAGAGAACAGTGACCCGATGTCGGGCGCCGCCACGGCTCCGAGCAGCGCATCAGTAAGAGCGTGCAGAAGAACATCCCCGTCTGAGTGCCCGCCCAAGCCTTTGGAGTGTGGCAAGGTGACCCCGCCAATCTTGAGCGGGATGCCGGATTTAAATTCGTGAGAGTCCCAGCCGTAACCGATTCTCATGCGGAAACCTGGGCCACGGATTTTCGCGGATTTTCGCGGATTTTCTTTCTTTCATTGTCAAAGATGAGTCTGCGGAATTGGGGGCGGGTGCCGAAGTTTAGGAGCAGGCCTACTTCGACCTCCGTGGATTTCAGGTAGTGGAGCAATTGGGCCTCATGAGCGGGTTCTAGCACGCGTGCGGTCTTCAATTCCAGCAAGACGTTGCTCTCAACTTGAATGTCTGCTTTGAATTCGCCGACCTTGTACCCACGGAACCAGACGGGAATGGACACTTGGCGATCTACCACTAGCCCCTCTTGCCGAAGAGCAATCACCAGTGACTCTTCATAAACAGATTCAAGAAAACCACAGCGGAGTTCATTATAGACATCGTAAAAGATGCCAATGATTTGTTCGGTCAGGGCCACGTGCTTCAGACCGGTTTCCAACCGTTCCATGATTTAACAGTGTAGTACCTTGAAGTCAGATCCGTGTGAATCCGTGAAAATCCGTGGCCTGTTTTATCGTTTCAGGAAAAACTCAGCTAACTCCAGATCCGCCGGAGTCGTAATCTTGATATTTCGCGGTGAACCCATTACCACCGCCACCTCATGTCCCGAGCGCTCGACCAGCGAGGCCTCGTCGGTTCCGATGAAGCCATCCGCCGTCGCCTCGTCGAACGCTTTCTTGAGCACGCTGAAACGAAAGCCCTGCGGTGTTTGCGCCATGACCACGCGCTCACGTGGCAGAGTGGCGGTGATGACCGCGCCCTCGGCGGTGCGCTCCACCTGTTTCACCGTGTCCACGGCGGGCACTCCGGCAATGGCCGCGCCATATTTCTGCGCGGCCTGGATGACGTCTTGAATAATTTCCAGAGTCACGAACGGGCGAACGGCGTCGTGGACCAGCACGATGTCATCCGGCGAAGCGGAAACCGCGGCCATCGCGTTGGCCACCGATTGCTGGCGGTGCTCTCCGCCCTCGACCAGGTTGATTTCCTTTTCCAGAATGTCCTTGGCCTCTTTTTCCAGGCTGCCGCGGAATCCGGCGATTTCGTTCTTGCGGAGCGCGACATAAATCTCGTAAATGAGGGGGCTAGCCGCGAACTTGCGCAGAGTGTGAATGAGGATGGGGGTACCGCCGAGTTCCGTGAACTGCTTGGAAGCGGCGGCCTTCTTTCCCTTGGCGCTGGGCGCCGACGTCATGCGCGTCCCAAGACCCGCCGCCGGGATGATGACTACGACCTTCATAACGGGCTGTAAGTATACGGGCGCGGCAGGACCAGTTCAAATTTCTGCCGAACGAGCTATTCTTTACCTTCCTTCGGTGGCTCCCACAACTCAATCCGGTTGCCATCGGGATCTATGATCCAGGCAAAACGGCCGTAGTCGTAGTCTTCACGGTGGGGATCGATTTCCACGCCTTCTTCTTTCAACACCTTCAGCAACGCATCCAGATCATCCACCCGGTAGTTGATCATGAAGCCGGAGCGGCTGCGATCGAAGTATTTCGTGTGCTGGGGGAAAATGGACCAGACGGTCATGCCCTTTTTCTGCGCGTTTTCGGCATCCCTCCATTCGAAGGCGGCACCCGATCCGTCGGGTGTGCGTGTGACTCCCAGGTGTTTCTCGTACCAGTGGTAGAGCTTGTCGGGATTATCAGATTTGAAGAAAATTCCGCCGATGCCGGTGACGCGTTTCATAAAAGGGGCAACTCCTCAGTCCGACTTCTTCATGGAAGCCCCGGGAGATCAGTGTTTCGTGACCCGGATCGTCACCGCAAAAGTGGGGTTTGCAGCGGTGTGAGGGACTTGGACCTTGGCCTCTCCCTCGGCCGCCGCGGCGAAACGGAAGACCTGCGTCGGGCCGCCCGGGTTCGGCGGCATTTTAAGAACGACACTTTCGAATCGGATTGCAGGGGAAGATATCTGCGGCGTGTCGTACTGCCCCGGACCGATTGTTTGGAGGGTTACCTCGATCGGCTGACCCACAGTCGCGGCCACGCGTTGCCCATCGTTCGCGCGACTGAGAGACAATACCCGTTTCGTGATGCTCGGGGACGCGGTGACCTTCTGAGCAACGCAGTGTCCGCGAGAAGCCATCAACAAAGCCAGGGGCACCAGGAAGACCGCCAATCGTTCGTGGAACATAGTTTCACCCTCCGCCACACGCCCTCACTCCCCCGGCCGCTCCAACATAATGGGCTGCGGTTTCTTGGCATCGGAATTAGGCACTGCCGCCACTGGCGTCACCGCCGCGACCGCCGGACGCGATTCATACCGGACGCCGCCGCGTTCATCCCACTTGCCGAAGATCATCTTGCCCGCCGTGGTCTGCAGCACCGAGGTCACGGAAATGTCGATGGTCTTGCCGATCATCTTGCGGGCGTTGTCCACGACCACCATGGTGCCGTCATCCAGGTAAGCCACGCCCTGGTTGTACTCTTTCCCCTCTTTCAGGATGAAGACTCTCATGGTCTCGCCCGGCAGCACGATCGGCTTTAGCGAGTTGGCCAGTTCGTTGATGTTCAGCACCTGAACGCCCTGCAGTTGCGCGACTTTGTTGAGGTTGAAGTCGTTGGTGATGATCTTGCCTTCATAAAGCTTGGCCAGCTCGATCAGCTTCAAATCCACTTCGCGCACGGCGGGGAAGTCGTCCTCAACAATCTGGATCTGCAGCGTAGGGACCTTTTGCAGGCGCTGCAGGATGTCGAGGCCGCGGCGGCCGCGGTTGCGCTTGAGAGAATCGGCGGAATCGGCCACTAGTTGTAACTCGCGCAACACGAACTGCGGGGTCACGATGGTGCCATCGAGAAAACCGGTTTCGGCGATATCAGCGATGCGGCCATCAATAATGACGCTGGTATCGAGAATCTTGTAGCTCTTCTTCGACTGCTTCTCTCCGCCGAAGACCCCGCCCAGCGCCGTAAGATTCAGCAGGTCGCCCTTGTTCGCGCCTACAATCAGGCCGACGTAGGCCATCAACAGCATGACCATGAGTTGCAGGAAGCTCTGGGTGTGGCCGGGAGCAATGCTGTTGCGGATGACCAGGGCAAACAGGTAGGCGCCGATGATGCCGAGCACGCTGCCGATAGCGGCTCCGATCAGGCGCTTCAGGCTGACCCGCCGCAGCCTCCACTCAAACACGACGATGGCCAGACCAATGAGCGCTCCAACGCCAGCGTCCCGATTGGTAGGCAGTCCGAAGGGTTCGAGAAAATAACAGGTGACAGAAACAATAAGAACGAATAAAACACGGACCAGAACCAAGTCCACCGACGGACCTCCCCGGAACCCACTTGTGGCACCCGCCGCAAAGTAAAGCTCCGCACCGGCTGCCCACGTTCTCAAATATCGTCAGCCAGTGATCTGTTAACCGGAGCCGATGAATTAACAATGAAACGGTGGCTCCGCCTCCCAGCCCGAAGAAACCGAGCCGGAAGAAACCGTTAAGTATCTCGGTGAGAGTATATACCGGACGTAAAGCCCAAAGACCGGGGAAGCCTGCCACGGCGCGCGGTTTCGATTCCTCCGCAACGGAGTGCGCCCGGCATGCTGCTACACTGCTGCGTATGAAGGCCATTGTCATCAGTCGGTTGGGAGGTCCGGAAGCGCTGGAGCTGCGCGCTGTCCCGGACCCCGTGCCTACCCCCGGACAGGAAGTGATCCGGGTCGAGGCCGGCGGAATCAACTTTGCCGACATCATGACCTCACAAGGAGGCTATCCGGGGACTCCGAAGCCGCCGCTGGTGGCCGGCCGTGAGTTCTGCGGCGTGCAGGAGAGCAATGGGCAGCGGGTCATGGGGTACGCGCAGTGGGCAGCGTTTGCCGAGCGCATTGCCACGCGGCCCGAGCTGCTATGGCCGGTACCCAAGGGCTGGACCGCAGAAGAAGGCGCCGCTTTCCCGGTCAATTATTTCACCGCATACTTCGTGTACTGGAAGGCGGGCTTGCTCGCGAAGCCGGCGGGTGGCGCGCCACGGGTTCTGATCCACGCCGTCGCCGGAGGAGTGGGAACGGCGGCAGTGCAGATTGGCAAACTGCTGGGCGTCGAGATGTACGGAACTTCTTCTTCCGAGGAAAAACTGGCGCGGGTGAAGGAGCTGGGGCTGCAACACGGGATCAACTACAAGCAGCGCGACTACGAAGACGCGATCCAGGAAATGACCCATGGCGAAGGCGTGGACGCAGTATTTGAAATGCTGGGCGGTGAGCACACCGCCAAGAGTATTCGCTGCGTGCGAGACTTTGGGCGAGTGATTGTTTAGTGATTGTTTATGGAACCGCCACCGGCCAGCGCGCGGAGCTGGATGCACGCGCGCTTTATGCCAAGGGCGCGAGTGTACACGGATTGTGGCTGACCTATCTATCCGCGAAACGCGACTTGATGACCGCAGCCTGGAAGCAGCTCTCCGCGTGGACCGCGGAGGGACATTTGCATCCGGTGGTCGGACACGTCCTGCCCATGGAACGGGCCGAGGAAGCGTACCGATTGCTGCTCGAACGGAAAAACTTCGGCAAGGTCGTTCTTAAGATCGCGTGAGTTCTGCGGCAAGCTAGCGGAAGTTGCTAATCAGAATCACGTTGGTGCTCACGTCCCCTTGCGATACCAGCAGGTCCTTGCCGTCGCGCGACCAGTCGAAAGTCCGGTACCGTCTGCCCAACCATTCGTAACATCCCGCGGGTGTGAGTGCAGTGGTGTCGTCAATCTGGTACGGAAAAGCGGCTTCAAGCAGTTGACACTACAAGAGCATGCTGTGTTCTTTTTTCGCATGCGGGACCGTGCTAACGACCGCGCCCGCGCAGCGTCAAACGGGGTACATACGCGAATGGAACTTCTCACCTAGATGGGACGTATCTTGACGCGACCCTCAAAATACCGGAACGAAAAACCAGCCGGGCCGGCCTTTTGAGCAAGGAAGAGTTTCAGGGGTTAAAGGGACTGTCTCACACTCGGTTTGGCGGCCCAGGTGAGAACAATCCCCGAGCAGAGAGCACGAGGTCTTGCGGCCCAGCCCTCTTTGCTTAACCCCGAGGCAGCATTTTAGGCCTTCGACGGCGAAACGCAAGGTTTTCCTGCCCCAGGCAAGTCCCGGCCGCCCAGAACCGGTTCCCGACGTTTTCGGGAAAGAAAAAGGAGTGGCATGAGAGTATCGAAGATTTCCAAGGGCTTGCTGCTGGGACTGGCTTTGCTGCTGGCGACAAGCGCGTTCGCAGCCAACAAGGGTTCTCTACTGGTCAGTGATTCCTTCACCGTAAGCGGGAAGCAATTGGCGCCCGGAGACTACACCGTGAAATGGGAGGGCAACGGCCCCAACGTTGAACTGAGTATCCTCCAGGGCAGGACCGTGGTAGCCACGACGCCGGCGCGACTCATCGACCTGAATCGCTCGGCCGACCAGAACACGGCCGTAGTGAGGAGAAACGGCGACGGCAGCAGGTCGCTGACCGAAATTCGCTTCTCCGGCAAGAAGTTCGCGCTGGCGATTGGCGAAGAGTCAGCCAAGGCCCAGTAGGGCAGCAACTAAGTCTACAGTCCTTTACGCAAGAAACGGGGAGCGCAGCGGGCTCCCCGTTTTTGTTTGGCAGGGTTAGCTTGGTGAAGCGGGCCGCTCTGCTCGATGTTCCGTACGGATTACTTGGGCTCAGCTTCTAGTGTGGCGTCGATTCTTACCTGCCCGCTTGATACGGCAACTTTCTTTTCCCAAGGCTTGAAACCGCTCTTCTTTACCAGGAGCTGGTGTTGTCCTGACGTCACTCCCACTGTGGAAGGTGTGCTGCCAACGAAGTTGCCATCAATCTCGATATCGGCACCACTTGGGGTAGACGAAATGTCTAACTCAGTCGCGGCTCCCGTTGTGGCCGTTGCGGAAGCTGCAGGACCGGCAACTCCAGTCGGCGCTTGTGAAGGTGCCGTTTTCTCATCAGCCTGATCTGGTGTCTTGCCTGTTTCTCCTCGGCAGTCCGCTCTAGCTTGCTTTAGATCCTCAGATGTGAAGGCCGAGTTAAGCACGATTACTTCAGCACCACGCCCCTGCAGGTTCCGGACATCGTGGTCTGTCAATCGACCGTGGAAGGGGAACCCCTCAGGCAACTTGCCTTCGACGTACTGAAACTGCTTTCCACGGAAACCGAACGAGTACAGGTGACTCGTGATCTGATCGGCAGGTCCCATGCGCTTGAGGATAACGCAACTGGCTTGGGGTGCGTGACCAGCACCGCCTTGCGGGATAACGGCTCCAGATTGGGTGAAGGACTGTTTGACTAGCAGTAATCCAAATAATAACGTTGCGATTGCGAAGCGTTTCATAGACTCCCCTCTTAAATGCTTTCGATACCTACCGTGTCAGCGGATGGTGCGGTGCTCGACTGCGCGGCGACAGAGGCCGCCAACGCGAACACCATGAGGCCAACGACGCTAGGCTTCTTCACAGGAACACTCCTCTTGTAGTGCGGGGGAGGACAAACTGGTGGGATCCCAAGAACGGTGCAATTATGCTCTAAGACGGCGAAATGTCAAGGGATAGTGACAACAAGGCCTTTGGGTAGGCCAAGACCATGCTCTGACACCAGCCTTCGCGGGCGAGGGCGCCCGCGCCACAACGAAAGTTGCCGGGTGGGGAGGCCCGGACGTCACCGACCTCGTTCTACTTCATCACTGCGCTTTTTCCAGTTCGGCAGTCACGTTGATGGCGCCGCTCGTGATCTTCATATTGCGCTGCCAGGTTTTGTAACCAGCCTTCTTAATGACAATCGAATGTTGCCCGGGGCCGACCTCGACCATGGATGGAGTATTGCCGACGAAGCTCCCGTCCATCTCGATGTCGGCGTTCGCCGGGGTTGAAGAGACGGAAATCTTGCCTGCCGAAGATTCCTGGGTCTGTTCGCTCACATTAACCAGCTGCGCGCCCTGGGAAGCTGCGGCGGAGTTGGCGGCCCGAGCTGGCCAGTCTTTCGAGATGGCTTCGCAAGCGTCCTTGACGGCGTTGCCCAAGGATCGAGTGGAGTGGCTGAGAATGGAGTCGCCATCCTTGTTGAATACCGCCACCTTGTTGTCGCGCTTCGCCAGGCCCTTGCCGCCTTCGTGATCAAGCAGGACGATGTAGTCGGCCCGGTCTTGTTTGTTGTTGACCACTACCTGAGAACACCGCTCGCCAAAGGTCTTGATGATCTCCGCGGTCTGTGGACGGGCGCCACCATGCGTGGTGCCCCCGAAACCTGAACTTGAACCCCCGCTACTGCCGGACATTTCCCAGGATTGACTGTCAGTGATGAAGACCCGGGGATTCTGACTGCTGGGTGTTTGTTGAGCCACCGTAGCCGAGAGAAATAGGGCAATCAGCAGCAAGCTGAAACAGAAATTCGCGCGCATCTTGTCTCCTACAGAAGTGAATTAGGGGAAGGACCGTATTTTCTCACCGGAGGGCTGGGGGACAACGTTACCGTGGTCGCACGACGATTGCGGGATCAGGGGATGTTCTAAGGTTCTGCGTTCTTTCCCCTTTCCACGCCTGTGATTTCTTTGTGACGGCAGTCACAGCGGGCTTCCCTCCATTTCGCATACATTAAGGTTCGTATCAAGGCGAGGCTTCAGCAGTAGGGTTCGTATCAGGGCACGGCTTCAGCCGTGCCGAACAAAACAGACAAGGAGACCGGCTTTAGCCGCTGCTCTTTTATCTCCTGCCCGAGCCGCAGCGCCTAAAGGCGCTCATGGGCCCGAAACTTACGGCATGCCTGAAGGCATGCCCTGATACGCATCGTTCAGTTCCCGCAGCGGGAATGCGTGCTTCACAATGACCATTTTGTCATCGCCTCTGTGACTTCTGTGTGACGTCCGTCACAGCCGCCTGCCTCCATGTCGCATACAAAGGTTCGTATCAGGGCACGGCTTCAGCCGTGCCGAAAAAAGCAGACCAGGAGACCGGCTTTAGCCGCTGCTGCCGTGGCCATACCGATCCGTCGTTCCAATCCGATGAACGTGACAGCAGGGGCCCGCACATTCTTTGTTACGTCCTCAATTTGGGGGAAGCGGCACCTTCTGCAATCGGACCGATCCGCTGGACTATTTATCAAAGTCCTCTACGACTATCGCGCCCAAGGAAAGTTCCGGCTGCACGAGTTCGTGGTCATGCCGGACCATTTTCATCTCTTGTTGACAGTCGAATGCGAGCTAACGATCGAGCGCGCTGTGCAGTTTATCAAAGGAGGTTTTGCTTTTCGGGCAGGGCGGGAGCTTGGGATGCACGCGCCAGTTTGGCAGAAAGGTTTTTCCGAAGTACGTGTTCTTGATGCTGAGGCAGGCAGTCAGATCCGGCAGTACATCCGGAATAACCCGGTTGCACGTCATCTGATCGCTGAGCCAGAGCAATATCCGCATTCTTCGGCTCGTGCGGGATTTGAACTTGACCCAGTCCCGCAGGGGCTAAAGCCCAGTTCGCGCGGGGACCTTTACGGCATGGCTAAAGCCATGCCCTGATACGAACCTGGTACGGACCTTCGCACCTGACAGCCACTCAGTACTTCGGCATTCTCGGATCCACCCGATCCGCCCAGGCCAGAATCCCGCCCGCCAGATTGTGCACTTTCTTGAATCCCGCCTGCCGCAGGAAGTCCACAGCTTTCGCGCTGCGCACCCCGGAGCGGCAGTGGGCCACGATCTCGCGGCTGGAATCGAGTTCGTGCACGCGCTTGGGCAGATCGCCGAGCGGAATCAGGTATCCCTTGATGTTGCAGATCTGGTATTCATGCGGCTCGCGCACATCGAGCACGAAGACGTCTTCGCCCGCGTCCAGACGCCGCTTGAGTTCTTCGACCTGTATCTCGGGAACGCCTGACTCCACCGCTTTCTCCTCGCCGCGGATTCCACAAAACTCGTTGTAGTCTATCAGCTTCGTGACCGTGGGATGAGTCCCGCAGACCGGGCAGTCCGGATTCTTGCGCAGCTTGAGTTCGCGGAACTTCATGCCCAACGCATCGATCAACAACAACCGCCCGATCAGCGGTTCCCCTTTACCCAAAATCAGCTTGATGACCTCCGTGGCCTGCATCACGCCTACCAGCCCCGGCAGAATGCCCAGCACGCCGCCCTCGGCGCAGGAAGGAACCAGTCCCGGCGGTGGCGGCTCGGGATACAGACAGCGGTAGCACGGTCCATCCTTCGTGGCGAAAACGCTTGCCTGGCCTTCAAAGCGGAAAATCGAACCGTAAACGTTCGGTTTTCCAGTCAGCACGCAGGCATCGTTCACCAGGTAGCGCGTCGGGAAATTGTCGGTGCCATCGGCGATGATGTCGAATTCGCGGAAGAGTTCGAGCGCGTTGTCGCTGCTGAGCTTTGTGTCGAACGTCCGCAGTTCCAGAAACGGATTGATCGCTTTCAGTTTTTCCGCGGCGGAGACGAGCTTCTTGCGTCCCACGTCGGCCGTGGTGTGAATGATCTGTCGCTGCAGGTTGGTATAGTCCACCACGTCGAAGTCCACAATGCCGAGTGTGCCCACACCAGCCGCCGCCAAGTAGAGCGCCAGCGGCGAGCCCAGCCCGCCCGCGCCGATACACAACACCCGCGCCGCCTTCAGCTTCAACTGACCTTCCATGCCGACCTCGGGCATGATCAGGTGGCGCGAGTAGCGCAGGATTTCATCGTTCGAAAGGGTAACGGCTTCGGGTTTGACTTCGGTTGTGGTGGCCATAAAGACCTCAGTTCAAGTTGTTGATTAAAGGAATTAAGAAGTCGGACCAACTAGAAACAACAACAGGACGGACAACAACAGCGGCAGGCGCTGTGGCGGGGCATTCGGAGACTTGTCCGTCCGCAAATCATGAGCTTAACGGCCCCCTGCAATAGAGGGAATGATGGAAATACTATCACTATCTTTCAGCGTAGTGGCTTCTTTCTGTAGGTAGCGGACGTCTTCGTCGTTCAAGTAAACATTCACAAAGGCTCGCAGTTTGCCGTCATCAGTATAGAGATGGCGGCGCAGGTCGGGATGCTTGGAAACCAGGCCGGAGAGAGCTTCCCCCACGGTCGCGGCCGTGACCTCCACCGCCGGCTGCTTGCCGGCGTATTGGCGTAAGGGGGTTGGGATGTGGATCTTGCTCATACCGTTAATGATGCCTCATTCGCTCCAGAAGATTCAGGCGTTCACCATCTAAACCAGCTCAATCTTCTCGTCCGCAAACTGCTTGTCGCTCTCATCGCTGCCCCCCAGCTCAAATGAATTCGTCACCTCTGCCTTGCCCTTCTCCACGCTGGTAATGACATACGAGCAACCAAGCCAGTGCGCCTCGGCCAGATCAGTCTGAGACCAGAGGGCCGGATGGTCCGGATGCGAATGATAAAAGCCGACAATGTCCTCTCCACGCTCGCGCCCCTCCCGCTGAATTCGCACCAGCTCGCGAGGATCGATGTGATAACGGTTCTGAGGAGAATCCGTGCGCGTATTGCCACAACGGGCAATCGATGTCACCACGCGCCCGTCCTCATTCATCTGGCCAAGCAAAACACCGCAGCATTCATGAGGATATGTTTCCTCGCCATGCAGCCGCAGAGCTTCGTATTCCTTGTGGTTGATTTTCAACATGAAGAGTCAAACGAACAATTCTTCTCCGTGTCTCTGTTTCGCCGTGGCGGACTTCTACCCTTCCTCCCAGAACCTCTCGCTCAAATACTTGTCTCCGGAGTCGCACAGGATAGTCACAAACACCGCGCGCTCGTTCTTTTTCAACTGCCGCGCCAATTGCAGGCAACCTACTACCGCCGCTGCCCCCGAGATTCCCACCAGCAATCCTTCTTCGCGGGCCAAACGCTTGGCCATGGCGTGGGCGTCTTCGGTTGAAATACCCAGATCCTGGTCGGCCAGCGAAGGATCGTAGATTTTTGGCACGATGGCGCTGGCCATGTGTTTGGCGCCTTCGATGCCGTGGAAGGACGAATCGGGCTGCAGTGAGATGCAGCGAATCTTCGAATTCAGTTCCTTCAGCCGCCGGGCTGTGCCCATGAACGTTCCACTCGTACCCAGCATGGAAACAAAGTGGGTGATACGTCCTTCGGTTTGTTGCCAGATTTCGTTGGCTGTGCCAAGGTAGTGGGCGCGCCAGTTGGCATCGTTGGAGTACTGGTCAGCGTAGTAATACAAGTCGGGGTGTTTCGCGGCAAGTTCGCGCGCCAGTCGAATGGCGCCGTCGGAGCCCTCGCCCGGGTCGGTATAAAGAATGTTCGCGCCGTACGCGTGCAGGATGCGCTTGCGCTCGACCGACGCGTTTTCCGGCATGCATAAGGTCACCGGGAAACCCTGCGCGGCTCCAATCATGGCGTAGGCGATGCCGGTGTTGCCGCTGGTGGAATCGAGCAGGATTTTCCCGGGCCCTAATTTTCCTGTGGCGCGGGCTTCGGCAACAATGCTGGCGGCCGCCCGATCTTTGACGGATCCTCCAGGATTAAACCACTCCGCCTTGCCCAGGATCTCAACCCCGGGCAGATCGCGAGTGATCCGCTCCAGGCGCAGAAGTGGAGTGTTGCCAATGCGATCCAAGCTGTGCTCGCCGAGAGGACGTGCGTCCTTCCCGGCCGCCGCATCTTTCGGCAAATGGCGAGCTTCAGCGAGTTTTGGGGAAACGCGTGGCATAGAACTGGCCCGAACCCGTGACCATAGTAATGTGCTGAACAGGCAAAACAGGGCGTCGACAGCCGATGATTAGATTATAAGAGAGCTTGGCAGGACTCAGGGAGAAGCGGGAAAGCACCTTTTCTGAGAATCTGCATCTAAGTAAGCGAACGAAGGGAACGACATACCGATAATGTCAACCGAGATAGAACACCGGAGTTACGAAGACGCCCTCAACTGGCTGCGTGACCACAGCTTTGACCTGATCGAGGCCCCCGGCACCCAGGGACGCGTGTTCCTGAAGAAATACAACTGCTCTGCCGCCATCCAGAAGAATGGTAATAACGGAGACAGCGTGAAAATCTTCGCCTACCCCGGCTACCTGATTGGCAGTGAAATCTCGAAACTGGTGAACCGCGGATACCAGCAGTTTCTGAAGACCGCCAAGACCGAAGTCCCGGCCACCGCCGACCACCTGAAAGCATTGCAGCAATTCACCGAAGAGCTGAAGCAAGGCCTGGGACTGCCCAGCCTGTATAACGAGGCCCTCGGTACGGTGAGCGAATCCTATCAATACGACCGCATCGAGAACCGCGATAAGCCAGCAGCCGAGCGTCCCAAGCGCCCCTGGGAAAAATCGGGCGCCTTAGCGGCGGCAGCAGCACCGAAAAAAGGTCGCGCGTAGCAGGCCGGGCCCTTCTACTCTCCTATATCTTTCATCCCATCCGTAGAGACGTTGCTTGCAACGTCTCTGCCGCGCATCCCAATCGCCGGTCATCCCGAGCGGAGCCCTGCGTTCCACGATCCTCTCCCCGTGTGCGACACTAGGGCGCCCTGGAGGATGGCATGCGGACAACCTACTGGATTCTGAGCTTCATCCTGGCTTCGCTGAGCGCACTAGCGCAAACTCCGGAAGATAAAGTGAAGACCGCCGTCGAGCACGTCCTACACCAGCAGCAGGACGCCTGGAACCGCCACGACTTGGAAGCCTTCATGGCCGGCTACTGGAATTCTCCCGAGCTGACTTTTTTCTCCGGCGCAAAGTTGACTTCCGGCTGGCAGTCCACCGTCGAACGCTATCGCAAGACCTACCAGAGCGAAGGCCGGGAGATGGGGAAACTGGAATTCTCCGACTTGAACATTCAATCACTCGGCCCCGATGCGGCTTTCGTGCGTGGCGCGTGGCATCTGGCCATGTCCGATGGGAAGACGCCACACGGGCTGTTCACGCTGATCTTCCGCAAGGTTCCCGAGGGCTGGAAGATTGTGCATGACCACACATCAGCCGCGGAACAATGATGCTGCAAGGACCAGTGTTAGCTCTTGACCCGCACCTGCACTCGAGTCCCTTCCGGAAGTTTCCCATCTACCAGTTCAACCACGCCGTCACGGACAACTCCGTTGAATTCCTGCCGTGGATTTGAGTTTGGCATGGGTGGTGCAAAAGCCGCTCGCCCAGTGGCTTTGTCCATCGCCGCATTCGCCAGCTGGTCAGCTTCCTGATTGCCTCCGCGCAAGACGTGAGCGATAGAGAACCACTCCAGTTGCGCGATCAATTCCTTGGCCCGTCCGTGGAGATCTTTCAGCGCGGAATTCTTCACCTTGTAGATGCCTTTGATCTGCCGCACCAGCAGCTCAGAATCGCTGATAACCTTGAGCGCCTTGTGTCCGTGGCCCAGCGCGTACTCGAGGGCCGCGATCAAGCCCTGATACTCAGCAAAATTGTTGGTCTGATGGCCCAGGTATTCGCTGAGGGCGGTAACCTTCTGTCCCGACTGATCTTGTATCACCACGCCATAGCCTGCCGGGCCGGGATTGCCCCGGGCGCCGCCATCGCTATAGGCAACCAGGTAATGCTGGGGAATTTTCTCGCGGTGCGTGCCGAACAGGTCTTTGGTTCCAGGCATGGCGGAAGTGTACAACGAACCTTGGCCTGTAGAGACGTAGCTCGCTACGTCTCAGCCCGCTACGTCTCCTCTGCGTCAAGGCCGCGGGCGAGAGCCTGCCCTGAGCGAAGCCGAAAAGGCGCCCGCGGCACACACAACCCTACGGAAGGTCGCGCTTCAGCCTCTCAGCGGTGAAATCTTTACCGAAGTTCCAGGTCAAGTGCGTGATCGCACCGCTGGCGTCTTTTCTGAACGTAACCACCCCACCAAACAAACGGTCCACAAAACTGTTTTCCGCCTGCGGAATGAGATAGGTAGTCCCGCCGGGAGTCTGCATGAGCAGGTCGTTGCCGCGCTTGACGATCGTAGCCATGCTTCCCGGGTTGTAGACAAAGTCCTGTCCAAACTGGTAGCGCCCCACGTAGCTCTCGAGGACCGCCGGAGTGATCCGGGCTGGCGGGTGCGGAGCCTCATATTT
Organism: Terriglobia bacterium; assembly: GCA_041494805.1. Classification (GTDB taxonomy): domain Bacteria; phylum Acidobacteriota; class Terriglobia; order Terriglobales; family Acidobacteriaceae; genus JBGQBN01. The sequence goes on along the minus strand of JBGQBN010000022.1, from coordinate 7,413 downwards.
TTCTCCGAACACGATGGCCGCCAGATCGTCCGCCATGGACTGAGTAATGCCGGAATAAGTGTTGGCGGCCAAGATGATGCATACGTCATCATCAACAAAGCGTTCCACGGACGAAGTAAATCCCGGGCTGCGTCCGGTCATCGCAGTTACCCGGCGGTCGAAGTGCTTGCGCACTCTCCAGCCGTAACCGAAGCCTCCGTAATCGGTGAACATCCTGTCCAGCGTGCTCTTCTTCAGAATTTTCTCTGTGTACAACGCGCGGTCCCACTTGTAGAGATCTCCCACGGTGGAGTAGAGCGAGCCGTTGCCAGTCTTGACCGACCAGTTGAGATAAGGAGCGTTCTCCACCTCGCGCATGCCTACGGGCACGTATCCCGAGGCGCGATTGGGAATCAATTCGTCCGATCCGTCATCGTTGGCGGTGTCATTCATCCCCAGAGGCTGGAAGATGTTTTCCTTGAGAAATTCGCCGTAGCTCTTGCCTGAAACCTTCTCAATGATGAACGCCAGCAGGTTGTAGTTCGAGTTGGAATAACGGTAGCGTGCCCCCGGCGTGAACTCGAGAGGCTTGTCTTTGAACATCTGAATAATTTCCGTCAGGCTCAGGCGGGACTTTGATTTTTGGTCGTAGACGGGGAAGTCATTCACGTTAGGAATGCCGGAAGTGTGGGTGAGCAAGTGGTGGATTGTGATCTTGTCCCCATTGGGGTAATCGGGAATGAACTTGGCCAGCGCATCCTCCACCCGAAGTTGGCCCCGCTCTTCCAGCATCAGGATGGCCGCGGCCGTGAAAGTCTTCGAGAGCGAGGCAATATGAAACCGGGTCGCGGGTGTGTTGGCCACAGCCAGCTCGTAATTGGCCACGCCGTAGCCTTTGCTGACCAGAACTTTCCCGCCCCTTGCAATCAGGATGGAACCGCTGAAGTTGTTGCCCTCCACGTAAGGCTGCATGTAGGCATCGACCTTGGCGCCCAGGCTGGCATCGCCTATGGCAGGCAGATCTGGGCTGGCGGCAAAGCAGGCCAGCGCCAGGAAAACTGGCAGGCACAATGGCAAGCTCCGTTTCATTTGCAAGCCACTCCGTTTGGCTTGGAGAAGCAGATTGTAAGACGGCGAAGCGGCTGGAATGTCACCTGCCGGCGGCCAGACGGGTGGCCAGACGCTGTGGCAGGTTGGCGGCGAGGATGCGCTCCTGGGCCTCCTTCAGGTTGTAGGGCACGCGGCAGAAAGTGACAATGCGGGTGTCAGAGTCGAAGAGCGCGAAGGCCGCTCGCCAATCGCCGTCCCGTGGCTGTCCCACCGAGCCGGGGTTCACCATGTAGCGCTGCCCGTCTTTGATGCGAAACTCGGCGGTCTCAGCCTGCCCGACTGTCCTGTATACGGGACGAAAGGCGTCGCTGTTGGCATTGTTTGTGGAAAAACTTCCCTGTAGATGAGTGTGTCCGAAGAATGTCACCTGCGTGGGGGAAATCAGCAGCGGTTCGATCGCATCCCGCGCGGTCACCACGTATTCGTCCTCATCAATAGGAGAGCCGTGCACGAACTGCACCTCGGGAAGGCCGTCGATCTGAATCGGCCCCGCCGGCAAAGCCCGGAGCCATTCCAGGTTTTTCGGAGTGAGCTGGTCACGAGTCCACAGCGCTGCCAGCCCGGCGATGGGATTGAAGTCTCTCAGGTCCATCATGCCGGTTGCTGCTTTGTCGTGATTGCCGCGCACGAACGTCTTTCCCAGGCTGCGTGAACGGTCGGTAACCTCATTAGGATTGGCGCCGTAGCCCACGATGTCGCCCAGGTTGACGACGATGTCGTGCACCGGGGCGGCAGCGAGGCACGCCTCCAGAGCTTCGAGGTTGCTGTGAATATCGCTGAGTAGAAGGACGCGCACACGTCACCGGGCAAAGTGGGGATTATAGACCCTAAGACCGATGTCGGCATGGCCCAACCTGGATTCCTACGCAATGCGCGCATTCACTACCGGGCACCTGGCCCAATGCCCGGCGGAAATCTCAACCAATGGCGGCAGACTGCGCGCGCATTCCGCCACGCGATATCCGCAGCGAGGTTCAAACGGACATCCCGCAGGGACAGCGTGCAACGGCGGCACGGTCCCCTCGATGGTTTCCAGGGGGCGTGTGCGATCGGTTTTTAGTGTGGGCACGGCGTGCAGCAGCCCGCAGGTATAGGGATGTGCCGCCGTTTGAAAAATGTCCTGCTTCGACGCCAACTCCACCAGGTTGCCGGCATACATCACCGCCACCCGGTCCGCGACTTGCGAAACTACGGCCAGATCATGCGAAATGAAAAGCATGGTCAGGCCGAATTTGGAACGCAGTTGGGCCAGCAGTTCGAGAATCTGCGCCTGGATGGTGACATCGAGTGCGGTGGTCGGCTCGTCGGCGATGAGCAGCTGCGGACGATTGACGATGGCCATGGCAATCATCACCCGCTGCCGCATTCCGCCGGAAAGCTGGTGCGGATAGTCACGCGCGCGGCGCTCTGGGTCGGCAATGGCCACTTCATTCATCGCCGCCACGGCTCGGTCCCAGGCTTCCTTCTTGGAAGCTTCGCCATGCGCTCGAACCGCTTCGGCGATCTGGTCCCCCACGCGCATCACCGGATTCAACGCGGTCATTGGCTCCTGGAAGATCATGGCCATCCCCGACCCACGGAGGAGGCGCATGGGTTCGTCGGGCAGTTGCAGGAGATTCGAAGAGCCCGTGCCGTTAGTGAAGAAGATTTCGCCGGTTGCCCGCGCTTGCGGTGGAAGCAATCGCATCACGGCAAGCGAGGCTACGGATTTTCCCGACCCCGATTCGCCAACCAGCCCCAACACTTCGCCCGCAGCAATAGAGAAGCTAAGATCGCGCACCGCAAACAACGGAGGCTCATCACTCCGACGGCCTTGCCCCGGAAATTCCACGGTCAGATGCCGGACATCAAGCAGCGCAGCCACCGGCCTATGGTACCAGCGCACCCAACCGTAGCGCCGGCGTCCCGCCGGCTGTGGTGGGGGCGTCCCGCCCCCACTGCGTCAATCACCTATCACTAGTCGCCCGTCACGCACTATTGCCCCAAAATCAACGGCAACCCATTCTTGCTATTCCCAATCACCACTACCTTGGAGTTTGCGCTCTTAGCCAGATTCTCCGTAGCCTCAATCCCTTTCCACTCCAAAAGCTGCGGACTGATCCCTTGGGCCACAATCTGCTGGAAGTCACGGATACCCTGCGCTTCGATGCGCTTGCGCTGCGCTTCCTGCGTCTCTTTCTGCAAGCGGAAGTTCATGGCCAGCGCCTCTTGTTCCGCCTGCTGCTTGGCCTCGATGGACGTTTTCAAGGTCGTGGGCAGCTGAATGTCGCGCAGCAGAATCGCTTCGACGATGAACCCCCGCGGTGCAAGTATCCCGATCAGTTGGTCGTGGATCTGCTTAGCCACCATTTCACGTTCTCCCGTGTAGAGCGCATTCGCGGAGTGCGATGCCGTTGCTTCGCGGATGGCCGCCCGCAAGTTAGGTTCGATCAGCACCGTCTCATAGCCGGGTCCAATCTTCTGGTACACCTCCGAGGCTTTATCCGGATCAACGTGATAAATCAGCGAGGTATCAAGATTCATCACCAGGCCTTCGGCCGAGGGCACGCTGGCGGACTCTTTTATTTCCTGGGTGCGGATGGACATCTGGTTGTTCGACTTCAACGGGTTGATCAGATGAATGCCTTCCGTCAGGACCTTACTCTGCACCCGACCAAAGAGGGTGAGCACGCCGACACTACCAGAATCCACCCGGGCCACCGATGCGAACAGAAGAATCACGATCAGAAACGCGGCTGCCGCCACGCCGAACAAACGGAACGCCGAACCAGGATTACCATCGATGACTCGCCCGCGAGTCTCGTTGAATATTGTCATGATATTTCCTCCACCCCTGATTCTATTAGAAGCGATGCCATAAGTGGCTGTTCGGGATAGTTGGTGTAATCGCCTGTTTACAACAGCTACTCCGAGGAGCCGCCGACTTGACTGCAAGCTTCTGCATCTTGACTGCCCGCGGGTCTAGGGGGAGAATTGCAGCGCTCGGCTGCATCCCCCGCAGCGTCTTGGGCCTCAGACCTTGGCCGTAAAGCCGAATCGTGCTCGAAGGAGCCAATATGTTGTTCCGCAACCACTGTTTATCAAACGAAACCTCAGGCATCGCTTGGCAAAGATCATGAAAACCGACGCTACCGCGAAAATCCAATCACCCACTAAGGAGTTTACCAATGACGATTTCAACCAGGACTTGCTGCTTAATGCCTCTGCTTTTGTTCGCTTTCCATGTTGCTCAGGGGGCAACGGTGAATGTGAATTGCGACAAGGGGGAAAAGATCCAGGCTGCTCTGGCCACGCTTGATCCGCGCGGGCCAAACACGGTGGACGTCTCGGGAACCTGCCGTGAATACGTGTTGATTCAAAGCTTTGACCGTCTCACGCTGCTGGCCAGTCCGAGTGCAACCATCAATGGTCCTTCCACTGGGGCCAACGATGTCATCGACGTGCTGGACTCGCAACGCGTCACGATCCAGGGATTTCAACTGAACGGTGGTAATGTGGCATTGTTCTGTGGCAGGAATAGCACCTGCGCGCTTGTCGAAAATACCATTCAAGGAACCGGATTCGCGGCAGTTGGGGTTTACGAGTCCTCCAGACTTACTTCCAGCAACGATCTGATTCAGAACAATAGTTTCGACGGGGTGCTGGTCCAGTTTGACTCCTACTTCGAGACCGATGGCGGTACCGTGATTGAGAATAATTTAGCCGATGGAGTAGCTGTGTTATTGAACTCCAGCGCCCGAATTATTGGTGCGAAAATAACCGGCAATGCAGGCAACGGCGTGCGTGTGGACCAAAACTCCGCGGCACGCATCGGCTTTGTCGCCGGCAGCACGCCCAATGTCATTAGCGGAAACGGGGGCAACGGAGTTTACGTCGGAGATCTTTCCTTCGTGCGCTTTACCCCCGAAAACAGCATTACGAACAACACGACTCAGCCGGATGTCGCATGCTATCAGCAGTTTTCAGCCACACGAGGTGCCCTGGTGAATATCGGGGGTGGCACAACAAACTGCTCGGAAACAGCACCCGCGAAATCAGGCAAACTTCTGCACCTGGGCGACGTGGATCGCATGCGCTGAAGCTTGAGACAAGCATGGGGTCAAGATGGCCAGAGCTGTTGATTCATAGCTAAGGTGCTTCCCCATCTCATAGACACGCATCCACTCGGTCTCGCTTACGATCTTTGCGTTCGCACGAGCTTCTCTGTAAGAGTCAGGCGTCATTGGATTTGTCGGTTCGGAAATGGGAATCTCTTCGAGGTAGGAATGGCGGAACTAGTCTACCTTAATGGATTGTTGGCGAAAAATCGCCATTACACTAGTAATGCTCGGTGGCTTGTCTATGAGATGAGTTTCTAGCCAGAATGCATCCCCCTGCGTGCCGGGCAAACTTCTCGAGAACAACTGTTGCCCTGCCGGGAACCCGCAGCATCCTTCCCTTTCACCGCGCACAGCGCCCCGCTATACTTTCCTCCGACTGATTCACGACTGCGGTAATGCCGTCTGATTTGATTCGGGCCCAAGGACAGTACGCATGAAAAGTTGCCTCCCTGCTGAGGCTGGAACCAAACCGGCGGTTTTTGGCGTTGTGATTGTGCTGGGCTTTCTCTTGCCGTTCCTGGCGGGCTGCGGGTCGAGCTCACCTATGGAGCTGATGCAACCTCCCCCGCCGCCGACAACCGTCCCGCTCACCCGGCTAAGCACGGACCCGTACGCCAACGCCAGCAGTCAGCACGCCACCGAGGTCGAGCCTGACACTTTCGCTTTCGGCTCCACCATGGTCAGCGCCTTTCAGGTGGGCCGCGTTTTCGGCGGAGGCGGCGCGGACATCGGCTTCGCCACCTCGACCGACGGCGGCACCACCTGGAGCAGCGGGTTTCTCCCCGGCATTACAACCTTCCAGGGTGGAGGCACCTTCAGCGCTGTCAGTGACGCGGCGGTGGCGTTTGACGCTGCCCACGGCCAATGGCTCATCTCTTCGCTCGCCCTGGGAGGAACATTCCAGGTGGTGGTGAACCGCTCACCGGATGGAATCAACTGGGGAAATCCCATCACCGTGACCGCGACTGGCAGTCCCGACAAGAACTGGATCGTCTGCGACAACACTGCCACCAGCCCTTTTTTTGGCCACTGCTACGTGGAATGGGATGACCCGCCATCCGGCGACACCATCGAAATGAGTACCTCCACCGACGGAGGCCTGACCTGGAGCGCACCTCTGACCACCGCCGATTCCGCCACTGGCCTTGGCGGTCAGCCCCTGGTGCAGCCCAACGGTACGGTAGTCGTGCCCATCGAAAGCCTGGCCAGTCCGATGCTGGCCTTCTCCTCTACCGACGGCGGCGCCAGTTGGAGCAACACCGTCACTATCGCCACCATCACGGATCACGCCGAAGCCGGTGGCCTGCGTAGCGCGCCGCTTCCCACTGCCGAAATTGACGGCGCTGGCACCATTTACGTCGTATGGGCGGACTGCCGCTTCCGCACAAGTTGCTCGTCCAACGACCTGGTACTCAGCACTTCCAGCGGCGGTGTCACCTGGACCGCCCCCGCCCGCATCCCGATCGACCCCACCAGCAGCACGGTGGATCACTTCATCCCCGGGCTGGCTGTTGATCCTGCGACTTCCGGCGCCACTGCCCATCTGACTCTCGCGTACTACTTCTATCCCGTCTCCAATTGCGGATCCAGCTGCAGCCTGGGTGTCGGCTTTGTCTCCTCGCAGGATGGCGGCCAAACCTGGAGCGCAGAGACACAACTGGCAACCGGCATGCAACTCAGTTGGCTGCCTAACACTTTTTCAGGGTTGATGGTGGCCGATTACATTTCCACTTCGTACGTAAACGGCAGAGCCTTTGCCGTATTCGCCGTCGCCCAGGCTAAGTCTGGCAGTGTTTTTGACCTGGCCATGTACACCACGCCTCAGCCCCTGATGGCGTCGGCGGGCTCACGCTACTTCAGTTCGAAGGGCGAGAAACCCGTGCCTAAAGCGAAGTCGGACCACGGTCGCCGAAAGTTCTACGATCAGGACGGAGAGTTCCCCATCCCGCCGTCGAAGAAAGCGTTGAAGCGGCGGTCCGCAAAGAGGTAAGCCGAGCCGGGGTGCCCCACCCTTGTCTCTCCGTTTTTTGGAGAGACAGGGCGGGGGTGTTCAGTCGTCACAGCCCAACTGAAGGTGCCACATCTATGCTGCAAGTCATGCCCTGGGGCCTGAAACGGTTTCAAGCGACCCACAATCTGCACTTCGTCACTTTCAGTTGCTACCACCGCGCTCCCCTGCTGGCAACGCCGGAAGCCCGTTATGTCTTCGAAAAAACTCTGGAGC
>JBGQBN010000073.1:0-16241 GCA_041494805.1 Terriglobia bacterium | reverse complement strand
TTGCCCTGCTAGGAGGCAAGGCAGTCATCGTGAACGGACACAAGTGTATCGGCCACAGCCTCTGTGCCGAAGCCTGTCCCGTCGGCGCTATCACCATGGTGATGGCCAGCCCGAGCATGGGCGCCGACATGCCATTTCTGACGCCCGAGCATGAGACCAGCATCCAGAATCTGTTTATCGTCGGGGAACTCGGTGGATTGGCTTTGATCAAGAACGCGGTGAACCAGGGGCGTGAATGCATCGATACCATCGCGAGGAGAGTCCAGGCCAGTGGCCCCAGATTGGTGCCGGACGTTTACGATGTGCTGATCATCGGAGCTGGTCCCGCTGGAATCAGCGCTTCGCTACGCGCGATCGAGAACAAACTGAGTTACATCACCCTGGAGCGGGATGAGATTGGCGGCACCGTGGCCAAGTATCCCCGCCAGAAGCTGGTCATGACGAGTCCCGTGGAATTTCCCATGTACGGGAAGTTTAAGAAGACGGAACTTTCCAAAGAAAACCTTCTTGCCTTCTGGGACATGGTCCTAAATCGCGCCGACTTCAATGTTTGTACCGGTGAAAAAGTGGAGGACATCAAGAAAGGGACGGACGGCATCTTCACCGTCTTTACTGCCAATAACCAGTACCGCACGCACGCGGTAGTCCTGGCGCTGGGCCGGAGCGGGACTCCACGGAAACTCGGCGTCAAAGGAGAGGAACTGCCCAAGGTCATGTATCGCCTGATCGAGGCAGACCACTACATCAATAAGAGAATTCTGGTGGTGGGGGGAGGCGACAGCGCCGTAGAGGCTGCCATGGGGCTGGCGCATCAGACCGGTAACCAGGTCACGCTTTCCTATCGACAAGAACGGTTCGGCCGCATCAAGGAACGAAACGCAAAGCGCGTCGAAGACTGCATGCGTACTGGGAAACTCAAGGTGTTATTCAATTCGACCCCAGTGGAGTTCAAACCGGATGCCGTCATCCTCAATGTCAGCGGCGCATTGCAGGAAATCTCCAACGATTTTGTCTGGATCTTTGCCGGTGGTACTCCTCCCAATGACTTCCTAAAAAAGATCGGCGTGCAGTTCGGAATGCGCGACATGACCTTGGAGGCAAGCAACGAGGCAAAACAGGCCACTCTCTCCCGCAAGCAGTTCGCCGAGGCCAGGGCCGCGGTCTCGGTCAACCTATTTTAATTGGTCGGGGAGAGAGGATTTTAACCTCCGACCCCCTGGTCCCGAACCAGATTCCAGCCGTTGTTGAACGCTATTGAATTCTGTCGTCCGCAACGGATTGCTGATGAAAATGTTGCAGCCCGGATTTCAAAACTTGTTGAATTGTAACGAATCAGGATGCTCCGACCGTCACAAGTTCGACTACACTCGCAACAACCTTAGCGGAACCTTGGCTCGGAGACCGGACTCGGGTTCTAATTCACTTTTCTCCGCCACAGCCAAACAGTCTGGGTCTTCACGGATCTGCGGTTTCACGATAGAGCGCGGACTGGCAGCGTTTGTGCGCACTAGCTTGGATCATGGATTCATCATCGCCATGGCCCGCTCAGAGGACTTCAAGGCTGCTTTGCTGGACTCGACAGTATTTCGTTGTTCTGTTGTCAGAGCTCGTTGAGTGGAGTTCGCAATCTGCTCTGCACGAGTGTCGATTTTTTGACCGCGCAGGGGAAAGCGTGGTCCCGGCACCGTGAAACCAGTCGGTTCTAGCCGCAGAACTTTCCGCCAACATGCAACATTACCGATGCACCTGAATTATGGCGAGCCACAGCTCAATCTTTACAACTCATTACGCATTCCCGATGGAATTATTGCGCAGCACACCCTTCAGCAAGAACATGCCTCAACAAAAGTCAGAGTCAGGTCAGTACCGGCAAGCTCTCGAACCTGTGGAGGCAGTCTGGGTGAGTGACCTGCACCCCATCCGTACTGTCGACCGTGATCACCGCCACCGGCGCGTAGTGGTGCGCGACGCCACGGGGGGGCAACGCAATGGGAACCAACGTCCCCTCCGCGTCTTTCGCTCTCGGCCATTCCACATCACCGGTCTCGGTGCGAGCGGGAATCAGCCAGTAATCACCCGTGCGGTATATGTTCGCAAGCGGGTTCGGCTTCGGATCCGGCTGGAATTGAATCTGGAGTCCGTCCTCCAGCGTAAGCCAGGAAGTGTTGGAGTCTTCCTCGATCAAGGCGGCACCGTCGCTCCCCAATTGCAGGCCGCCTTCGTCTGGATCGCCTTCCTTCTGATCCCAACGCCGCAGAAGCGGGTGCAAGGCCAGATCATCTCCCACGGTGATACCGGGTGTGCCGCTCAAGATCACCTGCCTGGTGGTTCGATCGATGGACTGAACCTGTAGCAGATTCCCCGCTTGATTCAATGGATTTCCCATCGAATCCAACGGACTCCCGACCTGATTCACAAGTGCGGAATTGTCGTCCTGAATCTCGACCCAATCGCCCTCACTCAGTCCGAACCGGTCGTCGCGCCCCAGGGTTTCCAGTAACACGGTAGTCGTTCCCGCTGAAGGGGCGATCGGTCTGGCCAGGGCAAAAACCACTGCCCCGTTCTCGCGCGACCACTTGAAAGTAGCTCCTTTAGTTATGTCCTTGCCATTCCAGACCTCTCCTCCGCGGTGAATTTCCACGCGGTAGAGTTGGTTCTCCGGACCCGAATAGCGCGCGTCCGGCGAAATGATGCAGGGGTCAGCGGCGGCCGCAGATTGCAAAGCCATCGCCTTCAACCGGCCACGATTCTCCCACTGGAACTTGGCCTGGAGCTGATCGACGGAGGCACAGCCTCCTTCAGCTCCTAGTAACGGCGTCACCACTTTCACCTGCCACACCAGCTTGGACCGCGTGGCAGTGTCCGGACCGCCCAGGGCAACTTCCCGGATGCTGTCGTCTTCCACATAAGTGATATGGCGCTCCCAGACGTCCAGATAAACCTGGTAGCTAGGACCCACGCGCAGTGCCGTGGGCGAAGGATAGTCCGGCTGGTTCAAGTAGGTGATGACCCGGCGCAGCTTTGGATTGGCAGCATTTCCCAGGTTAGCAGGCGGGTTCGGGAGAGTTACGGTCCGCTGTTTCGCATCGGCCGTGATCTGGACGTCGGTGGGAGAAAAAGCCGGGATCAAGGAGTCGTCGAAGACCTCCGCATACGAGTAGGTATCCAATGGCTCGCCGTCCAAGATCCACGTGTCCGCTTGGAAAACATTGGTCGTGCCAGCAGGTTGGTTCTGTGCTGGGAAGATCGCGATAGGAGTCGAGTCAGCCTCGCAAAGGATGCCGCCCACGTAGTAATGCCCCAGCGCAACAAGAAAGTCGTTCGTTGGGTTGTCCGGCAGCGGCGAAATCTCAAAAGCGCAGTGGCCGTCAGCGTCTTCCGGGCCGCCGTGCGGGCCAACCAGGTCTGCCGCCAGAGTCTGCAGGTAGTGAAGGAGAATCGCAGCCTGCTCGTTCCAGTCCGCGTCGAGCTGGACCCTGCCCTGCTGCATGAGCACGCGCGTAAAGTGCTTCAGCGGATTAAAGGTAGTGCGGCTCAGATCAGCTTTCATGCGTTCCTCCTAGCTAGCATAGAGAATTCCCGCATTCATGCCCGCGGGTGTGTATTCGTCCAGCCGGACACGAAGGTTGGCCGTCCGCTGGGATTGATATAAGTCGTGGAAAACGCCCATCTCTGCCTTGTCGTCGGCGCCGCGCGTAATTTCCTCGGCGCAGGTGTGGGTTAGCTGACAATATGTCGGAGTGCCGTAACGCGTGCTGTTGAACTCGGGTTCCACCCGCAGCTGTTCGCTCGCCAACCAGCTATCGCGCTCGGCGAGAGAAAGGTCTCCGTGGTTGAACAGTGCCCGGACTGCGTTTTCGACCAGGTCAGGCTGACATTCGTAGCGGCGCGGCGTGCGCGAACCCGGGGTTACGTAACAGAAGCGCATGCACCCCTGCTGGCGGCGGCACACGTGAATCGATCCCATGAAGATGCAGTTCTCGGCCAATTCAATGGCTTGGGTTTGCACCTCTCCGAAAACCGTACTGCGTTTGATGCTAAGCACGGCATACGCGCACAAACTTTCAGGCGCGCCGACAGCAACCCGCGCGTCGCTGGTCGCGTCCACCATGCTGTCGCTGACGCGGATGCTGCACGGGTCCTCATTCACTTCATCGCGGTTCACCACGATGGAGCCCACGATGCTGTGTTCGATGGTGAGGCAGCCGGGAGCATCGTCGAGTTCGATGCTGGGCTCGGTGGAACGTCGGGGCTCGCAATCACAGGTGAGTCCCCAGCCGGGCACGAGTGTGGAGTGGCGGATGGTCACCCCGGCAACATCCCCGCCCACCTGAATGCCACGGCCTGTGACCACTAAACCGTCCAGGGTGAACCACGACCCGGCGTCGCCAGTGACGCTCAGGCTGTCCGGCAAGGACGTCTGCCAGTTCAAAAGCCGAATTACCGGACGCTTCCGGTTCGCGGCGCGCAACTGCAAACTCTGCCCTGCCGTCAGTGTGATATTGATCGGCTCCACATAGACGCCGCTGTCCGTGATCTCGATGACAGCATTTGCAGGAGCGTCATTTCGCCACTGAATCAACGCATCGTTGATGCGGGCAAAATTCTCCTGCTCCCCGACCAGGTAAAGGTTGTAGGCTGCGGGCTGGGAGAGCGGGCGGTTGTATTCACCGCCACCGATGTCCGCGCTGAATCCGTAGTAGTAAGACACCCACACCGGCTGACGGCGAGCCGATCCGGGCGGGAAGGCGATGCGACCCAGCACCGGATCCACGGCAACCTGGCTGGGCAGCGGCCGGTAGCGCCAATCGCTGAGATCCGCGGGCACAATCTGCTCAGCCGGCACGGGTTGCCGCGGGGCCGGCCCTACCCATATCTGAAAGCTCTTGTCCTCACTGTAATAATAGGGAACGCCGCTGGCCGTGGTCTCACTCTGTTCACTGATTTCGTAGTTCTGCAGATCGCGACGGCTGATCCGATTAGGCAGGTTTAGCTTGCCCGGGGGATGGCAGACAGTGGGCTGCACGTGGTTGAACAGTTGAGTGTCATTCCCCAGCACGCTGAACAGGAAACAGTTGGGACCTTCTTCCTCGAGACAATACGCCGGGGCTTGAGTGATTGAGTAGGTCTTGAGCCGCCAGACGAATACGTCTACGTCAGGGATGTTGCCGAACCCGGGGAAATGCTTCGCGTTCACGCTGCGCACATCGGCGGTGTGGGCCACCTCGTCGAACGGGCCATCCAGTTCATCGAGTGCATCCCCATCGCGCAGATCCACGGTGCGGCCCCGGTCGAGATGAAGATAGTTGATGTTTTGCGTGTAACTGAGGAGGCGGTAGACCTCCACTGCCCGCGCCGGCCAGCCGGCAACAGCCTCGGCTAGTTCCTCGAGCACAGCGAGCGTGCCCTTGCGTCGCCGGTAGCGAACCGTGTTGGCTACCTCGCGCCGTGGGATGAGAATCCGCTCGCGCGCCAGGGCCCGTGGCGTTGCCACATCCGCGGGCTCCCCGGTGTCAAACACTGGTGTGTAACCGATCAAGTCGCCGATATAGGGCACAACCCAATCCCGGCAAGTCTCGATGAACCAGTTGTCGTAGAGTCCGGCGATATCGCCGTCCACCACATTCACCTGCTCGGCGATCACTTGCAACAAGGCGCGTAGCGGATAACCGCGGTCGGCGTCGCGGAGCCGGTATACGGCCGGCAAGAGCTCGTATAAACGATCGGCCTTGTCGCTCATGACGTGATCTCCGTAAGGATTAAGGTGTCGGGAATGTCCGGCGTCAGAATGACCAGTTCCGCGGGGAGAATGCGCTTGGAGGCCTCGGTGGCCGTCTTATCCACATGCGCCAGTTCCGCCTCGACAGCGTCGTTCAGTTTCAAGGTGGTGCTCAGTGCGGACAGTTGCGCGGCGGTCACCTTCTCGGCTACGGAATCAAAGACGCGCATGTCGGCGTACTCCACACCTTGCACTCCCTGCACGACGGCGGTTGCTTCGCTCAGAAACGCGCTCTGCCCCAGGTCCCGCCGGTCAAAGCTGTAGGCGTCGAGCAAGGCCGCCCGCACGTTAGGGGCGACAGACTCCCATGTGTAATCGGCCATCAGTTTCACCCCAAGGCTGATCACCAGCAGCTTTAGCCGGCGCAGCACTACCTGGATTGGCTGGTGGGGATCGCCGGACTGCAATAGCGCTTGCAACAGGTTGTTGTACAGGTCAGAGTTCAGATCAATGGGAATGTCGTCCGCGCCAGCGATGGTCACATGGACCACCAACTCCCGCCCATTCGGCAAGCGCGCCGCGCTGGCCTTGCCGATCCCGGCGAAGTTGCGCGCAAAATCCGCGTAATCGCGCACCGACACCAGGCGGTCCAGCGCCATTACAACCAGAGGCGCGTTTTGCCGGGCTTGGTCGGCGGTGTCGCGGTCCGCCCCTCCGCTCGCCGCCAGCGGGTTAATGACTTTCTTCACCCCGAGCGGTTGCGTGGCCAGTTGACTAATTTGTTCGGCTTGTACGTTTCCCGGTTTGCCGATACCGCTTCGGTAGACTGCCTTGACATTGGCCGTGCCACTCGGAAGGCGCACCCCGTGCTCCCCGGTGCCGAAGATTGCCGAAGTCTTGTCGTTGTCATCGGTCTCAGTAATGTACTCACGGTCCCTGGGCCCCAGCGCCACCAGGTTGTCGGCTTCATGCCACTCCACTTCGTTGACCCGGAGAACGAGCGTGCTCTTGGCTCCGGCCGGCGTGGGTGCTGGAAGATACGTCAGCGGAGACTGGTGCAGCGCGAACTCTTGCAGGGACTGACTGGCATCTCCATTCCCCAGCACTTCTCCCGTCGTCTGGCCATGAGTGGCCTTCACCACATTGCCGTAGATCGTGACCGTCGCCGAGTCGTAGGTATAGGCCAGCTCGTGGGCCAAGGTGAGAGCCGTGTGCACCGGCTGTGTGGTGATGCGCCAAGCAAAGATTTGGCCTGGCCCTACGGGTTTGAGTATGCCACCCGGCACCGGCAGTTTCGTATTCGGATCGATGAGCAATCCGCCGAAATCGCTGAAGTCCCCCCCTCTCTCCGCCGGGGTGGGCACGTAGGCGCTGGCATAGATGTCCGGAGCAATCTGAACCTGGTCACAATATTGCTGGTTCTCGGCGCTGGGCAATGGAATCAGGTCAAGACTAACGCCTAACAACCCAACGACCAGCCGGTCGCCAACTGCATTGGCCTCAGTGGTGTAGTAGTACTGGGAAAAAGGAACAACACCAGGAGGGAAAGCGACGCACTGCGCCGAGCTTGAGCCCTGCGTGACACCGGAAACCATCACTAACTCGCTAGCCTTGACGCCACTGACGTTGGGAATGTCGGTGCGGTCACCGGAGACAATGATCCAGCGGCCCGACTCCAGCCCCTCGTAGAGGCTGGCCAGCTCGATCGTGTCGCCTTCCACATCCGTGTCGAGAGGTTCTTCGGCAAGGTCGAGTCCCTCGGACTGTCCGTAGACCACGGTACCGTGCAAGAAGTCTGCGAACCCGAGGAGCCCGGGAATGTGGCTTGACTGCCCTTGGCCAACCAAATCCTGGAGCCAGGATGGGGAGAGTGTGACTTGCGTGATGCGAGCTGTGTAGCCGGCTGGGGAAGTAGGAGTAGACGCTGCCGCGGCAGCCGCTGCTGCAGCTGCAGATAGCGTTGTGGCCATAGACAGCGTCTGCGTGCCGACGACCTGGTGGTACGTGGTCGTGCGGCCCAGCATGCCGCCGTTGGGGTCCAGGACTGGACGGTCAATGGCCAGCCAGCTGCCGATTTGAATCTTGTCATAAGCGGCATCCAAGGCGATTGTGGGGATGGGAACCGCGCGACTTCCATCCGTAAGCCCTCCCCAGGCATTGGTGATCGACGGCGGCGTAAATGTTGTAGTAGTCGTAATTGTGTTATCCCCGGATTGGGTGCTCTGCGATGCTCCGGGGTAGGTGCCCGGAAATAAGGCCGCCTTGGTTCGGAACGCGCTGACCTGCACCTGACTCGACGGCGCTTGCACCGCTCCCCAAGCTTTGTAGAGCGTGTCTGCTGCTGCGGGATAGAACTTCGCCAGCAGGCGCGGCGCAATATCTGACTGGCGGGAGAAGGCCTGATTTACGGTGCGCGGAAGGCGAAGAGAATTGGCTGGCTGCAGGGACGGCGCAAGAGCAAGTGGCACAAGAATTTTCGTCAGGTTTTCCAGCGGCGAAGCAGCCAGCGCGGGCAGCGTCGTGGCGACCGAGCCTTGGCCACGGCTGCCGCCCGAGCCTGACAGTTCGTCGATCAGCGTGGTCAGCACTCGGAGCACTTCGGCGATCCAGGGCTCTAGGCGGGTGAACTTACGCTTCACAGCCACATCGTGTTTGTCTTGCAATTGCGGTATGGCGCCCCCCAGCAGGTTGAGCGCATCGGTCAGGTTGGGAGGCGGGGGAGGCCCGGCCAAGCCTGATGGCGTTGCCGCAGGCGGGTTGATTTTGTCGAGTAAGGGCTGAAGTATTTCTGCTACCACCTGATCGGCAAGATCGCTTCCCGAGAAACGGCTGGCGGCCTGATCGATGAAAGCCTGCAGCGCGGTGACGATCCCGGCGAGACCGGTTGCCGCAGTAGTACCAGGACTCGGTGGCGACAAATAGAGCACGGCTTCGGTTCGTTGATCGGCTGCTTGGACGTCAACCGACTGGACGATACGCTGGACCTGTTGTCCGGGTCCGTTCCCCACGATGATGAGGAGGGAATCCCCGGGATTCAGATTGGTCGAAATCCCTGCAAAGTAAATGGTGTCAATGAAATCGGCCCCGGTTGCACTGGGAGAGCCATCTGGATTCGTTCCTGGAGCAGTGATCACTTGCGGCCGGGTCACTCGCGGCTTGAGGTTGTTCCAGGTGTCGCGCGCCGTCAGTTTTTCGTAGGTTTCGAAAAACTGCGGCCTCTCCCCCGTCCCCGGAATGCTCTGCGCGCGGGTACCGACGGGAACCTCGCCGTAAAAGCCGTCGGAGACCGTGAAAGCTAGATAGACCGAAGCGGAGACCCCCGGCCGCAGCCGATAGCCGATCAGGCGGGCCAACTCCATGATGGAGCGGCGCTCTGTGGCCGTGCGCAGGTAGCCCTCATTCGCAATTCGTTCCTGATAAAAGCTCAACACGTCGCCCAGCATCGCCCAAGCGTCGAGCAGCGCAATGGACGGATCGCTGGGGTCACGCGTGGTGAGTTGCCGCAGAGGATAAATGCGCTGCAGGGTTCCGCTCCCACCCGGCGCCGGCACCTTCAGGTAAAGCGTCGAGAGACGAGCCAGCATGGTTTCGAGGAATGTGGCATGCGTCCCCACCCGGTAAGCAATGCCGGGAAGCCCGGGCCGGTTTGCTTCCGGCTCCGGGGTGACAAGTTCGATGCCAGCGCAGCATCCGCAGGGCTGCTTCATCTTCCACCTCGCATGTCAAGAACCAGGCGCCCGTTTTCGGGGAAGTTCGGATCGTTGTCCAGGCGTGCAATCTCAAGCGGCCCTAGAGCCAGTACCGAACCTGGCGGCAATTCCTCGCCAGGCAGATCCTGATTCGGAGCAGGCTCGCTGATCTCGAACCGCTCCAACTGTGTCACCGTCACCTCGCGCACGCCGGGCACGGATTGGGCTGCGGCCACCAGACGGCTCATGAAAACACCTTCGCCGAAGGTCAGATTGTCAGGGTGGAAGAAGCCCAGCTTTCCGTTGGGCAGGACGCGATTGCTTAAGACGTCTAGCAGCGCCGCCTCCACGTGCCCCCGCAGATAGTTCGGCAGCACGCAGACCTTGAGGACAACATCGAGAGGCACGTATTGCGCCGGCGCGACCAGCAGGTCGTATCCCATGCGGCGGTATGGCTCCAGATAGGCGGTGATTTCGTCGACCAACTCCTGGTCCGCATCTTCGGTCCCCTCCGGGTCAACCGCCACCAGCATCGTGTACCAGCTGCCCGTCCAGCGCAGGACAGCCTTTGCCCGTTGCAATTTTCGGAAAGATGCGCCGCAGAACTCAGGATTGACGGCCGCCAGTTCCGACCGGGCTTCCCACCGCCGGCTGTTGTCCTCAGCGATAGTGGCGTAGTCGTCCGCGGTGATCGCGCGCTCCAGCTGTGTCCGGAACGTGTAGGGCGCGAAGAGCTTCACTTCCTCGACCGGTTCAGAATCCGTCCCGCCGCTCGCGGGAAGTGGATTGCGGGGCGTCAGGACAGCGCCCGAGAGCGTTTCCTCTCGTAAGATCAGATAAGTGATGGTTCCTGCGCCCACGTTGCCGGAAGGGCCATTCCCCAGCCGATAGCGGGCGCGGAACGCCGTGCCGGCCTCGGGTTGCCTGCCCAATTCCCCGTCGCCGAAACGCAGGTGCGCGTAGCCTTCGTCATCCATCTCCACGACGAAGTTACGGTCATCCGGTCCGCTTTCGAGCAGGTCAAGTACGGGAGTCCATGTTTCCAGCAAGCCAGTCAGGTCGTTGACCAGTCCAGTTCGCAACTCGTCCTTTATCGGACTCGATCCGTCGTAGCTCGCAAGCAGCTGCTTGGTCGCAGGGCTAAGTTGCGCGTAGAGGAGCTGCGATCCCGCATCGGATGGGTGAACCAGGCTCTTAGCCAGACCGGTGGGGTCGTTCAGATCGGCGAAGGTAAATAGCGACGGCACGTCACAAGGCTCCGCGGGTACTCTCGGCTGTTGCTCTGCTTCGGGAACCGGCGTCTCGCCACCCGGCGCGGGCGGCGGTGGAGCTGTGCTGGCGCATACTCCGGCCGGAATGCTGGATAGCGAGATCCAGGGCAACGCCTGGCGCGGGTCTTGCACGATGAGTTCAGCCGCCGAACACGGCGGCGGCAGCGGCTGGCTGAAAGTCAATGGTCTTTGTGTGAGCGTTGGACTGTACTGCCCGGGGATAATCTCCACTTGGGCGGGCTCACAATGGGTGGGGCAGCGTGGAGTGGTGGACCGGGTCGGAACCGTGCCCGGCTCCTCGCTCGTGCCGAAACCGTTGTCGACCAGGACGACGTTGCCGCGCGCCACACTGACGTTCTCCATGCAAGCGCAGTCGGGGGACGGCTCTTGAGAAGAAATGCAGAGCGTAAACCTGAGCGCATCTTCCGCGGCCCACTCAACCGCGACAATGGGTTGGCCGAACTTCGGGTCCTGCGGATGATACAGAGGATCCACCGACGGCGTGACCTTGGTCAACCGCACCGCCTGACGATGGTTTGGATCCGCGTCTTCCTTGACCCCGGTTTTCGGCCCGAGGATCTCTTCCAGGATGAGAACGTCGCCCACACCCAGATGCAACGCGCGGACTGTGCCCGGCGGACCGTCACTGTCCGTGGGAGCGGGTGCTGCTGCCGCAAGCGTAGCCGCCGCCCGCATCGCAGCCGTGACGCCCGGCGCTGTGCCGGGCTGTGTCGGTGTACTTCCCGGGTCATCTGCTTCGGTCACCGGCGGGGGAACCCACTTGTCAATCAGTGTTGCGGAGGTTGCTCCCGGCGCGAGGCAGCATTCACAATCGCCCCAGGTGTAGAAACAAATTCTATTGTGTGCTTCCCACAAGTAAATCGGCGGACTGTTGTTTGCCCAAAGCGGCTCGAACCTCTCGTAGCTCGAAGCGGGCACGTTGACCAGTTCGCGGGAATTGAGGACGTGTGTTTCCGGCGCACCGGGAAAGCCAGTGATGAAATATATCTCCTCGGGATTGAAGTGACGATCTTCATCGGTCTCGATGGTCACCCATGCGCGTGCGTTGCAACCCTCGTGCATGGAGTAGTCCACCAGGCGGGCATGCCGGCGTACGGAGATGCGTTGCCGCGCCGTGCCCAGATACGCCTCCGTAGCGACGGCGTCCTGGTAATAACTCAGGTAGTCGCCCGTATAGGCCAGCAGTTCGACCAGGGCAATCCCCAGGTCGGGAGCATGGGTCTCTTGCCAGGCAGGCATAATCAAGGCCAGCCGGTCGAGGATCAACTGGCGGAAGCTCTGATAGTCCTTGGCGAGATAGTTGATCTCCGGCTGCTTACGCTCCGGAGGCGGACACACGCACGGCTGCTTGCAATCAAGGTCGCTCGGACACCCAGCCTTGAAGCTGAAATCCACCTTTGCATACCGAGGGTCAAAACCCTTCATGGGCCCGGGATCTTCCGAACCGTCGGGTTCCACGACGCTCAGCGTGTAGGCGGAAAAGTCACCCGCCTTGTTAACCGTTACTTCCAGGAAGTCATCTCGAGTCGGGTCGGTGAGGCGATGAACCCTCAGGTCCTTGATCTGCACGTCGCGAATGCGGCGGCCGCCCGCAAGGCGCAGGTTTTCCTGCTCGATCTGTGCCGGCGCCTTGCCCAGAAAATGGACGCGCAGGGTACGCTGGTCATCAGTCGCGATTTCGACGTAGTCCAGGCCGAACAGCCTTGTGGCCCGCACCTTTTCGCGGCGGTTTTCTTCGCGGCAGCTCAATTCAGCATCGCTCATGACAACGCTCCCCGGCGGCGGCGTCCGCGCGCCGCCGGTGTTCCAGCTTGCTCTAGGGTGCGCTACGCACAAAAGTTTCCGAGCGGACTTCGGAACTCCGCTTGACGATGTACTTCACGGCCACGCTCAGCGTGGCTTCCTCAGCGCTCACCTGCAGCGACTGCAAATCAATCAGATCGCCGAGGTACCGCTGCAGCGCCGCTTGCATGGTGAATTGCAGCGCTGCCGCCAACTCCGGACTGTTCGGCGCAAACACCATCTGCAGCAGGCCACTGCCAAAATCTGGCCGGTTCACGCGCTCGCCCGGATTGGTGAAGAGCAGTTCCTCAATCATGTCGCGGATATGATCGTCATCATCGGTAGCGGCGGTCCGGCCCCGCCTGTCATACTGAAATGGAAAGTCAATATTCATGTTTCACATCTTTCAATCTGCTGCTAAATCGCTGTAACCCGCGTTTGCGTGACTAAAATCAAGAGTGGCGTACCCGTCGGCGCGCAGATCGCCTGGCTGCTAAGCACCACCAGCGGCTGCCCGTTCGACGTCACCCGTGTCGACCCCACCAGCCACTGTGCGGTCACGCACGGTCCATTGGCTGCCGGTGGCGGCGGAAATGCGCAGCCCGCCACTACATAAGGACCGGCAATCGTCACCGTGGGCTGGCCCGTGACCGTCACCCTCGGATTGGGAACCGTGGGCTGCGCCTGCCCGCCGTGCGCGCAGGTCACAGTTGCACCCACGTGAACTAGAAAACCCGGCATCGGTTCCTCCCACTCCCGCTCCTCATACCACTACCAACGCCCCCTGGTTGATGGTTACCGTCGGTCCCGTCATGACGATGCTGGCTCCCTTACCATTCTGGATGTAGATCCCGGTATCGTTGACGATAATACTGGCGCCGGTCGTGCTCTTCAGCATGATGCCGCCGGTCGGTCCGGCTAGGTCGCTGACGACGATGCAGTTCTGCAGCATCGTTTGAATCACAATGTTCGGGTCGCCCGGAACCCCCGCCAGCGCCAAAGCCGGCAGCTCCGCCGCCAAACCCCACCAGCCCCCCATCCAGACCGGCCGGTCAGGGTCGCCGGCCTCGAACTGCACCCATACTCCGGAACCCACTTGGGGCACGAAAAACGTCCCCATTTGCTTGCCCGCAATAGGTACGGCTGGCATGGCAAATGTGGTGGGAGTGGGGCCGCTGACATCCGGCACCAGCGCCGTAATGCGCCCGATCTGCAGCGGATCGATGTTGTTCACCACCGTGCCACGGTAAATGCCGTAATATTTGGGCCCTGATTTCATACGCTCACCGTGGAAACGGACGACCCCACGCCGCCCCGGGCGAGAGTGAAGCTTTGCTTGTACTCGCCCCGCTTGATGTTATGGGTGACACTTTTCACGTAGTACTGGCCGTCATAGTACGTGCCCCCTCCCCGCACTGCCGCCAGCTGCCGCGCCTTGAACACACGCCCGTAGCGCAGCACATCGAGGCTCCCACTGGCACTGATGACGTCAGCAGTGTCGAACAGCTTGCCCAACGCGATCAGCGCGCCCCGAACCGGCTTCTCATCAGCAATGGGTGTCAATTGCTGCGTCTTTAGAACCGGCGGAGCTTGGGCCGCCAGTCGCGGCTTCAATATGTCAATGTTGGGCAGGGGAATAGGGATTGGGATCTTGCTGTTGGGCTCAATGATGGTCACCAGGTACTGTGTAGCTAACGTTCCATCGTAGGAGAAGCTCAGAGAATCGATGTTCGAGGTAGCGTCGAAGTTAATGCTGAGGGCCGGTTGCATGCCCCCTAACAACCGCGTGAGATCCGGGCCCCAGTACGCCATGCTCATTCCCGGCTGTGGTCCGGGGTCCAGATAGAAAACGGCCCCCACGCTCTGCGCCAAGCTGGTCACAAAGGCGTAGTCCGTTCCTTGTTGCTTGGAAAACTCCTCCAGCGGGTTGGCGACAAAACTGAGGATCGTGGGCAGAGCCAACGGGATCACACCCAGCACCGCGTACTTCGCCAGGATGAGCTCCACAATGACAAACAGCGGCAAAGCAGGATAAGGAATGCCGGTGAGATCCAGAAGATCCATGAGCGCGGTAAGATCGAGCCCGGTGATGGTCAGGGTTGACTTCCCTGGGGAACTGCTCGGGGTGAAGTCTTGCCGGGTGATGATCCCGTCCATCAGAATTTCGGTGGAGCCGTTGACCGTAACTGCAATGATGACGCGCGTACGGGGATCGAAGAATCCTGAGACTAGCATTTGCTGGATCGCCGACTGCTTGCCCAGCGTGAACTTGAGCTGAAATCCGCCCTGGCCGCCCATTGTCGAAGTCACCTGCACTTCCGTTAGCGCCTCAATGACGGGCTGGGGCACCGGGCTCGCCGTGAACGATCCCATCATCAGCGTCAGGTAGAAGCCTCGATTCATAACGGTGTCCCGGAAATCCCTGCCGGCAAGGTGATGCGTATCCTGCGCCCGATGGTTTCGACGAGCTCCTCGGGCCGCATGGCGTTGTTGGCGTCCGCAATCCGCCAGAACAGCTCGGGGTCCCCCAAGAACTTGGCCGCGATGTTGTCCAAGCGCTCACCTTGAGTCACGGTGTGCTCCTGCAGCAATTGGAAGCTCGCTGGCGACGGCAGAAAACGGCGGCGCAGATAGATGAGGGTCCTCCCGTCCGCCGTAATCATCGTCTCGGTATCGATCCCGAAATACCGGCTGGTGGCGGTGAAGAGAGTGTTCTTCAGCGACGTCTGCGCCAACATCGCTTGTACCGGATCAGTGGGCATTCCGTTGCTCATGGAATTCCTCGGATTCCCAGGGCGGCGAACGTGCCGCCCCGATACATCTTGGCCAGACTCTCCTTCTGTTGCTGGTACACCATGTAGAGGCTGCCGCCCTTCTCGGTGAAACTCAGGTCGTCGATGCTCAGCACGCGCATTCCCAAACTCACTTTGGCGCGAATGGGATTGAGCGTAGGATCGAACGCCTCCTCCGTAATACTGAAGTCGGTGAACCGCACCGGAACGATGCGGTTCGCGCTCCACACGAACAGAGTCATGGGCGCCTGCATGGGCATGATCTCGAGCACCCCGGTCTGCGCCAGGTTGAAATTGTTCTGCAGCGTCGCGCTGGCCGGATAAACGATCGTCTCCAGCGCCGTGAGTTGCGGGAAAATGCCATTCTGCACCGTGTTGGCATTCTGGTCGGGAAACTCCAACTGGTCGGTGGCATCGATTTCTGCGTCCAGCTTGAAAGTCTCGACCGGCGGCCCTTTCAGCCGCAATGCCTCGGAACGATCGCCGCCTTCCTCCGCGCCCTGGATCTTCAGCGTGCGCGACAACGTGTCCGGGTTGTACTGCAGCACAATGATCCCGTTCGGCAGCACGCTGAACGTGTCCGGATTGAGCAGCACGATGCCACCCTTGAGAATGCGCGGTGAACCGGGAAAAGTAGTCATGCGATGTCTTGTTGTCCTTGCAATTCGCTGTTTGGCTCTTTGAGCCGGTACGATCCTTTTGTTGGCTGCAGGTTTACTTCAAGAGCGACCTCCACTTGATCTCCTCAACATGATGGCGCCTGTGGACATACCCCTTTTCGCGGTGGCGCAGGCGAGTCATCCCAGCCTGGAACCGTGCCCAGCTCCGGCGGCTTCGGTACCATGTCCGCGCAGCAGGCTCGAGCCAAGGTGCCAGCGAAGGTGTTGCTGTTAGGGCCGAGCGCCTTATACAAACTTGGGCTGTTGTAGGCGCTGAATGCGCTACTCAGGCAAGCACCTACGTCGGT
>JBGQBN010000005.1:0-130136 GCA_041494805.1 Terriglobia bacterium | reverse complement strand
GTTCTCCAGGTGAGCTTTCTGAGCCGGCGTTTTCCTCGCCGGTCTCAGCATCGTAGCCGCACGGAGAACCCTTCTTCATCTCACTTATGCATTCATACAGACGGGACGTTTTGTGCTTTGTGAAGAAACAGCCGGGAAACTTCCGGTCTGTCACCGGGTTTCCACTCCGGGTTTCCACTGATATTCTTAGCAGATAACCTACAAAGCGGTGGAAGAAATTGTTCACCTAGAAGAGATCGGCCATGGATGTGCTCCAACAGGCATTGAATCAGGCATTGGCGGAGCTGCCTGCGCTCTTTCTTGAGAAGCTGATTTCCAAGAAACTTCAGGAGCAGGGCCTTACCTCGACGAAAATCCTTTCGGCAAAGATTGCGAGGCACATCTTGAGCGGCAGCGGCGAGCCGTTTAGGTACAAGGGCCGCAAGCACAAGGGAAATGTCACGCTCTCGTTTAGTGAGGCTGACGCGAACGAAGTAGCGCGTTCGATTGAGAACTTCGACAAAACGCAGCTTACCAACGTACTTGTTGCTGTTGCCCGTCGCATTTCTAAGACAATACTGAGAGACCTCAAGTCCCGTTGGGCAAAGGAGCATGCTTTGCAGTGTGCTGACCTAGCGGGTTTCCGCGAGCGGTTGGAAGACAGATGGGGCAGACCCCTTGGTCAGTTGCGGATGCTGCTCACCATGGCGCGCGAATGGGGACAGGCAGTCCACGACCGACCGAATTCAACAAGAACGACCGGCAAAGCACTACCAACTCTTCTCACGCGATTGCACGTTAGAGCGTGCCAAGTGACAGATGAGATTATTTGTTTGCTGGAAAATGGATTTGCTGATGGAGCGATGGCTCGCTGGAGAACATTACATGAAATCGGAGTTGTCGCTGCCGTCTTATACCGGCACGGCGAGGAGATCACAAAACGCTATCTTGCACACCAAGCCGTTGAGTCGAAGCGTGCAATGAACAAATATATGGCTTGCTGTGGGCTGCTCGGGTCTAAGCCACTCTCAGCCCGGGCTTTGAAGAAAATCACCGAGGCATACGATAAAGCAATTGCGCAATATGGTCACGATTTTGACTCAGACTATGGATGGGCCGTACATCATCTGAAGAAAAGACGGGTGACTTTTGCCGATCTTGAAACGGATGCAGGACGCGCCGAAATGCGCTCGTATTACCAAATGGGCAACGACAACATACATGCCGGCGTGAAAAGCGTGTACGTAAGACTCGGGCTGCCCGACTATGACGGCTTACTTGCCGGGCGCAGTAATTTCGGACTGATGGAACCGGGCCAGAACGCTGCGCACACGCTGACGCAGCTTTCTGTTCTCGTGTACCTCCGCGAACCTAATTTAGATGATCTCATAGTTGCCGATATGATGAGGACGCTCAGAGACGAAATTCCGCGCTCCTTCGCTCGCGCTCACATACGACTTCGCAAAGATGACAAGAAGTACAGAACCGCTGGGTAGCGGTCGTTATTCGCGTGGGCTAACCTGGTTACTGTACGCGAAGTGCCTGGATCCCATGCTGACGGCGGACCTTGATTTTGCTCTCGTCTTTTCGGGCCTGTGCGAGATCATAGGCAAGCTGCATCCATAGCCAGGTTTCCGGCGTGCTGCCAAATGCCTGCGAGAGACGGATCGCCATCTGGGGGCTGATCCCCGACTTCCTTTCCGAAGCAGTTTTAACGGGTGTAGCTGGAAACCATTCCCAGGTCTCGCAAAACCGGCGAGACCTGGGGCGCCCCGGTCGGCGGATTTGAGAACCGTGTCGGGCACACCGAACTTGAACTTTGCAGTAGAATCCGTGGCGGAAAGGGGTGGCCAGCCGCCCAACAGCGCCACCGATGCTTGTCAGTTAGGGAGCAACGA
The DNA here is from genome assembly GCA_041494805.1 of Terriglobia bacterium. Lineage (GTDB taxonomy): Bacteria > Acidobacteriota > Terriglobia > Terriglobales > Acidobacteriaceae > JBGQBN01. The sequence goes on along the minus strand of JBGQBN010000005.1, from coordinate 128,259 downwards.
TGAACGATAGCCAGAAGAGTGTGTTGGTGATCAGCGCCCATGCGGCGGATTTCGTATGGCGGGCGGGAGGCGCGATTGCACTCTACGCTGGGCGCGGATACAAAGTGCGCATCCTGTGTCTGTCGTATGGGGAACGCGGCGAGTCGGAGCGGTTGTGGAAGCAGCCGGGGATGACGCTGGCCAAGGTGAAAGAATCGCGGAAAGCGGAGTCGCAGAAAGCGGCGGAGCTTTTGGGGGCGGAGATCCGATTTTTCGACTGCGGGGATTATCCGTTGAAGGCATCCGAGGAGACGATTCATGAGATGGTGCTGGAGTTTCGGCGGCATCAGCCGGAGTTTGTGCTGACCCACTCCCCGGTTGATCCCTACAATCCAGACCATCCGGCGGCTTCGGAATTGACCATGCGGGCGCGGGTTTACTCGCAGGCGGCCGGCTACGAGGCCGAGGGCAAGAAGCTGGGAGCGCCGCCGGTGTTTATGTTTGAGCCTCACCAGCCGGAACAATGCGAGTTCAAGCCGCAGGTGTTGCTCGATATCACGCCGGTATTTGAACGCAAGCGCAAGGCGATGGAGTCCATGGAAGCGCAGGAACACTTGTGGCAGTACTACACGGACCTGGCGCTGCGCCGGGGCACGCAGGCGGTGCGCAATTCGGGGCGCAAGGAGATCAAGTACGCGGAGGCGTTTCAGCGGGTGTATCCGCAGGTGACGAGCGAGTTAGCGTAGACTGGCAGGCCTTTTCCACAAATCAGATACGTGCTCTTCATCCGCGCGATCGAGGGACCCTGCAAACCGTAGCGGATTCATTCTGGCAAGCCCGCTACTACGACTTCAATCTCTGGAGCGAGCGCGGGAATCTGAAATAAGAGGCTTTGGGGCAGGCCAGAAGTCGAGCAGGGAGTCCGCGTCAGCCGCCAGTCACCGCCCGCGTCGAAGAGCTGCTTGGATGTGCAAACTCTTGCATCTTGACACCTTCACGATCCCCACCTAACATTCCTGCGCCGTGGAAGCAGTTCCTGCACTCACCTATCGGCGGGCGTCTGTTCACCGATGCGCAGTTCAAAATTTCCTTAAAGAAACCATGTGAGGGTAAAACATGACGGCGTTGCGAACGCTCGGAATCGCACTTGTGATCTTGCTGGCTGGGCTCGGAGTAGCTTCAGCACAATCGTGGCAACCGCTGCAGCACCAACCTAGCTTTCAGGCCAGCACGGCTCTGTTGCTGACCGACGGCACAATCATGGTGCACCAGATAGGCAGCCAGAAGTGGTGGCGGCTGACCCCAGATGCCAGCGGCAGTTATGTGAATGGAACCTGGTCCACGCTGGCTTCGTTGCCTTCGGGGTACAGCCCTCTTTACTACGCCTCTGCGGTGCTGCCCGACGGGCGCGTCATTGTGGAGGGCGGAGAATACAATTTCGGTCAAGCTGCCTGGACTAACCTGGGCGCCATCTACGACCCGATTGCCAACACGTGGCAGTCGGTATCGCCCCCCAGTGGGTGGTCCACCATTGGCGACGCTCAGAGTGTTGTTCTGCGCAATGGCCTGTTTATGTTGGCCAATTGCTGTACTACGCAAGCTGCCATTTTGAATCCCACCACTTTAGCCTGGATCCCCAAAGGCACGGGCAAAGTGGACGAAAATGACGAGGAAGGATGGACGTTGCTGCCCGATGGCACGGTGCTGACCGTCGATACCAACAACCCCAGTGACCTGACGCACGCGGAGAAGTTCATTCCCTCGTCGGCCACCTGGATCAGCGCCGGGAGCACGATCGTCAAACTGCCGGATACCAACGCCGACAACAGCGGATCGCACGAGTTGGGACCGGCGGTGTTGCGGCCCGATGGCACCGTCTTCGCCACCGGAGGCACCCCGCACACTTCTGTCTATCATCCTCCCGCCATCCCTACCGACCCGGGAACCTGGATCCCTGGCCCGGATTTCCCAGGTACGCTAGATATCGCGGATGGTCCGGCGTCTCTGCTACCCAGCGGCAACGTGCTCTGCGCCGCCAGCCCTGGGATCTTCAACAGGCCCACCCACTTCTTCGAGTTCGACGGGACCAGCCTGACCGAGGTCCCGAAGACACCCAATGCGAACTCCAAAACCTCCTATGAGGGGCGCATGCTCCTGCTCCCGACGGGCGAGGTTCTGTTCACGGATGGAAGCTCGGATGTCGAGATCTACACGGCTGCCGGAAGTGCCGACAGCTCGTGGGCTCCGGTTATTGTTAGGGTTCCGGCCAGGATTCGCGCCGGTGGCAGTTACATCATCAAGGGCAAACAACTCAACGGCCTCTCGCAGGCAGTGGCTTACGGGGACGATGCCAGCGCCGCTACCAACTACCCGCTGGTACGCATCACCAACCAGGCCACGGGGCATGTTTTCTTCGCCCGTACTCACGACCCCAGCAGCATGGCGGTCGCACCGGGCACCCGCGTGTCCACTCATTTTGACGTGCCGGCGGGAATAGAGTCTGGCCTGAGCGACCTGGTCGTGGTGGCCAATGGGATCGCCTCCGATGCGGTTACGGTCCAGGTGAGGTAGGAGGCGACAGGTTTCGACCAAGGGCGAATTACCACCGGCGAATCCTGTCCAGAATCGTTCTGCTGGAAATTCACCACTGCTCCGCACTAGCATGTCTGCCATGGATATAGTTCTGCAACCGATCGGCTGGATTCATTGCTCGGGAAACGGACCTTCAATCAATAGCCCCAAAGAAGATTATTGGGGCGACGTGACTTCCGAGATTCGCCTGGCGAGCCATTTTTCATCCGACGCGCTGGCGGGGCTGGGCGAGTTTTCTCACATCGAAGTGCTGTTTTACCTACATAGGGTGGAGGAGGCCTCGGTTGTCATGGGGAGCCGTCACCCGCGCGGCAACCCGGACTGGCCCGTGGTCGGAATCTTTGCCCAAAGAGCGAAAGCGCGGCCCAACCGAATTGCCGCCACCATCTGTCGGCTGCTCTCGGTGGAGGGAATGGTCCTAAGAGTCAGAGGACTAGACGCTCTGAGCGGCTCGCCCGTCCTGGACATCAAACCGGTCTTCGCTGAATTCCTTCCTGATCCGTCTTCGGTCCGCCAGCCTAAATGGTCGCACGAAATGATGGCCAAGTACTTTGCCGGGGGAGAAGGGTAGCTGGCCGGAGCACATGAGGCCAAGGTTCACAGAGGCTTACATCACATCGTCGTGGTGTGGTCTCTTCACGAATCAGCTATCGGTTGTTATGTGGTGCTCCCGGTCCCGGACGACTTGCATTTGGCGGTGACTCGCTATCCAAACTCACTTAGCCAACGTCTAGCAAGAACGTGGCATTCATCGAAACCCCCAAAAGGAGTAAGCAGATGCGCCTCAATGACTCCAAGCTTCTGGTATTGGCTGCGCTGGTTGTGCTAAGCGCTGCTATGTGGATTGGGTGCAGCAAGACCAACGACGCAAGTTCCGCCGCCGCTTCATCCAATGGCGGCAAGATCCCTGTCACCACCAAGTCGGAAGACGCCAGACAGGAATTCCTGCAGGGGCGTGGGCTCGCGGATAAGCTTCTGGCGCAGGATTCGCTGCAGCATTTTGATAAAGCCATCGCGCTCGATCCGGAATTCGCGTCGGCGGAGCTGGCTCGGGCCAACGCGTCTCCGACGGCCAAGGAATTCTTCGAGCACTTGAACAAAGCCGTAAGCCTGGCGGCCAAGGCTTCGGAAGGAGAGAAGCTGCTGATTTGGGCGAACCAGGCGGCAGCCAACGGCGAGGTGGCGAAGCAGAAGGAATATCTCGAGCAGCTGGTTGCCGCTCATCCCAATGATGAACGAGCGCATTTGAATCTGGGCGGTTACTACTTTGGCCAGCAAGATATGGACCATGCCATTGAGCACTACAAGAAAGCGACTGAACTGGCGCCGACCTACTCGCCGGCCTTCAACATCCTCGGCTATGCTTACCGGCAGCAGGGCGATTACGCAAACGCCGAGCAGGCGTTCAGGAAATATATCGAGCTGATTCCCGGCGATCCGAATCCTTACGACTCCTATGCGGAGCTGCTGCTGAAGATGGGCAAGTTCGACGAGTCGATCGCGCAGTACCGGAAGGCGCTGTCGATTGACCCCAATTTTTTCGCATCGCATTTCGGGATTTCAGCCGACCTGATGTATCAGGGGAAGCACGAAGAGGCGGCGGCCGAACTGCAGAAGATGGTTGACCAGGCACGCAATGACGGCGAGGTCCGGCTGGCATTCTTTGGTCTGGCCGTAGTCGCGTCGGATGGCGGCAAGTGGGACAAGGCGGTGCAAGCGATGGACAAGGAATATGCCGTCGCAGAAAAGAAAAACGATGTGGCGGCCATGGCTGCGGACCTGCAGGCCAAGGGCAACATCCTGGCGGCGATGCCGAAGTATGACGAAGCCAAGCAGCAGTTCGACCGTTCGTATCAGATGGTCGAAGGATCGAGCCTCTCGCAGGAGATCAAGGACAACGCGAAGCTGTTGCACCATTTCAACCTGACGACCATTGCGGTGGGGAAGAAGGACTATGCGACTGCAAAGGCCGAGGCAGAAGAATTCCGCAAGGGAGCTGAGGCGTCCAAGAATGCGTTTCAAATTAGACAGGCGCATGAGCTGGCCGGCAGGATTGCTCTGGCGCAAAAGGATTACGACACCGCCATTACGGAACTGGAGCAAGCTAACCAGCAAAACCCGCAAGACCTTTATCGCTTGAGCCAGGCGTATCAGGGCAAAGGGGACAGCGCGAGAGCGCAGGAATTTTGCGCGAAGGCTGCTGGATTCAATTCACTGCCGCAGCTGAATTATGCCTTCATTCGGGCAAAGGCTCAGAAGATGGCAGGTAAGAAAGCTTAACGAATCACCGGGAACACGCTTAGCTGGGCCAGCGAAAGCTGGCCCATTCTAGATTCGCCATTTTCTCTGCCCGGCGGGAGTGTCTTGGTTTCAGCCAGCTTGGCTGATCTCCGTGGAGCGGCATGAAACAGCTCACCGCAGCGGCTAAAGCCGGATCTGGTGTCAGCGATTTACGGCACGACTGGAAGTCGTGCCCTCCCAAAGCGTGCTCTTCCCAAAGTGTGCCCTCCCAATGCCCATCCGTCTCGGCCTCTTTTCAGGAAGCGGTCCAAACGTCGAGAAAGATGTGCCTCCCAGAGTTTGCAGAGAATTGGCTCGGAGCAAGTCAGGACGCTGCCCGCGGGCGGGGGCGCCCGCGCCACACGAACCGCGCCACACGGAATGGGTGTATTATGTCGGCCTGAAGTACTCGGTTTCTTGGATCACTTCCCCTCGGAGACCTCGATTAGGTGTCTGCGGATCGCCATGAAGAGGCGAGCTTGCGGACTTGCACAACCGCGGAGCCTGCTCCGGGCGGTTGAGGTTTGCGGAGGCAACCAATGGCAAATATGGGACGCTTTGTCCTGACCCTGATCAATGCGGAAGGCGATGCCGCAGTCGATCCAAATTGCACAGTCGAGTTTGTGCGGCTGGATCAAGTAAAGACTCTAACGGCGCGGAATTTGCAGTTTCCGCCAGACCACGGATTTAGGCTTCCGGCCTTTCCACAAGCGCAGAACCTGCATTGTGCGATTACCCCGTCTCTCTACCGCATGGTGCAGTCAGAGTTTTTCACGCTGAACGACGGGGAAGAGAAAAGAAAATCAGCGCTGGTGGCGCGCGATCCGGATAAATGGCAACCGGCCTTTACCCGCTGGAATTCCTTGCCCCTGTCGTTCAATGCGCCGAAAACGGTGCTGGCGAACCAACTGCTGAAGCTGAAGCACGGCCCGGATGTGGGTGTGATTACGCCTGCCATCTACGACGGCATGAGCTCACCGGCGCTTTTGCTGGCGAAGATGGCTATGTTGAACCTGTTTGTGGTGCTGAGTACACAGAAGGATCCGGTAAGCACTCAGCCCTGGTTCAACTTCGTGAACCGAATCCTGGTCATCGACCAGGAGCGCTTTGTGGCGGTGGTGGGCGCGGGCCTGTTCGATAGCATCAGCCAAATCAGCAGCAACCTGGGTAACTTCAGCAAACAAGGATTCTTTCCCGGCGACTCCTCGCTGCATCTGGATAACATTCCCAGCGAATACGAGGTGACGGCGCCGATGATCAGCGTGAAATGCAGGTATGAGCAAGGCAATGTGCAGTTCACGATGTCAAAAGTACGAAATGTGAACGGTGACAGCATCCTGCTGGATTGCGATATGGATGAGCACAGCAACGTGCTCGCGCACGTTTCAGACCTGTTTACGCACGCTTTTACCGGAGGCACAAACCCGATCGATATCCACGAATATATCGTGCACCACCAGAAGGGAATCGATCTGGGTTATGAGTTGAATCCGTCTGGGGAGCCTTCGGCAGTGCGGGTTGCGGCCTGAGTTGGAAGTTGATCTTAGAAAACACTGTGGGAGAGCCCCGCAAGAGTGCGGGGCTTCCTGCTGTTTGACGTCCCCACCCGACCGTCCGATTGCGGGCCCCATTAACCGTCATTCATCGTCCTTCGCCCTTTGGCCCCAATTGATTACAATAGGAAGCTTCAGCCTCCGCAGGGAGGTGTCTGGGCCCCGTAAGTCCTAGGGAAGAAAGGGAATTTGGAACAGCCAAACCACAACCCAAGCCCCGCCTCCAGTGTGTACTGGCGGGTGGAAGGCAGTCTGCTGGACCTGACCACGGTCCGGCCGGTGGCCTTCTTTACCTGGAACGCTCAGACCTTTCTGGAGCGCTGGGTGCGCCGCGGGCTGGTGTTCCTGATGGCAGTTCTGCGGCCGTTCCTGTATGCGGTCCATCGGGTGTTTGCCACGCGTGTGGTTCATGCCGTGTTGCGCGGAATCAGCCGCGACCGGCTGGACCTGTTGGGAGAGGAATACTTCCAGTACAAGCTCAAGCCCTATCTCAAGCCAGATGGAGTTCGAAAGCTGAAGGCATTAGTGGACTCCGGGACCGACCTGGTTCTGGTGAGCCAGAGCCTGGACCACGTGATGCGTCCGCTGGCGCGGCACTTGGGCGTGGAGCGGTTGATCTCGAATCGTCTGGAGTTTCGCGATGGCATTGCTACCGGGCGGTTGCTGGAGCCGGTCATCCGTCCGCGCGGGTTGTTTGCCCGCATCACTGGAGCGGGGGCGGACGGAAGGCGTGCTCCGGAGCGGCTGGTTCGCGAGCTTGATCTTTCGAGCGCTGGGACATTGGAGTTGGCGATCGCTCCGGCGCGGCGCGTCGCGGTCGCACTGGAACGCCCCATCGTGCATTTTGAGACTAATCATCGGCGGGGCCAGCTCTCGGTTCGAGCTGCTCTTGCCGGCAAGAAAATCATGTTGATCGGCGTAACCGGCTTCATCGGCAAGGTTTGGCTGGCTAACACTTTGATGGATTTGCCGGGAATCGGGCGTATCTACCTGCTGGTGCGACGACAGAAATCGAATCCTGCGCAGCGGCGGGTCGAGAAGCTGGTGGAGGAGTCGCCGGTCTTCGATCCGCTGTTTGCGCGTTATGGCAATGGGTTGGGGCGATTCCTCGGTGAGCGCGTGGAAGTGGTCGAGGGGGACGTCAGCCTGCCGGACCTTGGGCTGGCTCCTGAGGCCTCCGAGTTCTTGCGCAAGAACCTCGACCTAGTTATCAACAGTTCCGGGCTTACTGACTTCAATCCTGACCTGCGGGATGCGCTGGCAACGAATGTGGATGCGGCTCTCAGCGTGGTGGATTTTGTCCGCAAGTCCGATCATGCTGGACTTTTGCACCTTTCTACCTGCTACGTGGCTGGAACCAGCGACGGCCGGGTGGGCGAGACGCTGCGACCCAATTACACGCCCGTGGGGGCTCCGGATTTCGATGCGGAGCGCGAATGGCAGGGCTTGCATGAGTTCATCAAGAGCGCGGAAGCAAAGGCGGAGAGCGTTGAGGTGACCGAGGAGCTGCGGCGGCAGGCGCTGGGAAAAGAGCACGCGGCCAAGGACCTGCGAGGGGCTGCGCTGGACAATCAGATTCGCAAGAACCGCATCCGCTGGCTGCGTACTCATCTGACCGAGGCTGGAACGAAACGGGCGCGCGAGCTGGGCTGGCCGAATACTTATACTTTGACCAAGAGCCTGGCCGAGTCGCTGATTTATCAACGCGGGGCCGGGCTGGCGATTGCGCTGGTGCGTCCGGCTATTGTTGAGACTTCGCTGCAGAAGCCGTTTTTGGGGTGGAACGAGGGCATCAACACTTCGGCTTCGCTGTCGTATTTGCTAGGGACTTATTTTCGACAGCTGCCCAGCAACGAGCGCAAGCGTCTGGATATTATCCCAGTGGACTCGGTGTGCCGTGGGATGACCTTGATTGCCGCTGCCATCGTCGAGCGCCGCCATGATTTGGTCTATCAGCTGGCCTCCTCCGTTACTAATCCGTGCGATATGCGGAGGTCGATCGAATTGACTTCGCTGGCGCATCGCAAGCATTACCGTGCTCAGGAGGGCCTGGAATACTGGCTGCGGTTGCGCTTCGACGCTATTGCGGTATCGAAGCAGCGCTACAAGCGCATGTCAGCGCCGGCGCAAAAGGCGATTATCCGATCCATTCAGCACATCATGTCGCCCTTGCCCTTGCGCAAACCGCCGCTGGTCAAAGCTGAGCGCAGTCTGGAGAAGGTCGAAAAACTGATTCAACTGTTTGAGCCGTTCATTCTCCTGAACGAGCATGACTTCGTGGCGGACAACGTGGAAAAGCTTTCCTATGCAGTGGTGGCGGAAGAGAAGGCTGATTTCGGTTATGACACCCGGTCGATCGACTGGTGGGACTACTGGATCAACGTCCACATTCCCGCGCTACGGCGCTGGACGTATCCGCTGATCGAAGGGCGTCCGCTGGAGGCTCGCCCGGCGCGCCACTTCCAGCTGGCTGCGGCCTTGGAGAACGGCGAAACCGTCAAGACCGGCACCAACGGAGCAACGTGGCGATATTCCTGACCGGTTCCACCGGCTACATCGGCGCTCATGTCGCCGCCAATCTGCTGGAAGGGCACGGCGGTTCCCTGAATCTGCTGGTGCGCGCACGGGACCCGCGCCAGGCCGAAGTCCGCTTGTGGCACGCCTTGCAGCTGCATCTGGATTTTCCACGCTTCTACGAGTACCTGCAGACGCGCATTCGAATCTTTCGCGGCGATCTGACCTCGCCACATTTCGGTCTTGCTGACGATGATTATGACCGGTTGATTCACACCACCGACTCGGTGATCCATTGTGCTGCATCGTTGAATCGCAAGTCAGAAAAAAGCTGCCTGAATGTGAACCTGCGAGGCACGCTGGAAGTGGTGCAACTGGCCAGGCGATCCAATCACTACCATGGCCTGCGCCGTTTCAGCGAGGTGAGCACGGTGGCGGTTGCAGGCAAGCGCAGCAACGAAGTGGTCACCGAAGACAAATCCATCGACTGGGACCGGTCCGACTACGATCCCTATGCGCGCACCAAGAAATTCTGCGAGCACATGGTGCGGCAACTTCTGCCCGAAGTTCCGCAGACCATCTTTCGTCCCAGCATCGTGCTGGGTGACAGCCGCCACGCGGCCACGACCCAGTTCGATATGGTGAAGGCGTTTGTCTTTCTCACCGGGTTGCCGGTGCTTCCGTTTCGTCCCAATGACAAGATTGACATCGTAAACGTGGATTTCGTGGCCGACGCGATTGCCACCCTGCATCAGAAAGACCAGCCGCAGCACGACATCTATCATCTTTCTTCCGGGACCGATTCGCAGACCTTCCGCGAATTGACCGGCGCACTGGCGGCGGCACGGCACAAACGCGGGCCTATTTTCATCCCGTTTCTGGAACGACCATTTGCCGGCGTAGTAAACACACTGGCGAATCGCAAGAGCTCGATCGGCTATGGCGCTTCGTTGATGAAAGTGTTCATGCCCTACCTGGTATGGAACACGGTTTTCGACAACACACGCGTGACCACGGAGCTGAGCCGTAAGCCGGTGCCATTCTCCGCGTACAGCTATCCTCTCTTGAAGTTCAGCCGCGATACGAATTTCTCCTATCAGTACCAGGCTTGGCCCGCCCGGGCGGGAGGGTCGGCGGCATGATGGATTTCATTCTCGAGGCTTGGGTCAGCAGCGCAATAGAACGGTCCAAGACCGGGTGGATGCTGGGCAAGGGAAAGGCCTGGCAGCCGGGAGAGAGACTGAAGCTGCTGTTCGCGGGCTACAACGGAACGCGCAACATGGGTTCGGATGTGCGGGTCGAGGAAATGTTACGCCAGATCCGGCACATTCTCGGCGAGGAGAAAACCGCGTTCACCGTGATGACGCACAATCCCAAGCTTTCCGAGGGATATTTCGCGGGCACGGCGCAAGTGCATTTGCCGAACATCTTTCCTCCGTTCTTGGCGGACGAAGTTCCCCGGCACCATGGCGTGGTGGCCTGCGAAGGCTCGATGTTCAAGAGCAAGTTTGCCAACGCGTTGACCACGATGATGATCGGGTCTTTGGGAATTGCGGCGGCGCAGAACAAACTTTCGGTGGGCTACGGCGCGGAGGCGGGGCACATGGACCCGCTCATCGCCAAGATGTGCGCGCGCTATTGCCAGAACTCGCTGGTCATTACGCGCAACGAAGAATCGCGCACGATTCTGCGCGAATTAAATGTGCCCAACGAACTCGGCACGGACACCGCCTGGACATTTGAGCCGCATCCTGCTGAGTATGGAAAGAAAGTTCTGCGGCAGGTGGGTTGGGACGGCAGCACTCCGGTGCTGGTGGTGTGTCCGATCAATCCTTTCGAGTGGCCGGTGAAGGCCTCGGTGGTCAAGTTTGCACTGCGCAGCCTGACCGGAGCCTACAAGGCCAGTCATTACCGCTCGGTGTACTTCCACAACGCGGGGCCGGAAGCGGACCGCGCTCTGGAGCGCTACCTGACCGCCATCGCCAATGCAGTGGGCGCGTTTCGCAAACAGAGGAAAGTATTCGTCGTCCTGGTTGCGACCGAGCGGCTGGACGCGCGTCCGGCGGGGCGAATTTCCCAAAAGCTCGGCGGCGTGCCCGTACTCACCTCTGACGAGTACAACATGTACGAACTGGTGAGCATCCTGCGGGCTTGCAACATGATGGTTTCGTCGCGCTACCACGGCATCGTAACTTCCATGCCGGGACTGGTGCCTTCGGCGGGAATCACCATGGATGAGCGCATCCGCAACCTGATGCGTGAGCGCGGCCACCAGGACCTGCTGATGAATGTGGATGATCACGATCTGGAGCCGAGGTTGCTGGCTGCGCTGGAAAAACTGGGCAAGGAAGGCGAGTCGATTGCAGCGGGAATCGGTCGTACTGTAGTGCGGAATCTGAAAGTGATGGCGCGCATGGGCGTGTATTTCGAAGAGGAAGTGCAGCGGCGCTATCCCGAGTTCCCCACCCGCAAAGGGGAATGGAGTTGGGAAGATTATTTACCGCCGATGAGCGCCGGGCTAAAGCAGTTGGCTGAAACCTATAGCTGATCGCCGAATTCAAGATGAATTTCCTGGAGAACATCTTCAACCAGCTCGAAGCAGCGCCTGACACAGCCATTCTGCAGAAGCGTGATGATCACGGCGAAGTCCGGGTCACGGCGGGCGAATTGCTGGATCAGATCGACCGCGCCCGCGCCTTTCTAGGCAGCCGAGGTCTGAAAAAGGGCGATCGATGCGCCTTACTGGCCCACAACAGTGTTCGCTGGGTGGCGATGGACCTGGCCATCATGGCGGAGGGCCTGATCGTGGTGCCGCTGTACGCGCGCCAGGCTCCGGTCGAGCTGGTGGCGATGATGAAAGACAGCTCTCCATCCCTGATCTGCTGCGGCGATGCTGCGCTGCGGGATGCCATTCTGCAAAACTGGCCGCAGGCGCCGCCACAACACTTGTTCGACGATATTTTCGCGGCTAGCGCACCCGCTGCCGTGAAACCGCAGGTCGCGGACTCGGATCCGGTTACCATCATCTACACCTCGGGCACGTCGGGCGAGGCCAAGGGCGTGGTTCTCAATGTGGGCAATATTTCCCACATGCTGAGTTGCACCTCGGGGCGGCTGGATGTTCTGATGCAGCGTAAGTCGGGCCAGGACCGGGTGTTCCACTATTTACCCTTCTGCTTTGCCGGTTCCTGGATCATGTTGCTGACCTGCCTGCTGCGAGGCAGCCGGGTTACGCTGAACAGCGACTTGAGCAAGCTGTCGGGCGAGATGCGGGCCGCCGTTCCAGATTATTTCCTGAATGTTCCGGCGCTGCTGGAGCGGATGCGCAAAGCCGTGGATGAACAGCTTTGGAAGACCGGTGGTCTGGCGCTGGCCATCTACCGCCGAGCCAAGGGCGCCTGGGTGCGCCGGCATGATGGGCAATCGAAGTCCTGGGACGGGATGTGGCTGGGGTTGGCCAGCACGATGGTGTTTCCCACCATCCGCAAGAAGATGATCGGGCCCAATCTGAAAGCGCTGATTTGCGGCTCGGCTCCACTCAACTTGGAAACGCAGCTTTATTTCATGATGCTTGGCATTCCGGTGTTGCAGGTGTATGGGCTCACCGAAACCACGGCGATTTGCACAATGGATGATCCGCGCCAGGTCGAGCCCGGACGGGTGGGACCGGCTATCAGCGGAGTTGAGATGAAGCTGGGGGAGAACGACGAGATTATTGTGCGCGGTCCGAACATTTTTCCGGGTTACTGGAATCGTCCGCAAGAAACGTTGAATACCCTTCGCGACAGCTGGTTTCACAGCGGAGATCAGGGAGAGGTCAACGGGGCGGGGAACTGGCGTATCATCGGGCGCGTCAAGAATCTCATCATTCTGGGCTCAGGTCACAATGTTGCGCCGGAGCCGATCGAGGACGAAGTGTTGCAGAATCTGGCGGGGGCACAACAGGTCGTTCTGGTCGGGAACGGACGCGGGTATCTTTCAGCGATTGTTACCGGGGATGTCACGCGTGACAAGGTGCAGAGGGCGCTGGATGCGGTCAATCTGCAATTGCCGCACTATAAGCAGGTGCGGGCGTTTCATGTTCATCCGGAAGTGTTTTCGATTGAAAATGGGTTGCTGACGGCGAATGGAAAACTGAAACGAGATTTGATTGCTTCGCGTTTGGAGTTGGAGATTGAAGAGATGTATGGGGTGATGAGGGCGTCGTAGATGTGGGCGGGGTGGGACGGCGGGGACGCCCTCCCGACAGCCGGCGGGACGCCGGCGCTACGGTCGAGAATTGGATGAACAAATACAAAGGGCAGTGCATTTCATGGGAATTGAAGGACGGTGTGGTGGAGCTGGCGCTCCATCGCGAGCCCTGCAACGAGATCGGTTCGCTCACGCTGGAGGAGCTGGAAGAATTCGTCGCGGCCCTCAAGAGCATGAGTGGGGACGCGCATGCCCTCATTGTCTATAGCGCCTTGAAGTCTGGATTCTGCGCCGGAGCTGACTTGCGCGAGCTCTATCAGCGTTCTCAGGAAATGGACCGGGCCGAGGCAGTGAAAGGCGTCCGTAATTATCTGGAACGCATCCATCAGGTGATGAACACGATTGACGCTTCGCCTTTGACTACGATTGCAGCCGTGCATGGGGTAACCTTCGGCGGGGGCTTCGAGCTTGCCCTGGTGTGCGATTTGATCATTGCCGACAAGATGGCGCGCTTCTGCTTTCCTGAACTGCGTTTGGGATTGATTCCTGGCTTCGGCGGAATTCCGCGGCTCAAACGTGACCTGGGAAACGGCGTGGTGCGCGATCTTCTCCTGACCGGACGAAGCTTCAATGCCACCAAGGCGCAGTCCGTAGGTTTGGTCAGCCAGGTGGTGGCGGAGGGCGAAGCGCTGAAGGCGGCACGGGCCACGGCGGTTCAGCTCAAGAAATTCGACCGGCGCACGGCGATTGCGGCGAAAGCATTTATCAAGCCGATTCCGCACGAGGAATTGCGGCGGGAGATTGATATCTTCTGCGAGTTGTTCACGCAACCGGCGGTCGAAGCCGGATTGAAGAAATTTGTGACGAGTAGCAATGCGCTGCCGTACTTACCCTAGCTATGATGGGAGCCGACTATTTTGCGGAGCTATACGTTGCTGGAGTCCTCGCGCGTGCGGGCTGGAACATTTACTTTCCGCATCGCGATAAAGGCTTCGATTTCATAATATCGAAGCTCGTTCGCGGCAAGGTGGTCCTTAGACCTGTTCAGGTAAAGGGGAAATACCCAGAATCTGACAAAACGGATAAGCGGGGATATGGGTACATCGGCAAGCTAACCCAACTGCATCCAGAGATGGTGCTTGCCATTCCCTATTTTGCGGTAAACTCCGGGGCTCCACCCGAGTTTGTCGCCTACATGCCTTTCTGTCAGATCAAGGAGCATTCACGAGGATATCGATGCCTGCCTGCAGCTTTCAAGGATGGCCAGCCGAAACCTCGACGACACTATTCAAAGTTCTTCGGTGAACAGGGCGTCCAATTGCTAGAATCAGAGACTTGGAAGGATATGGCAGTTGCCGGAATTTAGGGAATTCTTCGCTACAAATGCAAGCTTCTGCCCAAACACTCGATGAAATTCTCAATCTTGCCGCGGCCCACTTCAAGGTGCCACGCGAGAAGCTCGCGCCCGACGACGACTTTTATAAGACGCTCGGGATCAACAGTCTTCACGCCCTCGAATTGCTTACGCGACTGGAAAATCATTTTCATGTCGAACTGCCCGACTACGAATTTCAAGGAGTTTCCGATTTCCGCACGCTGGCTGGGCGCATACAGGCGCGACTGTGAAACTGAGGTTACCGGGACTGGTGATGGCATCTTGAGGAGAGAGCCGGCTGGCAGTTCCTGGTTCTCAGTTTGGTGACGAACTGATTAACAGCGCCTCCGTGTCTCTGTGGTGAAATAAATCTTGAATGCTTGACCTTGACCAATATAGCTGTCTGGGCGCGGCGTTGCGGGATGCGCTGGAACGCTGGCCGAATGAAATCTGCCTGATCGAGTCAGAGCGCGACCGGGAAGGGACGCGGCTGACATACTCCGACTTCAAAGAAATGGCGCTGCCGCTGGCGCGCGCTTTGCAGGACGCCGGGTTCGGGCCGGGCGGGCGCGCCGCCATCATCATGACCAACCAGTCCAAGTGGCTGATCTCGGCTTACGCCATTGTTTATTGTGGCGGCGTGCTGGTGCCTCTCGACTTCAAGCTGACTGCGGTCGAACAACTGCAACTGCTGGCGCATTGCAAAGCGAAAGCTCTTGTCGTCGAGTATTACTTGTGGCGGGCGCTCACCCAATCGCCGGAGTTCAAGAATCACAAGTTGGAAATTGTGCTGGTAACGGAGGCACCCGCGGGAGCGGAGTTGCCGGGCGCGTTTCGCTGGGAAGAATTTCGCCGCAAGGGTGATCCCATATTCGTTCCGCGGCGGCGCGAAGACGCGGCCTGCATTGTCTATTCCTCGGGCACGGGCGGCCAGCCCAAGGGGTGTGTGCTCACGCACGAGAATTATCTTGAACAGTGCAAGTCGCTCACTGCGTGGTATCCCTTCTGGCCGGGCGTGCGCTATCTCAGTATTCTACCCACCAATCACGCCATTGATTTTATGGTGGGCTTTATCGGGCCGTTTGTGTGCGGGGCTTGTGTGGTGCATCTGCGGACGCTGCGGCCGGAGTTTGTGCGTGATGCCTTCATCCGCTACCAGATTACCTACATGAGTCTGGTTCCGATGGTACTCAAGAATCTGGAGCGAGGGCTCAAAGCCAAGTTCGAAGCGCTACCGGCCGTCAGTCGTTTTTTCCTGAACCGCCTGGTTGGGTTGAACAGGGCTCTCACGCGCAAACGTCCCAATCTGCCCCTGAGCCGCAAGCTGCTGCCGCAAGTCCATCAAGCATTCGGCGGGAAGTTGCTGGCGTTGTTCACAGGCGGGGCATTCATGGAGCCTTCGACGCTGCAGTTCTTCTATGATCTCGGCATCCCCGTGGCCAACGGATACGGCCTCACCGAGGCGGGCACCGCGCTCACGCTCAATGATTTCAAACCGTTTCGCGCGGATAGCGTGGGCAAGCCGTTGCCTGGCGTTGAACTGCGGTTGCTCAATCCTGATGCGGACGGCATCGGCGAGTTGGCGGTGCGCGGCAAGACGGTGATGTCCCACTACCTGGATGATCCGGAACTGACGGCCGAGAGCATCGTGGATGGCTGGTTGCTCACCGGCGATCTGGGCCGCTTTGACGGCAGCGGGCATCTGCAGCTCTTCGGCCGCAAGAAGAACATGATCGTCACCGAGGGTGGCAAGAATATCTATCCCGAAGACATCGAGGCCGCTTTTGACGGCGTGCCGGTCAAGGAATACTGCATCTTTGCAGCGAACTACATCTGGCCCGCAAAGAGCCCGGGCCGCGAGATGCTGGTCCTGGTGCTTCGCCTGGAGCAAGGACAGGAATTTGTGGAAACGCTCAAGAACGAGATCACCGTCCGCAACCGCCGCCTGCCGGACTTCAAGCGCGTCGGCGGATATTTCCTCTGCAACCTGGATTTTCCCCGCACCGCCTCCATGAAAATCAAGCGCACGGTCCTGGCGGAAGAGATCCGCAAAGCCTTTGGCCGTGCCGCCGTGGTTGAACTGTGAGCGACGCATTTCTGGCTGTGGTGAATCCCGCGGCGGGTGGCGGGCGCTGCCGCAAGTTGGTCGGACCGGCGCTCGACCGTCTCCGCGCGGGTGGAATCAAGCTGGAGGTGGTCGAAACCACAGCGCCGGGCGAGGGCACGCAACTCGCCCACGACGCCTACACGAGAGGCTATCGAAAATTTATTGCGGTTGGTGGCGACGGCACATCCTACGAAATCGTCAACGGACTTTTTCCCGGAGCAGACCCCGGTGAGCCGAGCACTCTGGCCTTTCTCCCCCTGGGCACGGGCAATTCGTTCTTGCGTGAGTTCACCGACCGTGGTGTGGAATACGCCATTGAGGCGCTGCTGGCACGCCGGTTACAAGCTTGTGACGTTTTGCGGCTCACTCACAAATACGGCATCATCCATTACATCAATCTCTTAAGCATGGGATTTGCCGCCGACGTGGCTACCATGCGGGCTCGCCGTTTCAGCGGATGGGGTGAGCTTGGGTACCAATCGTCCATCTTTATCTGTCTGGCGCGCTTCCGGCGGCGGCCATTTCCGCTGCGGGTGGATGGAGAAGCGGAGATCGATCGCCGTCCCTGTCTGTTCCTTACCTTCAACAACAGCAAATTCACGGGCGGAACGATGATGATCGCTCCGCGGGCTGAGGTAAGCGATGGGCTCATCGAATACGTGCGCTGGGGGCCGATCGGGCGCCTGGGCCTGATCCGCAACCTGCCGACGCTCTATGACGGCACCCACATCGAGCATCCACTGGCGGAACGGCGGCCGGCCAAGAGAATCGATTTTCACCTGGATGCTCCGGTGGATGTCATGGTGGACGGGGAGGTACTCACGTTGCAATGCCAGACCCTCGACATTCTGCCGTCTGCTTTGAACGTCGTGGTATAAAAAAACATCCCCAATGGCAAAAGAGCGCAAACAAGGAAAAAAGGAGCAGGGAAAAGAACCGAAGCCGAAGGGCTCGTTGCTGCGCAAGATCCTGGTTGCCGTGCTGATCGCAGGCGCTTTTGCCGGGACGTACTACCTGGGCAAGCGCAAGCGGGCGAGCCGCCTCGATGCCTTTGCCCAGTGCCTGGCGGCGAAGCAGGTCAAGATGTACGGACTCTACTGGTGCCTGCACTGCGCTGAGCAGAAGGAAATGTTCGGGCGGTCGTTCGAGTACATTCCTTACGTCGAGTGCGGCATCAAGGGTTCCCGCTCGGAGGCGCCGAGTTGCATTCAGGAAGGAGTAAAGAACTTTCCCGCCTGGCAATTTGCAGGCGAGCGCCATGAGGGTGTGCTGTCGCTGCAAGCGCTGAGTGAGAAGAGCGGGTGCAGCCTGCCATGAACTCCGCAGTGCGGCGGATGCTGATTACGATTGCCCTGCTGGCGCTGGCCGGGGCGCTGGTCTCTGCCGTCTCGCTGTATCACCACTTCGGTAGTTCAAAGACTTCCTACTGCAGTTTCGGAGAAACCTTCAACTGCGACATCGTGAATCGCAGCATTTACTCGGTTGTGCTCGGCATTCCAGTGGGGCTGATCGGGATCATCGGATACCTCGCGTTACTGGCGCTCACGACCGTGTATCGTCGCAAAGCCGAAACTCCCGCGATGCTCCTGATCGCTTCTCTGGCCGGCCTGGGCTTCACCCTCTACCTCACCTACGTTGAAGCCTTTGTGCTGGCGGTATGGTGCATTTTGTGTTTGTCGTCGCTGACGTTGATCCTGGCGATTACAGTGTTGTCCGCGCTGCTGGTGGCAAAATCCAGGCAGACGGTTTGACCCGGCAATACTTCTCTCATGGAAGAAACCACCCAAGATCAGACGACATCCAGCGCGGAATCGGCCAGCTCCGTGGTTGGCGACCTGCGGCTGCACGAATTCCCGAGCCGTATTTTCCGCAATACCCGCAGGCTGCGGGTGTGGCTGCCGCCGGGCTACGACCTTGCGGACAATGATGGCAGACACTACCCGGTCCTTTACCTGAACGACGGGCAGAACCTGTTCGACCGGGCCACGGCCTTCCTCGGCGTGGAGTGGCAGGTGGACGAGACCGCGGAGCGCCTCATCCGGGAAGAGAAAATCCCGCCCATGATTATCGCCGGTATCGACAACGCGCAGAAGGAGCGTGCCAGGGAGTACATGCCCTACCGCTCGTTCAATCCGCCGCTGCTGCGTCCGCAGGGGAAGCGGTATCCGGACTTCCTGATGAGCGAGGTCATGCCGTTTTTGTATCAGAGATACCGCATCGCCAGGGGTCCGGAGAACACCGGGCTGGGCGGATCGTCACTGGGCGCGACCATTTCTCTGTATACGGTGATGGACCGGCCGGGCATCTTTGGCCGGCTGTTGCTGGAGAGCCCGTCGTTATTCATTTCCAAACGTCAGCTCTTGCAAGACAGCCGCGCTTTTCGGCAATGGCCGGCGAAGGTGTTCGTGGGGGTCGGAACCAGAGAGACTGGCCGTGAGGACCGCGACCAGCAGGTGGTGGAGGATGTGCGCGAACTGGAACATGCTTTGCGACGCGCCGGGTTGAGAGACGACCGCCTGCGGGTAAAGATTGACGAAGGCGCACACCACTCCGAGGTTGAGTGGGCGAAGCGCTTTCCCGAGGCGCTGGAGTTCTTGTTTGGTGGAGCAAATCGTCAGGCGGCATCACGGTAAGCTGACGCAGCGGAAACTCTCCAACCCACCCAGATCAATGCCACCATCGTCATTACCGAGAATTGCAAGTGAGTGAACCGTACCAGCGGCCCCAACAAGAATGAGAAATAACAAAGGTAGAGAAGCAAACGCACGGTTGCCGCGAGAGGCACGGTTTTCTGTCCCATAGCCCAATCGCCCACCAGCAAGACTGCCGGCGCCAGAAGCACCAGGTCGTACACCGTCAAGTGCGGGGCCACCAGTACGGTGGCAAACAGCAGTGTCGCATAGCGGATTCCCAATGGCGCCTGGCTCTTCCAGCAGCGCACCGCTAGACCAAGGACAGCTATCGCACTTATCAGGTACAAAACCAGCGCAATATTCGGCCAGGGTACCAGCAGCGACCAGAAGGCGCGGAGTGAATGCATCTGGTAAGCCCGGGGCTCGAGCAGAGCAAGCACGTCGCTGACATTCGCCAAGGCACGGACGTAGTCACGCATGACCTGCGTCCCATAATGCAGCCAACCTGCAGCAAGTTGGACAAGCGCGGCGGCGACTGCTCCCGCCACCACCTTCCATTCACACGCGAGAATTAAGATAACGGCAGCAGCCAAGCCCAGCTGTGGCTTGAAGACCAAAGATCCGATGGCCAAACCAGCAAGAAAGTGCCGCCGATTCCGCAGGGCAAGATAGGCCAGAGTGAAGCACACCAGCGCCAAGCCAGAAGTTTGGCCCCAGGCGATCAGGTGAAAGAAGCCGGGAAAAGCAATCGCCAAAATCAGCACGGTCCATCGTTCACTTCGCAGGTTCGGACAGTGCCTCCAAGTCGTGTAGCAGCACAGTCCGTAAAGCAAGACATTCAGTGCCAGCCATGCAGTCAAGGCCGAACCATAGGAGAGCCGGGCGAAGGGCGCGAACAGCAGCGAGACCTGGGGACCATAGAGCGGGACATACAAACTGCCGGCTGCTTCGGGAACAAGCTTCCGCAAAAGCTCCGCCTGCGCCCGCATGTCATAGAGCAACTCGCCACGGTCTTGCCGGGCAATGCTTCCCAGCGTGTAGAAATGGAGGAAGTCGGTGCCTTTGATCAGCCCGTTGCGGTCCCGCAAGCCGGGAGTAGCCAGGTCCGCCGCATAGACTGACCATAGACAAACCGCCAGCAGCAAACCATGCACGCGCACTCGGCGCGCCGTCAGCCAGGACGCGACATTGATTCCCATGGCCATGGAAGCCTGCTTATCATACCGGGAGTTCATGCCGGGAGTTCATGCCACTGGCCGATTGAAATCGGCTCACATTTGCCCCTCTGCCCCGTCGTAGTAAGATGTTGTCCCTTTCTCATTCCCAGGAGGAACTGGTCTCCATGAACGATCGTGCGCGCTCTTATGCTTGCTGCCTCACTTTCTCGGCAATTGTTCTAATTCTCCTCAGCGCTTTCGCAAGCGCGCAGGAATACAACCCCAGCCAGATGAAGGGCATGAAGTGGCGCCTGGTGGGGCCCTTCCGGGGAGGGCGGGTGCTGGCGGTCACCGGCATCCCCGGCGATCCCTACACTTTTTACTTTGGCGGAGTCGCCGGCGGCGTCTGGCGCACCACCGACGCGGGCATCAGCTGGACACCACTCACCGATAAAGAACCCTTCGCCTCGGTCGGCGCCATTGCCGTGGCCGAATCGAATCCTGGCGTTATTTACGTGGGTACTGGCGAAGCGTGCATCCGGGGCAACATTTCGTACGGCAACGGGGTGTACAAATCGCCCGATGGCGGCAAGAGCTGGAGCTACATCGGACTGAAGGACACGCAGCACATCGCCAAGGTGCTAGTGCATCCCCGCAATCCCGATATCGTCTATGTGGCGGCGCTGGGCCACGCGTACGGGCCAAACCCCGAGCGGGGCGTCTATCGTTCAACCGACGGCGGCAAGAACTGGGAAAAGGTTCTCTACAAGGACGAAAAGACCGGTGCCATTGATCTGGCGTTCGATCCTCACAATCCCAACGTGATGTTTGCGGCTCTCTTCGAAGTCCAGCGCACGCCCTGGAGTTTGTCGAGCGGGGGCCCGGGCAGCGGGCTGTATCGCTCGGTGGATGGCGGAACCACCTGGAAGCGACTGGAAGGGAAGGGACTGCCCGACGGGATCATGGGGAGAATCGGCGTGTCGGTTTCGGGCGCGGACTCCAACCGGGTGTATGCGCTGATTGAAGCCAAGGAAGGTGGCCTTTTCCGCTCCGACGACGGCGGCGACACCTGGGCCAAGGTCAACGATGACCAGCGTCTCACTCAGCGTGCCTGGTACTTCACCCACATCTTTGCCGATCCACGGAGCGCGGATGCGGTGTACATGCTCAACACCGGCGTGTTCCGCTCCAACGATGGCGGCAAGAGCCTGACCTTGCTTCCGGCGCCACACGGCGATCACCACGGACTGTGGATTGATCCCACCAATCCACAACGCATGATCAACGGCAATGACGGTGGCGCCACCATCAGCGTGGATGGCGGCAAGTCCTGGAGCACGGAATACAATCAGCCCACGGCGCAGTTCTACCATGTGGCTGCCGACAACCGCTTGCAGTATTACCTGTACGGGGCGCAGCAGGACAACAGCACGGTGGGCATCGCCAGTCGCAGCGACGATGGCTACATCGGGCGTCAGCACTGGTATGACGTGGGCGGGGGCGAGAGCGGCTACATCATTCCCGATCCGCGGGATGCCAACATCGTGTATGCGGGTTCGGGCGGCGGAGCGCTCACGCGCTTCGACAAGCGGACGCAACAAGCACAGGACATTACCGTGTGGCCGATGGATGGCGCCGGCCATGGGGCCAAGGACTTGAAATACCGGCAGGCGTGGACCGACCCCATTGCCATGTCTCCATACAATCCCGACGTCCTCTATACGGCAGCGGAGGTGGTCTTCAAGAGCACGGACCACGGCATGAGTTGGAGCGTGATCAGCCCGGATCTTACGCGCAACGACAAAAGCAAACAGGAAAGCTCGGGTGGGCCGCTCACCAAGGACAACACTACCGTCGAGTACTACGACACAGTCTTCGCCCTCGCTGAATCGCCCCTCCAGAAAGATCTGATCTGGGCAGGCACGGACGATGGCCTGATCCAACTCACGCGCGACGGCGGCCAGCACTGGACCAGCGTCACGCCCAAGGGCATACCGGAATGGAGCCTGGTGAGTCTGATCGAGGCTTCTCCGCATGACGCTGGAACGGCGTATGCGGCGGTGGACACGCACAAACTCGATGATTTGAAGCCCTACATTTACAAGACGGCCGATTTCGGCAAGACCTGGACGAAGATCACGAACGGCATTCCCGACGGCGCCTATACTCATGCCGTCCGGGAAGATCCCAAGCAAAGAGGCCTGCTCTATGCCGGGACGGAAACCGGAGTTTATGTTTCCTTCGACGACGGCGCCCACTGGCAGTCGCTGCAACTGAACCTTCCGACCTCTCCGATTCACGACCTGATGGTGAAAGAGGATGACCTGGCCGTAGCCACGCACGGGCGGTCGTTCTGGGTTCTCGATGACATCTCCCCGCTGCGCCAATTTGGCGCCTCGTCCGCCAGCGACGAAATGATTCTTTACAAGCCACGGGCAACCTACCGGCTGCGCTGGCCGGATGACTACGAGCGCCGCCAACCCGTGGCTCCCAACCCGCCGAGCGGGGCGGTCATTTCTTACTACTTCAAATCGGCGTCGAAAGGCGAAGCGACTCTAGAAGTACTGGACTCGCAGGGGAAGGTGGTACGAAAGTATTCCAGCTTGGAGAAAAAGGAAGCTGAGACTCCGCCGGAGTGGCCGGATCAGCAGCCTCCGCAGGAAAGGATTCCCGTTGAGGTGGGGGTCAACCGATTCGCTTGGAACCTGCGCTATGAAGGGGCGCGCAAGCTTCCTGGGGAAGTCGGCGCCGAGTTCCGCAATCGTGGTCCTGTGGCCCTGCCGGGCAATTACCAGGTCCGGCTGACGGCCAACGGAAAATCCCTGAGCGTCCCGCTGGAAGTGAAGCCGGATCCGCGAGTGAACGTTTCTCTCGCCGATCTGCAGAAGCAGTTTGATCTGGACCTCAAACTCCGCGAGCGTATCAGCGAAGTGCATCAGACGGTGAACGATATTCGCAACATCCGGACGCAGTTTCACAATTTGCAGGGCCGGCTGGGTGAGGACGCGCGCTTCAAGTCCATCCTGGCCGCGTCAGAGTCGCTCGACAAGAAGATGACTCCGGTGGAGGAGCAATTGCTGCAGGTGAAGATCAAATCTTCGGAAGCCAGCCTGAATTACCCGGTCCTGATTGATGAGCAACTGCACAACCTGGCAGGAAGCGTGGACGGGGCGGATGCGGCTCCGACCCAGCAGCAGTACGCGGTTTTTGACGAACTGAGCCAAAAGGAGACGCCACTGGTGGCCCAGTGGAAACAAATCATGTCCACGGACCTCGTAGCCCTGAATGAGATGATGCAAAAGGAAAGTGTGCCGGCTATTTATGTCGCTCCGTTTCCGAACGAACAGGCCGCCAAAGCGGCAGGACAGAACTAAGAACAGATGGTTGCAGAAAGCAGCGTTGCGCCGCGGTCCGGGCTCACCGGTGGGCGACACATGTCTCTCTTGACTGCCAGTAAATCTCTGATGGGGCCGCTGTTACAATCCTTTCACCCATGCGCAATACGCGCCCTTTCAGGCTCGTGGCCGCTGCTATAGGCTCGCCGTGGGCCATTTTCGTGGTCGCGTTCCTGGTGCGGCTGATCGTCGCTGCACAACTGCTTCCGGCCAACGCAGCCCGGGGATTCTACGAGTTGAACGAGCCCGCCCGCATTGCCTGGGCGGTAGTCTCCGGATTCGGCTACAGCTCTCCATGGCCTCATACGCTTCTGGCGCCAACGGCGCAGCAGCCTCCCGTCTATCCTTTTCTGCTGGCGGGTATTTTCAAGCTGTTTGGCGCCTACACGTATCTGTCGCTTTGGGTCGCAGTTGGGCTCAATGCATTCTTTTCCGCACTCACTGCGGTTGTAATTCTTCAAATTGGTAAACGAAGCTTTGGCGTCCCCACCGGCATTGTGGCGGCTTGGGTTTGGGCGAGCTGGCTCTATCTGGCTGTGGTCTCGATACGGTTGTGGGAGAGCAGCCTCTCGGCTCTCCTGCTGGCGCTCAGCCTGTTGCTAGCGGTGACGCTGGCGGGTTCGCTCTGCATCTCGCAATGGCTGCTGTTCGGAGGGCTTGCCGGAATTGCCGCCCTTACCAACACAACTCTGCTCGCGTTATTTCCTTTTCTCTGGGTCTGGCTTTGGATCCGTTATCGCCGCCGGGGAGAGTCATGCCGCAAACGACTGCTGGCCTCGATTGCGATCTGTCTGCTCACGCTGCTGCCCTGGACCATTCACAACTACGTGACTTTCCACCGGCTGATCGTGGTTCGTGACAATCTCGGGCTCGAGCTGTGGATTGGAAACCATGAGGGAGTAACGCACCTCTACGATTTCGCCGGCAGCTTCCCGCTCAATGATCCCTCGGAATACAACCGGCTGGGCGAAATCCAATTCATGGAAAGCAAGCGCGAGGTCGCTCTGCAGTTCATTCGAGAACATCCAGGGCAGTTCTTGCGCCTTTGCGGCCAGCGCTGTTTCTACTACTGGACCGCACCCGACGCACGCGTCTGGCTGCCGATCAGCTTGCTGGCCTGGCTGGGAGCGGGCATAGCCCTTTGGCACAAGAAGCTGGATGCTGCGCCCTATGCGGTTGTTCTTTTTGTTTTTCCGTTGATCTACTACATCACCCATCCGTGGAGCACGTACCGTCATCCCATGGAGCCAGAGATGATTCTTCTGGCCTGCTTTGCCGTCCTGACGGCGGCGGAAGCTGCTCTCAGGCGGCTATCGAGGAGCAATCGGGAAACGGAGTAGCTAAGGTCTAGCGGGGGGAGTTGTCGCATCGCTGGAGCCCGCTGCTCCGGGAGACGGAGAGAAACTCCGAAGCATCCCCCCCTCCACCTCCAACCGCCATACATGCCGGTCGTGGAAGTACCGCAGCAGCTCTTCGTTATTCTTCTCTCCCATGTCGCGGGCCCAAACTATCTTGGCGGCGTTAATGTCGGGCTCGTTGTACACCCACTCCTTGTCGATGTTGACCGGCCCCTGCTGTACAACGATCAAGTGGTCACCAGGAAGCGCGTCTAGGCGCTTTATGATTTGCGCGCGCTCCAGATTGCCGCGTGGCCAGGCGGGCTCGATGGGAGCGTGTGCGGCAACTGCGGACACTCGCAGTACTACCATGGCCAGGCATATCACAGGCACAGCCTGCACCAGCGACTGTCCGATCCCGCTGCCATGGCGTCGCCAGAGGCGCAGGTGCCGCATGCACTGCACCAGGAGGAGGTAAAGCAATCCTGCCGCCGGGGTGACGTAGTGCGCCAGAGTCCAGGTCTCCACAACCATCCCCAGAGCGAAAAAGCCACTTGCCCAAAGTACGAATCTCATTCGGCGGTCGCGCAGGATGCAGGGAAAAGCCAGCAAAGGGATAGTGAAAGCGGGGCCCATATAAAAGCCCCAGCACTCTTGCATCTTGTGAAACGTGCGGAGAGCGAGACCGCGCAGCGATTGCGCCTCTAGAAACTCACTGCGCTCCCAACCCATGTAGAAATCGCGCATCTCCGGGTGGTGATAGATTGGTTCTGGCCGCAGGCTTTGCCACACGAAATACGGAGCTACGGCATAGGTGTCACGATTCACCTGGTACGGCATGCGGAATGGGCTGCCCGTGACGCGCCAGAAGTAGTACCCCATCGCCCCCGCAGTAACCGCAAGCATCAGAAAAATCGGCAATGCGATCCGCCGAACTGCAACTGGGGCGGGCGGACGCTTTTTGCCCGTGAGCCAAAACAGCATGGCAACCGCCACCGGCAAGCTCACAATCAGTCCTTCATACGGTCTGCTGTTCGCCAGAATCGCAAGTCCCATGCCCATCACGATGGCATCGCGCAGGCGGCAGTGCTTCTTAAGACGGGGCAGCGCTCCCAAGATCAGCGCCCCGCCAAGGGCCGCTATCGAGGTGCAGAAGTAGGTATTCATCCAGTAACTGAGCAGGCCGAGGCGCAGCACGGCCAGCAGTCCTCCGAAGAGTGCCCATCCCGGTGGCACCCAGCCCTGCAGCATCCAGGTCAGGGCGGAACAAGCAATAGCGGTGATCAGCCAAACTCCGATCCACGGATTTTTGCCCAGCACGATCCCGGCTGCCAGCACCAACCCTGGCGCCGGCGCGTACATGGACATGTACGTAGGCTGCTGGATGATATGGAAGCTTTCAAAATGCACCCACATGGGGTGGGTGGGGTTGGTCAAACGCCCTGACGCATACGTCTTTCCCGCGAGCAGGTAGCTGTATTCATCGTCCCAGCGCGGCTCGGGGATGCCGAGGACAGGAATCAGGGCTGCACGAACGGTGAGGACCAGCAGTCCGACCGCAACCACCGACAGCACTTTTCGCCGCGCCAGCCGTCCAAATAATCTCTCGAGGGAATGGAGGCCGGAGGGTTTCTGTGGGGTGGCTCGTCGATGTGCGATGACGATCATCGCCACCGTGGCGATGGCCGGGATGAGCTCGATAGTCTGTAGCGATGGCGGCGCCAGGCGGAAGAGTACCTCCATCAGGCTTGCTTTCGGCCCTAGGCTTCAGGCTCTAGGCTCTAGGGAAGAAATCTCATGCGCTGCACGAATTGCTCGATCCGTAGCCCGTACTAGAACTGGTTTCATAAGTGGTCTCCTGCGAGTGCGGTGGTTCGACCTCAGGGGCTGAAGCCCAATCTTTATCGGTCCTGAGCGGCACGGCTGAAGCCGTGCCCTCCCAAAGTCATTTATGAGACCAGTTCTAGCATTGCATCGGGCCTGAAGCCTAAAGCCTAAAGCCTGCAGCCCTACTTCCCCACCGACTCTTTCTCTCCAGTCAGTCTATCCAGGATACCGAAAGCCACGTCGATCATCTCCTGGTCAACAGTACGATTCTTGGAAATGGCATCGACCAGCGGTACGGAAACGATTTTATTTCCGCGCAACGCCGCCATGCATCCGAACTCGCCGCGATGCACCATGTCGATCGCACCCAGTCCATAGCGTGTGGCCAGCATACGGTCGAACGCACTGGGAGAGCCGCCGCGCTGGATGTGTCCCAGCACCACGGCTCGGGTTTCGAATCCGGTCCGCTTCTCGATCTCCCGCGCCAGAATATTGCCGATGCCGCCCAGCCGCGCGTGCCCGAATTCATCCTGCCCCATGTCCTGCACAATGGGCGCGCCATGCTGCGGGTCCACGTCGGTGGAGAACTTCGCGCCTTCAGCCACCACCACGATGCTGAAGTAGCGTCCACGGGCGTGTCGCAGGCGAAGGGTTTCCGCCACCTTGTCAATGTCGAAGGGCTGCTCGGGAATCAGAATGACATCAGCGCCGCCGGCGATGCCGCTGTACATGGCGATCCACCCCGCATCCCGGCCCATCACTTCCACCACCATCACGCGGTTATGAGCCTCGGCGGTGGTGTGCACACGGTCGATGGCTTCGGTGGCGACGTTCACTGCCGTATCGAAGCCGAAAGTGTAGTCGGTGCCAGCCAGATCATTGTCGATAGTCTTGGGGACACCTACCACCTTGATTCCTCTTTCATGCAGC
This sequence comes from Terriglobia bacterium, assembly GCA_041494805.1. Classification (GTDB taxonomy): domain Bacteria; phylum Acidobacteriota; class Terriglobia; order Terriglobales; family Acidobacteriaceae; genus JBGQBN01. Next base: position 100,389 of record JBGQBN010000005.1, on the reverse strand, counting down.
TGCTGGGCAACGGAAAGGGTGTCGTCGCCGCCGATGGCGATCAACGCCTCGATGTTGTGCCTGGTGAGCGTGCTGATGCAGCGGTCTATGCCATCGGAGTGCTTGGAAGGATTGGTGCGCGACGTGCGCAGGATGGTGCCACCCCGCGGCAAGATTCCAGCCACGCTAGAGAGGTCGAGCGGCATACTCTTGTCTTCCAGAAGGCCGCGCCAGCCTTCGAGAAAGCCGACAAACTCGTCCTCGTAGTGGAAGCAACCCTTGCGCACAATGGCGCGGATGACTGCGTTCAAACCTGGACAGTCACCTCCGCCAGTCAGCATCCCGACTTTCATCACCTGCTCCTGTGGTAAACGCTTACTGCTCCGTCCCTTTGGCTATCCCCCCTTGTAAGGCCACTCGGTATACACTTCCAGCGCTCTTACCTGCCAGGGGACATTAAAGATTACCATTAAACTCATTTAGTTCGCGTGAACTGGAACCAAGCCCTGCGGGAAGAGCCGTGTGGGTACGGGCGACTCGCCCGCGCTGGTTCTGGCAGGTGCCGCGTTTGCACATTGCGCCTGAGCTTGGGATTGGCCACAATACTTCCGCCGTTGTTGAATAGCGGAGGGCAATGCCGAAACCACTGCGAATTCTGATCTGGCTCACGGTCGCCATTCTGGGCACGTTGGCGATCGCGACCATTGCACTGCATCGTGGCGAGCAGATCAACGCCATGTGGCTGGTGGTCGCGGCCGTCTGCACCTACGCGCTCGGCTACCGTTTCTACAGCAAGTTTATCTCCGCCAAAGTGCTCGCCCTGGACGCCCAGCGCGCCACTCCCGCCGAACGCCTGGATAATGGCCGCGATTTCGTCCCCACCAACAAGTGGGTGGTCTTCGGACACCATTTTGCCGCCATCGCGGGGCCGGGACCGCTGGTCGGCCCGGTGCTCGCGGCCCAATTCGGATATCTGCCCGGAACCCTCTGGGTGCTGGCGGGCGCAGTGTTCGGCGGCTGTGTGCAGGATTTCGTCATCCTGTTGTTCTCGGTTCGCCGCGATGGAAAATCACTCACTGAGATGGCCCGTGAAGAAATTGGCCGAGTTGGTGGATTCGTGGCCTACGTGGCGGTCATCAGCATTATCGTGATTCTGCTTGGGGTGGCCGCACTGATCGTGGTCAATGCGCTGAAAGCCAGCCCCTGGGGCGCGTTCACCATCGCTATGACTATTCCCATCGCCCTGCTGATGGGCGTCTACCTGCGCCGCCTGCGGCCGGGCAAAGTTCTGGAGACTTCGATCCTGGGTTTCATCCTGGTAATGCTCGCCATCTGGGGAGGACAATGGGCCTCACAGACTCCGTCGGTGGCTCAAGTATTCACTCTGACCGCGCCCACGCTGGCTATCCTGCTCATCCTTTACGGTTTCGCCGCTTCGGCATTGCCGGTGTGGCTGCTACTCGCCCCGCGCGATTACTTGAGCACCTTCGTCAAGCTGGGGACCATCGCACTGCTGGCGCTGGGAATTATCGCGCTGCGTCCCACGCTGCACATGCCCGCGCTCACGCGTTTCATAGATGGCTCGGGGCCGGTGTTTGCCGGAAGCATCTTCCCCTTCGCGTTCATTACTATTGCCTGCGGCGCCATCAGCGGGTTCCACGCGCTCATCTCCAGTGGCACCACGCCCAAGTTGATCCGGCGCGAGCCCGAAGCCCGCATGGTGGGCTACGGCGCCATGATGGCGGAATCCATGGTAGCGATCATGGCTATGATTGCTGCCTGCGTGATGCAGCCGGGCGTCTACTTTGCGATTAACAGCCCTGCGGGAGTCGTGGGTCAAGCTCCGGAAGCCGCAGCCGCAACCATCAGCAATTGGGGATTCACGGTCACCGCTGCCGAGATGCACTCTCTGGCCCAGGCGGTTGGGGAGCAGACGCTTTACAACCGCACGGGCGGCGCACCCGCTTTCGCTGTCGGCATGGCCCACATCTTCTCCAACAGTCTGGGTGGGCAAGCCGTCATGGCACTCTGGTATCACTTTGCCATCATGTTCGAAGCGCTCTTCATTCTTACTATTCTCGATGCCGGCACCCGCGTGGGCCGCTTCATGGTGCAGGATGCACTCGGCCACATCTGGAAGCCCTTGGGACGCACCAGTTGGTATCCCTCGATTCTTGCCACCAGCGCGTTGATTGTAAGTGCCTGGGGATATTTCCTCTGGCAGGGCGTGAAGGACCCGCTAGGTGGAATCAATTCACTTTGGCCCTTGTTCGGGATTTCCAATCAACTACTGGCGACGGTTGCGCTGTGTGTGGCCACCACCATCATCATCAAGATGGGGAAAGCCCGCTATGCGGCGGTGACGCTGGTACCGTTGGCGTGGCTGGTCTTAGTGACCTTTACAGCGTCGTGGCACAAGATTTTCAATCCCAACTCCCGGATCGGATTTCTGGCGCATGCCCGGCAACTGGCTTCCTCCGCTGCGCCCAGTCACGAACTCTCCCGGCTGATCTTTAACGACCGGCTGGACGCAACGGTCACCGGCATCCTGATCTTCATGGTGGCGCTGATTCTGATGGAGTCGGCCTGGGAGTGGACCCGCGTGGTCGCCGGCCGCAAACCAGCGCGGGTAAAGGAAGCACCGTTTGTTGCCACGCGTTTCGCCGAGGAGCAGGGATGAGGAAGATGCGACGATTCGTGGAAATCCTGGTGGCTACGTTGCGCGAAATTTTCGATGAATCAGCCTATGCACGGTTCTTGGGCAGGAACGGCCTCAATTCGACGCCCGAGTCGTACGCGGCATTTTTGCGGGAGCACGATTTGGCCGCAGCACGACGGCCGAGATGTTGCTAGCGGAGTGCGGAACCGCTAAGTCAATTCTGGTATCGTGTGGCGAAGTCTGCCGCGTCAGTGTCGATTTAACGGAGAGCTCACCCATGAAGATTCAAAACGTACTGTTTATAGGCTGTGTTTGTGTGGGACTCGCTGGAATGGCGGGCGCCCAGTCTCAGAGCGGTGGATCCGCAGCCCAGGCTGGTGCACCAGCGGCGAACGGGCCAGAGGGTACCGGAGAAATTGCCGCTGGCCCTGAAATGGATCGCCTGAAGTTCTACATCGGTGATTGGGGGTATTCGGAGGAGTACCCAAAATCCGAACTGTTTCCGAATGGAGGACACAACACGGGGCACTGGGCGGCGCAGAGCGGCCCGAGCGGACTTTCCGTGATCAATGCGTTTGCATCCTATGGTGGCGGAGACAATTACCAGGGGATGGAAGTGATGATGTGGGACCCGAAAGCGAAAGTGTATCGGGACCATGCGCTTTGGTACGACTCTTCGGATCACTGGGTGTTCACCGGGAACTTCGAAGGCGAAACGCTGGTCTATCGCGGAGAGTTTGACTTTCTCGGGAAGCACATCAAGTTTCGGAGCGAGACGCGGCCGATCTCGGGAGGTGGATTTACGCTCACCGAATACAGCAGCGTCAACGGCGGCCCCGAGCAGTTGATGCTGGTCGGCAGGGCCGAGAAAAAGAAATAAGTCCTGCAAAAAAGGAGTCGCCTATGCGGTACCGGTGCGTAAGGAGCTAGAAGCTAGAAGCTAGAAGCTAGCAGCTAGAAGCTGTACACTGCCTGCAATGCGCGTCCTCGGTATTGACTGCGGCTCTGAGTACACCGGCTACGGCGTGGTCGAACTTTGCCATGACGGCAGACTGCTCTGCCTGACCTGTGGCGCCATCAAGCTCTCTCCGCGCGATCCTCTGCCTCTGCGCCTGGCAGCTATCTTCGAGCGGCTCGGAACCATTATTCAGGAGCACCGTCCGGACAATGTCGCCATCGAAGGCATCTTCTATGCGTTGAACGTGAAGTCGGCGCTCAAGCTGGGACAGGTACGCGGTGTAGCCATGCTGGCCGCATCTTCCGCCGGTTTGGAGGTGGCCGAATATTCACCGCTCTCCATCAAGTCCGCCGTGGTCGGCTATGGCAGGGCAGAGAAGCAGCAGGTGCAGCACATGGTCACGCGGCTGCTGAACCTGGCCGAGGTCCCCGAGCCCGCCGATGCCGCCGATGCCCTGGCCATCGCCATCTGCCACCTGCACACTTCTGCGACTCTGGAGCGCCAGCGCGCGGTGGCAAGGTGAAGCTGATTCCCACCACACCATCCGACAGCTGTTTTTGGCATAATTCCCACGACATGTCCTGGGTCAAGCTCCGACCGTCGTCTTTGTGCGCCCGCCCTTTCTGGCTCTGGTGTCTGATCTTCTGCCTTTGTCTCTTTTTCTGTCCCCCAGCGTCTGCCGAGGACAGGGCCAAAATTACTTTTACCTTCGACTTCCCCGGCTCGCAGCCCGATCACTATGTGATCACGGTTTTCTCGGACGGGGGTGGCAGCTACGATTCCAATGGCAAGCTCAGCCCCGAATCCGAACCCAGCGACCCTGTCCGGCTGGATTTCGCGATTTCTCAGCCCACATTCACTCAGATCTTCGAACTGGCCAAGCGCGCGCGCTACTTCGAAGGTGACCTCGAGACCAAGAAGCGGGGCCTGGCTTCCACCGGGACCAAGACTCTGACCTACAGCGACGCTCACAACAGCACCCAGGCCACCTACAACTACTCTCCCATTGCGGCGGTGCAGGAACTCACCAGCCTCTTCCAGAACCTTGCCACTACGCTGGAGTTCGGCCGCCGGCTGGAGTACTACCACCGCTACCAGAAACTGGCTCTGGATGACGAACTGAAACGCATGGAGGAGATGGCGAAGCAGAATAGTTTGGCAGAGCTTGCGGTCGTGGCCCCCATCCTGCAACAGATTGCGAACGACTCTTCGGTAATCAATCCAGTCCGCGCCCGCGCCCAGCGGTTGCTGGATGTGGCAGAAACCGGCGGCAAGAGCTAACCGCAGCATTTCGTCCGAAAACCCATGAATTTACGGGCAACTAACTGGTCGGAACAGTGTTCTAATGGGGTAAGGGGAAGTCTCGGGAGGGCGTCATGTCGAAACGAAAGCTGAACATCACACTATTTGCGCTGGCGGTCCTGGCGTGCTGGTTGCTGGCGGTTCAGTCCTTCGCCGACTCGCAGGTGCGCATCGTGCGGCTGAGCGCTGTCGAAGGCGAGGTAAAAATCGACCGCAACCTGGGGCAAGGCTACGAAAAGGCGTTTCTGAACTTACCCATCACCCAGGGCGTGAAGCTCCGCGCCGGCCATGATGGCCGGGCCGAGGTGGAATTCGAAGACGGCAGCACGCTGCGCATCACTCCAGGCACGGTGGTTGAGTTCCCAGAGCTCTCCCTGCGCGATTCCGGCGCCAAGGTTTCAAGCGTGACCCTGCAGGAAGGCACGGCCTACGTGAACTTCGCAGGCGCGAAGAACGACGAGTTCACTCTGAGCTTCGGCCACGAAAAACTGGCTCTAAGCAGCTCCGCCCACCTCCGCATACAAATGGGGGATACCGAGGCTACCCTGGCTGTGTTTAAGGGCGATGTGAAGGTGGAGGGTCCGTCGGGTGCCGTCGAAGTTGGCAGGAAAGCGTCCGCGACGTTCAATCTCGCCGATCAGGACCACTACACCCTGGCCAAGAATCTGGAGCAGGATCCCTACGACTCCTGGGACAAACAGCAGGAGGACTATCACCAGCGCTACCTGAGCAACAGTTCGTATAGCAGCAACTCGCCCTATGCCTACGGCGCGAGCGACCTGAACTACTACGGCAGCTATTTCAACGCTCCCGGCTACGGCATGATGTGGCAACCATACTTCGCGGGCGCGGGCTGGGATCCGTTCATGAACGGCGCCTGGGTTTACTATCCCGGCTTCGGCTACACCTGGGTATCGTCCTATCCTTGGGGATGGATGCCTTATCGCTACGGTTCCTGGAACAACGTTCCCGGCTACGGATGGGCTTGGCAGCCGGGCAACTCCTGGGCGGGATGGAACAGTCTTCCACGAGTCAACAATCCCCCGGCGGGCTTTACGGCGCCCCAGCCTCCGTCAGGAGGAGGGAATACAGTTCTCGTAAACCGCGGGCCGGTGCCCGTTGTCCCAGGCGCATCTCCCGGCAGGGTAATGATCCGCAACGGCTCGGCGGGTATGGGAATTCAGCGCGGGACGGTCAGGAACTTGGCTGGACTTTCTCAGCAGGCCAAGCAGGAAGGATTCGCGACTGCGACGATCCGCACCATGCCAGCTACAAGCATGTCTGCGCCGGCTGCTGCGGCGTCTCACGGATCAGCAGCGTCGGCTGCAAAGACGGCAGCGCCATCTCGGAGTGTCAGCCCGCGGATGAGTGCCCCGGCGCATTCGATGTCGGTGCCGCACTCCGCGCCGCGGAGTTCTCCTAAGAAGTAAGCCAACCGGGTGCCCCAGGTCTCGCTGCTTTTGCGAGACCTGGGAATCGGTCACCCCTGCCCTTTCCGTGTTCACGCGTCACAGACACTGCGCTCTTGTTTTCCTACTCTCTAGCTCATGCCTCAAGCTCTGCACCGCTTTTATGGGCGGGTCATTTGCACTTCATCACGTTCTGCATTCGCAACTTCTGCTTGACAACCCTAACACCCAAGGACGACAATCGCGCCAACAGTTCAACCAGCCAGGCGAGGATCATTCGCCGTCTCTTCTTCCGTAGTACAAGGCCTCAGTCGTAGGGCCGAACCCAGGCAGCAAGTCAGGAATCTCTTGTCGGGCAGACGCGCTTGATACGGCGTCAGGCCATTTGGGTCACAAGGAATTTCTCTATCCACAATGGATACAGGAGACCTTCGATGAACTGGAAAATCGCTATCGCTGTAGTAGCTGTTTTGGCGTCGTCAACGTTCACCCTCGCACAAGTACTAGGAACGACTATGAGCGGCCCTAACCCGTGGATTGATGTCACGGCTTACGGGGCACGGGGTGATGCCCAAGTGTCCACCGAAACACCAGCTGCGGACACCTGCTCGGTAGTAACGACAGGTGGAGGTAAGACTCTCAATTGTACTGTTGTTAATGCATCATTCCCCTTTGTCCAGACCGACGTAGGAAAGTCTATCGAGATTCCCTTAGCCGGTGGCACCCCGGGATCGCCCGCGACGCTACTCACCAAGATTGTCGGAGTGAGCCCGTCTGGATTCGTAGCAACCCTGTTAGATCAAGCTGCCAACAACAGCGGCCAGGTTCCTGTAACTTGGGGAACGGACAATTCTACGCCTGTCCAGAAGGCGATGAACGCTTGCCCCACCAATAACAGAGGGCTGCGTTATCTATTTCCCGGCCGGTGATTACATGTTCGGCACATCTGATAACGGCTCTGGCACCGCCCGAGCTCTTACGATGGCGAACCAAGTGAGCTTCGAGATTGTTGGTCAGGGAAATGCCCAGAGGGAGGAAGACGGGCCTAGCCCTATGGGCAACAACCCGCCGCAGGCAGGAGTGCGTCTGCTCACGGCGATGCCAATTGTGATTATGACGTTGGGAAGTGTAAGTGGAAGTCCCATCAACTCGGCTGGATTCCAGCTATGGAATCTGACGTTCATGGACACCACATCCGTGGGTCTAACATCGTCGCGTATCGCGGGTAGCGCACTAGGGGGCGTCGACATTATCAACGCCAGTGTCGCACTAATTGCGCAGAGCGACTTCGAGCACTTTGACAAATCAGGTTCCTATGGCATGAGGGCGGAAAAGCAGGGCACCGGCGGCACGATTAACAATATTTTCCTGCTTAATGACAGGGGCCAAGACAACTCCATCTGGTATGACGGCAATCCGGCAGGCGCGGTGGAGGATGGTCCGATAGTGGTAGGTGGGGACATCTTCGCAGACAACTTTGCGGACAACGGACAATGCTTCGGAATCAAGTCTTCTGGACCCATCAGGATTTTTGGTACCCATTTCGACGTGGGTACGGGAGCCAATGGAGCTACTCCCTGTTTCGGAGTCCAAGCGGCGGGCGGCCAAATCTATGGCAAGTTCGAGGCGTCTGGCTCTGGCGGAACCGGTCGGGGGAATGGGGTCGAATTAACAGGCAGCGCCAACGGAGTTGAAGTCAACGGCGTTTTCAACAACGAGGCGGCGGGAGTTGTCCTGGACACTAATGCGCAAAACAACAGAATCGTCGTTCTGCCAGGCACCGTGGCGAATACGTCCGACGTTACAGACAGTAGCAATAATACCAGCAATACGATTGAAATTCACGGCCAAGCGTTGGGGGCGAATAGTTTTAAATTCGGGGGTCCCCTCCTGCCTAACGCTGCCGCTTCTGTCGACTTTGGATCCATCACTCTGCCCTGGAAGAATCTCTTTCTGGCAGGAACCTCAGGTACTCCGGCCACAAACAATTTCGAAATTACCGGAGCCTCCACTAGCGGCACAAGAGTCATCACGCTGCCCGATTTATCGGCCACACTCGTAGGCCAGGACACATCGGGGAATGTAACACTTGGAACCTCGACGCCTTCAATCGTGACTTCCACGAACGTTAACTTGCTGCTGGCCCCGGGTGGCACAGGCGGAGTACGGGTCCCTAATGGCGCTACAGCCACCCCTGCGCTGTTCATGTCCAACGGTCCAGGGTTCTATTCTCCGAGCTCAGGGATTCTCGACTTTCAGACTGGAGCCTCGACAGACAAGTTAGCCTTTCTTTCCGCAGGATTGAATGCGGTATCGGGCGTTTACGGCTGGACTTCAAGCTCTACGTCTCCCTCTGGCACGGCGGATACCGGGCTCTCACGGGACGCTGCAGGCGTCATTGATTTTGGCACCGGTAGCAGCGGGAGCACAGCGGGAAGCTGGAAAGCGAACACCGGAACCCTGGGGGTTGCTACTGGTACCGCGCCCTTGGTGGTGACCAGCACTACGCCGGTCGCCAATCTTACTACCGTTCCAACCACCTATGATCACTCAGGGACCCAGAAGACAGGCACCCGCATCGTCGCGGATTCTGGGACTCTATCCGGAAACGTGTTAACCGTAACCTTTACTGGTGCCGCGATTTTTGGCGGCGCCGGAAACTACTTCTGCACGGCTAATGATATAACCGGCCCCTCCGCCATCCAAATCGAGTACCTGAGCGGTTCGCAGGCTAAGTTCACAGGCAACGGAACCCACAGCTTTAAATACATATGCATCGGGAATTGACGAAAGGCGGGAGACGGGGGAGAGACGTTCGCACCCCTAGCCGTTAAACTTGACGGGGTGGGTGATTATGCTATACAGTGCGTTGGCGTATCGGTAGTGGGTCTGCGCCACCTGAGAGTTCTTCCCCCCTTGGCAGTCGCGCCCCGGGCCGTAGTTCGCCGGAGGAGGCAGTGTTATGCTCCGCTTGCCCCGTGTGTTCAAGTTCGCGGTTCTTCTAATGTTAGTAGGAGTGTCCAGTTACTCCCATGCACGTGGATTTCTGCCCGCTGTGAACTATGGCACAGGTACTAGGCCTGTTTCGGTTGTCGTCGCCGATTTCAACGGGGATGGTAGGCCCGATCTGTGCGTCCTCAATTCCAGCAGCAACTCCGTAACTCTCTTCTTGGGCGCTGGCGACGGGACTTTTCGAACTGGACGGTCATTCGCACTCAGTGCGAGTCCGGCGGCTATGGCTGCAGGCGATCTCGACCGCGATGGCTGGTCCGATTTGGTTGTCACAAACGGCAACAAAGTCAGTATCCTGCTTAACAATAACGGCAAGGGGTTCAAACCACCCCTGGACTATTCCAGTGGCATATCGGGTCCCGTGTCGATCGGCATGGCTGACCTGAACGGTGACGGCAAACTGGATCTCGCCGTCGCCAATGCCAGCGGGGCTAACGTCGCGGTGCTGATCGGCAACGGCGATGGCACGTTTCAGGACGCAGTAGACTATGACGCGGGGGGCAATCCAGAATCCGTCGCGATCGGTGACCTGAATGGAGACGGAAAGCCCGACTTGGTGGTAGCTGATTTCAACTTCAGCGGGAGCGTGCTGTTAGGCAACGGCGACGGCACCTTTCAGCCCGCCACCAGTTTTCCTCTGTCCGGGTTCGCCTTCTTTGCTACTCTGGCTGACTTGAACAACGACGGCAAATTGGACCTGGTCATTTCGTACAGTGTGCACAACATAACCGTCCTGTTGGGAAATGGGGACGGTAGCTTTCAGGCCGGAACAGATTATCAGGTAGGCACGTTTCCAGGGTCGGCGGTGGCGGCCGATGTCAATGGCGACGGCAACCTGGACTTGGTTGTAGCAGTGTCCAATGCCGAACACGGCAGCGTGACTGTTCTGTTGGGCAAGGGCGATGGCAGTTTTCAGTCAGCGCGTCAATTCGGCGCCGAACTCGGCGCATACGGGGTTGCTGCAGCCGATCTCAACCATGATCGGGCGATTGATCTAGCCGTCGCAAACCTCAGCACCAACAACGTATCCGTACTAATGAACTCCGGCGGCACCTTTGTGGCTACCGCCAGTTCGGAAAATCCCGCACCTGTGGGCCAATCCGTCACCTTCACCGCGACCGTCGCGCCTAGCCTGGTCCAGACTATTCCCACCGGCAAGATCGCCTTCGCCGATGGCGCAACCATCCTGGCCACCGTACCGCTGGATCCGAGCGGCCAGGCCAGCTTTACGACTTCGAGCCTGAGCTTGGGGACCCACACCATCCGCACCAAGTATTCCGGCGACCCCAACTTCAACCCTAATATGGGCAAACCAATTACGCAGATCATCCAGTGACGGCGGAACCGCCGACCGAAGCCGCACCTACGTCGTTCCCTAGGTGCCGAGGTGCCCGGCACCCACTGCCGACATTCCGGCATCCGCCTAACTCCAATCCCTACAACCAATCGGGCATAAAATAATATCTGGAAGCTATAAGCAGATTCGTCACCAATGTTCCACGTGGAACACTTCTTCAATTTGCACCAGTGTTCCACGTGGAACATTACTCAACTTTTGCAGAGCGCCTACCGCACCACCACCCCGGCGTACCCCACCACCATCTCGCGATCGCCTGACACGTCTCCCGAAGTGGCGTACTTGATCAACTCCGCTGAGGTCGCTCCCAAGCGTTTGGCTGCGGTGAGCATGGCTACGGTCGGACCGAAGCCGCACATGCTGATTTCTTCCTGGATTACTACGTCGAAGAGGCCGCGTGGGTCAAGCGCGAGGATGCGGTCGATGGCTTTGTGGTCTTTCTCCCGGGTGATGCGGTCGTTCTCGTAGTGATTCATGTCGCTGGAAGCGATGAGCAACACGGGTTCAGCTTGCGCGGCCACGGCATCGGCGATTGCGCTGCCCAATGCCTCCAGAACCTCGAACTGACCCGTGCCCAGCGCAATCGGCACAAAAGTGATATCCGGACGGCGCGTCAGCAGGAAGGGCAACTGCACCTCGGCGGCGTGTTCGGTGCGGTGCGCCTCGGCGTCCTCGTGCAGGAGTGGGAAGCGTTGGGCGAGCGTCTCCGCCAACGCGGAATCAATCGGCACCGGGCCGAGCGGCGTCTGCCACGCGCCCTGGCTCATGATGGCGAGCGGATGTCCCTTGCCGGTATGGTTGGGGCACAGCAGGATGCAGCGGCGCGGGACGTTCACTCGGGCGAAGACCGCGCCGGCGACGTGTCCGGAATAGATGTAGCCGGCGTGGGGCACCACACAGCCCAGCGCGGAATCCGTTTTCTGGCTGGGTGAGAGGTAGGTCTGCACGTCGGCGAGGAGGGCATCAGAGTCGCGCGGATAGAAGCGTCCGGCGACGGCGGGATGGCGTAGGGTCGCGCTCATGATTATGGTCGCCTCCCTTCTGCCCCGAAGGCGGGCGAAGCCGGTTTCCGCTCAGTCCGGCGCGCTACCGTCGGACAGCGCCCGGAACAACGCCGCGCTTTTCTCCAGTGACAAGGCTTCCGCGCGTACGGTGGGTTTCACTCCCGTCCGGTCCAGGGCGGCGCGCAAGTTTTTCGGCTGATACTGAGATTTCAGATTGTTCCACAAAGTCTTTCGCTTCTGTCCGAAGGACAGCTTGAGAAAGGTAACAAAAGCCTCTTCGGGCACGCGCAAGCTCTCCACCTGCGGCGCAATTGTAAATCGGACCACGCTGGACTGCACTTTCGGAGGCGGCGAAAACGCAGTCGGCGGAAGGGTAAACAACTTTTCCACCCGGGCGTAAAGCTGGGCCGTCGCTGAAAGCAGCCCGTAGTCGCTTCTGCCCGGCCGTGCCGCCAGCCGGTCGGCCACCTCGCGTTGCACCATCAGCACGATGGTTTCAAAATACTTTCGATAGGCGAACAGGCGCAGCAGAATATCGGAAGTAATGAAGTAGGGAAGATTGCCCACGACGCGCACGGCTTCCGGGGCCTGTGTCATTCCGGGACGCGTGCTTCCCGGCTTGGGTCCGAACAGGGTATCGAAATCGATGGCGAGGATATCGCCTTCGATGATTTCCACGTTTGGCGCCAAGGCAAAATTCATGCGCAGCTGGGCCGCCAGCACCCGGTCCAGTTCAATGGCGATCAGGCGGCGGGCCCGCTTGGCGAGCAGGGAAGTGAGCGCGCCGCGGCCGGGCCCGATTTCGAGAACCGTGCTCTGGGAAATGTCTCCCAAGGCCTCGATGATGCGGAGCGCGGCGGCCGGGTCTGCCAGAAAATGCTGCCCCAGTTTGGGCTTGTGATTGCGGCTGCTGCGTGAGGCAGAGACTTTTGGCACGTTGACCCTCTTTCTTCCCGGCAGTTAAACTGGATACTTCATCCCGCGAGTTCTGATGGCCAGAAAGTGGCGTGCCGCAAGCGGCACGTCCCTATGATAGCGTGTGCCGGAGGAAGCGGGCTCATACTTTGGAGGAGTTGTTTTCATGCATATTGCCTTTGCCGCGTCGGAATGCGTGCCTTTTTCCAAGACCGGAGGATTGGCGGACGTAGTGGGCGCCCTGCCCTACGCGCTGGCCTCGGCTGGACACCAGGTGAGCGTATATCTTCCCCGCTATCGCCAGACCAAGCTGGCGGATCCGCAGACCGTGGTGCGCAGCATCACAGTGCCGTTTGACGACCGTTACCGGTTCTGCTCGGTGGTCACCGCCGGCAACCAGTCCGGGGTGCGTTTCTACTTCGTGGACTATCCGCCTTACTTCGACCGGGATGCGCTCTACGGTACAGCGGCCGGAGACTATCCCGACAACGCGGAGCGATTCGCGCTGTTTTCGCGTGCCGTGCTCGAGGCCTCAAAAATTCTGGGAACACCGCACGTCTTCCACTGCCACGACTGGCAGTCGGCTCTGGTGCCGGTGCTGTTGCGGACGCAATATGCCGAGGACCCGGCCTTCCGCGAGGTGGGCACCGTCTTCACCATTCATAATATGGGATACCAGGGCCAGTTCCCGCCCGACACGCTGCCGCTGCTCACGCTGCCCTGGGACCTGCTCACCATCTCCAAGATGGAATTCTTCGGCAACGTGAATTTTCTCAAAGGGGCGCTGGTGTACTCCGATTTCATCACTACCGTGAGCCGCAAGTACGGCCAGGAGATCCAGACTACAGAATTTGGTTTTGGCTTGGAAGGCGTGCTACGCGACCGCGCGTCAACCGTCACCGGAATCTTGAACGGCGTGGATTACAACGAATGGAGCCCGCAGGCTGACAAGTTCATCGCGGCCAAATATTCGCCCGAGGATCTGACCGGCAAAAGCAAGTGCAAGCAGGACCTGCTGGCCACGTTCGGGGTGACCAAGGCTGACCTTCGGCTGCCGGTGATCGGCATCGTCTCGCGGTTCGCGGCACAGAAGGGGTTCGACCTGATCGCGCAGATCATGGACCGGCTGGCGCGCGAAGATATGATCGTCGTCGCCCTGGGCAACGGCGACAAGCAGTACGAAGAAATGTTCCTGCGCCTCAACAAACTGTTTCCGCAAAAGATCGCGCTCAAGGTTGCGTATGACAACGCGATTGCGCACAAGGTCGAAGCGGGCAGTGACATGTTCCTCATGCCCTCGAAATACGAACCCTGCGGATTGAACCAGATCTACAGCCTGAAGTACGGGACTGTGCCCATCGTGCGGGCCACGGGTGGGTTGGACGACACCATCGAGCCCTGGAACGCCCGCAGCGGCAAGGGCACCGGCTTCAAGTTCACTGAGTACAACGGGGAAGCGCTTTTGCTGACCATCAAGCAGGCGTTGCAGGCTTTCCGCGATCAGACCTCCTGGCAGGTGCTGATGCGCAATGGCATGAACAAAGACTTCTCCTGGAATGCGTCCGCCAAAGAGTACGTTCGGGTTTACGAGCGCGTACGCCAGGCGCGTGGGGCGGCAGCTCCTGTGGCAGCGACCGCGGGCCAGCTGCAGCCGGCCTAACCGCCGAGCCAGAAACACACGAGTGCTCCCCTCCCCGAGGGGAATTTGTGTAATGTGTTTTTCTGCAACCGCCGGGGCGGGCCGCTTGATAAAATCAGGCGCGGTTCCCTGACATGCTTCCTGCCGGAAAAACCATCTTTCACGTTGACATGGATGCCTTCTTCGTGTCGGTGGAGGAATTGTTCAATCCATCGTTGAAAGGCAAAGCCGTGGTCGTGGGAGGGCAGCGCAACGAACGGGGCGTGGTTTCGGCGGCGTCGTACGAGGCGCGGAAGTTCGGCGTGCATTCTGCAATGCCGCTTCGCACCGCGGCAAAACTCTGTCCACAGGCCATCTTCGTGGACGGGCATCCGGAGCGCTATCGTGAGTGCTCCGCAAAAGTCCACCGGGTGCTGACCTCGTTTTCACCCCTGGTGGAGATGGCGTCCATCGATGAAGCCTATCTGGACATGACTGGCACCGAACGGTTGCATGGCCCACCGCTGCGTGCGGCGCACAGCCTGCACCAGAGAATGAAGTCGGAGACACAACTCAACTGCTCTGTGGGGATCGGCGTGTCGCGACTGGTGGCGAAGGTTTCGTCGGCGAAGGCCAAGCCGAACGGGGTGCTGTGGGTGGTGCCGGGGCAGGAGGCGAAGTTTCTGGCGCCGCTCGACGTGCGCGACATTCCCGGGGTGGGGAAGGTGACCGAGCAGAACCTGCAGGCATTGGACATTCGCAAGGTGGGCGACCTCGGGCGCTTTGATGATTCCTTTCTTGAGGAACACTTCGGAAAGTGGGGGCTGGCGCTGGCCGGGAAAGCGCGCGGGGAAGATGCGGGCGGATGGTTCGATACGGAAGTTGGCGCCGATACGGAGGCCAAGTCCATCAGTCACGAGCACACCTACAACGAGGACACCGCCGACCCGGAGCAGTTGGAATCTACCCTGATGCGGCTTTGCGAAATGGTGGGCCGCCGCTTGCGGGAAGGCGGACTGCACGCGCGGACCATCCAACTCAAGCTGCGTTACAAGGATTTCACTACCATCACCCGGGCCCACACCGTGCCTGCTCCCACGCAGCTTGACACGGAAATCTTCGAGCAGGTGCGCGGCTTGTTCCGCAAGAACTGGCGCAAGGGTGCGCAGGTGCGCTTGCTCGGAGTACATGCATCATCATTCGAGGGCCAAACCGATCAAGGGAACCTGCTGGATGGCGAGCGGCGCAAACGCTGGGAGCAGGCGCTCTCGGTGGCTGACCGCTTGCGCGACAAATTCGGGGAGGCGAGTGTTTCTCTGGCGACCGGACTGAGAGGTACCTTCCGCGAGCGGACGCATGAGAATCCGGCCGGGTTGCCGGGGAAGGGCAAGCGGCGAGAATAGATTTCTCTGCGCTCTTGTCGACCTTTGGGGTTTAAGAGGTCGCTGCTGTTAGCTGAGTGGTTCACAGCCTGGCAGTGTTCTGTTCGGACGCTGCTCTCCCCTGCCGTCAGACTTCTTCCGCCCTCGGCGGTTGACCCTTGTAGCGCCCACGCACTAAGATTCCGGGTCCACTTTCTTTCCGGAGCCGAAGATGCGCAGAGTCTTTCCTGCATTTCTTGTGCTGTTCGCCGTAATCTGCCTGGCCCAAACTGACAAACCTCTGTTGCTGCGTGAACCTAGCGTGAGCAAGACCCAGATCGTGTTCAACTATGCGGGCGATCTGTGGATTGCCGGGCGGGATGGCGGAGATGCACGCCGGCTGACTTCCGGCATTGGAGTGGAGACTGATCCGCACTTCTCTCCGGACGGGACGCAAGTTGCGTTTACCGGGGAGTATGACGGCAACCGCGATGTCTATGTGGTGGCTGCAGACGGCGGCGAACCACGGCGGCTGACTTATCATCCTGCGGAGGACGACGTGGTGGGCTGGACGCCGGACGGAAAGAAGATCTTGTTCAACTCCGCACGGTACCGCGCCGCGATGGGCTCTCTATGGATTGAACGGGGACTGGGAAGTGGAGAACCACGGCATTCCGCCGGACTATGACGTGGAACTTGATCCGCAGATGGTGCGCCAGGGACATGATCCGCAGTTGGAGAAGGCGGTGGAGGTGGTTCTGGATTTGTTGAAGCAGCATCCGCTGCCGGAGTATGTGAGGCCGCCGTATTCGAATTATCACAAGAACGATGGGTTGGGGGCGAAGTAGTTTTTTCATTCCGGTAGAGACGTAGCAAGCTACGTCTCTACTCCACGTCTACGCGGCTTCTACTGCGGTCGAAACAGCGGTGGCTGGTTTGCGGTCTCCTGAAATGGGGGTTGACCAAGTGCGTAAAATTGTGTATCTTTACTTCAGGAATATCAGGTAAAGAAATGAAAAACTCCAGCACTATCAGCAGCAAGGGCCAAGTAACCGTGCCGCAGGAGATCCGGGCACGGCTGGGACTCTCGGCCGGAGACCGGGTGGAGTTTGTCGCGGAAGGGGAGCGAACGGTGATCCGTCCGGCGCGGTCGGTGTCCAGCGCATTCGATCGCTATAGGGGCGTCTTGGGTACTTTTGCCGGGGGCGCGAAGGAAATCAACTCTTGGGTGCGTGAAATGCGGGACGATGAAGCGGTGAGCAAGAGGCGCGGACGCCAGTGAGGACCGCCCTGGATACCAATGTCATATCGGCCCTGTGGTCGAGCGAACCTCTCGCCTCGCGCGTGGCGGCGGAACTGGCACAAGCCCACACCCAGGGAGGGCTGGTCATCTGCGCGCCCGTGTACGCGGAATTACTTGCGCACCCGTCGGCTAGCCAGAGCTTTGTCGACAGCTTTCTCACGGACACGACTATTGCGATTGACTTTGCGCTGGACGAACCCGTCTGGCGGCAGGCGGCCAAGAGCTTCTCAGCTTACGCGGAACGCCGCCGGCGCTCCGGCGGGGGCACTCCTAAACGTCTGCTGGTGGACTTCGTGGTGGCTTCCCACGCCCTGCTGCGTGCCGACCGGCTCATGACCCTCGACGCCACGCGCTATAAGCAGGACTTCCCCAAGCTTCGTATCGTGTGAATGGTGGGGCTTCCATCGAACTTCTTAGGCTGGGAAGAGCTCAAGCCAAAAACGGTGGGCGAGGGCGCCCGCGCTACACGTGCAAAATACGAAGGCCGGAACTCCGGAATTGCTTCCGGTCCCGGCCTGCGCTTACTTCAACTTGTGCTTTAAGGGCTCCTGCTAATTGCTGGGAGCCGCGTTAGCTGCTGCGGTCGTTGGACTCGGCGGGTTACCGCTCGTCATGCGGGTGAGCCGCGGGAAGAACGGGGTTACTTCAAACGGCATTTTGTCGCGGGCGGAGGTGATGGCCACCGGTGCCGTTTTGATCAGTTCGACTTTGTCGTCCCAGGGGTTCAGTTTGACGCGTCCGCCCAGGGGCAAGGCTGCGATCTGGTCCAGCTTGTTTGGGTCTAGTGCTGGGCCCTGGTTCAGCAACGCTGCCATCCGTTCTACCCCGCCTTTGCCATCGGTGAAGTTGTTGCCCAGGTGGGCAGTCGACAGGGCGGAAAGCGCTGGTCCCCGCTGGGCCAGTTCTTTCAGGAACAATGCCGCCGTGTCCAGTTTCTGGCCGTAGGGTGAATTCTTCAGCATGTCCATGGCTTTCTTGTCGGCTACGATTTCTTCCTCGGGGACGTGCTTGAATCCGAAGTTCTGGTAGGTGGATTCGTCGGAGAAGAGCATGCGGTCGTTGAAAGCGAACTTGCTGCCCAGGTTGTGTCCCAGAACGATGTGCGCCAGTTCGTGCGAGAGGACCATGGCCAGGCTGGCTTCGTCGGGCAGCACGTCGATCAGGCCGCGGCTTACGATGATGGTGTTGCCCACGCTGAAAGTTTCCAGGGGAGAGGTCAGCATCACCCGCGTCCGCAACGGGCGGGGCAGTTCGATGTTGTTGGTGATCTGAAGATTGTTGACCACGGTCAGCAGGATTTTGTCCACTTCACCTTCGGGGGCCAGGAGGCCGGCGTTTTGCAGGCGCTCGACCACGTTATCTTCGGCCTGCTGCAGCCATTCCCGTTGAGCCTGCAGCGGAGAAGGGTCCTGAGTGGCGGCGCTTTCGTCCTTCACCGATGAATCCACCAGCATCTGGGTGAGTTCGTCTTCCTTGCCGTTCTTTTTCAGGTCGTAGCCCCAGAGGCGGGTTTGCGCCTTGAAGGCCATCTTGTCCTTGGAGCCGTAGCTGAAATCGCCTTCTTCACTGTAGATGTAGGCAGGCACCCAGTAGCCGGGGATCAGGTTCATGCGCCAGCTATCCATGTGGAAGAAGTAGGCGTTTCGGGGACGCGGGGCGTAGGTGCCGTTGAGGCGGACGATGTTGAAGTCCTGGTCTTCGACCCAGATGCGGCCCAGGAAGCGGCCTTTACCGGCACTTTTCTTGGGAGTGATATCGAACACGATGCAACGGATGTCGCTGAGGAACTCGCGGCGGACATACTTGAAATCGTAGTGGTTGCGATCGAAGTCCTCATGGTCCGCGAAAACCATCCAGGAGAAGCCCATGGGCTGGTATTCGAACTTGAACAGATGGGTGAAGCCTCCCAACATGCGGGCCTGGAAGCTGGTTTCCTTGGAGAGATAATCGTGCCGGTCCACGGATTCACCCATATCCATGCGGCCGAGGAAGTAGTGGTCTTCCTTGGGCACGGGGCCGAGTTGAGGATCGGACGTCAGGTTCTGCAGATAGGTCTCGACCAGCGGAGTGCGGGACTTCAGCATGTCGATGAGCGCGTGCTCACGGGCAATGGTGCGGTCCACCACCTGATCCATGGTCGTGGGCGGAGATGACGGCTCCGGTGCGGGACTTGCCGCCGCCGCAGCAGTTGGTGATGGCGCGGCGGGCTGCGCTGGTGCGGGCGATGACGGCGATTGTCCCGGTGTCTGCTGCGCGCCGGCGTTCAGCGCGATCAGCAGGAATGCGGTAACCATCCATTTCCAGGTGTGCATGCTAAGGTCCTCTTTTTCTGTTCTCAGTACGCCAGTTGGAACACCACATGTACGGTTGCGGTGGAATCCACTGGCACTCCGTTACGCAAAGCGGGCTTGAAGCGCATCTTGCCGGCAGCGGCGATGGCGGCCTCATCCAGGCCGTGACCCAAGCCGCGCACTAGGCGGCTGACGTGCAACTGCCCATTCAAGGCGAACATCACTTCGAGCAAAACTTCTCCCTCCAGCTTGAGCTGGCGAGCTTCTTCGGTGTAAACCGGGTTGGGCTTATAAGTAACTTCGACCGGAGTGGTAGGCGGGCCGCTGTCGGCCTGCATTTGCGGTTTGACTCCGCCGGAAGTGAGTTGCTGTGCGGCAAAGCCCGCAGCCTGCACTCCGCGGCCATTACTGCGGCCGTCACCCTGTCCTGCCACGGCGATTCCGTTTCCGAAGCCTGCACTGGCGACCGTGCCCTTGATTCCTTTTGCGCCCCCGGTGCCGTTGCCATTGCCGGGGCCATCCGGCAAATCAAACGAGCCGGCCTTGGCTATGGTGAGGTGCGCGTTCTGCTTGCCTTGTCCGGGAACGCCGTTGGGGTCGCCAAAGCCGCCGGTCTGCACCTTTTGTAAGGGAGCATTGACCGTCGGAGTCGCGGAACTGCCGAACTGGCCAGTGTGGACGGTCTGAACCGGGCGGGCTCCTCCGGAAATGTTCTTCAAAACCGCTGGAGTGAAATTGTTAACCACGACTCTTGGCGGTTCAACCTCAGGCTGGTGCGGACGCGGGGCACGAATTTCCCGGGGCACGACTAGCTTCGGAGTGTCGAAAACGGGCGCTGGCGGCAGCAGCTTGGCATGAACCACAGGCGGGGGCGTCCTGATCTGCAACGGTTTCGGCTGCAGGCTCGGCATCGGAATGATTTCGGTCATGTGATAGTTGTGGGTGAGCAGTAAGCGGTCGGGCCAGATGAGGCCGAGGTTCAGCAGAAGAATGATAAAGACAATTTGGAGGCCGTAGCTGGTCGCCAGCGTGCGCCAGTCCATCTTGCGCTCGGGGAGGATCCCCAACTGAAAGTTGTTAGGCGTAGCCACGTATAAGCTCCAAAAAGGCGGACCCGAGCCTGGGGAGAGACACCGGGTGGAGGTTTTAACTTACGAGAGACAGGGCAGGGGGTAAACGTGCCTGCCGCTCGTGTACTTAGGTAACGCGAGTTGTGCCGAAAGCGGAGTGGGCCCGAAACAGGGGACTTTGCGGCAGAGCTGAGCCTCAGACCTGGCGGCGATAGGCAAAACCATAAAAGACCGGTATGCCCGCCAGAATTACCAGGCTGCCCAGGGCGGAATTACGGAGATTACCGGCAAATGTGTAGTAGAGAAGCACTGCGGAAGCCAGAACGAACAGGGCAGGAACCACGGGATATCCCCAAACACGGTACGGTCGTGGGGCATTGGGTTCGCGATGCCGGAAGACAAACAGTGTGCTGGCAGCTACCAGGTAAAACAGCCACTCCGAGAAGATGGCCAGCGAGAAAAGCTGGCGAAAACTGCCTCCCAGCAGAAGCAGCAGGATCGCAAGGATGGCCTGGACCACGAGCGCGACGGAAGGAGTGTGAAAGCGGGGATGCGCCTCGGCGAGGGCGGAGAAGAAATAACGGTCGCGGGCGACAGCGAAGGGCACACGAGCACCGCTCATGATGGTGCCATTCATGGCAACGAGCATGGAGAGTGCCATGCCGGCCGAGACGATACCGGCGCCGAGGCTGCCGAGAACAAGCGCGATCGCATCCGAAGCCGGACGCTCCGAGGCGGCAACAGCCGCTGCGGGCAGCACATACTGTACGGCTGCATTTACCAGGACGTAAAGCAGTCCTACGACGGCCACACCCGCGATCAGCGCAATCGGGAGGCTGCGCTCGGGCTTCCGTATTTCACCGGCCACCATGTTGACATCGTTCCAGCCGTCGTACGCCCACAGGGCTGCCACCAGCGCTGCCATGAAGCCAACGATACCGCCCTTGGCGCCCGCATAACCGCTGGTGAAGTTTACCCAACCACCGCCGCTGTAGCTGAAACCTGCCGCCACGATCCCCAGAATGATTGCTACCTTCAGAATCGTGAACACCAATTGAAACTCGCCGGCCTTTTTTACTCCGATGTAGTTCAGGAAGGTCACGAGGAGAGTGGCGGTGATGGCTACCAGTTGCCCGTAGGTGACCAAGAGCGGTGACGGGTGGGAAAAGAAAGCGAAGATCGAAAAAGTTCCCAGGATGCGCACGATGCCGGTGGCCAAAGTGGCGATGGACGCAGGTTTGGCGATAATGAACCAGGTCCAGGCGTAGAGGAATCCAGCCAGCGGTCCGTAGCCGTCACGCACGTAAACGTATTCGCCGCCGGCTTGCGGCTTCATGGCTCCTAGCTCGGCGTAGGTCAGCGCACCGAAGAACGACAGCAGGCCTCCGACCAGCCAGGCCAGATAGACCAGCTTGGCCGAGCCTACCGCTTGCATCATTTCTCGGGGGACGAGGAAGATTCCGCTGCCGATGATGGTCCCGACCACGACAGCCCAGGCATGGCTGGTGCTGAGGTCGCGGGCAAGTTCGGGGCGGACGGCTGGCTGGGGCATATTGGGGTTGAAGTATACGCGAGACTTTAAGAAAACTCTTAACCGCAGTCGCTACGCTTCACGATGGTTTCTCCAGGAGTCGGCTAGCGGCGTATCCCACGGCGAAGGTCACGACCGTTCCGATTGCGACGTACCATGTCCACGGCACGCTCGTTCCCAGCCAGATATAAAGTTCGGCCATAAATCCGCACACCATGCCTATCATGGTGCCATTCTGATTCGCGCGCCGGGTCAGCACACCGAGCAAGAACACGCCCAGCAGAGCGCCGTAGGCGACGGATGCGATTTGCAATCCCACCTCGACCACGCGTCCAACTTTGTGCAGCGAGAGTACGGCCAGAGCGAAGAGAACCAGCGCCCAGAACAGTGTCGCCAGGCGGGAGAGTTGCAGCCGACGGCGTTCGTCCGATTGAGGCTTGCTTCTTAAATAGAAGTCGATGATGGAACTGGAAGACAGGGAGTTGAGGGCCGCGCTCAGGTTCGACATGGCCGCCGCCAGGATGGCCGCGATCAGCAGGCCTGAGATCCCGTGCGGCATTTGATTGACGATGAAGGTGGGATAGATCCGGTCCGCCTTGCCGAAATCTGCCGAGGGTGTGCGATAGAAGACGAACAGCATCACTCCGACCAACAGGAAGAGAGCAAACTGAAACAGAATCGCGATGCCGCTGGAGAGCAGGGCAGTGACCGACTGGCGCTGGCTGCGTGCCGCCAATAGCCGTTGCACGATGAGTTGGTCGGTGCCATGGCTAGCCGTGGTGAGAAATGTACCGCCTACCAGTCCGGCCCAGAACGTGTACGGCTTCCAGAAGTCAGGAGAAAAGTCGAATACGCGCAGCTTGCCCGCGCTTTCGGCAACGCTGTGGATGGTCTGCCAACCGCCGGGGACGAGATGCAGGATGGTGAACAGTCCTACCAGTGTGCCGCCCACGTAGATCACGGTCTGAACGACGTCAGTCCAGATCACCGCCGCGAGGCCGCCTTCGAAGGTGTAGATGAGAGTTAGCGCGGTGATGATAGCGATCGAAGCAATCTCTCCGGTCCCCAATGCGATCGCTACCACGATGGAGACGGCGTAGACGCGCACGCCCTCGGCGGCGGCGCGGGTGAGGAGAAAGAGTCCTGCGGTTAGCGAGCGGAGTGTTCCTCCGAAGCGGCGTTCGATCAGCTCGTAGGCGGTATAAAGATCACCGCGGAAATAGTGTGGCAGCAAAATGAAACTGATGATGACGCGCCCCAACAAATATCCCAGCACTACCTGCAGAAACATCAGATTGCTGTCGTAGGCGAGGCCCGGAATGCTGATGATGGTGAGCGTGCTGGTCTCGGCGGCGACTATGGAAAGGGCAATGGCCCACCACGGAATGTTGCGGTCAGCGAGAAAATAGTCGCGCAGTGAACGCTGGCGCCTACGGAAGCGGAGGCCGAAGAGGGTGATCCCGACGAGGTAGAGCGCGATAATCGCGAGATCCAGCCGGTCCAGGCCCATCAGGGTTGTGACCTCTCCGTCCGCGCCATTATCGCGGAAAAACGCTGCCGGAGTGTGAAACCGCACCCGCGGAGTCAATGCCCTATGGTAGAAATACGTCCGTGGCCATCTTCCTCGGCATTGACGGCGGCGGCAGCAAGACTTCCTGTCTGATCGGGGATGAAACTTCAGTGCTGGGCAGCGGGACTGCGGCCGGTAGCAATGTGATCCGTCTGGGTGAGACGGAGGCCCACCTTGCCCTGGGCGAGGCGATCCGCCAGGCGTGCACAGTGGCCGGTATTGCTCCGGAGCAAGTGCAAAGAACCTGCGTGGGACTAGCCGGTGCGGCGCGACCGGAGACCAGCGAAATCGTGCGCCGGTTGGTTTCGGAGCTTGTCCCCGGCAAGGTCGAAGTAGTCGGCGACATGGTGATCGCCCAGGAAGCAGCATTTGGCGGCGGTCCGGGGGTGATCGTGATTGCGGGAACCGGATCGATCGCTTATGGACGCAACTCTCAGCGCCAGACGGCGCGGGCCGGTGGCTGGGGATTTGCTATCTCCGATGAGGGTTCGGGCCATTGGATCGGGCGCTGTGCCGTCTCTGCTGCCATGCGAGCCGGTGATGAAGCCCACGCCGAAGGGCAGACCAACCTTTTGCTCCAGAGCGTCATGAAACTCTGGCGGTTGGAAACCCGTGACCAGGTGGTGCTGGCAGCGAACGCTTCCCCTATACCCGATTTTTCCAGCCTGCTGCCATTGGTACTGGCGGCGGCGGATTCCGGAGACCCGTTGGCTCGCAGCATTCTGACCCAGGCCGGTGCCGAGCTCGCAACTTTGGCCAAGATTGTCATCCACCGACTTTTCCCAGACGCTGATGAAGTACGGCTGGCCATGTCCGGTGGTGTGTTTCGCAACTGTGCTCAGGTCCGCCAGGTTTTCTACAATAGTCTGCGTTCCGAGTATCCGAATGCCGCCGTCAACGCGACCGTCATTGAGCCGGTGCGGGGTGCGCTGGAGTTGGCGCGCAAAGGCGTGGGGTAGCTGCTCTAACCCGTGAGGTTCAGACGCGACTATGTCATCCAAAGATTCGACCGCGACTGGCATGGTTGCTGAACCGATTCTGACGATTCCACTGCCCGAAGCCATCTACAGCGCTTCGGCCGAAGTGCTCACTGCTGCGGCTTCTGATCCGGCGCTTACCGAGGACCTTGGTCTTACTCTGCTGAGGCGGAATGACTTGCCGGCCGAAGTGATCGAGCGGCTGGGTAAGAACGGCGGCGTGATGAAGAGCCGCAAAGTGAAGCTGGCGGTGGTCCAGCATGCCAAGACGCCTCGCTATGTCTCCCTACCAATCGTGCGTCATCTGTTCACCTTCGACCTGATGCGGGTGGCGCTCACACCAGTCGTTCCGGCCGACATAAAAATGGCCGCGGAGGGAGTCCTGCTCCATCGATTGGAAAAGGTCACGCTGGGAGAGAGGCTGTCACTTGCGCACCGTGGTTCTGGGCGGGTGGCTGCCGCTCTGTTGCTCGATTCCGAGATGCGCGTGATTCATGCCGCGCTCGACAACTCGCGGCTCACGGAAGTGTCTGTCATCAAGGCGCTGATGCGCCGCCAAGCGCCTGCGGCGTTCGTCGAGGCGGTGTGCCATCATTCGAGGTGGTCGCCGCGCCGTGAGATCCGTGTCGCGCTGTTGCGAAACGAAAAGACGCCCTTGGCTCGGGCGCTGGAGTTTTCCCGCTCTCTGCCTGCATCCGTGGTGCGGGAAATCCTGCAAGGATCGCGGCTGCCGCGGGCTACGAGGGCGTATCTATCGAAAAATCTGGGCGAGCGGGAAGGGCTGCCTGCGGACGCTGGTTCCTAGTGCGCAGCACGACGGTGGTGGGTAGTTGCCGCTGAGGTTCAGGTTTCACTGCTCCCAATCGGCAATGAAGATATTGGTTTCGTGCGGCGCTTTGGCGTTGCGGTTGGAGGCCCAGACGACCTTCTTGCCATTCGGGCTAAACATGGGGAAGCCGTCGAAGCCGTCGCTATACGTGATCCGTTCCAGGTTGGTGCCGTCCACATTGATGGCATAAAGCTCAAAGTTACCCATCCCGCCCGTGGAACCCTGGTTCGAAGAGAAAATGATGCGCTTGCCGTCAGGAAAAAACGATGGGGCAAAACTGGCTGCGCCCAGGTTGGTGATCTGGCGCTTACCGTTGCCGGCGGATTTCATGATCCAGAGCTCAAGAGAGGTCGGGCGGATCAGACCCTGCTTGAGCAGGTTCTCGTACTCGGCGATGTTTTTCTCCGCGGTGGGATGATAGGCGCGGTAAACGATCCAATTGCCGTCGGGCGAGAAGAACGGCCCACCGTCGTAGCCGAGTTCGTGGGTAAGCTGCTTCACGTGTTTGCCGGCGGCGTCCATGGTGTAAATATCCAGGTCGCCATGGCGCAGAGAAGTGAAGACAATCTTCTTGCCATCATTGGAAATCGTGGCCTCAGCATCGTAACCCGCCGCCTTGGTGAGCTGTTGGAGAGCGGAGCCATCCGGATTCGCTACGAAAATGTCATAGCCGGGATACACCGCCCATACGTACCCTTTGGAATAATCCGGCCGCGGTGGACACTGCGCGTCAGCCAGGTGGGTGGAGGAATACAGGATTTTCCTCCCACTCGGGTAGATGTAGCCGCAGGTGGTGCGGCCTTTGCCGGTTGAGACCATGTGGACGCCCGAGCCGTCCACTTTCATGGTGAAGATCTGGTCACACTTCAGGTCGTCGCGCGTGGACTGGAAAATCAGCTGGCTGCCGTCGGACGAAAAGTAAGCTTCGGCATTCTGACCGCCAAAGGTGAGCTGGCGCACATTGCGCAAATGCTTTTCCTGGGCCGTTGCCAGATCGGAGTCCGGCACGTTTTGCGGCGAAGCTCGACGCGGCGTGATCAAGAACGCATTGGTGAGCAAGAAGAGGGCCAAGAGTGATTTCTTCATGATTCGTCGGATCCGTTCCGAACACCAAGAAGATACCGCAAGTGGAATGTCTTGTCGCGGAGCGTTGACGGAAAGGATGTAGACGCTACCCCGCCTAATCCTGGTCCAGAAAGCTTCTAAGCGCAGTCTGCAACTGGACATCGAGCGCTTCACCCAGTTGCGCCAAATCGTGAAGAAGGAGATGACCGTCCATCTGGGGGAAGTGTTTCTCCGCCAGCACGGAGATGCAGCGGCGCATAAGGTTGTACTCCTCCGCCAGGGAGGTGGCGGAGTAGTTCTGGATGCGTCGGATGCGGCCATGCTCCGGAGCAACTTTCATGGAGGCGGTCGCCATCTCCCTGGGGCTGTATCGCATCAGCTTCAGGGCCTCGCACACGAGCGGCCAAAGGGGCGATGTCCGCTTGCGGGGGGAGATTCGGATGCTCCTGAGATTCGGGTCGGCCTGGCTTTGGACCAGCCATTCCTGCCGGAACCAGGACCGATTTTTTCTCACTATCGAGCGGAGCCGCTCACCGGTGTTGCCACGGTGCGATCGATAGGCCACGGGTTCGATCCTGCGCCCCAGCCTCTTGCCGATCTCGCCGAGTTCCCGGTGCAATGCATCTTCTACATGTTTCGAATATCGTTCTCCGCGTGCCACCCGGCTGACGTAAGAAGGATCGACGCCCAGCCTTCTTGCCACCCGCACATAAAGGCCACGATACAGGGCTTGCGGCAACAATCTTTTTGGTTCCGGGTTTGTGCTAGCATTGTCACTGTACATGACGGACTTCCGCGGAATTTGGCAGCAGCGGTGTAATTAACCGAACCGTTAATCGTATTGGTTAGCAGTGTAGCAGGGCTTTATGAGTAAGACAAGAAACCCCCGCCAGCCCGAGTGGGCGGCGCGCATCCTCTCGCTCAGACGACGCTTGGGCATAAGTCAGTCAGAGTTCGGAAAGCAACTGAACACGTCCGCCATGGCTGTCTCCCGGTGGGAACGGGGCGCGCAGGAACCACCAGCCAACATTCATGTTCAGATCGGCAACCTGACGGGAGATCCCGAATGCTGGTATTTCTGGGGACTGGCGGGCCTGCACAGCGAAGATCTGATGCGCGTCGTGCCGGGAATACGTTCACGACTCCGCCGGGACCGTTTGCCAAGTTTGGAAGTAGTGCAGGCGGGCACTGGTCGCCACCGAAGAAAGAAGAAAAACGATTTGATCGCGATTCCGCTGCTGCCCGTGGTGGCTGCAACCCATGGCGGACAAGGTGACCCGGCAACCTCCATTGAACAGGTTCGTCCCGAGGCCATGCTGGGCGCCCCGGCTCAGTGGTGCCCAAATCCGGCCTATACAAGTTGCCTGAGGGTTAAAGGCCGGTCCATGATGCCGCTGCTGCATGACGCGTATGTCATCGTCGTGGACACGTTCCAGACGAACCGCCGGAAACTTTATGGCCACATTGTGGTCGCTGCCCACAAGGAGCAGGGTTTGATCGTCTCCAGATTACAGCGGTTCGATAATGCCGAGGTTCTGGTTCCGGAGAATCGCGAGTACCAGTCCATTTCGATTTCCAAACCCGACTGGCGGATTGTGGCCAAAGTCCTGTGGTGGATTGGGCGGGCGAGTCAGAACTGAGCGGAAACCAGCGTCGTGCCAAGCTACTCGTGATCCTGGCGAAGCGTGCGGAGATCGATTCCCAGCTGTTCCGCCTTCTTGTACAAGTGACTGCGCTCCAGGCCCAGCGCTTTGGCGGCGTTGGTGACGTGGTAGTTGCTGTGCTTGAGTTCCGCCAGGATCACCTCGCGTTCGAAACTCTGCATGCGCTCCGCCAGAGGGCCTGACGCAGTAACCCCGGCGGGAGTGATTGCCGAAGCCTGCGGCAAAGCCATTTGCACAACGTCCACGTCCACCTGGCCAGCCGTGGCCAGCAGCATCAGACGCTCTACTACATTTCGTAATTCACGGACGTTTCCGGGCCAGGCGTGCGCTTGTAACGCTGCGAGCGCCTCGGCGGTGAAGGGGATGGGCTTCCAGTTGTTCTGGGCGCAAACCTGACCAGCGAAGTGTTCCACTAGCGCCGGGATATCTTCCCGCCGTTCCCGCAAAGGGGGCAACTGCAGCGGGAAGACGTAGACACGGTGAAACAGATCCTGGCGGAACTTGCCTTCACGCACCAAGGTCTCGAGGTTGCGATGCGTGGCAACGACCACCCGCACATCCACCGGTATCGGCCGGTCCCCACCGATCCGCTCTACTTCCCCTTCTTCGAGCACGCGCAGCAGTTTGGCCTGCATGGGCAGAGGCATGTCACCGATTTCATCGAGGAAAATGGTGCCCTGTTCAGCTTGCTCGAATTTTCCGGTGTGGCGGGCGCCGGCGCCGGTGAAGGATCCCTTCTCGTGTCCGAAAAGCTCGGATTCGATCAATTCCGCCGGAACCGCGGCGCAGTTCAAGGTCACAAATGGGCCCGGAGCACGGGGGCTACGTTCGTGCAGAGTGCGGGCGATCAATTCTTTTCCGGTACCGGTTTCGCCGAGGATACAGACGCGAGATTCGCTCGCGGCCACGCGATCTACTTGCGCCATGATCTTCTGCATGGTCTCGCCGGTCCAGATCATTTCGTGCTTGCCCAGGCGCTGGCGCAACTGGCGATTCTCGGCTTCCAGACGCTGCAACCTGAGCGCGTTTTCCACCGTGAGCAGGAGCTTTTCGGTGGAGATCGGCTTCTCCAGGAAGTCGAGCGCCCCGAGCCGGGTGGCGCGCACCGCCATTTCGATGTGGGCCTGGCCGGACATCATGACCACGGGCGTGGTGATTCCTTGTGACTTCAGCTCTTCCAGCAGCGACAGGCCGTCTTTGCCGGGCATGACCACATCCGAGAGCACCAGGTCGAAGTGCTGCGAACGGGCCAGCGTGAGCGCCTTGTCTGCACTGTCGCACACCGTGGCTTCGTGGCCTGCCAGGCGGAAGGCGCGTGACAGGGAGGCCAAAGTGTTAGGTTCATCATCGACAATCAGCAGATGTGCTTTCGGCGGCATGGTTCCTCAACGTGCGGCGCTGTTGCGCGCCTGTCCGGTGATGTGCGGCTTGGCCATATTGTTCGGCAGCTCGATGATAAATGTTGTTCCATGCCCGGCTTGGCTGCGGACACTGATCCTGCCGCCATGGTCGCTTACCACCGATTGAACGATGGCCAACCCCAGGCCCGGCGATAACTGCGATTGCTGTGACGGCGAATTGCATGGCGTCCTCCTATGAGTTCTTGGTTGGATACCGCTGTACGCCGGAGGTACTGGCAGGCGTGCGACCAAAGGCTATGTCACTCATTGGTGGGGAGTTAGAGGGAATGTACCGCGCGGATTCTGTGTCTGCACGGGGACAGTGTGTCGGGCGTGCCACAACGCGTTGACATCTGGAGGGGTCAGTTCTATCGTGGCCGCCGGTGAACATCGTCAAAGCAACCCGGCGGTTTGAGGAATGGCTCGGCCAGCGCACCACGCTGGTGAAGCGGGATCTCCGTTTGAAGCACCAAACCATGGGGGAGGCTGCGTTTCCTTTTCTGAGAGCGACCTTCTATCGCTGGGCGCAGGTGTGGCCGGAGGTTTGTCCCGAGCTAGCAAGAGCGCCCAAGGTGCTCGCGGTGGGTGATCTGCACGTCGAAAACTTCGGCACCTGGCGGGACGCGGAAGGCAGGCTGGTCTGGGGTGTCAATGATTTCGACGAGGCTGCTGTGCTGCCATACACCAGTGACTTGGTGCGGCTGGCAGCGAGCGCCCTGCTCGCCAGCGAAGAAGAACATTTGGCGCTGAAGCCGAAGGAGGCCTGCAGGGCGATTCTGGACGGCTACCGCAAGGCCCTCGCCGAACATGGGCGTCCCTTTGTGCTAGAGGAAGAAAACGGGTGGTTGCGGCAAATTGCGACCGGCACATTGCGTGATCCGGTCCATTTCTGGAAGAAGATGGACGGGTTGCAGCGGGTGACCGGTGGTATCCCCCCCAGTGCACGGGACGCTATGGAACGCGGGATGCCGGAACCGGACCTTAGCTACCGGGTCGTACGGCGGGTCGCCGGAGTAGGGAGTTTGGGCCGCATTCGCTTGGTCGCTATGGCCGAATGCCACGGCGCCTGGGTGGCGCGCGAAGCCAAGGCGCTGGTACCCTCTGCGGTCCATTGGGTGAGGGGGTCCAAGGGCCCGGGAAAAATCATGTACTCGGAGACTATGAGCGGTGCGGTGCGTGATCCCGATCCCTTCGTGCAGCTGCGCGGCCCCTGGATCGTCCGGCGACTGTCGCCGCATTGTTCCCGGATTGAACTGAATGCCATCCCCAAGGATCGCGACGAACAGCGGCTGCTTTTCGCCATGGGATGGGAAACAGCGAATATCCACCTCGGCAGCCGGCATGCGGTGAAAAAGGTGCGGCGGCACCTCAACACACTGAAGCCGAACTGGCTGTCCTCCGCCGCTAAAGATATGGAAAAGGCCGTCAGGAACGACTGGCGCGCTTGGCGCAAGTCGGGCCGGTGATCAGTCTCGCGCGGATTCCGGCCACAAACAGATTACATTTCCCGGGACAAGGCATAGAGCGCCTCGTCTCCCGACTCGACCTCCACGTCAGTATGCCCGGTCTCGCGATGTAACACGTCGAGCAGTGCGTCCAAGATGGCTTTCAGGGATTGTGGGCTGTCACTGAGTATGCGTTTCATACCCTCGCGGTCCACGGCCAGCTCGCCGATCTGCCGTGCGCAGCTGGTATCGATTTCGTCCCGGGCTGGCCACTCGGTACCACATCGTCGTGAAGGTCCGTGTTCCGATGCAACCCGGGCGAACGGATAGTCGAGGCTCCCAGTTGTCATCCAGTGAACCACCAGCTCCTGCACATGAGCGGCGCTGCAGGCCGACCGTATCCCTTTTTGCGCGGCCAACAGGTCATTCCTGTGAAGAATCCTCAGCTTGTCCTCCCATCGGTTTTCGGCAATGAGGAACCACGGGCCGCCGGCCGGTCCTTCATCCCCGCAGATCGCACACCAGTGCGTTCTCATGTGATCCATATGTCACCTTTCATCGCTCCGTGCTACTTGCGGCCACTGCGTGTGCCATCCCTGGTCGTACGCTTTTGAGATGGACGGTTGTCACGGGCTTCCTGCCCGGGCAAGGCAGTGGAACCGTGATCATTCCACGCCCCTTTTCGAAGGTCAGGGTCAAGAACGAAGAGCACTCGTCGCAGAGCCAGTAATGTTCCACGTGACGCAGTGGCCGGTCTTTTCTGGTGAACAGCAGTGGTTGCGACGATCCATGAAAGTACTCAGCTTCGACCCGGAAAAGCTTCCCTTGGCTCAAGTGGCGGAAAAGGTTCGAGCAGGCGGGATTCGCGCATTTGTGGAGCACGGGCACTCCTCCGAAGATTAGCCAAGGACCCTGGGCCTGCGGGAAAGCCGGAGGCAGTGCACGCGGGTGGCCGAAGGTTTCAGATGAAGAACCGCGCGGAAGTGATTGGGAATATGTCCGATCTCCCCCGCAGATTCCGGAGGAGAGATGCCGACCCTTGGTCAGCGCTGCCGATACCTCGTCACTGCCAGCCCCAAATCACGATGTCCGGTCGGCGAAGCGCAACCGTCAAGCCCAGACTGGGGTGGAATTCATCCCTCTCCAGAGGCTATGATCACCCGTCTATGGCCAAGAGCGTCCTGATGTGCCCGCCAACGTTCTTTGACGTGCGCGAACACAAGAATCCTTACATGCGTCTTCCTATCGATCCGATCCGGGCGCAACATCAATGGGAGAACCTGAGACGCTTGCTCGAAGATTCGGGGTTGAAGGTGGAGACCATAGCTCCAGTGCAGGACCTGGAAGACATGGTGTTCGCCGCCAACCAGGTCTTCGTCGGACATCACCAGAAAATCGGCAAGTTCATCGTGCCCAGCCGGATGCGGTATGTTTCCCGCCAGAAGGAAGTGCCGTTCTACGTGGACTGGTTTCGCCAACGCGGCTACCAGGTGATCGAACTTGACCTTGCTGGCGAATACCTCGAAGGCCACGGCGATCTGATCTGGCATCCTGACCGGTCGAAAATCTGGGCGGCGTATGGGTTTCGCTCAACGCGAGGGGGCGTGGAGAAGTTTGCCACCGCCATGCAGACGCTGGGTTTCCTGGTCATCGCCCTCCAGCTAGTGGACGATCACTGCTACCACCTAGATACTTGTCTCTGTCCTCTCAACCAGGAGGCGGCTCTGATCTACCCTGGGGCATACTCCCCAGAGTCTCTGGAGGCAGTCCGCGGGGGCTGGAAGCGGATCTACGAATTGAGGCGGGAAGAAGCCTTGCAGTTCATGGGCAACGGGATAGTGGCGAATGGGCGCTACCTTACACCGCATCTCACACCTCATCTTGCGGAAATCCTTGAAAAAGAAGGCCTACAGCCGGTTGTGGTGGACACTTCGGAGTTCGAGAAGTCGGGTGGCAGTGCCTTCTGCATGAAGGCCTTCATCGAATAACCGTTGAATGAATTGATCCGGACTGCCTATCCTCCGGGAAATAGAGTACTTGGCCCGAATTGCCCACCCGTCGGCCCAGGAGTAAGATGCCGCTCAGCAGACCGCCACAGGCAAAGCTCTGGTGGCTGCCTCCCGGGAATTTCCCATGGCGGAACTTCATCCCATCCCCGCGCACCCGGCCCCTAGGTCGGAGCCCCTTTCCGGAAGCATAGCCGGCCGGTTTCTGATCTCTGACCGGCTGGGCAAGGGAGGCATGGGCGAAGTCTATCGCGCGGAAGACACCAAGCTTAAGAGGACAGTGGCCCTGAAGCGCCTCGCTCCCGACCTGCGCGCTGATTCCGTTTATAGACATCGTTTCCTGGAAGAGGCAGCGCGCGCCTCGCGCTTTACCGATGCTCACATAGCTGCACTTTACGACGTGTTGGAAGAACGGGACGAGATGTTCCTGGTCATGGAGTATGTGAATGGTGAGACCTTGCGGCAGCGCTTACGGCGTCCGATGCCGCTGCAGGAATTCTTCGAAATCGCAACCCAGTGTGCAGAGGCATTGGCGGCGGCCCACGAGCGGGGCATCGTGCACTGCGACATCAAGCCCGAAAATATCATGCTCACCAGCAGCGCGCAGGTGAAAATCCTGGACTTCGGTGTGGC
Organism: Terriglobia bacterium; assembly: GCA_041494805.1. GTDB lineage: Bacteria > Acidobacteriota > Terriglobia > Terriglobales > Acidobacteriaceae > JBGQBN01. The sequence goes on along the minus strand of JBGQBN010000005.1, from coordinate 67,031 downwards.
CAAGCACTTACCACGTTCTGACCAGAGTTCAACGGTGGACCGCACCGGCACGATGGGCGGCACGCCTGCCTACATGTCGCCCGAAGTCCTGCTGGAAAAAATGCCGGATGGCCGCGCTGACGTGTTCTCTCTCGGCGTGGTTTTCTACGAGGCCTTGACCGGTCATCATCCGTTTCTGGCGAGTAGTTTTGTAGCTACGACGGATCGCATCCGCAAGGAAACGCCGGCCTCGATCCGCATCTTCAATCGCGAGGTTCCCGAGGGACTTGAAGCGCTGGTCAGCAAGGCCCTGGCGAAAGAACCCGGACAGCGCTACGCCAGCGCCCGCGATCTGCTGGAAGACCTGCGGCTGCTGCAGGCGGGATTGACGCCCAGCAAGCTGCGAGTGTTGCCACCGCCGGCAGAAACCAAGTCCAGAAAAAGGCGATGGACTGCGGCAACTGTCTCGACCATCGCTGCGCTGCTTCTCATCGCGGCTTACCTGCAACCGCAGATCCGTCGTTGGCTGCATCTGGGCAAATTCTCCGCTCCGATCCAACTGGCGGTGCTGCCGTTCGCTCCCACGGGAGACGATCCCGGCGCCAAGGCGTTCTGTGACGGCCTCACGGAGACACTCACGGCGAAGCTGACGCAGTTGACCGGGAACTATCCTTTGCAGGTCGTGCCCAGCAGCGAAATTCGGGCGGAGGGAGTCACCAGCGTGGAGCAGGCCCGCAGAGATTTCGGAGTGGGTCTGGTCCTAGAGGGGAGCCTGCACGGGTCCGGCAACCAGGTGCGGGTGACGTACAGCCTGGTGGACGCTGAGACCAGGCGGCAGCTGCACGCGGATACTGTCGATGCCGCTGTGACCGATGCGTTTGCGGTCGAAGACCGCGTGGTGGACGGTGTGCTGGGAATGCTTGGCCTGGAGATCCAAGGCAACGATCGCGTAGTCCTGGCAGCCCACGGCACGGGTGATCCTTCAGCCTATGACCAATACCTGCGTGGACGAGGCTATCTGCTCGAGTATCACCAGCCGGAGAATATCGACAAAGCCATTGCCGCTTTTAACCGCGCCCTGACTCTTGACACCAAGTATGCCAAAGCCTACGCCGCGTTAGGGGAAGCGTATTGGCAGGGGTATCAGGAAGGCCAGCACGCTGGCGACTGGATGGAGAAGGCCGGAGCTGCCTGTGATCAAGCGGTCGCCGCTGCTCCCAATCTGGCGGACGGGTACGCTTGTTTGGGCCGGGTATATCGCGGGACCGGAGAGTACGAGAAGGCGGTAGCACAATTTCAGAAAGCCACTGCGCTCGATCCGACCAGCGATGATGCCTACCGCGGGTTGGCGGACACTTATCAGAAGCTGAACCGGCCAGCCGAGGCGGAAGCAACTTATCGCCGGGCCATCAGCCTGCGGCCGCAATATTGGGCGGGATACAGTTGGCTGGGCGCCTTCTACTGGCAGCAAGCGCGCTACGACGACGCCATCAAGATGTTCAAGGAGGTAGTGACACTGGCGCCGGACAACTATCGCGGATACTCGAATCTGGGCGCGATTTATGCGGCACAAGCCCGCTACCAGGAGGCAATCCAGGAACTCGAGCATGCCAATGCCATCCGGCCCAGTTTTGATGCCGACATAAACCTGGGGACGGCATACTTCTGCTTGAGGAAGTTCCATGAAGCTGCACAGACCTATGAGGAAGGTCTGAAGCTGAACCGAAGCTACTGGCAGCTCTGGGGCAATCTGGGAGATACCTACTACTGGAGCCCCGACAAACGACCACAGGCGGCGGACGCCTACCGGGAAGCGATCCGGCTGGCCGACGAGAAATTACGGGTTAACCCACGGGACGCGGGCATCCTTGCCTTCCGGGCCACTTATCTAGCTATGGTAGAAGACAAACAGGCGGCATTGGAGTCTCTACGACAGGCAGTTTCCATTGCTCCCAAAGACGCGGACGTGCAATTTCGGGCGGCGCTGGTGTACAACCATTTCGGTGACACGAAGAGCACGTTGGACTGGCTGCAGAGGGCGTTGATTTCTGGAGTTGCGGCAACCTGGGTGCACGACACGCCAGACTTCGACCACCTGCGTGGTGATCCCCGACTGGCGGAACTTCTCCACGCGCACTGAAGCGCTGAGTGCCGCGATGCACTGGGAAGAAAACGGGTACAGGGACTCGATCTACATGGGGACTCTTAGCATCAAGGAGGCAATATGCGAAAAACAAAAGTCCGAAATCGGGCAAGAAAGCACACGGCGAAAAGGACGCTTAAGAAAACATTCACGATCGCTGGTGAGATTTTGAAGGTGCACCTGCGTGACAACTGTGAACCGGACTTCGACTGGGTCAACCTCAGAAAAAAAGCCGGCGATCAGATCCGGTGGCTATCCAAGGGGCCGGAATTCACAATCCACTTCGAGGACAGTCCTTTCGCCGATGAGCACGGAAACAAGAAATGTGACTTCATTGTGCCGGCGAGGGGGCATGCGGACTCCGGCCCGCCGATACTCGGGGAGGCTGACGACGATTACGAGTACACCGTGGAGCGCATCGAGTTGGCCATGAGCGCGGATCCAGGCCTCTCAGTGAGACCATAAGGGATCTGGCAGTGAAAAATGTGTCCTGCCAGCTGCAGAAAAACGAGATGCAGGCTGCGGATCGCCCGTAACTGATGCGGGAGTGCTTTGTCTTAACGGGTCCCCGCAACTTGGGCCTTCCGCCGCCGTTCGCGCTCGTCCTGTATTTCTTTGATGCTCTGCGACACCAGAGGCGAATAGAGCGCCTTGACCCAACGCGGATTCTCCCACTCCGGCTGGCTGGCCCGTGCCGCGTCGAAATCGCGCAGGGCCTCGTCTGGCCGCCGTGCCTGCCAGTTGGCAACCGCGCGAGCCACACTCCGGTCCGGGAGATCATTTGCGGTTCCATACGTGGCATCCAGGCTCTGCAGCGCGTCTGCCAGTTTCCGGTCTTCAATCTGGACCCAGGCCCGCTCGGTGGTAAATCGAACTTCTCCGGGCCGTTGCTGCACGGCATTATTCAGAAGGTCCAGCGCCATAGAGTAGTCGCCGGCAAGGTAGTACCACCAGGCGAGATTTCCGAGCCACACCGGAGACCAATCCTCGGCCGGGCTGGGGTATGCGGGGGTGGTGGTGGGGTAGGCGCTTTGCAAAAGTTGACCTGGCGTCAGTTTTCCTGGATTCCTGCAGCGCTTGCTCGAGCGCGAAGACCCGCTGCGTCAGATTTCCCCAACGTTCACGATCTTCTTCGCGCTCACGCTTCTGTCTGCGACGGCTGACCCAGACCAGTACCCAGGGCCCGAGCAACACAAACAGGATGACGGCGCCGGAAAGAACAATCTCGTCCATCGCGTCTTACCCGGGAAACTGGAAGAAGAGAATTCGCGGGATTCTACTCCCTAGATTGGTTTCCGCGCCACATACGATGCATCTCTCAACGTGAGACTGCACTCATCCAGGGGCAATTGCTGCGCTTTCAGTCACTTGCACGAATTACAGTGCAATTAATCGCCGGAGGACATTGTACCTTTGAGGTAACGTCTTCCCGACCTTGGCCGCACTCGGACAACCCGGCCAAGACGTTTCAACGTCTTACCGGGTACGGGAGAGAAGTACAAAATTCAAGTCTGAGGAGTGCAAGGATGCGCAGATTTATGAGCATCGTGGTAGCTGTGTGTTTCTTTTCGTTCGCGGCGTTTGCCCAGAAGGCCGAAGTATTCGGCGGTTACCAGTACACGCACCTGGAACCCAGCACGAACATTAACGGCTGGAACGGCGCGCTCACCGGAAACATCAACCACTACCTGGGCGTGACCGCTGACTTCAGTGGTACCTATGGCTCTGGCCTCAAGTATCACACTTACATGTTTGGACCTGTTGTATCTGCCGGAAAAGGGAGCATCAGCCCCTTCGTGCATGCGCTGTTCGGTGGCGCGACGGCTTCCGGTGGAGGCATCAGTACCAGCGGCTTTTCGATGGCGCTGGGTGGTGGTGTCGATCTTGGCAGCAAGCCCCTGTCGTTCCGGCTGATCCAGGCCGACTGGTTGTATGACCGGTTCTCTGGTATCTCTTCCAGCAAGAACTTCCGTGCCTCGAGTGGCTTGGTGTTCCGGTTCTAAACTGATCGCAAAAACACAAGGGCGACCCGCGCGGGTCGCCCTTGCTGTTTTTCCAGATCGATTACCTGAGCGATTCTTCCACTTCAGAAAGCCAGTTCGGCCGCTTCAGCACCTCGCGCGGCTTGGGGCCATCGGCGGCTCCTACGATGCCATCGCGCTCCATCAAGTCGATGAGGTGAGCGGCGCGCCCGTAGCCGATGCGGAGCCGGCGCTGCAGCAGGGAAGTAGAGGCCTTGCCAAACTCCACCACCAGCCGCACCGCATCCTCGTAAATCGGATCGTGCTCTTCCTCGCCGTCTTCGCCCGCCACACCAGGCTCGCCGGCTGCGCGCTCTTCCTTGGGAGCCTGCAGGAATTTCTCTTCGTATTCGGCTGTGCCCTGCGAACGCCAGAACTCGACCACCGCGGCGATTTCCTTCTCGGTAACGAACGGAGCATGCAAGCGATGCACCCGGGCCGATCCCGAGGGTAAGTAGAGCATGTCGCCGCGTCCCAGCAGGGCCTCGGCGCCGTTGGCGTCGAGAATGGTACGCGAGTCCACCTTGGTTGCCACCCGGAACGACATGCGCGCCGGGAAGTTGGCCTTGATCAGGCCCGTGATTACGTCTACTGAGGGCCGCTGGGTTGCCAGCACCAGGTGGATGCCGACCGCGCGCGCCATCTGCGCCAAGCGCGTAACCGACTCCTCCACGTTGCCCGAGTCGAGCATCATCAGGTCAGCCAACTCATCAATGATGATGACGATATAAGGCAACGGCCGGTCTTCGGAATCATCGCCAAACAGGCTGCGCGTGGACTCTTCGTCAAACAGCTTGTTGTACTGATCGATGTTGCGCACACCTTTTTCGGCCAGCAGCTTCAGCCGCCGCTCCATCTCACGGACCGCGTTACGCAGGGCAATCGCCGCCAACTTGGGCTCGGTAATAATGGGTGTGTACAAGTGGGGGACGCCTTCATAGACGCCTAACTCCAACCGCTTCGGGTCCACCAGCACCAGGCGAACCTGATCGGGAGTCGCCTTGTACAGGATGGACATGATCATGGCGTTGATGGAGACGCTCTTGCCTGTGCCGGTTGAGCCCGCGATCAGCAGATGCGGCATCCCGTTAAGGTCGGCGGTGACGATGCGGCCATTGATGTCCTTGCCCAGTGCCAGCGTAAGCTTCGATCGGGAGCCTATGAACTCGGACGACTCAATGTTCTCCCGCAGCCAAATGATCTCGCGCTCGCGGTTTGGCACCTGGATGCCCACGGTGGACTTTCCCGCCATGCGTTCGATCAGAATGCTCTCGGCTTTCAGTGCCAGGCAGAGGTCGTCAGTAAGGTTCGTGATGCGGCTGTACTTGATGCCAGCCTCGGGCTTGAACTCGAAGGTAGTGACTACTGGCCCGGGGTTGATTTGGGTCACCTGACCATGCACGTCGAACTCGGAGTATTTCTCGGTAAGCACCTGGGCCAGCAGCTTGAGTTCTTCGGCGTCGATTGCTTGCTGCTCGTCAGGGCGATGCAGCAAGCTGCTGGGCGGCAGCTTGTAGCCGCCGGCGATGCGGGGCATGGTGGTCTTCGACTTCTGCCCGCTGTCAGCGCGTTCCGTGACCTCAGGGGCAGCCGATTCAGGCTCTGGCTCCAGTTGCTCGTGCTCTTCGCTGGGATCCGGCGCGATCATCCGGTCAATGCCCGTCCGGATTGGCTCGGCCACGCGTGACGGAGGCGGAGAGGCGTCAGTTCTGGCGGGAACCAGTTGCGTCGTAACCAGCGGTTTGGCGGCGCGCCGCTTCTCCAATTCCTTCTGCATTTTCTTTCGCGCCCGAGCGTCCTGCCAGTCTTCCCATCGATCCCAAAGAGCAATGGCGAAGGCGAAGCGGGTCGGCGCCCAGACTTCGAGCGCGGCGAAGGAGAAAGCCGTCGACAGATACAGCGCTACCGCGAGTATGCTGGCGCAGACAATATATGCGCCGGCTAAGTTGAAGTAATGGATGAGCAGGTCGCCAACAATTCGTCCCAACAGACCTTCGATGGGAACCACATGCAGCCAGCGCAGGTGCCCGGGCAAGAGGGCCAGCAACGCAGGCACAAAAACCAGCAGCCAGATTGCGCCCAACGATTTCGCCAGGGGAGAAGAAATCTTGCGGGAGCGGAACCAGCGTCCACCCATGAGGCCGGCCAAGACGGGAAGCAGAAATGCTCCGATGCCGAAGAACTGCAGTATTAGATCGGAAAATAATGCTCCTACCACCCCGATCCAGTTGCGGGCTGAGCGCGAACCGGTCAGCACCGAAGCGCTGTTCAGCGAAGGATCGAGCGGCGAATAGGAAGCCAGCGCAAGAAACAGGAGGAGCGCGGAGACGCACAACAAGAACCCGATCAACTCGTTGAGCCGTCGGTTGTTGGTCGGAACGAAAATCCGTGGAAAATACTTCATGGGCGTATTTGGCACGAGACAGGAAACAACACTCCCCCTGCGGCGCCAGCGCGCCAGAGCCAGATGATTATGCCAAGAAGTAGCTGGGGCTACAACGGAGGAATTGAGGGGCAGTATCGAGTTAGTTTCCCGGGCCGGTTCTTCCTCCTCATCCAGTCAGCCTTGCTGCGAACACCAGCACCAGAATCCCCACCACAATCCGGTAAACCGCGAACAGGGCAAACCCGTGCTTTCGCACCCACGCCATAAACCACGCGACCGAAGCATAGGCGACTAGAAAAGAGACTACGAACCCAATCGCCAGGATTACCCATCCATGTGGGTCGATCTGCGAAACCCCAAGGGGATTCTCGCCTTTCCCTCGGAGCGATTTGTACAGATCGTACAGCGTAGCCGCTGTCATGGTCGGTATAGATAGAAAAAACGAGAACTCGAGCGCTGAAGCCCGCGACATACCCGCCAGTTGCCCGGCAGCGATGGTGGACATGGAACGAGACGTTCCTGGAAAGACAGCAGAGAGAATCTGGCATGTGCCAATCCAGATGGCCTGGACCAGACTCATGGCTTCCATCTTCCAGGTGTGAATGCGGCCTTTGGGCGTGCCAGGGCCGACAGCTTCCGCAGGAGCATTCACAGCATCTACAATCCACATCACAATGCCGCCTACCAGCAGCGAGCCGCCCATGATGTTCAGGCTCTCCAGGTGCTTGCCGATGATTTTCGTCAGCAAAAACGCCGGGATGGCGGTGGTGACAAAGGCTACCAGAGTCAATCCCAAGGGGTGCGTCAGCAGGGTTTGATCATCATTCTCACCGCCGGGGAATGTAGAAATAAATTTTGCGATCCGGCTGCGGAAGTACACCGGCAAACACAGGATGGCGCCGAACTGGATGACGATGGTGTACATCTTCCAATAGCCATCGGTGAGGCTTACATGGAACAGCGCTTCGGCGATCCGCAAATGCGCGGTCGAACTGACCGGCAGAAACTCCGTGAGTCCCTCAATAATTCCCAACACTACCGACAACAGGTAGTCGTTCAAGCTGCCTCCAGAGGGTGCGTGTGGGAAGTATGGCAGAAATCGCTGAGGGAACGGCTTGCACTTTTGGTTCGCAGCTCAGCCGGTTTTACTCCGTGGCATTACCGTAGGTCGGTACGCCCTGCTGCACCAGATAAAGGAGCCGTTGGGCCCGTGCCCCCCAGTCGCTTTGCGGATACTGGGTGGCTACCTTCTGCGCCAATGCCATGGCCTTGGCCTTGCATTCTTCGGATTTCTTGGGCTGTTCTTCTGTTTTGTAGATCTCGATCAGCGCCGACCAGCGCCAGGCCGCGTCGTACAGGGCCTCCGCCGCCGATGGGGATTGAGGATGTTCGTTGCCGTACTTCTCGTAGATGTCCGCCTCTTTTGCTGGGCACTTGGAGGCGCCTTGCCAGTCGCCACACAGCTTGTTGTCCAGAAGGTGAAACGCCGCCAGATCGGCCCACTTGGTGCCAGGAAACTTCTTGATGACTTCTTTCATCCAGTGTTCATCTATTCCTTCGCGCAGATAGGCATCCTGCTCCTTAGCCGAAGGCCTGGACGACGCGTCCGCTTTCTCAATCTGCCAGCGAATGTCCGCCGCGCGGTACAGTGCCTCTCCGGCGAGCGGCGAGCTGGGGAAATATTCCGCGGTCCGGTAATAAAGGCGCATCGCGTCTTGAGCAGCTCCGCGGCGCCCGCGTCTTTGACTGGCTTGGTCCTCGGAGTCCACGGCTTCACCGTACAGGATCTTGGCGCCATCCGGGCTGGACGCCCGTACTACCCCCTTGTCGATGATCCACCCCGAAACCGTTCGTTCCTCGGTCACATTCGCTTCGACGTGCAGCCATCCCCGGCTGGTTTCCAGGACGATGACTTCCCGTCCGCGCTCGACGTCACCCAGCTTGGCTGAACTCGGGTCCGGCGAGAGATAGATCGATGCTACCCGTATCAGGGCTCCGCGCTGGTACTCCGCTGCGACGGCTAGCAAACCGGAGAACAATATGGCGGCGAGCATTGTCGATCTCAGCTTCATGAACTTCCAGGTTACATGCAGTTACGAAACAGGTTCCTGTAGAGACGTTGCTTGCAACGTCTCACGCGCCACGGATCTCCGCCAGCATCTGCGGATCGATATTGCCGCCACTGATGATTGCAACATTTACTTTGGTCTTAGGCAACTGGTCGCGGCGAAACAGAAACCCGGCTACTGCCACAGCGCCGCTGGGCTCAGCCACGGTCTTGGGATTCGCTGCCAGCTGCCGCATGGCTTCCTGGATTTCACTTTCAGTGACGGTCACGATGTCGTCCACGAAGCGGCGAATATGCTCGAAGTTTATCGGACCAATGCTTTGCGTGCGCAGCCCGTCGGCCGTGGTGCGCGACACCTGCTCGGCTGGGAGCTGGACGATTTTTCCTGAGCGCAGGCTGGCTTGTGCATCGGCCGCCAGTTCGGGCTCTACACCGATCACCTTTGCCGCTGATTTGCTCAGTTTGATGGCCGCTGCCACGCCGCTGATCATGCCTCCGCCGCCTACTGGCACCAGCACGGTTTCGACATCCGGCAGGTCCTCGAGGATTTCGAGACCCATCGTCCCTTGGCCGGCGATGATCTTCTCGTCGTTATAGGGAGGCACAATCACGTATCCGTGCTGTGAAGCCAGTTCTTCTGCTTTGGCCTGGCGTTCGGAACTAGCGGGCCCCACCAGTATGATCTCCGCACCCAGGGATGCGGTTGCCTCACGCTTGATGGCGGGCGCATTATTCGGCATCACGATGACTGCCTTGGTGTGCAGTGCTCGCGCCGCGTAGGCGACTCCCTGGGCGTGATTGCCGCTGGAGTAAGAAATGACTCCGCGGGTGCGCTCTTCTGGCGTGAGTGATGCGATTTTGTTGTAGGCGCCCCGCAGCTTGAAAGCGCCGATGGGCTGCTGATTCTCAGGTTTGAGGTAAAGCTCACGGCTGCCTTCCTGAGGATGCCAAGGCACCAGATGCGTGCGCACTGCAACGCCACGCAAACGAGTCTGCGCTCTGCGGATGTCGTCAAGGGTAACGATGAAAGGTTCTCCGGTTGGACTTCTAGTTCTATAGATGCAGGCGTCGCACCTGAAGAAGCTTGGTCAAAGTTCTTTTCTTCTGGTGTCTCCGCGTCTCGCTGGCTAAATCTCCAGTATCACCGGCATGATCAGCGGCCGCTTCTGGGTTTGCTTCGAAACGTATCGTTTCAAATCCGCCCGGATTTTTTCTTTGATCACGCCGTAGTCGGCCTTTTCCTCGTCGCTGGACTGCTCCAGCGTCTGCATCACGGTCTGCCGCGCGCCATCCATGAAGCCGTCTTCACCGGGCGCGAACCCGCGAGTGACGATTTCGGGAGAAGTTTCCACGCGGCCCGAGAGCTTGTTGATGGCGATAATCGGCAGCACGATGCCATCTTCGCTCAGGTGGCGGCGGTCTTTGATGATCAAGTCCTCGACCACGTCGGTGCGCGAACCGGAATCAATGCAAACCCGCCCCACGTTTACCCGGCCCGCCTTGCGCGCGCCCAGTTCATCAAATTCGAGGACGTCGCCACTTTCGATCAACATTACGTTGCCCACAGAGCCGTGCATCGCACCCGCCATCTCCGCGTGCAGCTTCAGTTGGCGGTATTCGCCGTGGATGGGAATGAAATACTTCGGCTGCACCAGATTGATAATCAACTTCAGCTCTTCCTGGCTGCCGTGTCCGCTGACGTGTACCGGCGGCGAGGTGCCGTCTTCGTAGATTACGTGCGCCTCCCGGCGGAACAGGTGGTCGATCATGCGATAGATCGCCTTCTCATTCCCCGGGATGATGCGCGACGACAGCACCACCGTGTCGCCCTTCTCGATTTTGGCGTGCTTGTGGTTGTCCACCGCGGCCCGTGACAGCGCCGACATGGGCTCACCCTGCGTCCCGCTGATCATCACGCAGACTTTTTCCGGCGGGTAGTTCTTCATCTCGCCGGGATGGATCAGCAGCCCTTCGGGAATTTCGACGTAGCCCAGGTCCTCGGCAATTTCCGCCGAACTGTTCATGGAGCGCCCGACAAACGCAATCTTGCGACCGTGCTCAAAGGCCAGATCAACCGTCAGCTTGATGCGATGAATGGAAGATGAGAAGCAGGAGACGAACAGCCGCCGCTTGGTGTGCGTGAAGACCTCGTCGAACTTCCGCCGCACCGCGCGCTCGCTGGGCGTGTAACCCTTGCGTTCGACGTTGGTCGAGTCCTGAAACAGCGCCAGCACGCCCTCCTTACCGTATGCTGCGAAGGAGTGCAGATCAAAAAGCCGGTTGTCGGTGGGCGTGGGATCTACCTTAAAGTCGCCAGTGTGGATGATGACTCCGAGCGGTGTATGAACCGCCAGCGCCACGCAATCCACAAGACTGTGGGTGACCTGGATGGGATGAATGGTGAAAGGCCCCACCTTGAAGCGTTCGCCTGGCCGGATCTCGCGCAGGTCGGTGTCGTCGAGCAGGTTGTGCTCCTCGAGTTTGTCTTCTACATAAGCCAGCGTGAACTCGGTGCCCCACACCGGAACGTTCAGCTCGGAGAGAATCCAGGGCAGCGCGCCGATATGGTCCTCGTGGCCGTGCGTAAGAATGATGGCGCGAACTTTCTGCCGGTTTTCGATGAGATAGGAGATGTCCGGGACAACAATGTCCACGCCCAGCAGTTCGGCTTCAGGGAACATCAGGCCGGCATCGATGACGATGATGTCGTCGCCCCAGCGCATGGCCATGCAGTTCATTCCGAACTCGCCCAGGCCGCCCAAGGGCACAATATGCAGTTTTCCAGTTGGCATTAGGAACCTTGATCGTAGCACAGGGAAGGCAGGTCCGACCGCTCCTGTGGCTGACCGCCGAGGGTCAGAACTGAGGACCGGAGACGGCGGGAAACTGGCCTTTCCACCCTGCTTGAGTTAACTTCTAGTCAGATGGTTGAGCAACTGCGCAAATCATGGTTAAGGTGCCGCGTCGAGGATGGCCTGCGCCGCGGCTTTCAGCATGCCTATGAAACCGTGAAGGTCGATCCCGCCAGGTTCCTGCTGCAAGTGCGTGCCGCCTACGGTTTGCCGATTACCAGCTTCCAGGGCGCGTACTTTGTCGAGATAAGGTCGCTTGACGATGTGGCCGCCCTGATCATCCGTGGCGGAATGAAGATGGCCGCCGCTGAAGGCGCAGGGCTGGGTCTGGGCGGGATCGTCACCATCGTGCCGGACCTCAGCATTCTGGCCGGCATCACCCTGCGGACGATCCAGAAGCTCAGCTTGCTCTACGGCTTCGAATACAACACCGACGAAGAGTCCGCCGAACTCTGGATCGCTGCCGCCAGCGCCGCCGGTGTGGATATCAGCCGCGAGTTGCTGGAAAAAGAAGTGGTGAACCGCTTCGTGCCGCGCGTCATCCAGCGCATTGCCGCGCAGGCCAGCGGGGAAGTGGTGGAGAAGTGGTCGGGGCGCCTGATTCCGCTCGCCAGTTCGATCATTGGGGCTGGCCTGAACTACTACTTCGTGCGCGCCTGGGGCAAGCGTGCCCAGGCTCACTTTCGTCAGCGGCACCTCCAGATGCGTCAAAAGATCGCTGAGCAGAAGACCCTGACCGTTTCCGGGACTCTCCATCCATTGTCATCCTGAGCGAAGCGAAGGACCTATGCACTCTCTGTGCTCTGCGGCTGAAGGCTTTCCAGATTGAGTCAACTGTTCCATTGCTCCGCAATTCTCTTCGACCTCGACGGTGTCCTGGTCGACTCCACGCGCTCGGTGGCCCGACAATGGCGGTGCTGGGCGGAAGAGAAAGGGATCGATCCGGAAAAGGTGCTGGCATTCGCCCACGGCGTCCGCGCCATTGAAGTCATCGCCCGGGTCGCCCCCCACCTCGACGCTGAAGATGAAGTAAAGGAACTCGAAAAGCATGAAGCTGACGACACAGACGGTGTCGCCGTGATGCCCGGCGCTGCTGCACTAGTGAAGTCAGTTCCCGATGGGCGCTGGTGTGTGGTCACTTCTAGCACTCGCTACCTGGCGACGTCCCGCCTGCGGCTTGCCAATCTGCCAATTCCGAAGGTGCTCGTTTCTGCGGACGAAGTGGTCAAAGGCAAGCCCGATCCAGAGCCTTTCTTGAAAGGAGCAGAGCTGCTGGGAATAAATCCGGCAGAGTGTCTGGTAATCGAGGATGCCCCAGCGGGCATTCGCGCCGCCCACGCCGGCGGGATGAAGGTTATTGCGTTAACCAGCACCTACGAATCTTCAGAGCTGAAAGAGGCCGATGCTGTGGTGCAGAGCTTGGCGCAAATTCAAATCAGTTTGAATGAGATGCGGACACTGATGGTCAGCGTCTAGCGAGCGATCCGCCGCTCATCCGCTGCAGTCTGCGGCGAACAGCTACCGCAACCACTCTTCCAACTCAATCCCCTGATCGGTCTTCTCATCCCGGTACTTCACGATGACCGGCGTATACAAAGACAAATTCCACTCCGCGGCGTGTCCCTTTTTCACCGCGCGCGATCCGGGCACGACCACGGCATTCTCCGGTACCTCGAGCGGTTTCTCGGCTGTCGCCCGGTACACCTGTCCGCGCACAATGTCATAGAGCGGGGTTGAACGGGTCAGGATGGTCCCGGCTCCCAGCACCGCCCGCGCCCGTACCAGCGTGCCTTCATACACACCACAGTTGCCTCCGACCAGCACGTCGTCCTCAATAATTACCGGTGCAGCGTTGATCGGCTCCAGCACGCCGCCAATCTGGGCGGCCGCGCTCAAGTGCACGCGCTTGCCCACCTGCGCGCAGGAGCCGACCAGTGAGTGTGAATCGACCATCGTGCCTTCATCCACGTACGCGCCTACGTTGATGAACATAGGCGGCATGCATATCACTGTGGGCGCCACGTACGCTCCCAGCCGTACTGACGATCCGCCCGGCACCACTCGCACCCGGTCCCTTACGGTAAATCGGCGAGCCGGGAAAGTGTCTTTATCGACGAAAGAAAGGCTCGCGTCCAAGCTGGTTTCGCTGAGTTCGCCCAACCGAAAACCCAGCAGGATGCCTTGTTTTACCCAGGCGTTCACCACCCATTGCTCACCGATCTTTTCAGCGGCGCGAATCTTGCCTTCAGTGAGCGCGTCGCGGAAGTCCATGAAGATTTGACGCGCGTCACGATTCCGCTCCACCTCGTCCTGAGAAGCAAGGCGCTCAATGGCAGTTTTAAGGGATTCCATCAGATGGAAAGTATACGGGAATTTGCGATTGTCAATTTCCAATTGCCGATTGAACTGCTACCGGATGGCTTCCAAATCGGTTATTGGCAATCGGCAATTGGAAATTGTCAAATGCACTTGCACTCGCTGCGGATCAACACTCCCGTCATGTTGTGGGAAGCCTCGCGCGCTTCGGACAACGTGGCATACGGTCCGTGCCAGCGCGCGTGATTGGCGTCGTGCCCAGCAGGGCGTCCCTTGCCGTGGTTGCACTGCCCGCAACTGGAGCGGTGCAAGACGATCTTGTGCGGGCCGGCCAGCCAGTTTTCGTAGATAAAGAAATCGACAAGCTCTGCCGCCGGTGCTGCGGGCTTGGTAATCAGCCCAGCGTCAGTGGCTACCCTTTGCAGCTTGGAACGCGTGTCCCGGCGCATGGGTAGCAGTGGCAGGCGGTAGTTTTCTTCGAGTTTGCCCATCATCGCCAGTACCGCCTTCACCGGAAGAGGATTAGACTCGATGAAATTGGCCTGCATCAGCGCCAAATACTTGCGATGGATACGGCGCGCCGTGTCCCAGTCATTGCTCAACGCGGCTCGCGTCATTTCTGCCATCTCGTGAGGGATTTCATTGGACGCCACCGAGATAATTCCCACTCCGCCCAGCGCGATGACCGGCAAAGTGAGAGCATCATCCCCGGAGAAGACCAGGAAGTGCTCCGGCACCGCATTGCAGACGTCGGCAATCTGGGTCATGTTACCGCTAGCTTCCTTTACACCCAGAATGTTCGGCACTTCCGCCAGCCGCGCCAGTGTTGCCGGTTCGATATTCGCGCCCGTGCGCCCGGGAACGTTGTAGAGAATAATCGGCTTATCCACCGCCTCGGCAATCGCGCGGAAATGGCGGTATTGCCCTTCCTGCGTGGGTTTGTTGTAGTAAGGCGACGCAGTCAGGATCGCGCTCACCCCCGGTTGCGCGGCCACTTCCTTGGCTTTCTCCACCGCATCGTGGGTCGAGTTCGAAGTGGCGCCGGCCACGATGGGCACGCGTCCGGCCACGACTTCCACCGTAATTCCGATTACCCACAGCCACTCGTCATGCGAAAGCGTGGGAGTTTCGCCGGTGGTCCCGCAGGGGACAAGAAAATCGATGCCAGACTCCACCTGCCAGGCGACCAGGTTGCGCAAGGCGGTCTCGTCAATCGAGCCGTCTTGACGAAAGGGAGTTACGAGAGCTGTGCCACATCCTCGGAGTTGCATGTGATTAAGATAGCGCGAATGTGCCAATGTGGAAAATCAGTTTAGGGCAGGGAACCTGCATTACCTGTGTAGGGACAGCCACCCCCGTCCACTCGAGTGAAACTCGGCGTTTCTTACAACTCCCGCCACACATCCTTGAAATCGAAGAATCCCTTCTTTCCCGCCAGCCATTCGGCCGCACGCAGCGCTCCCTCGGCAAATCCCCGCCGCGACTTGGCATCGTGACACAGGTAAATCGTGTCGTTCGGCGAGTCCAACATCAACTCGTGCATCCCGACCACGTCACCCTCGCGAAATGAAATGATCTCAAGCTCCACTCCTGACGCATCATGGATGATTTTCTGCAGGGTAGCCGCGGTCCCCGAAGGGGCATCTTTCTTCTGGGCGTGGTGACGCTCGAAGATCTGTCCCAAGTACTGGTGGCGAAGCGCGCCGGCTGCGGCTCGCGCCGCTTCAAAGAACAGGTTCACGCCCACCGAGAAATTCGCTGCGTACAGAAACCCAGTTCGGTTCTTTTCGACCATCTGATGGACTCTTGCCAGGTCGCTGTACCACCCGGTTGTGCCCACCACCATGTTTTTCCCGGCAAGCACACAGGCCTCGATGTTTTCCAGGACCGCCTGCGGGGTCGTGAAATCAATCACCACATCCATGTCCTGTAGTTTTTGCACGGAAAGGGCCGATGCGTGAGGGTTCTCCGCCGCGCCAGTTACCCGGACCTCATGTTTCCGCTGCCGGGCCACCTCCGCCACCAGCGCTCCGGTTTTGCCGCGGCCTAGGATCAGGAGATTCATAGCCAAAAGAACAACTTTACCGCCGAGCACGCCGAGACACAAAATCTCTCTCTGCGTTCTCGGCGTGCTCGGCGGTTAAATTCCTCACGCAAAAACCTCAGGATCCAAGTCCGAAAAAAATGTCTTATGCAGGCGCCGAACTACGTCCAGCACCGCGTCTTCTTCGATCACAAACGTCAGATTGATCTCCGAAGCCCCCTGCGAAATCATGCGAATTTTCACATCCGCCAACTCCCCGAACACGCGGGCGGCAATCCCCGGCGTCTCCCGCAGGTTTTCCCCTACCAGGCAGACAATCGCCTTGCGGCCTTCGTACTTCACGTCCGCCAACTTCGCCAAGTCCGCGGCCAGCGCCGGGATGGACTCATTCGAATCCGTGGTGAGTGACACACTCACTTCGGAGGTGGAAACCACGTCCACCGGAACGCGGTGGCGATCGAACGCCTCAAAGATCGACTTCAGGAAGCCGTGTACCAGCAGCCGGCGCGGTGCGGCTACGTCCACAATCGTAATCCGTTTCTTCACCGCGAGGGCCTTAAAGGTGTTTCGGCAGTTTGGGGCGCGAGCGGTGATGCACGTCCCTTCACAGTTTGGATTGCGGGAGTTGAGCACGTATACCGGGATGTTCTTCTGGACGGCGGGCAGCACCGTTGCCGGATGCAGCACCTTGGCTCCAAAATAAGCCAACTCCGCAGCTTCATCGAAGCTGATGACTCTGATTCGCCGCGCTTCCGGACAGAGGTTCGGGTCGGTGGTCATCATGCCGTCGACGTCAGTCCAAATCTCGATCCGCCGGGCGCCGAGTCCCGCGCCCACGATCGCCGCGGAGAAATCCGAACCACCCCGCCCGATGGTGGTCGTAATGCCTGCCTTGGTGGCACCGATGAAACCTCCCATGACCGGCACACGGCCCGCGGCCACGAGCGGCTCCACACGCTTCCGCAACTGCTCGTTGGTTTCTTCAAGCAGGGGGACGGCTCGAGTGTGGCTGCTGTCGGTTACCAGGCACTCGCGCGAATCGACCAACGCAGCGTCAATGCCATGCGAAGAAAAAGCCGCGGTCACGATCTTGCTGGAGAGTATTTCTCCGAAGGCCGCCACATGATCGGTGGTGCGCGGTGTCAGCTCACCCACGGCAGCGATGCCGCGTAGCAGCTCATCCAGCGCTTCAAAGTCACCTCCCAGATCGGTGTGAAATTGGGTGAACAACGCGGTGCCCAGCAGTTCGCCGGCGGTGTTGTAGTGGCGCTCCCGCAGGGCGCGGGAAAGCTTGAGGGCGGTTTTGCGGTCGCCGGCCCCGGCCGCGCGTCCCATGGTCAGCAACTGGTCGGTGACCTTGGCCATGGCGCTGACCACCACCACCGGCTGTTGCGCCAGCCGTCCCTTGACTATCGTGGCTGCGCGCCCGATGGCCTTGGCGTCCTCCACCGAAGTGCCGCCGAATTTCATCACGATCATCGGAGACACTCTCTCGGCCCGGAAGAGCACCCACAACGGAGGCACCGAGACACGGAGTTCTGCCCCTTTCTTCCTCCGTGTCTCTGTGTCTCCGTGGTGGAAATCAGCATCGTGTTCCCTGCAATCCTCACTCTAGATATCCCCGGACCTTGAGCAGTTCGGCGTTCAGCAATGCCGCCCCGGCCGCTCCGCGGATGGTGTTATGGGAGAGCACTGTGAACTTCCAATCCAGCACGCCGCACGGGCGCAGGCGGCCCACGGTGGCGGTCATCCCCTGGCCGCAATCAACATCGAAGCGCGGCTGTGGCCGGTCTGCGGACGCTATGTACCGGACAGGCTGTTCCGGAGCGCTGGGCAGCTGCAATTCCTGCGGCACGCCGCGAAACTGGTTCCACGCCGCGATGATTTCCGCAGACTGCGCTTTCTTCTTCAGCTTCACAGAAACCGATTCTGTGTGCCCGTCTTCCACCGCCACGCGGTTGCATTGGGAGCTCATGCCGAATGTCCCGGGCACAATACCCGAGCCATCAAGCCGCCCGAGCAGCTTGCGTGTCTCCTCCTCCATCTTCTCTTCTTCTTTTGGGATGTAGGGAATCACATTGCCCAGGATGTCGAGCGAAGCAACGCCCGGATAACCAGCTCCGCTGACCGCTTGCATGGTGACCGCCATCACCGTCTCAATGCCAAATTGCTGCTCCAACGGAGCTAGGGCCATCACCAGTCCAATGGCGGAACAGTTCGGGTTGGTGACGACGAAGCCGCCGGATTTCCGCCGCCAAGCCTGGCACTCGATCAGTTTGATGTGATCCGGGTTGACTTCCGGAACCACCAGCGGCACGTCTTTTTGCATCCGCAGAGCACTGGAGTTGGTAACCACAGCACAGCCGGCGTCGGCAAAAAGAGGCTCGAGTTCCAATGCAATGGCTGCATCCAGCGCCGCAAAAATAATCTTCGGCGCACCTGCTGGCTTGGCCGGAGAAACCTGCATCTCCGCGACACGCGTGGGAAGCGGAGTCTTCATCCGCCAGCGTGCCGCTTCCGCGTAGGGCCGACCCTCGGAGCGGTCCGAGGCAGCCAGCCAGGCAACCTCGAACCAGGGATGGTGCTCCAGCATTTGGACAAAGCGCTGCCCCACAATGCCGGTCGCGCCCAGAATTCCCACGGGAATCTTCGTCTGCATGGGTATTGTCTTGGATTCTACAACATGCGCGGCTTGCTACTAATTGACTACAGGACTCCCGGTCCCTTGCCGATGTAGGAATTGGAGGAGTAAATATGCCAGAGCTGCGCCAAAACTACTTCACCAAGGAATGGGTCATCATCGCCACAGAGCGCGCCCGACGTCCTGAGGAGTTGGCCACCCACCGCCCAGCCAAGACGGTCGCGCCGTTGGTCGAGACCTGCCCGTTCTGTCCCGGCAATGAAAACAAGACTCCGCCGGAAGTGCTACGGGTCCCGGCGGAGGGCAATGGCGCGTGGCAGGTGCGGGTGGTAGCGAACAAGTTCGCCGCACTGTCGCCCGACGCACAGCCCACCCGCACCATCCATCGCACTCGGCGAAGCATGGGTGGCTTCGGGGTACACGACGTCATTATCGACACGCCGGACCATTCGCAGTATATGGCCCTGATGCCGGATGCCCACGTGGCCAACGTGCTACGCGCCTACAAGTCTCGCTATCACGCGCTCAGTCTCGATCCGCGCATCGCCCACATTACGATTTTCAAGAATCACGGCGCCGACGCGGGAGCCAGCATGGAACATCCCCATACCCAATTGATTGCCACTCCGGTGATTCCCTCTCAGGTGCGGCAACGGTTCCACCAGGCCCTAACCCACCATGACGAATATGGCGAATGCATGTTTTGCCAAATGCTGGAAGAAGAAACCTCGGAACAGAAACGTATCGTGCTGACGACGGAACACTTTATCGCCCTGGAGGCCTACGCGTCCCCAACCCCGTTCTGCACCCATATTTATCCCCGCCGGCACATGGCCAGCTTCGGGGACATCAGCGCCGCCGAGACTCTGGACCTGGCCCGCGTCCTGCGCACAGTCCTGGCCAAGCTGTACCACGGACTGGAGAACCCCGATTTCAATTTCACCATCCGCAGCGCGCCCGCTGAGTACGCCGGAGTGAAGCACTTCCATTGGTATGTAAGCGTGATTCCACGTCTCACCCGCGTGGCCGGTTTTGAGCTGGGTTCCGGAATGTTCATCAACACGGTGCTGCCGGAAGCGGCTGCGGAATTCCTGCGCAACGTAAAAGTCGAAAGCGCTGTGGGAGTTGGCGGAGCAGGCTAACTGAAAACAGGGAACTGAAAACAGGGAACTGATCTTTTCTTTCCAACCGGTTTTTCCCAACCGGCTGTCTTCACTGTCGCGGTGCGATTTCTGCGCCGAACGAGTATTCATTCAGCGGCCCGAACCGTCTCTTCTCCGCATACAGGCGCCAGCGCCGCCAGACGATTCTCAAACTGGCCATCACCGGAATGGAAAGATAAATCCCCAGAACACCAGCGATCTCGCCGCCTGCCAGCACACCGAAAATGGCGGCTAGAGGATGCAGTTCCATGCTCTGTCCCATGACACGGGGAGAAACCACATAATCCTGGATAACGCGCCACACACCCAAAAACAACAGCAGAATCACCCAGTGTTGATAGCTCATCAGGAGCGCGACTCCGATGATCAGAACGGCGGCCATGAGCGGCCCGACGACCGGGATGAACTCCATGATTCCGCCGGCCGTGCCCAGCACGAGCGCGTACGGGACCCCCATCAGCCCCAGGAACGAGGTGTAGGCCAGGAGCGATAGTGCCGCCAGCGTCAGTTGGGCGCGAATAAAGTGCGCCAGCATCTGGTTCAGATCGCCTAACACGCCTTCCAGGAATTCGCGCTGGGGGCGCGTACCCACAAGGGAAAGCAAAACATCGCTGAACGAGCGGCCGTCCTTCAGAAAGAATGCCGCCAGGATGGGCACCACGATCAGCAACCACGATTGTTGCGCCACTTCCGCGACGCGAATCCCGCCTCTCTGGGCGAGGCGCCCGAGATCGCTTTGATGATTCTTCAAGAAGGCAGCTGCTTCTTCGATGGTCTTAGCGCTCCAGCCGTGTTCGTGTCCGATCTGGGCCGCAATCTCACCGGAGCCGACTGTGTCGAGCAGTTTGGGTAGCGATTCGCTCAGGCGCTGCGCTTGGTGTCCGATCTGGGGTCCCACGAAGAAGAAGAACGTGATCAGCAAAATCACCAGCAGAAGGTAGATCACGGCAATGGCGCGTCCGCGTCCGCGCGTCCACTTCTCTAATCGCGACACCGCCGGATCCATAAGGTAGGCAAAGAAGACAGCAAACAAGAATGCGATCAGCGTCTCGTGTGCGACGTACAGAAAACCAAGCGCCAGCGCGAACACCAGCGCCGTAAACAGAACACGCGTCGTGCGTGTGTCAATAAGGGACATCATGCTCCATTCATCCCGACGTCATGCCTTTTAGTCCCGTACTACTTCCGTTTCCTGACCGGGGATCACGATGCGGATCAGCTTGAACTGGTCGTCCAGCCACATGGCCCACTCGAAGCCTTCACCTCGCAGGGTCAAGCGGATCAATTCGCGCGTGACGCCTCGCACTACCACGCTCTCTCTCTTCACGAACTCCAGACTTACCTGACTCGACGCACGAGAGTGCGGATTCAAAGTCCCAAAGGACGTGCGTTGGTTCGGCTGGCACTGGACCTGGCCTTTATCCTGGCGACAACCAGTTGCCAGATACTTCCAGGCCAGGACTTCTCGGTGGACGAAGAAGTAGTCATCCAGAATGTTGGTCGAGGCCGGGAGGAGGAATGGAAATTCTTCTTGTTTGTCCTGAGGGGTGGCTCTGGATTGTTCGACCAACAGGTTGTCGTTCGGCAGCACTACGGCTTGCGCCTTGCCGGGAGTAAGCTCTTTCCACTCGTATTTTCGCAAATCACCATTCTGCATCAGCTGCAGTTGAGAGGACTGGACTGCCTTATCTGTGGCACCCTCGGTCTTGAACTCGGAAGTAACGACACTTCCGCTCGACTGTTGCTGTATGGAAAAGGTCTCAGTCCCTACCCGCTGACCTCGCAGGAACACGCCAAAGGACCCTGAGTCCACATTCTGGGGCGCAGCTTCCTTTTCCTTGTCCGGTGCCGCCGCCGCTGTGACCAGCCACAGCCCAATCATCCCCAGTACCAATACCGTTCTGACCTTCACATCCCACTCCTTAGTTCTCATTCGGTTAGCCAAGCCCCAGACTCACGGCCACCTCCGCAGCAACTGCGGCCACATCTTTTCCGCAGGTCTCAATGCGCAGCGCGGCTGCCATATAGCCCGGCCGGCGGGCATCGAAGAGCTTGTGAAATTGTTCCAGGTCCTGCCGCAACGGACGCTCCACCGGATCCTGCTGACAGCGCCGCCAGAGTTCTTCCACCGGCGCGTCCAGGAAAACCGTCGGGGTCCCCGTTTGTTCGAGCAGGGCCGCATTTTGAGCCTGCACGAAAGCTCCGCCGCCCAGGGCCACCACCTGCGGTGAAGACCCGAGTTCCAGGAGCAGGGCGCGCAGGGCCGCGTGCTCGGCGCGCCGAAATTCAGTTTCCCCGGACTGTTGAAAGATCTGTTCGATGGTACGTCCTTCACGGGCCTGGATGCGCTCGTCCAAGTCCTCAAACTGCCAGCCCAGCCGACGGCTCAAAGCCCGTCCCACACTGCTTTTGCCGGCGCCCATGAAACCCACCAAGACCACTGCCCGCACCGCAGGGACACGCTCACGCACAAGTCGAACCTCCGGGCACGACCCTGCCGGGTTCACCTCTATGCCGGGTTGCCCGATCAGCGCTTAAGCGGCCCGGCCAGATTGTTCAGCGTTTCTTGAAATGGATTTTACCACTGAAGGAAAACAACTTGACCGACGATGCAGCTTTGCCCATCGTACCTGCGAAGGCACTCCCCGCCTTGACCACGAAAGGAGTGTGTTTGGGTTGCAAGGGGAAGTCGTTCTCCACCTGCCCGTGCTCGGAGCGCGCTGTGACATCGATCGAGGCCGACATGGGCGCAGTGGCCTCGATGTTGCCGGTATGGCTGCTGAGACGATACTCACCGCCAGAACTGAAGTCCCCGTCGTAGCGGATCCGGCCGCTGGTCGAATTCACCTGCACCAGGGGTCCATCCACGGAGCTAAGGGTCACATCACCGCTCAGCGAGGTGATTTCCACGTGCCCCTGGCGGATGTTGGTCAGCGTCACTGGGCCGTTCAGGGTTTTGATGTGCACATGCGCATCACTGACGTCACGCACATCCACATTCGCATTAGCTCCTTCCAGGCTCAGGTCACCACGCAGTCCCTCGGCATGCAGTGGGCCGGTGGTAGAACGCAGGGTCAAGCTGGCGTCGGAAGGTACCAGGACTTCGTAGTCCACACGTCCGTTCTCGGCGTTCGCACCCGGGAGTAGATGAGAAAGAATATCCACCCGGCTGCCGCTCTGGCTCTGGTCAACTTCCACCTTGCCGGAATAAAGAACGGCCGTCACGACTACCTCGTTGCTATGGCCGGGTTTGACCGAGATAGGACCGTACTGGTTGGTAATGGAAACACTGGCTCGAGGCCCGACGGTATAGCGATACTCCTTGCGAGTCTCGCCGGCGGCGAAAGTTGCCGCAGCCGCGACTACCACTACCATCAATTTTGCGGCGTACTGCCTGCGCTCCATAACTGCGTCTCCCCAAGGCCCGTGGCCGACTGTCCCCACCAGCTCACTTCCTACATTATGGCAGAGAACGGTCCATTGCCATCTCATAAACCATGGCCCTCTGATCGTATGCCTCCATCAGGGACTGGCGCGCTTCTTCATCGTTGGGATCGTTAGCCACCGATGTTGCGGCGTCCCGTATGTAGGCGTTGACATCCTGCAAATTGGCCTCATATGAGGCTCGCGTGGCGGGCGAACTGGTACCTACCGCTGCCAACAGTTGCTGATCCTCGTCGGCGTTGGCCGGGAACACACCCGGTTGCAGATCTGCAGTAACGGCCGCCGCGGACCTCGACCCTTCCGCCATTTGCGATTGACCCGGTCGGGATTGAGACCTCACCACCCAGAATGCGATCAGCAGTACTGCCGCTACCGGCAGCAGCCACGCCGGGCTCCAGCGCCGGGAGGTTCTCACTAGAACGGGCTCCCGTTGTGGCTGACGAATCAGCCCCTCCTGCCTCAACCCCATCTCAATGGAATTCCATACCCGCGGGCTCGGTTCCTCGGATGCTTGCAATAGCCGGGCCTGCTGGGAAATCAAGCGCAGATCAGACACCAAACCGGAACAGACAGCGCAGGACTTCAAATGCGCTTCCTGCTCCGCGCTACGGCCGCCATCGATGACGTCCGGTAGAATTCTTTGCAACTCTTCACAAGTCATACTTCCTCTCTCCCCGATACCGCTGTCCTTGCGCTCCTCACGGCTTTCCGGCCTTTTCGGCTCTGCTCGTCTTCAGGAGCTCGCGCAACTTCATACGCGCCTTGTGTAATTGTGACTTGCTGTTACCAATCGAACATCCCGCGATTTCGGCAATCTCGTTGTGCTCGAATCCTTCCACATCGTGCAACACGAAAATCTTCCGGTACCCCGGCGGCAAAGCTGCAATGACCCGGTTCAGCTGCAGGCGGTCGATCGATCCTGCCAGCACCGCGTCTGAAGCTCCCAGTTCTTTCTTCGGCGACTCCTCCTCGGTCTCCAGCGTTTCCTCTAGGGGAACGACCGGTAGACTCTTCTTGCGCAGCTGCATCAAGACGACGTTCACTGCCATCCGGTGCAGCCAGGTGGAAAAAGCGGATTCGCCGCGAAAGGTGCCGATTTTGCGGAACAACTGCAGAAAAGCTTCCTGCGTAAGATCTTCGGCTTCCGCCGTGTTGGCAGTCATGCGCAGGCATAGCGAATACACGCGACGCTTATGCAGGTTGTACAGCAGCTCGAAGGCTTCCGCGTCCCCCTGCTTGGCTCGTTCAATGGCCGCTGCTTCGGAAAGCTTGTCGCCCTGTGGTTTTCTCGCGTCCGTCAAGTCGCCTTTTCCGGCCGCACTCAGTCAGATGCGGCATAAGTATCTTTTCGTTGTACTGCTTGCGGGTCGTGGGGCCCCTGCCTCCCGGACTGGAACAGGAGGGAACCTATTGCCCCACTTGAGCTTGTCCAAGACTCATTGCAGAGGTGACTTTAGTGACCTATAGGCAAGCCTAACGGCCAAGGGCGAAGGCCGTCAACCTCCGTGGCCTCTGTATCCTCTGTGGTTTATCTGCAGGACTGCCTGGTTACTCCGGAAGTCCCGGCGCGGCCTGCCCTAAGCCACCGCTGAGGCTGTTGTAATGGTCTCCAAGCCGTGCCCATGCGGTCCAGTTTCCCTCTGCCGCAACAGGAAGGCGAAGAATACCCCCAGGAGCCCCAGAATGGAGAAGATCCACATGCCCAAGTGGTAGCCATCCGGATTGGACGCACTGGCATGGCCGTGGTCGTTGGCCCAGCCAACCAGCAGGTTAAATCCCGCCAAGCCAATATTCTGGATCATGGTCATGAGTCCGTACGCCGTGCCCAGCTTGGACTGGTCCACGATGTATGCCACTGACGGCCACATCACCGCCGGAATCAGGGAGAACGCCACCCCCATCATGGCCATGGGCACATACAGGCTGATGTGGGTGTACGCCATCATCAGGTAGACCGGAATCAAGAGCATGGAGCCGAGCATCATCAACAGCGCCCGTTTGCCCAACCGATCCACAAACAGCCCGAACACCGGCGTCCCAAACATGGTGAACGCTGTCAGGATACTGACCAGGAACCCACCCAGCTCGCGGCTGGTGCCGTGCGCCTGGATGAAGAACTTGATGGCAAAGGTCTCAAAAGGAAAAATGGCCGAATAGAACACGATGCAGAGCGCCACAATATACCAGTAAGAAACACCGAACTTGTAAATGTCGCTGAAAACCACCTTGTCGGTGGAGCCATGGTGCTTCAGGTGCATTTTCATCTCGGCATACGATTCCAGGATCCAGTAGAAAATTGCGCCCACTACGCAAAGGCTGCCAAACCCGACCGAGATCAGCAGGGGACTCCGCCAGTTGTCGTATGAGGAATGGGCCCAGGTGGGTGAGTTCTGCGCCAGCCAGGAGCCGGCCCGGGCAATCATCAAGTTGATGCCGAAGGCGAAGCTCAGCTCTTTGCCCCGGAACCACTTGGCCACCGCCGTGGTCACGGCCACAATCAGCGATTCGGCGCCCAGCCCGAAGATCAATCGGCCGGTCGTCATTACGGCCAGCGTTCCTGAGAGCACGGTAACGACCGAGCCGATGAAGCATAGCGTGCCAAAGATGAAAATCGCCTTGCGGGTGCCGATGCGGTCTACGACATAGCCTCCAACCAGCACCATCAAGACATTGGGGATGCTGTAGATCGCCTGCAGTAGTCCGATATTCGAGTCGGAAAAGCCAAGCTGTTTGGCCAGCAGGTCGGCAATGGGGGCTATGCAGTCGTACACATAGTAGTTCCCAAACATCGCCAGACTGACGAAGATCAACACCATCCAGCGATACAGCCGGGAAGGCTCTGGACGCGCGGCATCAGGCATCGGCCCTCTTTTCTCGCGGAAGAACTTGGATCATTCGCGGCACGACGCCAAGAAGATAGCAGATAACAGGAGACTTAGCACTGGCTTTCGTCGATCGCCCCGGTCCGTCGGACCGCAATTTCGCTCCTAAAAGGGTTGTGACCGCAATCGCGACCCGGGACGGCAGCGCCTGCAGGCAGCTGTTCTTGTTTCTTGCGCAGAAGCCGCTTGCACACGGTTGCGGCTCTAGTGAATAGTAGAGTGCCCGGGCAACCGGCAGGAGAAAGACTGCGCATGAAACGTAGAACTGAAGCTGGTTTCATAAAAAGGTCGGTGTCAAAGCGTGGCTCTGACCGTTACCTTAGAGCTAGGTTGGCTTCCAGAAATATCTGTGAGACCCGCTGTATTTTTCTACTGGCCATGTTGGCCTTCTGCCTTGCCACGCCCGAGCTGAGGGCGCAGGCTTCCAGCAGTGGACACTTCGAAGCTGGAGCGTTCGCTGAGTATTTCCGGCTGAGCCGGCCGGACCCCCCAGTCAACCTTGTGGGTGCAGGAGGGCGGTTCGGCCTCAATCTCGGTAGCCGCGCCCAACTCGAAGTCGAGCTGGCGGGCGATTTCGCACGGAACTTCAGCAGCCCGTTCACCGCCGGCGCCGCCACGCTCCCGGTGAGCACCCGCCTGAAAACCTTTCATGTGCTTGTTGGCCCCAAATTTAGCTTCGGTTCGGATCGGCTTCGCCCTTTCTTCACAATCAAAGGCGGGTGGGTCAATTTCAACGCCACGAACCTGCCACCGGCCAACTTTGTGAGCGATTTGGGCCGGGTTACCTCGGGAGGCAGAAGCTATACCCTGTATCCGGCAGGTGGCATCGAGGGCTTCCGAGGCCGCTGGGGGGTGAGGTTTGAGCTGGGAGACGAGCTTTACTACGATGGCGTTGCACGCAGCAATCTTCGCGTAACCTTGGGCCCCCAGTTCCGCTTCTAGCGTTTCCGTAGCAGGAGGGTGACCGAGCAGCAAAGGCGGCCATTTTGCCGCCGGGTCATGCTCCCAGGGTTTGCCGTGGCAGTGGCTTTCTCGACCCGTGGGCTACGTGGTAAAGTGTTGCACTTCGCCACTCCTGGCTGGGCCTTGTGCGAGCCCAGGAACGGGCCACTGGAAAACTGATCTCAAGGAGTCACCCATGGCGCTGATCTACGATCTGGTGAAAGACCGCCGAGTCTACTCCATTGACGCCGACCGAACCGTGCTGGAGGCGGCTCGTTTCATGATGGAGCACAATATTGGCGCGCTGCCCGTTCTACGCAACGGGGAACTGGTGGGTATCTTCTCCGAGCGGGACATCATGAACCGCGTGGTGGCGGGAGCCCGCATGCCCGGGACCACCAAAGTTTCCGAGGTAATGACTGCCAATCCCAAGGCGGTCAGCGTGCAGGAGACGGTAGAAAACTGCCTGTTCCTGATGCGTGAGTTCGGTTTCCGCCACCTGCCCATCACCGACGGCAAGGACTTAAAGGGTTTGGTTTCCCTGCGAGACATTCTGCTGCGCGTCGTGGCGGAGAAAGAAGCAGACGCGCGCCGCAAGGTGGGCTGAGACACCAAGCGGAAAAAATTGACAACCGTTTTCTGGTACTGCATCATACCGCCACGCCGAAGGTTGGCCAGGATGCGTTCCAGAACATTTTTTCTTTGCGTATTGCTTCTGCCCGCGATCACCTTTGGTCAGCTGCCGTCCTTTCGCTGTGATTTGATCAAGAAGACACTGGAAGACTGCACCCTCTTGACTGGGATGGGACCGGCGCAGAATACCGCTTCCGGGGAAAACACCACATTTGCCGCGAATCTTCTCGATCACAGTGCAGTACCCGTAGAGGGTTCGAAAGCCGCCGCGCTAGGCGCAACCGACAACGATCTCAATGCTAGCGCAATCATCCTCGCTCCGAAGCCGATTCAAAAGCAGGGTTTTCGTTGGAAACGAGCGTTGTTTGAATCGTTCACCCTACTTTCGATCGAGCAGGCGTATGTTGTGCACGAGGACTACAGATGGGTCGTGTCTGAAAACGGCATACCGTTTAATCACTATTGGCGTGATTACAAGCAGTCGCTCTCGGCCCAGTTCAGCTCCGGGTGGAATGATGGCGACCCCTTTCTCTACAACTACATCGGCCACCCTGTCCAGGGAGCGGTGACGAGCTACATTCAGATACAGAATGACCCTCAAGGCGAGAAACTGGAATTCTCCAATAGCAAGGCATATTGGTGGAGTCGTGTTAAGGCCACGCTGTGGGATGCCGCTTACAGCACGCAATGGAACATTGGGCCTCTCAGTGAAGTCACGATCGAAAAATACGGCACACACACGCGGCCGCCGTGGAATCACGACGGGACGTGGCCGTGTAAGTCGAAAAATTGCTTTACTGGCGTGGGACAAGTCAATCTCGTCATGACGCCTGTGGGTGGCCTGGGCTGGGTGTTGGCGGAGGATTTGCTGGATAAGCACATTGGGCGCCGTGTGGAGGCCGCCACACGTAACCGGTTCCTGATTGACGTCGCTCGTTGCGCGTTGAACCCCGCTCGCAGCGCAGCCAACATTCTCCACGGAAAACGGCCTTGGTATCGTGCTTCCCGGGATGCCGGCGAAATGTATCTTTCCAGTCCCAAGAAAACGGCCATCTCCACGGGCGAGACCAGGGCTGGTCCCCAGAATCATTGAGCGGCCCAGCCTGTCACTGTTTGATTAACAAGGCAACTGCCGTGCGGGCGGAGAAGCCACGCTGGCCGGAACAAGTCAGTGGGTTCCGAAGTTGGTAATCACCCCATTTCCTGACAAGCTTACCAAGTGAACTGAAGAGAAAATCATGAACGCAATTGCTCGATTCGGTGCAGCCCGTCAAGTGGTTAGTCTGACTCTGCTGCTCCTCACTCACGTGGCTCCTGCACAGGAGCGCCTCCCACCAGTAGACAATGGAAAATGGGACGTCAGCGTTTGGATTGCCGGCGCAACCGGTGAACAGAACCGGGATTCTTTGACAGAATCGCAAATTTGGACTGCCGGAGTTTTCGCCGGCAGAGTGATCACCAACGAACTCGGTAAAGGTTGGTTACGTGGCAACCTGGAGTACGGATTCAATCTGATCCCGGCATTTGTGAACGCGAAAAACCAAACTATATATGGCGGCGGTTTTGAGCCGGTTGTATTGCGGTGGAACTCCAGCCACCACACAGCTCGCGTGGTGCCGTACATCGAACTGGCGGGCGGCGCCGTATTTACTACGTCGAATCTACCGCCGGGGGATACCTCGAGCTTTAACTTCACCACCAGGGGCGGAGGGGGGATTCAAATATTCAGCCGGGACCGACGGTCATGGGATGTCGGATTGCATTACTTTCACGTCTCAAACGCCAATTTGGCGGATAAGAATCCAGAATTCAATGGGGTGCAGATCAGCCTGGGCTACCATTGGTTCCGATGAGCAAGGATACAATCCCGTCCTCCAAGGCAACATCTGAGTTGATGCGCCAGTTGGTCTCCTCTTTTTGTTTAACCTCGGACACTCTTCGGCCGTCGTGAAGCAACACAGGACTTGCCAAGCGGGTTAGACTCGGGCGCCGAATCGCAGGATGCTAGCTGTTTTTCGCACTGCATCGGGGTCCACCTCACTGCGGGATCGAGGTTCACTCACGATGGCTATCAAGCCATCACATCGCTCAAGCCATCTCAAGCCGTAATTGATGCGCCTAGAGCCGTAACCAATAGGCGCATGCCTAACCGCTTGTCCGACATAGAACCATACCAACGCTTTGATGGTTTTCCCCGATCTTGCTAAGCTTGTCATTGCGGGCCCTCGTCTTTCTTTCCCTCGGTCTCAGCCAAGAGTTTCTCCAATTTTGCGACTCGTTGCTCCAGATCTGTCGTCTCGATCGCGCGCAGCTGAAGGTTCATGAGCGGTGCCAGGCCAGCAACGATCCTGGGGTGAAGCTTGCCCGAATAAATGTCGGCGAACAGCCGAGCCACCGTGTCTCGCACCGCAATAGCACTGTCCAATCTAGGCAATGGATCGGCACTTTCTGGGGGAGCCTGGCGCTTGCTTCTTCCTCCGATCCGGCCCAGCTCAGAAGCCTTGTTGGGATTGGCGTGAAAGAAGCACAGCCCGCCATCGGTGGTGGCGGCTCGGCAGCGCTTGCCGCTCTTTGCTTGAGCCTTACAACGCGAATCAAGGTTCTTGGGAGTCATGTTTAAGCTTAATGGCAGCCTGGCGCAGTTGCGAAAGACGAGGCTTTGTAGGGAATTGACGTGCCCTGTATGTCTCCAGCAATTGATCCAGGTTGGCATTCTCCTCCACCCTGCGCTCCCGCCCGACAAATTCCACTCGCACTATCATGCCTAGCCGACGGAATCCATGAACTGGACATGTACGATTCATCTCCGCCTCGAATTCCTCTGTTCTATCGGGTGAGGCCACTGTCACCATCTGGCAGATACATTTGGCCCCAGATTCTCCTTTCGCCAGGTGGGCCAACATATGCTCTGCTTTCACCAATCGTTTCCGTAGACTGGGGAGCTTCCCCGACATGTTTTCCCTCCTGCCAAGCCTTGCGGCGCTTGGCTCAGATTCTAGCATCTTAGGTAAGTGAGGAAGGTTCTTGTTACCTCGGTAACCTACAGAATCTATTGAGCCTTATAGCGCTGCAAGCGGACGGGAGCGGAGCAAGGAATTCCGTTAGGAACTACCCTTTATCCGTTTGCGGCTCTGCGGCTCGTTCGGCTGCTTGCTGGATGTATCGGATAGAGAATGCTCGAGGATAAACTCTACCTGCTGATTCAGTGAGCGGTGCTCGCGTTCTGCCAATTGGACAAGTCGCGCCTTAAGACTTCGCTTGATTCTGATTAGTACCGCCACCCTGGATTCTTCCATTTAGACGAGCCTACGCATCCGCGTCTCCTTGACATGCTGATATCTAAATGATATCATTAAGATATCACAGCCAAAGCGAGGACGTTCGAATGCAAGAATCGAGAAAAAAACCTCTCCAAAACCTAATAACGTCAGAACCTTCGCGCAGTCAAGAAACTTTACTCCCACGTCCCCCAATTGCAACTATCCCTTCTTCGTGAGATGAGTCGCAAGCTCCACTTGTCCGTCTTGAATGGTGACTTGATGATACTGGACGGGAGGTGGTACGTCACTCATTCAGGGCTGCTGGGAGTGGCACTGCGAAAGCATTGCTGTGGGATAACCACAGAATTAGCAGAAGTCGCTTCCGACCCCGCTCATGGGCGCTGGGTGTTCAGGGCCACAGTGCTGAAGTCGGAAGCGGAGAGCTTCGTCGGGTACGGCGATGCAGACCCGTCTAACGTCTCCCCCTTAGTCCACGGAGCTGAACTCCGAATCGCAGAAACACGAGCTGTAAACCGCGCTCTCCGGAAGGCCTACGGCATCGGCATCTGCTCGGTCGAGGAAATTGGCACCTTCGCCCAAACGTCTCCGCCCTCGGGCGAGCAAACAAGACTGCCCGTCCAGCCTGCGAATAGAAACTATGGAGGACGTACCGTGCGTGACCACCTCTGTCAGATCATTCGACAGCATCAGCTGGATCCGACTTTGGTCAAGGCCTATGCCGCCGATTTCAGCGGTGTCAAAACCCTCCGCGAAGCTACGCGCGCGCAGGTCGAAAATTTCGTAGAGCGCCTGGCCGACTGGGCCGAGAAAGACCGCAATGCCCTACTGTGCCAACTCAACAGCTATCTCGGGACGAAGGAAGGTGCAGCATGAGGCGGCTAATCCATGGTTTGCACGAAGCCGATCGTTCTGCGGCGGACGAGATCCAGGATGGCATCTTCCTGGTCCGGGTGGATCGCGCCCAGTATCGCTGGCACGTACACAAACCCTACTACGTCCTCCGCTTTGCCGTCCTAGAGCCACGGCAAATGGCCGGACACTCCATTACTGGCCGTCTCTACTGCACCCAAAAAGCTCTTTGGAAGCTCAGCTGGTTCCTCCGCGACTTCGGTTACGACACCGAATCACTGGGGCGAGATGAGATCGACGAGAAGGTCCTCGTCGGACTTCATGGCGTGGTCAAGATCAGCCACGCTGTCGTAAGTGGCACGTCCCTGCTCAATTTCGACGGCTTCGCGAGAACTGCCGACCACCTTCCCCACTAGTGTCACCGGGTCGGAGGTATCCTGATGACCTACAGCTACACTCAGATCAGCCAGTACCTGACCTGCCCCCGTCGCTATCGACATCGTTACCTCGATGGCTGGCAGGAGAAAGACACCCGGGCCGCTATGCTCTTTGGACGAGCCTTCGAAAAGGCCCTGGCTGCCTACTTTCTCCGTGAAGACCCGGCAGCCGTCCTGTTCCGCGAATGGGCTGCCTGCCAGGACCAGGGTTTGCGGTACTCAAACAGCGATACCTGGGACCGCATGTTGCACCAAGGGATCCAACTCTTGGACCGATTCTGTCAGGACGACCGCGTTCGCATTCGCCAGCCACGCCGCAATCTGCAGATCAAGTTGCAGCGGCCAGTCTCCGACAAGAATGATTTCGTAGCCTATATCGATGCCATCGGACAACTGGATGGGAGCGGCTGCTTGCTCGAATGGAAGACTACTTCCAGCCGCTATCCGGAGCAACCAGATGGCATCCTTGCTCTCGATCCACAACTGGTCTGCTACTCCTGGATTACGGGGATTGCCGACGTCGCACAGGTGGTGTTCGTCCGCAAGCGCCTGGTAGAGGTTCAGTATCTGCGCACCACGATCAGCGAAGAGCAGCGCCAAGAGTTCAGCCAGTTGGTCGAAGACACTATCCGGCGAATTGAGTCTGCCCAGTTCCTGCCCCACAGTGGAATTCGCTTCCCTCAGAACCCCTGCAGCACCTGCCCGTATACCGGACTTTGCTTGGGGAAGCAGGAGTCGGTCGAGGTCGCTCTCGTGCGGCGGCCAGGAGCAGAAAATTTTGATTGGCTTGACGAGCTTGCTTGCTAGGAACCCACCGATGCCGCCTGAGCTCAATCGCAAGCGGGCACTGTTCGTCTTGACGAAGATTGACGAGATCCTGGCTTGGGAGAAACGGAACGAAACGGAAAAGGACACCCGATTCGTCGAACTCGGTCGCTATCTGTGTGAAGTTCGAGCGGGACAGTACTGGCGGATGGAGAAAGTGAGGTCCTTCGATGAATTCTTGGAAAGGCGTTTCCCGGAGTCGAGGCGTAAGGCCTATTACCTGATGTCTATTCATGAACACCTTCCGCCGCAGGCAAGGCGAGAGCTAAAGGAAGTTGGATGGACCAAGGGCGTGGAACTGGCGAAGCTGGCACGCAGGGATGGACAGGCGTTCGATTGTGCAACCTGGTTGCATAAAGCTCGAGCGATGCCCAAGGAGCAGTTTAAGCATGAGGTTGAAAGGGAGTTGACGGGCCGGGAAACGGAGCCGTGGGAAATTATCTACTTCAAGCTGTACAAGAGCCAGATCCCGGTCATCGAACAGGCCATCGAGACGGCCGCTCTGATGCTGGGCACAGACAAATCTCGTGGGTACTGTCTGGAGATGATCTGTGCGGACTTTCTGGCAGGAGCAAACCTAGACAACGCGAACCCCGAGCTGGTGCTGAAATCCATCTCGAGGCTCCTCAAGTTCTTGCCTGATCCGCAGAGGCGGTCATTCATGGCAATAGTGAATCAAACGTCTTCATGAAGCGAGTTGGACCAAGGCGTGTTCGGGTGCAACTGGACCCTGACGCCTACAAAGACCTACGCCAACGGATACTTCAGCGCGATGGATGGCGATGCCAAGGATGTGGTCGCAGATCGAACCTCGAAGTACATCATCTTTGCTTCCGCAGCCGTTCAGGGGATGATTCGGAGCAGAATCTGGTAACCCTGTGCGCTCCTTGTCACAGGGCTATCCATAACCAACTGACTCGCTGAATCCTCGACTGCCTTGAGCTGGAGAGATCTGCAAGACTTCATCCGTGGGTTCAATCCTGGCCCGAACGTCCAGCCTTTTCTTGTTGGGCCCCAACTCCACGACCACTTACCGAAAGACTTAACTTCGTGGTTGTTTGGGCTGGATAGGCCACAAAGGGCGATTTCGACCCATGGGCGGACGACAAAAGGACAGGGTCCGCAGTCTTTAATTCGAGCATGAAGCAGATTTCAGCAGCGCTTGGGATAGTTTGCGACAGACCGGGATTGCTGGTGTAATGGCGATTTTTTGCCAACAACCCGGCCATCCATTGCCTAGGGCCAATCCCGATGAGCACCAGCCCACAATCAACCTCCTCCCTCGAACTGATGCTTGGTTCTGGTATTGTTCCAAGACGCGATGCATTCTACAATTCTGAATGGGCCAATGGGCGGCCAGGCGTTGCGAAGGGGTATAATTCGCGGCCAATGGCAATAGCTTTGTCCAATTTTTCATGGTGGGTGTGGCCATTCCTAATCGTTGGCTTCTAGTTGGCACAACTCTTAGTCAACACAGACGGCGAATGTATCGGCGCGTGGCTCGTCCGGGGCGCGTTCATCTTGGGGATGTTCTTGTCGACCTTGGCCGCGCTCGTCCACTTCGTTAGATGGGTTTGGCAGGGATGAATTGATGACCGAAGACCAAGCTCGCTATAGCCTTTCTGGATTTGCGGCTCTCGCGAAAAGGCGTAGAGTAGTGCCCCTAGTTCTGTTGATCGTAGTCCTCCTTTTGCTGGCTGGATGTGGTGGGGATGGGACAGATCAAGCGACGGCCATTGACGTCCAAGCCGCAGTTGATGCGGGTGGAACCGTCAGGTTCGCTGCCGGCACTTATACATTCAGCAAGACTATAGTTGTAAGAAAGAGCGGGACAGTAATTGAAGGAGCGGGCCCGCAGACGGTGTTTGTCTTCAAGCCCAGCGGCCCGATCGCTCATTGCGTGAACGACCGCGCGTTTACTACTCCATGCGACGTAGCAGATACTCCGCGCCGACAAATCGCAAACGCCATCGCGGGGGGGACGTTTCGTTTACAGCCTCTGGTGACACGTCAGATCTTATCCCTGGAGATTGGCTGATAGTAAACGAAAAAGATAATACGGTAGCGGAGATCGTAGTTGTCGATTGGGCGCAGGTCGCAAGTGTAGCGGGCCCCCGGGTTAACGTAACTGCGCCATTTCGTACGACGTTTCCCAACACTCACCCGTGGGAGCCGGCGAATGGAGGGCTGGCATTCTACAAAGTTCCTGCACTGGTAAGCGACGTTGAATTCCGCAACTTCACGTTGCTCGTTCCGGACTCCGGAACCGGTGCGCCCGGAATCTCGGTGTTTGGTTCCCAGAATGTGACGATCGATGATGTTTCAGTGCAGGACGAGAATGGTCAAGCTCTCTACAGCTACATCGCGCAAGGTGTGACAATACAAAATTCTTCTGGCAGCAGCGGGAAACGTACTAATGAATTCGGTGCCAGTGTGGACTTAGAGCTAAGCAACAATCGTTTCAGTTCTGGAGATGATGCCGGTTTCGGTCTGGATTTTGGGACGGCGTTCTTGCAAGCAGATGGAAACGTTGTTTCCTCGAGCGTCAATTCTGGCGTGTATGTACTCTATGGGGTGCACGACGGAGCGGTGACGAACAACACAGTTGATTTCGTGAACAGCAGCGGCAACGCGGTCGGTATCTTAGTTCGAGGTTCTACGAACCTGACAATAACCAACAATACTTTGATCGGCTGAGCTGGAGATAGTACCGGAATATCCGTAGGTCCTCAATACGGCTTGGACGTGTTCATGCCCTCATTTGGAAACGTTATCATTCCGAATATCTTCGGCCCCGCATGGGCGAGGGAATACGATCCGTCGAACCGTCCGTGAACGTCAGCGAGCGCGTGTTTGCCTAGGGGGCTACCTCTTTTGTCAGTTCCACTTTGGTTTAGGGCGGGCCACCGGGGCGGCTCGCCGCCGATTGGTTTCCAGGAGTGTCACTGCCGGACCACTTTCTTTGTGCTGTTGATGAAATCATGCTAAGCTCACGCGCCAAGTGCGGCCAGCATGACATTCTGAAATGGACATAATGACGCGAAGATTCAAAGAATGGCTCAAGGACGGAGCGCTGTCCATCCACAAGTCGCTATTGCACCTCAAGATTTCGGTGATACCCGACCACTACTATTCTCCCGTTCCTAACATCAATGAGTTGTCCAAGACCCGATCGATTTGGGCCCGGGAATCGTCCTTAGGCGGCGTCCAACTTGACTTGGACGAACAATGTCGGAACCTGATCGAGATCTGTCAGCGTTCGGAAGCGGAATTCAGAGGCAACCACACCTATTTGACGGGTGTAGCTGCGGGATGGGGTCCCGGCTTCGGCTACATTGAAGCACAGGCACTCCATGGTTTCATTCGGTACTTCAAGCCACGACAAATCGTTGAGGTCGGAGCTGGAGTGACTACGCACTGCATGTTGGCGGCAGTGCGGTTGAACGAAAAGGAGAGCTCCAGAGATTGCCTGATAACCTCAATCGAGCCCTATCCGTCGGACCAACTACGGCGCGCGCCTGTGAAACTCATTGCTCAGCCTGTGCAGACGGTGGAGCACAATGTCTTCCAGGCCCTGGATAGTGGCGACTTGTTGTTTATCGATTCGTCCCACGCAGTGAAGACTGGTTCTGACGTGACCTTCCTGATCCTTGAGATACTCCCCAGGCTAAATTCGGGCGTTCTCGTTCACCTTCACGACGTTTATCTACCCTATGATTACCGGCCTGACATACTCCACTCCTTTTTCGACTGGCAAGAGACTGCTTTGCTCCATGTTTTCCTAATCCACAACCAAAGAGTTGAAGTGCTGTTTTGCATGAGCCACCTGCACCATAAAAAGCCGGACGTTTTGCGACAGGTTTTCCCTGAATATCGCCCCCTCGAACTTCCTGGCGGGCTCGTCCCCAATCGCACAAACGCAAAGTTGTACCTTGGGAACTCAGGTCATTTCCCCGCGTCCATCTTTCTACGCATGCGGGAGTTTGGGTAGTGCACTTATCCAACTCAGCGGCCTCGAGCGGCATAGTTAATATAATGAAGGACTGAGCTGTCTTGCGACATTGCAGGGTTTCCAGAGACCCATCGTCATCGACAGCTTGGATCTAAACCGCCTTGGCGAGTGGTTCCGTCTGAACGCTGGAGATGTATTCCTTCCACCAAAGCGCGAAGTTCAATAGGTACCACGCTCTCTTACGATCATGGTCCAACACGCGGGTGACCTCTGCGGGATCAAAGAAATCAGTCTCCTGGCAGAATTGACGTAACTCCCGGCGAGTGAAGTCGCCCAATCGATCGGCGAACCACTCGTGGACGGGGACACCAAAGCCCTGCTTCCGGCGGTCGATGAGTTCGTCTGGAATCAGTCCGCGTACAGATTTCTTCAAAATGTATTTCAGCACGCCGTTGCGAGTCTTAATTGCAGCCGGGATACTCAACGCCAATTCGACGAACTTGTGATCGAGGAAGGGAACACGCGCTTCCAGGCTCACGCCCATGCTCATCTTGTCCACTCGCATCAGCAAAAGTTCGGGGAGGCGTAGGTTCAAGTCGAGGTAGCTCATCCAGCCGAGGTCCGACTTTTCCCAAGCTCCTTCCAGAAAGCGCCGCCGAATGGGCTTCAGAGCATCCCAGGAGCTGAGTCCTTCCAGTTGCTTACGGAGCCTGGGGGAAAGGAGTCTGCGCTTATGTGTCTCGGTGAATGCTTCTGCCCCACCCCAAAAAATCGGGATGCCGTCGGCATTTCGTCGCAAGAATTCGTAGGGAAGCCCATCCTGTTGACCCAAAAGCTCCAGCCCCTTTAAACCAAACCGCTTCAGCAGGGCGGGGAACGGAAGGTTGCCGTAACGCTGCAACTGAAGACTCACGCGCCATGCCGGATAACCGCAGAACAATTCGTCGGAGCCTTCTCCGACTTGGCAGACGATGACGCCGTGCTCCCGCGCCAGTTTGGACACGTAGTACACCGGCACGCATACCGGATCGGCGATTGGTTCATCCTGCAGCCGAACCATTTCAGGCAGGAAGTCAATCAGGTCCTGCTGAGTAAGAATCCGCTCGTGATGATCGGAGCCAATGTGCTTTGTCATCTGGCGGGCGTATTGCAGTTCGTTAGGATAGCTCCGGTATTCGCCATCGTAGCCGATGGAGAACGTTTGAATCGGACCCGGGTGCTCTTCGGAGAACAATGCCGCGTTGACGCTGGAATCGATCCCTCCGGAGAGAAAGACTCCGACCGGTACGTCACTGACCTTACGCAACTTCACCGATGTGCGAAGTTCTTCGCGGATCCGTTGGGCTATGTCTTCTTCCGAGCAGCCGGTCAGCGGCTCGCTATGGTCCCAAGCATCCCAGTAGCGGTGTTCGTCCATCCTCCCGTCGTAGCGAACTCGAAGCCAGGTGCCTCCGGGAAGTTTGCGGATGCCGCGGAACAAGGTTTGGGGGGCTGGCGTAGCGAGGAACGAAAGGAAATGGTAAAACCCCTCTTCGTCTACCGAGCGCTCCTGTTGTGGGTCCTGCAAAAGGGCCTTGATCTCCGAGGCGAAGGTGATCCGGCCATGATGAACGCTGTAATACAGAGGCTTGATTCCAATGCGGTCGCGAACCAGCCAGAGTTCGCGGCTCCTGGCGTCCCAAAGACCGATCGCGAACATGCCGCGAAATTTCTGGAGGCAGTCGATGCCCCACTGCTCAAACCCATGCAGGATCACCTCTGTATCGGAATGATCCGTCTTCCACTGATGTCCCCCGAGTTGCTCCAGCTCTGCTCGGACCTCTGCGTGGTTATAGATTTCGCCGTTCAATACAACCCAAAGCGAGCCGTCTTCGTTACACATGGGCTGGTCGGCCGCTGCAGACAAGTCAATGATGGAGAGGCGGCGGTGCCCCAGTCCGACTCGACCGTCCGCGGAAATCCAGACGCCCGCGCCATCCGGCCCGCGGTGGACCATGGCATCCCGCATTTGGGTGATGTATCGCTCGCTCACCCGAAAATTACCACTTTCAAAGGCGAGAGCGCCGACTATGCCGCACATGAGAGATCCGTTCTGTTACTAAGTGCCGTGGCGTTCGTGAAGCTCAATCGCTTCACTGGCTCCACTTCTGGGTTCCTGAGTCAGGGGATAGGTTTTGAGGTTGACCGGCAATCCGTGTCTTAGAGATTCGATTACGGCAAAGCTTGCCTCTGTAACCTCTATCAATTCTTCGAACGGAATTGGAGCGGGCTGC
The DNA here is from genome assembly GCA_041494805.1 of Terriglobia bacterium. Lineage (GTDB taxonomy): Bacteria > Acidobacteriota > Terriglobia > Terriglobales > Acidobacteriaceae > JBGQBN01. The sequence goes on along the minus strand of JBGQBN010000005.1, from coordinate 27,900 downwards.
CCTTCGCGAATAGCACTTACCGTGAGCTCAAGTTCTCTCCCGTGTCCCTTGTCCCCGCCAGACTTGAAGTGGCGGCTTTTCCCGCGGCGGAGAAGTTCAAGCGACCGACAATCATCAAGTCGCGCCACCGAGCCTTCGCAGAATACTTCATAAAATTCTTTTGGCAACGACTTGTCTCCATTTGCGAGATAGAGAATGTTCGCGACCGAACCATCAGCAAAGGAAACGATGATGACCACGTTATCCTGGTGGTAACGCCCTCCGTCCGGAATGGCATTGGCATACACGCTGACAATCTTGGTACCCACAACCCATCGAGCCCAATCGAGGAAATGACACACCTCGCCGACGATTCGGCCCCCGTTCCGACCTTGCTGTGTCCAATGCTCGGGGAGCAAATAACCAGCATTCACGCGAACCTGCACCACAATGGGTTCTCGACGCCCGGCGAAAAACTCGCTGATCTTTTCCGATGCGGGGGAAAAACGGCGGTTAAACCCTACCATTACAAATGGTGATCGCCCCTGATCCAGCTGTGTTTGATAGCTCTCGCAGATGGAATCAAGGTCCTCTCGGCAAACGGCGAGGGGCTTTTCGACGAATACCGGTTTTTGTTTTGCCAGGGCCGACAGAACATAAGCTGCATGACTATCGTGATGGGAGAGAACGAAAATGGCATCGACATTCGGTGAATCGAGCAATTCCGTTGGCTGCTGTGCTTGGCGAAAATGAAAAGTCTTCTTCGCTGAAAAGGCCGAAACCCCCGAAGCGGTGGCCACGGCCTGGAGTCGCACACCTTTCAGGGTTTGCAGCTGAGGAAAGATGATGCTTCGAGCGAATGAACCCGCGCCAATACATCCGATTCGTAAATCCCCCGATTTCGCTGGCGGTGCAGGAGAAATCGGTCTCACAACCTGAGGCACCGGCCGGAAATCGTATTCAATGATGGCAGTGTAGGCGTCGGAGTTCCGTAGGTCAGAATAGGCTCTTGCACCCTGCTCGATCCGGTACCGAAGACGCAGGAGAGGGTCCACCCGAACAACCCCCGACGCGAGAAACTCCAGGAAGGCTTCCATATTACGTTGCTCGGTCCAACGCACGTAGCCAATGGGATAGTCATGTCCGCGGTCTTCGTAGTTTGGATCGTATCGACCAGGTCCATAGGAACGCGAAAGAACCAGGGAGAGCTCTTTCTTGTACATAAGGTCACGAGACACTCCTAGGGGAACCGTGCCGAGAACGACAATACGACCCCGATCACGGAGCACTCTGGCCCCTAACTCGACTGGCTCGACTGAACTCGAACCAGCAGCAATGATGACAGCGTCCGCGCCATACTTCGTAAGCTCCGTGATCTGGTGAAACAGCAGTGCGTCGGAAGTGGTCAACCCCAGGCAGGCGCCAAATTCCAATGCCCGTTCTGCCCGCGAAGGCTTCGCATCGATTGCGATAACTCGGCATCCAGCCGCTCGTGCTAGTTGAATGGTCAGAACACCCACCAAACCGGCGCCAATCACGACCAGGGTTTCGCCAAAGGTCACTTGGGCCTGCCGGAGCCCTTGGATTGCGATTGCACCAATGGTTGTCAGAGAGGCTGCTTCGAGCGACACGGAACCCGGAACCTTTGCAACAAGATTGCGCGGGACGAAATTGACTTCACTATGTGTCGCATAACCTACTCCTGCACATGCGACACGATCTCCCGGTCGAAACTCCGTGACCTCGCTCCCCACCGCCAAGACAGTGCCGGCACAACTGTAGCCTAGACAAGAGCTGCTCTCTAACCGGCTCTGCACCTTTTGGTAGGCAGCTTTCGCGCCATTGGCTTTAGCGAAATCTATCACCTGCTTTACCAGGTCGGGTCGGGCAAGAGCTTTGGCTAAGAGAGACTTCTTCCCGGTCTCAATCGTGGTCCGCTCCGTTCCCGCACTGATGGCGGAGAAGGCGGTACGAACCATCACCCCACCGGCTCGAAGTTCGGGAATTGGGATTTCGAAGGCTCCGACGTTGCCAGATTGTGGGTCGGCAAGAATTGCAAGCATTTTGGTTTCTATTTAAACATCGGCATCATATTGATCAAAGTCTTCAGATCAAGGAGACCAACAGATACTAACCCATCGCAGGATCCGCTTGGTGTTCCGGTTGCCAATCCTCCACAGCGTAGGGACCGAATACCGTGCACACGATGAGATCTCAATTGCGCTTTCTTAATTGGCAGAATACTAGCACCTTCCGTTAAACCGTCAGAGTGATTGAAATGATGCGGCTGACTTTCATGCTCACGCGTCTTGAATTCCGCAGTCACTAGAAGGTGCTGTTTGACCAGGAAACAGTGATAAAAAGCCCAGATGCGACAAAACCGCCCAAGCTTGAGGGCGGTTTCCTTTGCGTGAACTCGATTGAACGGGGTGGGTGGTGCGATGACCTGCTAAGTCAGGCTGCTCTCAATTGCACTCCAACGCGCCCTGACCTTCGCCCTTGGCATCAACCCCGGCCGAGATCAGGAGCAGCTCCAGGCGGTCTAGAGTTAAGCCGATGAAATCTGGGATAACATTATTGGCGCCTGCCTGCCGGAGAACCTGGCACCGAGAATTGCAGGCGACGCCCAGACACTTCATGCCGGCAGATCTGGCAGCCTTAACCCCTGAAACCGAATCCTCGATCACTACCACATTCTCAGGAGCGACCCCCATCTGTTCAGCGGCCTGATTGTAAACCGCGGGGTCTGGCTTTCCCTTGATGACGTCGTTGGCGGTGACAATGGCAGCGAAGTGTCGAGTGAGTTGTAGGCGATCCAAAGTGAAACGAGTGCGTCTCTCGCTGGCCGACGTGGCAACCGCTTTGGGAACACCCAAGAGTTCGAGATGATCAAGAAATTCGCGCAAACCCAGGACGGGTTTTACAGGCATTCCAACCTGTTGGAAAAATTCATCCTTCCGGTTCCCGTACTCCAGAACCTGAGCCTGCGAAAGGTCGCCGAGGAAATGGCGCAGTATGTCTTCCCGCTTCCAGCCTTCCAGGATGCAGTCCAGGTCCGTCTCCGAGACATGTTTACCCAGGGTGAGCAAAAATCTCTGCCATGCCTGTCGGTGGATAGGGTGGCTATCAATAATCACCCCGTCCATGTCAAAAATGACTGCTTGCAGCATAGAGTCTGTCGCGCTCCTCCAAAGCCCCAGGCCAGCTGGTCTGGGCTGCGAGATAATTTTCCATCGTCCCTATGTCCAGAAGATACTCGGAAAGTGGATAGGCCAACATTTGACCCACGAGACGAGGCAGGACATCGAAGCCGAGATCTGCGTGTTGGGAGCAGGGAATGGCGTCAAGGAATTCAGGAGTGCCGATCATTAGTCCGGAAAAAGCCCAGGGGCTCGAGGGCATATCCGGCTTTTCAAAGAACTCCTGAACAACGCCTGCTTGATCGAATTGGACTACCCCGCAACGCCGGGGGTCAGGAACCTGGTACAGCCCGAGTGTGGCTGCCGGCTTTCGAGACCGGTGAAACTCAAGCATTCGCGTCAGGTTCGCCGTGGTCAGCACGTCCGCATAGAAAACCCAGAAACACGGTTCCCCATCCACCCAATTGCGGTTAGCGCGGAGAGTCCCGGCACTGCCCAAAAGAACTGGCTCGTTTGACAAGTGAACTCTCACGCCAGTGCTATTGTTCCTGACATACTCCTGGACCATCTCGGAGTGAGAATGAAGATTGACTAAAACCTCGTCAATGCCGAAACGGCGGCAGAGCTCCAACCAGATGCCCAGGATGGGGACACCTCGAACCGGTACCAGACACTTAGGAAGGTTATCCGTCAACGGTCGCAATCGGGTGCCGTGTCCGGCCGCGAGCAGAAAGGCCTTCACCGGATCCTCGCGGACTGTTGGCCGCCGATTGATGAAAAGCTCAAAGTGCGATCTCCGTGGAACCGACGGGAACGAAAGTCCAACGCGAGCCCCCCTGCTCATCGCTGTCGATATAAGGATCGTTGACGATGACCTGTGCTCCCTGGAAATCGAAGCCCAGAGTCATTTCGTGGATACCTTCGGCGGCCATTGCGCTGCGCACGGCTTCGTGGCACGACGGCTCGCAATAGAGCAACAGGAACCCACCTCCGCCGGCACCGGTGATCTTGCCACCAGAGGCGCCATGGCGCCGAGCTAGAGCGTAGAGCTGGTCTATGCGCGGATTGGAGATTCTGCTGGAAACCCTCTTCTTGGCATGCCAAGCTTCATCCAGCAACTCCCCGAAGTTGGATAAGCTGCCCTTGAGCAACGATTCCCGCATACGCTCGGCCAGTGAGCGCACCTCATGCAAAGCATCAACCGTGGAACCTGCCTTCGTGAGAGTGGATTTCTCCTGCTCCTCCAGGATTGACCAGGAGTGGTGCGACGAACCAGTAAAGAAAAGCCGAAGATTAGCCTGAAGTTGACGCAAGACCTCCGGGTCTAGGTCCAGGGGCTCGACCTGTGTGGAACCGTCGCGGCCGAACGTAATAAAGTTCAATCCTCCAAAGGCAGCAGCATATTCGTCCTGCTTGCCCACATGGTGTCCCAACGTGCTGCGCGCGATTGTGAAAGCGCGCTCGGCAAGTTCGTACATGGAAATGGGCATGCGCAAGTAGGATGTCAGGGTTTTCAGAATATTAACGCAGACACTCGCGGAAGAACCCAAGCCTGTACCTGGCGGAATTTCCGAGGCCAAGAAAAGATCGACTGAGATGTTACGTCCCAAGTCCTTCAGAGTAGCCAGGGGGATCTCGAGTCCGCTGCCCTTTATTTCCATCGTCGCAACGTCTGACCAGTTTTCGAAAATGCGCAGGTCCGAAGAAATCACTTGGATGCGGCCATCGGTGCGCTTGCCAAGAATTGTGTAGAAATACTTGTTAATGGCTGCACTTAGCACAGCGCCACCGAACTGTTGATAGTAGGCAGGGAGATCAGTACCTCCGCCTGCGAAACTAATCCGCACTGGACTGCGAACGATGAACACCTTGGAAGGTCTCCTGAATGAACGTCGATGGGAATTCGCCAAATGGCGGTTCCGTTGTAACACCCGCGGCGCCAGAGGGAGCTAGCCGGGAGTGACGCACGAGCCGGATGCACAAAGTCCACATGGTTTGCAGCAACAGAGAAACGTCGGTGAGCGGCGAAGGATTCAAGAGATACTGAAGGTCAAAACGCGCTTTCTCCTCGGAAGAGTTGTCCTCGCGCAGTCCGTGCACTTGTGCGAGTCCGGTGATGCCAGGTTTTACAATGAGGCGCTGCCGCTGCCATTCGGAGTAGCACCGCACTCGCTGCTGAGATTCGGGACGCGGTCCAACCAGGGCCATTTCCCCACGCATCACGTTCCAGAGCTGCGGCAATTCCGTCAGGCTGAGCTTCTCCAGGGCGCGCGCGAATCTGGATGCATCTCTGGCCGGACGATCCACATTGAGCCGCAACATGGGAAACGGCTTCCCATGCTGGCCGCAACGCAGCTCCTCTCGCAGCGCCCTACCCTTGATCCAGCGAAGCCCGATGAGTGCAGGCACCAAGACAGGCGCCGTGATGACCAGCAAGAGCGAGCTTAGTATGATATCCGTTCCCCGCTTCCAGGATCTCCAAAAGGCATAGGAGTTGGTTGGATCCTGCAATTGTAGCAAGGGAAGTCCGTCGAGATCATACAGGTCCAGCTTCGAAAGATATAACTCGTAGGGGTCTGGCACAAAACTGACATTAATTCCGTGTTCGCGGCATTGCCCGGTCAGGTTGAGAATCTCGGGCCATGCTGGTTTCGCTAAAGCCAGTATCAACTCATCAATTTGCTGCGCGCGAAGGAGGTTCACTACCCCCAAGGTCGGCACGGTCGTGCTGTCGCTCGCCGGCAACAGGTTCACTTGTATACCGTCGTCTTCCGGGAAAAGAAAGCCAACCACCTTACACAGCATCTCCGGATGGCGCTCAATCTTAGTCGCTAGCTCTCGGGCTACCCTTCCGGTTCCGACAATCGCGACCTTTCGCACGTCGCCAGCGAGATATCGTGCCCGCAGCGTCTGACGGGCAGCATAGCGAATGCCCACGAAACCAAGGTACAGCAGTACTCCTAAGTAGCTCAACGCCAGCCGAGACACGAACTGCCGGGCCAGGTAGCCTGCTCCGAGCAGCAGACCCATCAATGAGCACACTGCAAGAAGGACTTGCGACATGACAGCGGCGAGACGCCAGCCCCCGCTGAAACAGTCCAGCTTCATCCAGGTAGAGAGAATAGTCCAGAGAATCCAGGTGGCCATGAGAAAAGGCAACAAACGGAAAGCCGAAATGCGATCCGTGGAATCCCAGGTTATGCCATAGCGCAGCACCGTGGCGCAAAGTAAGGCAACGATTGCCCAGCACAGATCCGCCAGCAGTATCCAGTGATGCAGGTGTCGTGGCTTCATGATATTCGGGTGAAGGAGATTCTACCTACCCTGTGGGAAATCAAGCAACTGCTCCAGCGGCATGACAAATCTTTTGCCGTATCGAGGTGAAGAGAGCATGCGCCGTACACATATGCAAATCTTCGATGATCTGCATATTGTCAGAGGGCACGATCATGCACACATCACAGAGTTCCTTCATCTTGCCGCCTTGGAAGCCACCGAGTCCCACCGTAATTGCGCCTGCTTCACGAGCGACTCTCAAAGCGTGGAGGACATTTGGTGAATTCCCGCTTCCGCTGATAGCGAAGGCGACGTCGTTCGGGCGAACCAGGTTGACCAGTTGTTCCGCAAAGATGTCCTCATAGCTAGAGTCGTTGGCCCAAGCGGTCATCAGGGGAACGTTGTCCGTCAGGGCCAGCACCCGAAAGCGCTTTCGAGTGCCATTCACTGTGCCCTTGCCGAGGTCGCAGGCAAAGTGCGAGGCCAGGGCTGCACTGCCGCCGTTGCCGAAGAGAAAGACCATTCGACCGGTATGATAGGCATCCAGAAGGATTCTGCCGACTTGGTCGATGGTTTCGAGTTGAAGTTTCTTCGCCGTCAGCGCGAGAGAACCAAAGTAGCTGTTGACATCGTAAGTATCTGTCATGCTGGTTTCCTGAGATGGATTGAACTGGTGATGCGGTGTTGAGAACTCAACTGGCACTTAGCACCACACCCATGTCCCGCATGTGTGCATCAGCATCGGAAACTTGTTCGGGCACGCCACCAACGCTTTCAATCCAGGCGAGAAAGTCGTCCATGATTGTGGACAGGTCCCGGCGGGCTCGCCACCCCAGGTGGCTTAGCTTCTGGATACTGGAAACACTATGGCGATTGTCCCCACGGCGATACTCCCCGGAAATCTGCAGGTCCACCGCAGAAGGCACCTTGCGGAGAACGGCGCCGGCGTAATCGAGCACGGTTGTCGGATTGCCACTTCCGACATTGAAGCTCTGAAAATTGGCTTCATCCTTCTCCAGGACCAACATGTTGGCATCCACAACATCTTGCACGTGCACGAAGTCGCGGGTCTGTTGACCGTCTTCATAGATGATCAGTGGACGGCGACGCATGGCGCGGCTGAAGAATATCCGGCATACCCCAGAATAGTGGTTGTAGAGCGATTGCCGCGCACCCTGGGTGATGGAATAGCGGAGCGCGACAGTGGGAATCCCGTGCAACCAGCCCAGACCAAGCGCGGTCTTTTCCCCTGCCAGCTTGGAAACAGCGTACTGGTTGTAAGGGTTGTTGTGTTCTTCTTGAAGCGGAAGAGGGGTTGCCTTCTGCCCACAGCCAGGGCAGCTGACCTCCCAATCCCCAGATGCGAGTTGTTGCTGTGACCGCGGTTGCGGCAAAAGGAAACCATCTTGTGGGCACTCGTACTGTCCTTCGCCGTATACCGCCTGTGAGGAGGCCACAATAATCTTCCTGACGGGAAGCCGGTGCTGTACGACGAGTTCATAGATCAGCGCGGTGCTTACAGCGTTTACGTTCAGAAAACGAGAGAAGTCCGGCATATAGTCTTGGTAGGCTGCCTGGTGGGACACCACGTCAACACCCTGCAGAGCCTTCCAGAGAGTCTCCCGGTCGGTTACACAGCCGTCAATGAATTCGATGCCGGCCGGCAGATACGTAGGCCGTCCAAGGGGATGAACCCTGCGGTCCAGATTGTCCAGCACGCGGACCTGAAATCCATCCCGCACGAAGCGGTCAACGAGGTGAGATCCAATAAAACCGGCACCGCCCGTTATGAGCACTCGCATGAGTAGAGGAACTCCTTGAAGAAGTGAAGACTCCATTCCCTGGGCGCGGTCCCCAACACCAGCACACAGGCGCAGAGCGCGATCCCAGAACTGCTACTTGCCAGACGCACCAAAAACCTCTCTTAGCGTTTGCAGCAGAATTTTCAAGTCAAGATAGAGAGACCAGTTACGAATGTACTCCATATCCAGCCTAACCCATTCGTCAAAGTCGCTAACTTGGTTCCGACCGCTAACTTGCCAGAGGCAGGTAATACCTGGCTTTACCAGAAGCTTCTGCTTGTGGAAGTCGCTAAATTGCGCGTATTCGGTAAGCAGAGGCGGGCGCGGGCCTACCAGGCTCATGTCACCCTTGAGGACGCTGTACAGCTGAGGCAGTTCATCCAGGCTGTAGCGGCGCATCCAAGATCCGAGTCTAGTAACGCGCGGATCAATGCTCATCTTGAAGACTGGCCCACGCATTTCATTGAGAGGCGCCAACTGCGCGCGGAGGACGTCCGCATTGGCCACCATGGAGCGAAATTTGTATCCCACGAATGGCCGGCCAAACTGACCTACGACCTTCCATCGATATAGTATGGGACCCGGGGAACTGAGTTTGACGGCAATGGCCAAAAGAAGGAGAATTGGCGAAAGTAACAGCAGCAAAGAGGCAGAGGCCACGGCATCCACGGTACGCTTCAAAGCTAGGCGTAGCGGACTGTGCCAACAGGACGAAAAGACCAACTGCTGAAGCGGACTCGGTTGAACTATCACAGTACTCAAAGAATAAGTAATGTTTGGCCGCCCTGGCCGACCACAATGGCAACTCATGTTAGCTGATCGCCTCGTCTTGCAAATAATGGAATCGAGAGCCAGGGACCGACGAAGAACCTAATTCGGTAACGCCCGATATTCAGGCGACCCGTACACAAATTCGAGCAAGTCTTGCTCGAATCGTCGCAATACGACCTTCTTTTCCAACTTGGAAACTGCATAGAGGCGAGCACTTCGTCCCAGTTTCTCGCGCAACCCGCAATGGCTAGCCAGTTGTTCAATCGCCCACGAAAATGCCGAAACATCCCCGGGAGGCACCACGATGCCTCGGCCATCCACAACCTCGGCCAGTTGTGTGCCAGCCGACGCGCTGGCAACTACCGGGCGGCCGCTCGCCAGCATGCCCGTCAGTTTGGACGGCATCACCAAGTCTGCGGCATTCGCACGCTGCGGCAGCAAGTGGATATCGGCAAGATTGAGCAAATCATTCAACCGGTCGGCCGGTTGAAGGGGCAGTACACGGACGTTCTTCGTCTCTACCTCCAGGTTTGCCAAGATCGGCTTGACTGGCCCATCCCCACAAAACACGAACTGCAATTCACTTCGTGACACCAGCCTGCGGACAACCTCTGCCAGCACTTCGAGTCCTTGTTTGTGGGCCATGGTCCCCGAGTAAAGCGCTACCACAGACTCGCGGGGAATGCCCAATTCAGCTCGCAGGGGGCTGGGATTTTGTAAAGGAAAAATGGCGCCGGTGTCCACCCAGTTAGGAAACAGCAGGCAACGAGATGGCTCAACACCTTTTTGAGCCAAGCGGAGCCACATCTTCTCCGAAATCGTCGAAACGCGATCGAAACTCTGCATGCACTTTTGTTCCAGCCAGCCGACCATCCGCCAAAGGGCCGAAGAATTCAACAGTCCGAGTTCGAAAGCGGCGTCAACCTCGAAGTCTTGGACATGAAGCCAGATCTTTGCCCCCGACAGGCGCGCCGTGAGCCAAGCGTTAGGTGCGCAGAACAGGGTCGGTTCGACAACCAGTACAACCTCAGGCTTCCAAGGCACTTGACGCAACATTGTCCAGAAGCTGACGAATGCAAAACTCGCGAGGTGCAAAACACGCTTCCCTGCAGAAGGAGTGCGCGGAACCCAAAGTGGACATCGAACGACAGAGAGTCGGCCTGCGCGTCTAGTTTCTTTTCCCGAACGCACTTCCGAGATGAGTATCCCAGTCTCGGTCGGCACTGTTGCAGTTTGGGACGCCCCTGCCGACGTATGAGAAGCCGTCATCTGCGGTCGCCCGGATGGGCTCGAGCCGTGCTCGGAAACGTTTGCCGCACAGGGGTAAATGCGACTTTCCCTCCGATACCACCATGCGGAATAGCCAGGGGCCACTTTCGAAGCTGGATTGAAAGGAGGTGCAGTGACTACACGAACGTCGTGGCCGTTTTCGGCTAACCATTCCGCTATCTCGCCGGTAAACTTGCCGACGCCCACCAGCTCCGGCGCGAAATTGAGGCCGTGGATCAGGATGCGCACTGTCTTACCTAGGTTCCAACTTCCAAGGGGCGGCTCTCGGCGATGCGGGAACGGAAGTCGCTGTAGGTCTGTTGCAGGCCTTCGCGCAAACGAGTGCGCGGCCTCCATCCCAGGGCAGTCAGGCGGCTGGTATCCATCAGCTTGCGCGGAGTTCCATCGGGTTTTGTCGGATCGAATACCAGGTTCTCGTCGAATCCGACCACTTCGGCGATAAGTTCGGCAACTTCTCGAATCGTCATGTCCTTACCCCAACCGACATTTACCAGCGGCGCGTTCTCTGCACTATTCACCAGCTCGGCGAACCGATCTTCGGGTAGATTGAGCAGGAAAATGCAGGCATCAGCGGCATCGTCGCTATAGAGAAATTCCCGGCGGGGAGTTCCCGTGCCCCAAACTGCGACTTGCCGTTCTCCACTAACCTTCGCTTCATGCATCTTGCGGATGAGGGCAGGAATGAGATGGGAATTGGTGAGATGGTACTTGTCGCCCGGGCCGTAGAGATTGGTAAACATCGCAGCCAAAAACCGCGTGTTGTACTGGCGATTGTATGCCCAGCACATCTCGATCCCGGCAATCTTGGCCACGGCATAGGGGCGATTCGTAAACTCCAAGGGACCGGTGAGCAGCGAATCCTCACGCAAGGGCTGGGGAGCGAGCTTAGGATAGATGCAACTGGAACCAGCGAACAAGAGCCGCTTCACTCCGCTACGGTAGGCTGCGCCAATGACATTGGTCTGGATTCTAAGATTGTCGAATATAAAATCCGCGGGAAAGGAGTAGTTCGCAAGAATGCCGCCAACCTTAGCAGCGCCCAAGAAGACATAAGGCGGGCGCTCCCGCTCAAAAAACGTCCGCACCGCCACCGAATCGGCGAGGTCTACCTCGCTATGCTTCGCGACGAGAAGGTTGTTATACCCCATCGCCCGTAAGCGCCGGACCAGCGCAGATCCGAGCAGGCCGGTATGGCCAGCTACATAAATTCTGTCAGATTCGAGCATGTTTTAATCGTGGTATTCGTACACTCTGTAACCGGAAGATTTGACTAACTGATCGCGTTCGGCGGCTTGCAAATCGGCGGCGACCATCTCACGGACCAATTCCGGAAAATTGAAACGGGCTTTCCAACCGAGCTTCACCCGAGCTTTGCTAGCATCTCCCAGCAAAGAGTCCACCTCAGCAGGGCGAAAATAGCGGGGATCTACCTGCACAATACATTTTCCCTGGGCATCGTGTCCTTTTTCCTCGATACCCGATCCTTCCCAGGAAAGTGACATGCCAAGTTCAGTAGCAGCCGTATTCACGAACTCGCGGACGGAGTGTTGCTCACCGGTAGCGATCACAAAGTCCTCAGGCTTGTCTTGCTGCAGCATGAGCCACTGCATCTCGACGTAATCTCGGGCGTGGCCCCAGTCTCTTCTGGCATCGAGGTTGCCAACGTAAAGCCGATCTTGCAGGCCGACCTTGATACGCGCGAGGCCTCGGGTGATCTTGCGGCTAACGAAGGTTTCGCCGCGAACGGGTGATTCATGATTGAACAGAATGCCGTTGCAAGCGTACATGCCATAAGCTTCGCGGTAGTTGACCGTGGTCCAGAAAGCGTACAGCTTGGCTACGCCGTAAGGGGATCGGGGATGAAACGGCGTGCGCTCATTCTGCGGACTTTCATGAACCAGTCCGTAAAGCTCGGAGCTGGATGCCTGATAGAAACGTACCCGGTCCTGCATTCCTAAAATACGGATCCCCTCCAGCAGACGCAGTGTGCCCAGCGCATCCGTGTTAGCAGTGAATTCAGGCTGTTCGAAAGAGACCGCTACGTGGCTCTGAGCGGCCAGGTTGTAGACCTCATCGGGCTGTACTTCTTGTAGTACCCGGATCAGGCTATTCGAATCCGTCATGTCGCCGTAGTGCAAAACAAATCGCCGATCAAGCACGTGCGGATCCTGATAGAGATGATCCACACGTTCTGTATTCAGCAAGGAGGTACGGCGCTTTATGCCGTGCACCTCGTATCCCTTATCGAGCAGAAACTCGGCGAGATACGAGCCATCCTGTCCGGTGATACCGGTGATCAGTGCTTTCTTCATAGTGAGATCAAATAGCGGGAATCACCTGTCGAGCCAGCAAGCCAAACTTTCGACCGTAGTCAAGGAGCCAATGTAGCCTCCGCTGCTGCAACAAGACAGTCTCCGTAGCCCAGTCGATTACCGATGTAAAGCAGAGGAAACAGCACGATCCTAGCAAAACACATGAGCGCCAAAATCAGCGACGGATTCCTGAGTTGCCGAGTTGGCCTGCCGGCGTGGGCAAACATCCGCGTGATGATAGAAGACGCCACCCACAAGGCCGGTGTGATCTGGCGGAATGTGATACCCGTGAAACCGGCTTCGACAAGCAATCCTCGCAAAGTCCTGGGAGAGAAGTGAACGATATGAAAAGGCACGTGCCAGTTAATCCAGGCACGACCGAAAAGCTTGCGCAGCCAGCTCTGGCTGTTGGGGCAACTAATCCACACCTGACCGCCAGGCTTCAAGATGCGAGCTACGTCTCGGAGCATGTGTTTGGGATCCAGGGAGTGCTCAAGCACATTGGAAAGCACGACCACGTCATAGGGAGCGGTCGCGTAGAAATCTTCCAGCAGGGTTTCATACACTGTGAACCCTGCGGCTCGAGCGACTTCTGCTGCCCTTGCGTTCAGCTCCAATCCCTCTGGACGAAAGCCATTACGTCTGTAGATTTTGAGGCCGCGGCCCTCGTTACATCCGATGTCCAGCAGCCGACCGCTGCCTTTTCGGGTGTGAAAGGAGCCGTCTCCGTCCAAAGCCAGCCAGATGCGATAGAGCCGGGAAGCGAAAAACCATTCCCGCAAGCGGACGTAAGTGGTTCCCCGCTCCCCTCCGAAGTTGTAGTAAGTTTCATACAGTTTCTTCAAGTCATCCGGCACCGGTCGCGGATCGATTTGCTCAAGGCCGCAGTGACCGCAGCATCGCACCTGGTAAGTGCCTTCCACTCCGAAGCGAGTGTCGAATAGCCCGTTGACGCAGGGTAGAAGACGTTCCGAGCATACTATGCAGGCGGATGTTGGAGGTGACGATGATAGTTGCTTGGTCGAGAGCTCTGGCAACGCCAGACACGAGGGTAGATTTTGGGTAGTTTGGCTCAAATTTCTTTTTCCGGAAAAGAGTTGGAGTCTGACCGCATACTCAAATGAGCCCTCTGTTTCGCAGTGCTGCCCCTTGGTTTCTTGTTTTCAAGACAAATGCTATAGCTGAGAAACCTGCTGTAATCCTGCAATCTCTAGCGGGTTGGAGTCCGATCGGGCCGGTGCCCCAATTCGACCGGTGGATCACGAAACCCTGCGCATCTCGGTTGCCTCAGGTAATCTGGTGTTACCAGCATCAGCGATTACTTCTTCATACGCCTGGATCATCTGTTGGCCTACGACGTTCCAAGTAAGGTGCTCCGCTACCCATTTCTTGCCACGAACTCCCATCTCTTTGCCGCGCACAGGATTATCCAGCAGACTGCGAAGAGCCTGGGCAGTCGCGCCGGGATCGCACGGCACAACCAGTCCCGCCTCGGCTCGCGACACGTCTGGCCAGATATTCACTTTATCGGAAATAACAACGGGCACGCCGCTCGCCATTGCTTCGACGACAGACTGTCCGAAATTCTCCGTGTAGGAAGGGAGCGCGAAGATCTCTGCTTCCCGTAACACGGAAAAGCGATCTTCACCTTCGAGCAATCCAGTAAAAGTTGTCTTTCGTAGGGCGCCTCCGTGCGCGAGCCAGTCCCGAACTTTATGGCCATAACCTTCACTGTCCGGGCCCGCCAGAACTAGATGAAGGTCGTCGCGGTCACGCGCAACTTCGGAGAAGGCGCGCGCAAGAATGTCCAGCCCCTTCTTGAAATTGATCCGCCCGAAGTAAACAACAAGCCGCCGCCCTGCAAGTTCGGGGTACTTACGGCGGAGGCGCGCTCCGGCGGCAACATCATCCGGTTCAAGCCACTTCGGGTCAATGCCAATCGGCACGATGACTCGCCTTGGCGTTCTTTTGCCGAGACCGTGGCGTGGTCTCAAGCCAGACCAGTCAGACGCCAAACGCATCTCCTCCACGCAATTGAACATTACGGCCGCTGCCGCTCGGTAATCCTGCTCTGCGAAAACCTTGGTGTACAGCCACTTCCGCGGACGATTTCTGCGGCGAAGAAAGGGATCGAGCGAACCGTGTGGAAATACTAGATATGGCACTCCGCGTTTGCGGCACCAGTAGGCCGCTGCGGTGGTCGAGAAACTGTAGACGGACCATATGTGCACAATATCAAACTGTGCCACATTGTCTCGCAGCGCGCGCCAGAGCCCGGGAGAAAACATGTATTTCCCAAGTTCGCTCCATCCGTGAAAATAGAGGATCTCGACGCCTTGGTCGAGCAGCGGCTGCTCAAGAGGAACTTGCAGATGGCCCTTCCCATCCACATCACTCGTGTAAATCGAGACTTGATGGCCCTGTCGAGACAGCTCACGGGAAAGCTCCGGCCCAGCAACGGAGGGACCTCCATAGCGGGGTGATAGAGCGGAGATGACTTGTAGAATTCGCATTTTACGTGTTTCGATCGGCGTGTTGCGGCGGGTGTGCCTTGGTTCCGTTTAGTGTCTTGCTAGGCAATCAGGCGCGCAGAGTATCGAGCGTGCCTTATGAATGAAATGCCTATTCCACTACCTGGATACCAATGATCTTTCGGTTGCTCTCGAAAAAAGATAAACTGGCGCCCTCGCTCCGTGGAAAACCTCGCCAAGACGTCGTTGCAATGAGCATTGTCGCCGAGAATAAGCCCCTCGGCGCCTAACTTCGGCGCTATAGTTTCGTACTCCCGCCGCTCGTATTCCGCAGAGTGGTCGCTATCATTGATAAAAATATCGATCTCGGGAATGGACTGTAGTGACTGTATCGAATCGCCGTACAGAATCTTGCCCACTCTGCTGTAAGGTTCCGTCAATAAGGACCCCGCCTCCGGGTCTTTGTCTGTACCGAAGTATCGGCCAGGGAATCCCTCAGCCTCATTGCGCATGAGGGCGGCGCAAAGCGCGACCGCCCCCAGGCCCTTGTCTACTCCTGTCTCCACGACTACACGAGGCTTCAATATGCGGACGAAGGCATACCATCCCAATCGCCTCCCGAACGCACAACGCTCGTCGGCGCAATATCGCATGGCGCTCTTACGGGTCCCTTCAATGACATGTTGCTTTAATACCTCATCCTCTTGAAGTTCATTAAGATAACCCATTGCCGCGGAATACGGCACACCGGTTATCACGGAAACAGTGTGGGCCAAATACCCGCAATTCTCCTGAGTTATGTCAAATGTGAAATTGCTAAATTCTCGGGACGAGACCGCCCAGGCGACCATTCGCTTCAACTGAGGGGTATAGTAGCCGAGAGCCGTACGGAGCCGGACTGGAATGAGCACAAGTCGACCCAGACGCGTTTTCAATAGAAAGGGCTTCATCTTTTTCTTTACTGAGTTTCTTACTGAACTCACTAAGGGCTTATCAAGAAGCATTGCGTAGACTTCCTTAGGTGCCAGAAACGCTGCCTGAAGAAGGAATCGCTCCCGCGCTGAATTGAGTACACAGACTAAGCCTTGCTCGAATCGACAACAGTGGCTTCTCTACCGCTGCGAAAGTCTCGGTCAGCACCCTCCCACGGATCACCACCAAGAGGATATAGCGGGAGCAGGAAAACGATTCTCATGCTGCCCTTTCTCCACCAATGATTCCCCACAGGTGCACGGCAAGCGACGGATTGACGAGCTCTCGATACCGTTCGAAAGCCGCTCGCTGCATCTGCGCCACGCGCGCCGGCTGCTGGGCGAGCGACTTCAAGACGCGATAAAGTGAATCTTCCGGTAGGTCATGATCGTAGAGTATTCCGCTAACGCCGTTCTGGATAAAGCTGGGTTCCGGACCTTGACGCGAAACATCATCGTGGGTGACGACGGGCAGGCTCAGGGCCATCAAGTGTACGACGCTGAGCCCTGCATTCCCGGGGTAGCACCCGACAAAGCAGTTCAGGGAAATCTCGCGGATCTTACCCGGATCATACGTCTCACCATGCCAGTGGATCCAGGAATGCGCCCATTCTTTTCGGAGTTGAGCTGCAAACTCTCCAGACCCAACCACGTCTACAGTGAGCGGAATCCCGTCCTCCTGACGTAAGCGTGCCACTATTCGCATTAGTAGATCTAAGTTGCTATCCTGCCGCAGTCTTCCCAGAAAAAGAACACCACGCTCTGTCCCCAGCTTTTCCTCTGGCCGAACAACAGACGGAACCAGCAGCGAATTTGGAGCAACAGAGACTTTCTCAGCGGAAAATCCGTGAGCCAGAAACGATTCGCGCACGAACGGAGCATAGGCGATATAAGACGTGACCAATCGCAGCATGAGCCTGACCATGAGGCGGTAGAACAAGTTGATACGAGACCATTTATAAAGCCCGTGTCCATGCGCGAAGACGCGGATACCACACAGCCGCGCCACCAAGAGAGTCGTCCAGAAAGTAACGTAGCGCGGGTTGGCAAAAATCAACACTACATCGGGCCTCTCCCGAAGCAAATACCTCGTCAGACCCAACTGTATCATCCCGATCTTGTCACCAAAGGGTCTCAGAGTAGTAACTTCGAAAAAGCGAAGGTCCGGAGTTTCTGGGTGGCTAACAGTGCCAAACCCCAACTCAGGACTCGCCTGCGAAAAAAGCAGATCCACCCGACAATATCGGCTCAATTCCAGAAAGACTGGCAATCGATATTGAGCCAGGTTTGGCTGGACGATCGCAACCCGCTTCATTCTCAGAACTCGCCTTGCTACAGCTACGGTCGCAACTGTCCTCCAGAGATTGGCACATCCCTTAGACTAGACTTGTGTGTATGCTAGGGATCCACCCGGAACACGGCAAATCTCTTTTCCCTGGCGTGACAGCTCATGAAGCCACTTCGTTACTTCGTTCAGGCCGACTCTTCCATAGTCGTGCCAGGCAATGACGCTCCCCGGCTTACAGCATTTGAAAGCGTTGAGCGTGTCGTTTCGCACGTATTCGTAACTATGCGCTCCGTCAATGAAGAAGAGATCTACCCTGCCGAAAAATGGCGAGAAGTCAAATGTTGCACTGTCTCCGTAAAGGCAATGAATTCTCTGCTCTTCAGGTTTTCCTTGAAATTGCATATGCACCGCTTCCGCATGACTACTGATATGTGCGCGATCAAGCGTAGTCACTGCCAGAGACGGAGAAACGGCAGACGGCAAGTCCAAAGTGTAGACCTCTGCGTCTGGGGCATTGGCGGCCCAGTGTAGTGCCCCGGCACCACGAAATGTTCCTATTTCAAAAACAACCCTTGGCTTGAGGATCTGGCACAACATACACATTGAGACCAGATCAGCCGTGAACGAAGCCATTGGGCGAAACCATTCCTTGGCAGCAGGCCCGTAAAAGGTCACGGAGGCCACATCGGCTTTTAGGACCTCCCACACGGGCTTTTGGGGAAGGCCGTGGTCAGGGAACATGCATCGGTACAAGAATCTGCACTCGCCTGCATAATAAGCGGCCATTCGAGGCGTGCGGATGGCCGCAAGAAACTCCAGATTCCCGCCAAGAATCATGTTCCGCAATACAATTCCCATCTCCCGGAGCTTCACTGCGTATCCTTTCTCGCCGAGGCAAGCACGTTACACTCTTGCTTTCGTTTGCAGCCAGAGCGTCCATTTCCCGACTCGCTGATTTCAGCGGATGCGAGTAGCTGGAGAAGGAATTGATCCGACTACTGACGGTCGCAAGAATCGGTCTTCAATCGACCGACACCACAAGAGTAAGTCGATTGGAAGCCACGCACCCTATTGTTGCGAATCACGTTGCCATCACTGAGGATCGGGGCCTTCAGATTAGTGGCGTCGCCGACAGAAATGCCCGTACCCGCCCCGGTTCCACCCATGCAGGTGTTTTTCGTGATCGTAAGACGATAACCGCCCCTGGCCAGAATGCAATTTGCCCCGGTTCCAAAGGTTACCAAATCGCATGTATTTCCACTGACGACCATGTCATGAGTACCAGGCACAAGCATGAGACACACCTGCCGACTGGGGCCAATAGTGTTATTCTCAACGACGCTGAAAGCTGTACCAAAGTCTACTTCCAAACCTCCGCTTGTCGGAGGTCCGGGTAGACTCAGGTCCTTATTCGGTTCGTTGATGTGGTTTCGAGAGATATTGGCGTCAACTTCTGCGGCAAATTCTGAGTAGATGGACCCATTTAGGTTGTTATCTACGACCTTCAGCCCTTTGTCCATATAACCCGCAAAACAATTTCCGGAGGCATCCTGACAGCTCACATTAGAGATTACCGTTCCCATGGTGTCGCGAGTGTCAATTCCAACGAGGGCATGCTTGTCCTGAAATCTCGGAATGATAATCGTGATATCCCGGATTGTGAAATTCGAGGTTACTGATGCCACCTTGCGGAAGGTCAAGCCAAAATGCTTCGGAGGACCCTCATAGGGTCGCGCGTTGGGAAATGCCATGCGAAATGGCTCTGCCGTGGTGACCACATTGCCGTCCACAGCGGAGACCTCCATCCAATCTGCGTACACAACGTCCCCAGCCACGGAGTCCATCTCGGTGATGATCACCCAGTCCCCGGCAGAAAGGGTTGCGGCGTCGGAAGGATCCTTTACTCTAAAAGAGGTTGCCCCCTTGTTAATCGCGCTGGTGATCTGTGCAGGATGTCCTTCATGGGATGTGATATAGAACAGTCTGTCGTTTGTTCCTCCGGTTAACGGACCCTGCGGAGCAAAGACAATTCTGCCGTGTCCACCGACAGTGCCCTGATGGATCGGAAGATTCCCTGCGTCAACGGGAGCTATTGTGCTGTGGGTGCTGCTCACCATGAATGTGCTGCCGTCGCTGATGGTGCATTCCACACCACTCTTTGTACTTTGATATACGCATGAACGGATTGCAGCTGTGTCATCCGTACCATAGTAGGTGAGCCCAGCAGTCACCGTGGTACTTGCATTGGCCGCGAGCATGACCTGGTTGGCAGAGACAACCTTCTGGATTTTGGTCACAAGCACGCCGCCGCCGTTGCCAGCTCCACCGACTACTATTGCCTTCCCCACATCGCCCCGCGTAAAAGTCGCGGAATTGGAACCGAAATCGGCCGTGCCATCGCTAATGGCTCCATCGCGGAGGGCAACAACGTCGCCTTTGCCTCCGAAGTCTCGCGGGGTAGCCGCATGCGCATATGTGTTTCCCGCTTGCGCGAGCGCCGCCAAGGCTATCACTGTCAGTTTCACGACCGTCGCCACGTTGGAAAATCGTTTCATAAGCGCTCCATTTTGTCACAGGGCTCTACAGACAATTCGCCGGGCGCCGGAGATCTAGCCGTGAAAGAGCACGGGGCCATTTCCGGTACCAGGTACGCGGGCTAACCCTTTCTCCAATCGAAAGACCGAAATTAAGACAATAGCAAGAAGGAACGTAACGAAATTGTCTGCCACCGTTGTTCGAGCAACCCATACCAACAACACAAACAACATGGGGGTCAGCAGCGGGTGGGTTTGCTCTCGGTTCACCGCCCACCGATTCAACGACAAAATAGCGAGCGTGAAAAGCGGGCAAAAAAACAGAGTCAGCGGGCCGAAATTGGCATACATTTCGCCGATCGCAGTGGCGCCGTAACTGGTTGTGACATCCGGCTGATAGATCTTTGCCAGAAATATCGTGAAGTTCTCCGATTTGTGGGGGTAAATGCGCCTCGGAATCAACGACGTAAACGCTCTGCTGTAGGTGAGTCCGTAGAGAAAGTCGTATCGGGTCCCAAAGTCGTTGAGCAGATGCAGCAACAGCATCGTGCTGTTACCCTCGGTCACATTGACTAACGAAGTAACCGCCCGATTGCCGTAGTCGCTGTCCGCATATTTGTTGACGGAATCTGGAATCTCGCTCAAGTTGTGCCGCAGTGAAGACCACATGCTGAAGACAAGCACGAGAACAGGCGAGAGTGCCAACATCAAGACAATCAGTTTTCGCCGCCGCAGGAGCCAACACGACGTAAGAAAGGCCAGCAGGTAGGTCGCCAAATAAATCCGGTTACCCATCATGACAACCCCACAGAGGAAGAAAAAAACGATCAATGTAGTGAACCACGGTCTTGTGTCGCGATTCTTAAGCCCGCAGCTGGTATAGAGCGCGGCGGCGGCGGTGAATACGATTCCATTTGCCAAGGAGAGGTGGGAGACCAGGACGTAGGAGTCACCGTACTGCGCGGTGAGACTCTCCCCTCGCTGGTACCAGTTGGACACTAAGAACTCAGTAATGCCTCCGACAAGCCGAATCTGTAGCGCCCAGACCGCCACGGTAATCGCCATGCAGATCAGCAACGTCCGTTGCAACTTTCTGCGCGATACGGAATAGATCCAATCACCACCCTGTCGCAAGGATGGGGAAAAAGTGTCGACGACAAGACAACTGGCTACCAAGGAAGCCCAGATCACCAAGTACGGAAGGAGAAAGGTAGTATTGGTCAGGTCCACTCTCGCCCACCGACTGTCCACCTGGTACGCCGCTGGCATCTGAAAGCCGCCATTTAAAGTCAGGATGACTAAGGGAGCAAGCAGGAAGTAGGCCAGCCCAACCATCCAGCCAAGAAGCGGTGTCAGTCCAGCCGAATGCCTTAGAACTTTGGTCAGTACCTTGCCAAAGATCAGAAGCAGACTGATCAACAATAGGGTGTAAACAATTCTCATGCTCAAAATGTATTCAGAAGAGATTGCCTATATGGAGGCATGGTGTTGACATTAAGATATGCAGTTGACTTGCTATAAACTAGCGCAGCGTGTAAAGAAAATTTGCTCGGCCGTCGAAATAACGACATACGTACCCTGCGTGCCTCAATATCCTATCCGTATCTTCGGCGTTCTTCTTCGACCGATCGGACGGGCAATTCACCTCGGCGAATTCCACGAGCAACTGGCGGGGATGAATTGATTTCTTCACCATGTGTGGAATGACATCCGTTTCCGCGCCTTCGATGTCGAGCTTCATCAATGACACTGTCTTTAGCTTATACTTTGCGAGCAAATGCTTCCAGCGTGGTGGCTGCCACCTCGATGTTGGAAGTGTCCCGACTGTAGTTGTTCTGGTAGTTGACAATCGAATGGCTGACATGATCAGGATTCGCCGGGGCGAAAAACTTGAGTTTTGTATTCTCCACCCAAAGCGCAGAAGGCTCAAGAATCAACGAGCCTTTACCGATTTTGCGGAGGTGTATGAAGCTATGGGTTGTTTGCCGCCCTTTACGTAACTTTGGACTGCTGGTTGACCAACACGCTTTTGAATCTCGTCGAAATGGCGTATTGCGCGCGGCGTGGGGTCAACAATGATGACTTTCGCACCGAATCGAGATGCGAATTCGATATCGAAGCTTGCATCTTCGCCCAGGCCACAACTCACGATCGCCGAGTTTTGAAGATCGGTGGAAGGCTCAAATGTCCATCCGCCATAGTCGGATCCGAGCCTGAGCAGATTAGTGGAGCGTTGCATTTCGATAGCAGGCGCATACTTCCGCCGCGCTAAGCGACGCAGAACCAAGTTTCTTAGAGTAGCTAGGGGTTCCAACGACGGTCTCGGGCGTGCAAGAGTCAATCACACTCACCAGATATGCATCTAGCGAACGAGAACGGGCTGAACGATGCCGACATGTTTCATTCCCAGGCCTTCACTGACGTACGGTCAGGGACGGCAAGGACTCTCACCCCGTTTATCGTGGGATGAATCGATAAGAACAATGCGATCAGCAGCGTTACCGTGTATACGCCAGCAGACAGCAGCATCCCGTAGGTAGCCCCCCTCAGTCCGAAGTACATCACCAGCGGAATGCCAGCGAGCAAGGTAGCCGCACCGCTCGCAACATAGCCATAGAAAACCATGTTTGGCTTCTCAATCGACTTGAGGGCTGCATTCGCGGTATTGCCGATCCCCATTGCCAAGGGCACGAACGCAAGAGTAGGCAGAAGAACAGAGGCATCGTCGAACCTCCCACCGTAGAGCACATGGGTCACCGGCCGGCCGAAAGCGCATACCAGTGCCGCAAACGTACCTGTAACAAGGACATTGGCGACACCGTAAGTCTTCCAGAGAGAAATCAGCTGATCGGTCTGTCTCGCGGCATAGCGAAACGCCATCAGGGGCAAGACCAGGGTGATCATCGCAATGAATAGTTGATCAACAGGCGCCACCACCAGACACATCGCCCGCAGGTTAGCCACTCCCGCTATGGAAAGAAAGCCGCCAACGAGCCAGTAGAAAGCCTGGTTCGTGAGTTGGAAGACAAACCCAGTCACCAAGACCCACCGGCAGTACTTCCAGTGCTCGGTCCAGTATTTGGGTTCAATGCCCATGAAGCTCTGGCCCGTGCTCTCTGAGGGCAAGTCACGCCGATGAAACAGACCCGCACAGAGCCAGGCCAAGCCGACGCTGATGAAAGTCATGAAACCACTCAGCATTCCGGTCCGCCTGAAAAACCACAAGAGGATGGACAGGACGGCAAAGAAAGCGAGAGAGAATCTGGCAGCCAGGTCAGGTCTGCGCCTGATGTATAGCGTTTGGCGCACAAAGGATGCGCTTAAAGGCAAGCCGCAGCACAGGGCCATACCCAGAAGAGAGCGAGAAGCGACGGAAGGAGCAATCCATGCTGTCATCCGCCAGACGAGCAACAACAAAGCAGTTGCCACGAGACAGAGCCCAACATTGCTGCGCCACATTAACCTAGCGTACTGGGAAAAATACCGGTGATAGCGTCCCGCACCGTAGATGGTATAGACCTCCAGAATTGCAGCATTATGCAAGCCGGCCAGGAACACAAACGCTGAGTATGAAAGTGCGAACAGTCCGTACTCTTCCTTACTCTGCGCCCGAGCGAGCACAACGTTGGCCACAAACATCCCGCCAACCGAAAATGCCTGGTCGGCGACGCTGTATCCGACCTGGGACAGCCTGGCCCAAGGGAGCGAGGTTGCGGTGCGGGAATTCCACCAGCGCAGGGGTGTGCTCATCCTCGGGGATGCTGTGCGGTATCACTGGTCATGTGAAGCAGTATTGCCGGGTCCAGGCCTTCGAGCGAGGCGAATCCAGGCCTTATGCGTCATCGCGTGCAGGCGCGAGCCATTCGGCGCACTCCAAGGCATCCTTGCGCTGACAGACTGAAGGACCTCTCCTGCCAAGACCTTACCGGGATCTTTCGGGTCGGTTCGTTGCCAGCGCGCCTGCGCCAAGACCCAGAAAACGCTCCCTGCCAAGGCGAAACAACTACACAACAAAATGATGAGCAAGCGCGGTGGGAAAGATTTCTTCTCTGGCAGGTTGGCAGAATCCAAGACCTTCACACTCGGGGTTTCCTTGGCTTCCTGAACCTTGGCCATCTCGTATTGTTGGGTCAGTGCTTCGTAAACTGCTTCTTGAATCTTGGCCTTGCGAAAGAGGTCAAAGTATGTGACCCCGAGGATGGGGAGTTGGCGGATGGATGGATATTGCGAATCCCCGGCTCGGTGTGACGGGCTCGCTCCCCCACCAGGCTCTCCACCGAGCTTTTCGAGTTGGGCGCGCAGCTCTGCTATATTGGCCTTCGCGGATCGCACTCGTACGTTGTTGGCTGCGTATATCTGCTCCAACGCCTTCAACTCCGATTCCTGCGCAATCAGCTGGCCTTGGACCGCAGCGGCAGCTCCAACCATCGCTTTAGCCTGCTCCTCGATGTCAATTGCAGTGTTCTTGCTCGCGAACTGGCTGAAAGCTACTGAGGCTTTATCCAAGTCGCTCTTGACCTCTTGCAGGCGCCCTTCGAGAAAGACACGTTCGCGATGCGCGGCTGAAGTGGAGACTTCAGCCGCCAGGCGGTCCAGTTCGTCTACGTAAGCCTGAGCGATGGCTGCGGCTCGCTGAGGGTCTTTATCAGTGACTTCAATGCTGATGATTCCGCTTTTACGATCCTCTGAGATGTCGGAGTTACCGGAGAGGTCCTGGCATGCGTCCTCCTTGTATTTTTCCCGGTACACCTTCTGGAGGTTGAACTTATCGACCAGCCTGTCTTGCACGGTGCGGCTGCGCAGAATGCCGACAAATTCTGCGCCCGTGTTCTTAAGGCCCAAGAGATCTCCTGCGATGGCCCCCAAACCACTTCCCATTCCGCCGCCTCCACCCGCCATGGCCGCCATTCCCAGGGCCATCCCCGAAGAGTCGCCCGAGTCGGGGGGCATCAGTTGTACCGTCGATTCATAATGTTTCGGAATTGAGAACGCTAGCAAGACGCCCAGCACGAGCCCGGCGGCCATTGCCTTCGCGAATAAGCGCCGCTCCTCCCAGAGCAAGCGGAGGCGTTCCACCGATTTGTCGCGTGACTCAATGACGCCAAAATCTGGCGCCGGGACTTCTTCGATCGCGCGTCCAGCGACCTCTTCGTTGTGCCGGGTTGTAGCAAGTTGTGGCACTTCTCTCATTTCCGGATCCTCCAGTTCGGATACAACGTCAGCTGAAGCGATGCGGTGAAATTCGATTGTCCAGTAGGCGCAAGCACGGGGAAATTCCACTGCTCATATTGGAGTAGCCCGGAAACCTCCAGGCCGGAACGTAACATGAGATCCGCACGTCCCCCGAAATCATTGAGGCGGCCGCCACCGATGAACTCCTTGTCCACTTCCGCGTGGCGATACGCCACCTGGAATTTGCTGCGCGGCGAAAGCCAATAGGTAGCCCAGGCTTGTCCTCCGCGCCCCTCACGCCCGATCCAGCTCGCCAGCAAGTTGCCGTTGTTGGTGTACCCGGAACGGTAACGGCCATTGAAGTAAATGAAACCCGTACTCTTTTGGCCCGGCACATCGGTGTAGGCGCCTTCGAGGCGAAGATCCAGTTTTGGAACTTTGGGTATCTGGGGAAGGTACACACCCATGCGCATGGACGGACGTGTGGATCCGAGAGGCGAGACTTCATCCTCTACCAAAGAGTCTGCGTAGATCGTGAGCCAATCCCGCAGGTAGGGAACCCGATAGCTGAAGTCGAACGTCGACCGACGGTCTCCCGCATCGGAGGCCGTCCCAGGAACAGCATTGGAACGAAAGGTTCGCAAAAAATTGTGCCAGGTAAAGGGGAGGTCAGGTCCGCCGAATAGTACAGTGAACCCCATCCCGAACTCGAAATTATCGGTCGGTTTGAAACTTACCTTGGAGCCGTGGATGAAGGGCTGAGGGTTGAAACTGGGTCCGAACAATGTGCCATTTGAGAAGACCCAATGCTGCCCTGACAGCTGTCCCAGGAAAAATTCCGATCGTGCCGGTCCCAGCACTCGCGACAGCCCGGGTATCCAAATCGGCGAAACCTGATCAATGCGTAGCATTGGCACTGGCTCGGCGTTGTTGCTGAACAGCAGCGCACCGCCATTGCCGGGTCCTAGCTCAAGACTCTGTTTGCCAAAAGAAACCTGAACGTTCTTGAAGGTGAAGGCGACCGTGCTATTCAGCAAGCGAAACTGGTCAGTGGTGGGAACTCCGTTCGGCAAAGGGCGCGCTCCGTCCTGAAGAGCCGTGGCTTGTAATACGCCCGGAGGATCCGATGCAACGGCAGGCGCATGTTGGTATTCACCTTGAAAAGAAAACGAAAGCGGGCCGACTACCGCGTGCGCTGAAACCCCGGAAACGGAATTGAACCCTTCGCCATAGGGTCGTCCGTAGTCGTTAACGATCGTCTGGCCGAAATGATAGCCATCACGCAGGGGAGTACCCGATATCCCCGTCATGCGAGTGTAAAGGGAGTCCACAGCGGCGCCCACATTTGCGGCGCCATCCAAGCGGCGACTTTCGTCGGAGAACTCTGTCATCAAGGCTCCGTAAAGCTTCTCCGCTTCAACGCTGGGTTCACCTCCGGAGCTCATTCGTTCGCTTGCTTCTTCTAATAGCCGGGCGCATTCCATCCGAGTCCAAGGGCGTACGCCGACGTACGCGGTTTGCACGTATCCCAGTGCCACCAGACGATCAAAAATCGGGTAGACCCAACTGTCTACGGGGACATAGGGAGACCCCATGTTCTCCGGACTCCTGGGTCTGTCGCCGGTAGGTTCTAGCCAGGCTCCCCAACCGGCTCCGCCCAATTCCGGATCGTGATGCGCGCGGTAGACTACGCGCCCGAAATACCAGCCCAACGCGCTTCCGATCAGCGCATCCGACGGAAAGTGTTGTTTAGCGGTTACGCGCGTAATGGTCACTGCCGATGCCAAGCCATACGCTGCAATTTGACTAAGCGTGCCTGGGTACTCGTGTGCCCAAACGCTCGCCACGGACCACGCAATCGCAGAGTGCTCGGAGGGGAACGAAACACCTCCGCCAAGGAAGTTGCCATGTCCGTTGCCTTCGTTCGGGCGTTGCCGTTGGGTGATCTCCTTGAACAAGTATGTCACTGCGGTGCTGTTGATCGCAGCTTCACCGCTGAGCAAGCCTGCTTCTTGCAAATGGTCATCGCCCTTCAAGTGACCTAAGAGGAATGAAGCCCCACCGAGTCCTATCAGCGAGTATGTCGCGTAATCAGAGATGTTCAGGCTGCGTTGGATCTGATTGGGCTTGTCCGGCACTTGTTTCGAAAACCAACTGTCGCTTGCAATAAGACTGGCAGTGATCCCAGCCAAGGGGACGACCCACTTAAGATCCTTCGTCTGCAGGCGTTTGGGGCTGGTCCAGAACTGTTTCTGGTCAGAAGCCAAATGCCGCAAGAAAGACAGCCCCAGTCTGTTTTGCGGATCAGTCCCAGGCGGCAACCAGCCGCGATCCTCTTCGGCTGAAGCTGTCGAGCTTGGACTTGCCTGCACCGCCGGCGGGGCTGCAGGTTGAGTCTGGCCGGGTGGAGCCTCGTCATGAGAGGATCCTTGCGTTTGGCCGACAGCTGCTATTGTGCTAACCAGCAGAGTTCCCAACAGGCACCAATTCTTCAGGAGTGACATCCGGGCCCGACTGGCATCAGAACTTCGACGTATAGTAGACCGCGAGTCCCACTGAGGACGCGATCTGAGCGGCCTGCAGCGTTGTTTTGAACTTGGTACTAAAGGAGTAAGTCTTCTCGGGGACCACCACCATGTCTCCAGGTCGCAGTTCTGCGTTTTGGACGCCACCACTGAACAGGCCACCCGGTCCACCGACGACCGAACCGTCCGCCCGTACTACGAACATGGCTTTCTTATCCGCCAGACTCGTTGCTCCGCCTGCCTGTCCCAGATACCACCCGGCATTCTTGCCCGGCTTGTGCGTGATGGCGGTTGGGTTATAGACGGATCCATCCACGATGACGATATTCGGCTTCTTTGGAATGTAGATGACATCTCCGGCACGCACCT
>JBGQBN010000089.1:0-10148 GCA_041494805.1 Terriglobia bacterium | reverse complement strand
GGGCTCCGGGCTTACCGCCAACCGGAAAAACCTGTTCAACGCCTCGGGACTCTATCTTGCCTTTGACGGGTGCTCTTGTTCGCCTCGACCAGCGCTTTGCTATAGACCCTTGCTGACCCTCTCTGCCTCATCTTGCGATGCTGCCGAGTGACCTTGCTCGAGCCCCGGAACGCCGCACCAACCGGATAAACTCAGAACGTGTCAAAGAACGATTACCCTTTTACGCCTCTCGTTTTGGGAGTCAATGAAAAACGCGCAACTTTATCCCTTTGCGGATGAATGAAGTGCAGCCTGTCCACAAGGCGGTGACCAGATTTGGTGCAGGGGCTTGCTTGCTGATGGTCGGCGCTGCCGTGGAGTCTGCGGTTTCCACAGTATTTTGTTGCGAAAGAAGCGGGATTCTTGTGCGGCGCGGACAGCGGTGGCTTGTGAAAATTCCGCAGAAACCGTGCTGGATCGACAGTTTGAGTGTGGTGTCTTGGAGGACGGGCGTCTCGCCCGGCCTCCACGTGCGCAGCAACGCTACTTCTTCGCCGAGCGCTTCGCGGACTTGTTCGGCGGCGGGATCGGGTACTCGTGATCCAAGTCGTAGAACTTCATCGGCCCGTGGTCTGATTTGGCGCCGGGAATCGGCTTTTCACCCTTCGAGCTGAATCGAGGCTCGTTGTTTGAGGCCAGGAGAGGGGCGCTGGTGGTGTACATGGCTTCGTCAAAAATGCTGCCGGACTTGGCTTTGGCGACGGCAAATACTGCGAAGGGCTTGCCCTCGACGTACGAGGTTGAGATGTAATCGGCCACCATCAGGCCGTTCTGCGAATCCGGAAGCCAGCTCAACCTCATCGGTCCGGCTAGCTTCTTGCCCCGGGTCCAGGTCTTGCCGCCGTCTTGCGAGTCCACAAAACCCACGCCCAGTTTGCAGGTAGAAAAGTTGCAGTTGGAAACCGGATAGAAATAATAAGTGAGCGTCAGATGCGCGGTGCTGCCGGAAGTGGCGGGATCCACGCCCAGACCCGTGATGAAATGATCGACCGTGCTGCTGGCCGGATCGATCGGAATGCGGGCCGGCTTCGTCCACTTCACAGCGTCCGCGGACGTGATCATCACGATGTCATTGGACGAGCAGCCGCTGCGGAAGCGGCAATCGGACCAGACTACGTACACCTTTCCGGCACCGTCGATTTCGGCGCTGGGCAGGGGACCGCTGCGGATGCCGCCGGCTTCGCCGTGGTCGGTAATGTTGGCGACGCTGACCATCTTGCTCCAACTGGTGCCGCCATTGGTGGAGGTAAATACGCCGATCCCGCCCGATCCCGACAGACCGATGATAGGGACCACCACGGTGCCATCGGGTCTTACCAGGGGCTGGCCACCGATGCCGGCGGCGTGATCAGCGGTTTCCCGGGCTGGGCCCCAACTGAGGCCGCCATCGGTGGAGGTGCTCATTTCAATGATGTCGCCGCCGGCCGGACTGTCCCATTCCGAATAGCAGTGACCATAGAAGGGGCTGGTGACGGTGTTGTCACAAACAATCCAGTTTTTGTCCGCATTGATGTTGCTGACGACGACAGGGTTTTCCCAGTTGATTCCATCCATGGAGCGGCTCGTGGCGACGACATCGTTGTTGCTGATAGGAAGAGTCGAAATGAGCCACTGGCCGTGGGCGGCGTCGTAGGCAACCGAGGCGTCGCTCGCGGCGGAAGCGCTTCCGCCAGCGAAGTTCACAGTGAGGCCGGGAAGGTAGCCAGCGGTCAGGTGGTGCCGCCATCGGTGGAGGTGGAAAAGCCGATATCGGCGCCACCGCCGTTCACCACGCGGCCGACCTGAAAGGCGCTCACCAGGGTGGAACCGAATGCGAAGGTGTCGGGCTCTACTTCCGTGGCGTGCTGGCTGCTGGGGTTAGTGAAAGTGTCAGTGCTGATCTTTACGAGCGGGAGCTGGGCCTGAGCGGACATCGTGAGCATGAAACCCAGCGCCAGCATGACCATTAAAAGGACAGAGTTGTTCCTGCCACCGGGAAAACCAGGGAAAGCTTGATTCATCGGGGAGTCCTTACCACAGCGAGATTCCAGACGTCTGCAGAGCGGCTGCGGCCCAGAGGGAGGGCAACGGGCGTGACAGCGGAATGCGGCACCTGGGCAACGTTCTGGCGAAGATACATTGCGTGGTCACGGGCTGTCAATGTGAACAATTTTTCACTTTTGCGCGGATTTTGCGCACTACGGAGAGAGACGTAGCAAGCTACGTCTCTACGAGGCGACAAAAAAGCCGCCAGCGCTTCCGCTGCTGGCGGCCATACTCAGGTGTCAGAATCTCACTTCTGGTTCGAAGGTGGAACTTGCTTGGAAGGCGGGATAGGGACTCTGCCCTCCAGATCGTAGAACTTTCTCGGGCCATGATCCGACTTCGCGTTGGGCACCGGCTGCTCGCCAGCCGAGCTGAAAACTGGACCACCCGCAGGCGAGGCAAGGCCGCCGACCGGCGTGTACATGGCTTGGTCAAAGACTTGGCCGACCCTCTGGTTGGCCTTGGCAAACACGCCGAAAGCCTTGCCATTGACGATCGACGTGGAGATGTAATCGCCGACCATCCGGCCTTGGTCTGTATTTGCCAGCCAGCCTAACCTTATGGGACCGGCCACCCGTTTCGCTCTACTCCAGGTCTGGCCACCATCCTGCGAAGAGATAAAGCCGATGGCCATTTTGCAGGTGCTGGGTGAGCAGTTGGCCTTGGGATAGAAGTAATAGGTAAGTCCCAGATGAGCAGTGCTGCCTGAGGTGGTTGGATCCACGGCAATGCCCGGAATGAAATGGTCCACCGTGCTGTTGGTGGGGTCGATGGGGATGCGGGCAACTGAGGTCCACGACGTTCCGTTGGTCGAGGTGCTCATCACGATGTCATTGGAAGAACAACCGCTGCGGAAGCGGCAGTCCTGCCACACCACGTAGACCTTGCCAGCTGCATCAATTTCGGCCGAGGGCAGCGGGCTGGTGCGTAATCCACCGGCAACTCCGTGATCACTGATACTGGCGACGGTCACCGGCTGTTTCCAGCTGGTACCACCATTGGTAGATGTGAAAGCCTGTATACCGCTACTCTCAAACGGCACTACGACGGTGCCGTTGGGCTGGACGACCGGCTGGCCGCCCAGACCGAAGGCGTTCGGAACGTCGGCCGCGGCTCCCCAGCTCTGGCCGCCGTTGGCGGAGGTGCTCATCCGGACGTTGCCTCCATTGCCGGCATCGTCCCACTCCACGTAGCAGTGGCCGAAGAACGGGCTGCTGGCGTTGTTGTCGCAGGCAACCCAATCTTTGTCGTCGAAGCCATTTGTAGTGTTGACGATCGCGGGATTATTCCAGTGGATGCCGTCGCTCGAACTGCTGGACGTGACCGCCACACCGGTTTGGTTGTTGATGGCGATGGTGGTGATGAGCCAGACGCCGTGTGCGGCATCGAAGGCGACCGAGGGATCACTTACCCTCTCGAAAGATCCACCGGCGAAAACTGTGATACCGGGCAGGAAGCCGTTTGCCCATGTAACGCCGCCATCGGTTGAGGTAGAAAATCCGATATCGGAGGAGCCTCCGCCGTTGACGAAGCGGCCCGACTGGAATGCGGCGACGATGGTGGAACCAAACGAGAATGAGTCCGGCTCGACCTGGGTGGCATGCTGGCTGCTTTGGTTGGTGAAGGTGTCGGTGCTGAGCTTGACGAGAGGGACCTGTGCCTGAGCGTTCACACTCACTATGAGTGACAGCGCGAGCACGGACATGGGGAAGACAAAAGTATTCCGACGAGTGCGGGAGCCTGGGAGAGTTCGATTCATCAGGATTGTCCTTGTACGCTGAGATTGAGACGTCCGCAAACCGCTGGGGGCATAGGGGAGCGAATCGGGCCACCAGCAAGGCGCGGCACGTGGCTTGGCGTGTCCGGCACTATATGTCGCGAATCGGGCAGATGTCAATGTACAACAGTTTTCGGTAGTGGCTCAGTTTGAAAGTAAGGCCACAAGCTCAGCTAAATCCCAAGCATGATCGCACAGCCCGGCTTCCATAGCCGGGGTCACTCGTAGGGACTGGTGAATCCGCACGTAATTGCAGTACATGAAGTGGACAGCCACAGCGTAAGCGTGATTCTCGATCTTCTTGGAAAACCCGTTAGTAAGTCTGGTGAATCGGCGCATTCCCATTCGCATGTTTAGGTTCTGGCGCTCTACGTAGCTAGTGCTCACGTGCTTGGGGGCTGGATTCCCGCTGACAGTTTTCATGTCACAGCCGATGCAAACTGCGGGCGAATATCGCGCCTCGTTCTCTAGGGAGGCTCCGAAAATCTTGTGCAGTTGAGCATAATCGCAGTCCATTCCAAACGCGCCCTCCACTGCCTCTAAATATGCCTTGTGGCCGTCAGTTGTGATCTGTACGCGACCCCGGATGCGGCCAGCACAATCCTGCATAAAGTCACTTGCCCAATCCGCGCCCCGCCCGCCGACGAGATAGGAAACTACCAGCTTGGTCTCGGCGTCAATTCCAACCCATGTCCACACGTCACCCCAGCCTATCTCTTTCTTCTCGGCACTCACGTTTTTCGCTTTTGCGCCGACGTATGCCCATATTTCGTCACATTGCAACCTGCGAACACGAACGTCACGGACGTTCTCATCGTGATACTTCGCGCAGGCTCGGCCAAGATCAACGAGCAATTTGGTGACGGTGTTCCTGGCAATCCCGGTCATCCGAGAGGTAGAGCGGATGCTATTGCCTTCCACGAGGGCTGCCACAACTCGGATGCGCTCATCATTACTCAACGTATTCATACTGAGCATTATGCTTGAGCAAACAAAAGGTGTCAAGCATTTTGTTCAGTTTATTCTTGTATTTGCCTGGTAGCCTTGGTATTCTCGGAACGTGAGCATTGTGACTTAGGTGCTCTACCCCCGTCCCCCGGCTCTAGCTACGATACTTGACGAGCAGGTGTATCATGCTGCGCATGAGTGAACCCATGGCGCTCCGCTTGCGTCTAACAAGCATGGAGGGTACATGGATGTGAACGTGCGAGCATTTCGCGTGGTTCAAGCTGCAATCTCGGAGCGGACCGAACCCAACGCAAGAAAAGTGTCTGCTCGCAAGGGGGGCCTCATTGGCGGCCCTTCGCGTGCTAGGTCTATTAGCGCGGAGAGACGCCGCGAGATAGCGCAGAAGGCAAGCAAGGCCCGATGGGCCAAGACAGCGACCCCAAGGGGACTAAACGGGTAACCTGGGACGCTAATTTCGTCGGAAGATTCTGCCGATTAACATCGCATGAATGCTTCCGGCAACAGAAGGACGATGGACATGGCCGCTATGGCTCTACCAATTCGTGAACTAAGTGCCAGCGTGCAGTATGAGGCCGCTTATGCCCAAAAAACCTTTTGGAAGGTTGTCGAGGGCAAGACGCGAGCGGCGACGTGGGATGTCAATCTTTGGGTGCAGACACGTCTGCTCTCGCATGCAATGGGGAAACTCGGCGATTTGCAAGGCACGCTAATTGATTGTTTAAAGGTGAAGGACTGTCGTCAGTTCGACGCCAGCACGTTCGACAAAGTTGCGAGCGATCTGGAACGGATTGTTTCCATGACGTACTCGCTTTTGGAGGATGTATACGGTATGCCGGAACAGTGTGCGGCCGTGTTGCGTCCCCGCCTGGATGTGATAGCCGACCGCACTGCGCACATCGACAACTTTGCCGAGTCATTCCGTATTGCTTCGGACGAAGCATGCACGGCCCTTTTGGCTGACATCGCGGAGAAAATCACTGCTGACGTAGCAACCCCGGCCCTCTGATTTGCAGTTCTGAGGTGGCTGAAGCTTGGCTAATTCGACGCTGGACTTCAGTCACCCATTCTTCCAGAAACAAATCAGGAAAGCCAAGAATGACCCACAATTTATGGAAGCGCTTGATGCGATGAAGCGCCTGATCGAAGAAAACCATGAAGCATGCCATAGGGTAGTCCAAGATGGGATGGGTAAATATCCCCAATGTCAGAACAAGATATGGAAGTATGATTGGCAGCCTCCGGGCGTCCGATCTTTCGGCAGAAAGGCTTGGCGGCTGGTAGCCATAGTTCCTGATCCCACGGTGCAGCCATATCAGATAATTGCGGGAGCGATTTACCCAAAGAGCACCACTGACCAGTTGAGTGCCAAGCAACTTGCCGCCATCTTTGCCGAGGTCACCACTCCATACCGAGAAGAACCGGCCGAACCCGATCCCCAATTCACGCGCATAAAGTGTGGCGAGGGAGATGTGATGATTTCGGTATGTTCCAGTTGCGGCGGCTCTACCGCAAAGTCGGCGATAGAAGCCGAATTGGACAGTGGCGAGAGTGCCCACGCGTGCCCTAGCCGAAACGAATAACTTCAAACTGAGCCACTACCCAGTTTTCTGGTAGTGGTGCACTTTGTCAGATATATAGCTTGCTCATTGTCATTCCGAAGCCAGTTTTACCGGCGAGGAATCTGTTTTGGAGGGGGAAACAGCAGATTCCTCGCGCGATAATGCCGCGCTTCGGAATGACAATTCATAAAGGCTTTCAAACTGCACCACTACCCAGTTTTCTGTGCCGGGCTTCTTACTCAAGCAGTCTGGCGTGGCGGCAGAATGCCACAAAAAGGAAAGCCGCCGGCACTGATGCCGGCGGCGGGGATTTTGTGAGGCTAGAGTCTCACTTCTGCTTCGGAGGTGTGTTCTTCGCCGGCGGAATCGGGATCCTGCCGTCGCTGTCCATGTACTTTCTTGGTCCGTGATCCGACTTGGCGTTGGGAACGGGCTTGTCACCCGCCGAGCTGAAGAAGGGGCCGTTGCTCTCCTGGATGAAGCCGGTGGCGGGCGTGAACATTGCCTCTTTCAGCTTGGTACCGTTATTCTGTGCGGCTCTGGCAAACACGCCGAAGGCTTTGCCGTTCACGAACGAAGTGGAGATGTAATCACCCACCATTTGGCCCAAGCTGGTCTGCGGCAGCCAGCCGGTGTTCATGTTCCCTGCCAATTGTTGGCCCTGAGTCCAGGTTTGGCCGCCATCCTGCGAGGAAACGAACCCGACGCCCAGCTTGCAGGTCTGCTGGGAGCAGTTGGAGACCGGGTAGAAATAGTAAGTCAGCCCCAGGTGGGCGGTACTGCCTTGGGTATCGTGGTCCGCGGCGATGCCGGGGATGAAGTGATCTACCGTGGTGTTGGTGGCATCAATGGGAATGCGGCTTACCGAGGACCAGTTCTTGCCGTCGGTGGAGGTGCTCATCACGATATCGTTCGAGGAACAGCCGCTGCGGAAGCGGCAATCCTGCCAGGCGACGTACACGGTGCCGCCGCCATCCACTTCGGCGGAGGGGAGAGGCAGCGCGCGCAGGTTGCCGGCGACTCCATGGTCGGTGATGTTGGCGACCGTCACCAGGTTTTTCCAACTGGCGCCGCCATCGGTAGAACTGAAGGCCTGGACCCCGTTGCCCCAGAACGGCACCACCACGGTCCCATTCGACTGCACCACGGGTTGCCCGCCTAATCCGAAAGCATTGGGCACGTTGATGGCGGCGGACCAATGCTGGCCACCGTCAGTCGAAGTGCTCATCCGGATTTGGTCGCCGTTCGAGGCGTCATCCCACTCGATGTAGCAGTGGCCGTAGAACGCGCTGCTGGCATTGCTGTCGCAGGCAATCCAGTCCTTGTCGGCGTATCCCGTGTTGGTGTTGACCGTTACTGGATTGTTCCAGGTCAGGCCGTCGGGTGAAGAACTGGAGAGAACCGTATTGTTGTTGCTTCCGAGACCGAGCGAACTAATGAGCCAGACTCCGTGGCGGGCATCGAAACTAACCGACGGATCGCTCACCGAGGGGAACGTCCCGTTCTTGTAGAACGTGGTGATGCCGGGCAGGAAGCCGTGCTTCCAACTGGCGCCGCCGTCGGTCGAAGTGGCAAAGCCCAAGTCGGAGCAGCCTCCGCTAGAGATACGTCCAGTTTGGAAAGCGCTGACTATTGTGGAGCCGAAGGAAAAGGTATCGGGTTCCACCTGGGTGGCGTGCTGGCTGCTGGGATTGCGGAAGGGATCCTGGCTGAGTTTTACCAACGGGGTTTGCGCCTGAGCGGCGGTGGTCAATATGAAGGAAAGCGTCAGTGCAAGCAAGGTTGCTAGGAAAGCAAGAGTATTCCGACGAGTGCGGGAACCTGGGAAAGTGCGATTCATCGATTGTCCTTAGTACGCAGAGATTCGGTACGCAGAGATTCGGTCGTCCGCATCACCGCCATGGGGGAGGGAGATCGGGCCACCAGCGGGACGCGGAGATCAACGTGCCGGTGTTCGGGAAGATATCCCGGTTGTGAGGGGCTGTCAATGTGAAGAGTTTTGCACTCTGGCAAACCTGGTCTTTACTGGATGATCTGCGTGATGGCTTTGCCGGTGTTGGGATTGAAGTTGGCGTCGCCGGAATACTTGGTGCGGATGGTGTGGGTGCCCAGGCTTAGATCGGAAGTCGTAAAGCTGGCCTGGCCGTTTTGATCCAGCGGCACCGTGGCCAGGATGGTTGCGCCGTCAGCGAAGGCGATCTTGCCGGTTGGGATCGTCGAGACAAGACTGGGCGCCACGACGGCGGTAAGCGTGACCGGCTGGCCCGCAGGTGCGGGGTTTTCCGAGCTGGTGGTGGCCACAAACGTTCCACCGGAGTTCATAAGCACGGATGCGTTATTGGCAAGACCGTTCACCACCGCGAGGTCCATCGCACGGTCGTGGTTGAAATCCCCAGCCGCAACGAAAAATGCACCCACGTCGGTGAGGAATCGTACTGGCCCCAAAAATGTCCCGTCGCCTCTGCCGTACAGCACCGTTGCACTACCCTGGGAGTGACGACTCACGACTGCCACCGCCAGATCCAGTGCGCCATCGCCATTGAAGTCAGCGACCGCGACTGAACCCGCGCCGACGCCAATGGTATAGGGCACAGGCGCCGCAAAGGCCCCATGGCCATCGCCGATCAAAACATTTAGAGTCTCGCTGGCGTTGGAGACCGCGAGGTCGAGGTTGCCGTCGCCGTTGAAATCGCCCATCGCAACGCAGGTCGGGCTGGCGCCAGCTTCAAAGCTGGTCGCTCCCCCGAAAGTCCCGTCACCATTGCCGAGCAGTATGCTAACGTTGCTACCGCCGAAATCCGGAACCGCCAGGTCCAGTTTGCCGTCTCCATCGAGGTCCCCCGCCGCAAGCATGTCCGGATTGGAACCGTCGTCGTATGTTCCCAGCACTTGAAAGCTACCGTCACCATTGCCCTTTAGGAACGCGGCTACTCCCCTATGGGTCGTACAATCAAAATCGGTACAGTGATTGCCGACCACCAGGTCTGACTTTCCGTCCCCATCGAAGTCCGCTACGACCACTGAAAGCGGATAGGAACCTCCGCTAGGATAGGTGAGGGCCGGTAGAAAACCATGCCCGTTGTTAAGCAGTACGCTGATTGAGTTGTCGAGCGCATTCGTGGTAACCAAATCCGGCCTGCCGTCGCCATTCACATCACCCACAGCGACAAAATAAGGATCGTGACCCACTGAAAGCGTCTTCGAAGCTTGAAACGTCCCATCCCCACGGCCGAGCAGAATGCTGACATTGTCAGACAGGGAGTTTGCTACTGCCAAGTCCGGTTTCCCGTCTCCGTTAAAGTCGCCGACCGCCACGGAATTTGGTGACGCGCCAGTGCCGTAGCTGACGGCGGGCAGGAAGCCGCGGGCATAGGAGAGGCCAGACGTTGAAATGATGACAGCTATAAAAGCCGCAAGCCTGAACAACGTACGGGTGGATCGGGACATGTTGCTGCCTCCTACTGCCGGGGAGCTACCAATCGGGAGCGCGACTTCTGGGGGATGGAAGCGTGCTGCGGCGGGCGCAAAGTCCGCCGCCCGAAACTGCTGTGTATGGTCGTTCTTTGTGCCCGGGTTGTCAAGTGGGGGTGGGTGGTGGTGGTGCAATTTCGTGGAATGGATTCACTCGACATTGTCAATCCGAGCAGTTTTGTCGGCGAGGATCTGTTTCTGCCCGCAGAACAGCAGATTCCTCGCGCGATAACACCGCGCTTCGGAATGACAAGTTTGTGAACAAACATTTCAACTGCACGGTGGGGGTGGCACGCTGCGAAAATCCC
>JBGQBN010000036.1:0-42082 GCA_041494805.1 Terriglobia bacterium | reverse complement strand
CTTTCTCCATCGGAGTCTGGCGTGGGACGCCGGAATACTCGGCGTGCGACATGATGGCGCGGCGGATTTCGTCCGAGTAGCCGCGCTCTTTCAGAATTTCGTTGCCCTTGTAGGGATGCTCTTCCTGACTGGGCCACTTCTCGTAATCGAAGTCATGGATGAGGCCGACTACTCCCCACAAATCTTCATGCCCGGTAAACTTGCGGGCGTAGGCGCGCATACAGGCTTCGACCGCCAGCGCATGTTTGCGCAAACTTTCCGATCGGGTGAACTCAGTTAGTAAACACCACGCCTGTTCGCGATCGATCATGGTTTCTTGCCTGTTTTCTCCTGGTTTTCGCCGGCTAACTTTGCTTTTTCCACAAGATACTTTGTGTTTAGGCCTAGATTTTGCTTGACACATCCCGGTGTTGTCCCTAGATTACGCTGCAGGTTTGGAACCTGCTTCAACGGTTCCAGGAGAAGCCCCGCTCTGGCAACTCCCACACCTAGATGGCCACAGCCCTTGCTCCAGTAGATTCAAGGGAAGTCGTTCGTTGCGATCACTGCCTGCTGGTCCAATTCCGTACTTCCAATGACCTTTGCCGGCGCTGCCATGCCTCGTTAGACGAGGATGAACCGGAAATCGTCGCAGCCACCCCACCGCCGCCGCTGATGCCGGCCAATGGCAACGGGCGCGGGCATCTGAACCTAGCGGCCTCGATTCGTTCGCTGCGCTTGCGCAACGGGCTCAGCCAGCGGCAACTGGCAACCCGCATGTCGGTGCCGCGGACTTACGTTTCCAAGATCGAAAACGAGAAAGCCACGCCGACTCTTTCCTCACTGGAGCGGCTGGCGCGGGCACTGGAAGTGACTGTGCCGGACCTGCTCTCCGGCGGCGAGCGCAATCGCCAGGAGGAAATCGGCGAGCTGATCAAAGACCAGTTTATCGCGGACCTGCTGCCCTTCGTGTCGCAACTGGACGGGTTGCAGATGTCGAGTGTTCTGGCGCAGGTTCGGGATTTGACCCTGCGTCCACGCCGCAGCGCCTGACAATTTTATCCGGGCAACCAGCCAACTGCAGCCGGGGTCTTCAGACCCCGGCTTTTTTTTGTTGATAGGCAGAGCCCAACGGAGATTACGCCGCGAAGTCTTCCGGCGGCGGTATGGGAACTGGCTGGGGCAGGCGGTCGGTGACTTCGGCCAGGTTCGCCAAACGCTTGATCAGAATTCCAGTCAGCGCGTCCAACTGGTAGCGCCAGCGAAAATTGCCCGTTTTGACGCTGGGGATGTTCAGGCGGGCTTCGCTGCCCAGGCCGAGGACATCTTGCAGTGGGACCACGGACAAACTGGCGACCGAGGCCTGCGCCGCGCGGATGAGCGACCATTGGATGCCGTTATCGCAGCGTCCCACGTAGGCCTCGACGGCGCGGCGCTCGTGTTCAGTCGCGCCTGAGGTCCACCAGCCTAGCGTGGTGTCGTTGTCGTGCGTGCCGGTGTAGATCACATGATCTGCCGTTAAGCGGTGCGGCAGGTAGTGGTGCGCGCCGAGATTGCTGAAGCCAAACTGCAGTACCGCCATACCGGGAATCTGGTGCCGCTCGCGCAGAGCGTGCACTTCGGGAGTGATGTAGCCCAGGTCTTCGGCAAAGAACGGCAATCCTCCCAGGGCTTCGCGCAGCTTGTTAAAGAGCTCGTCCTTGGGACCGTCTACCCAACGGCCGTGAATCGCCGTGGGCTCGCTGGCGGGAATCTCCCAGAACTGTTCAAAGCCGCGAAAGTGATCGAGACGGATGTAGTCGCACGTCTGGGTCGCCCAGCGCAGGCGCTGGATCCACCAATCGTAGCCGCGGGCGCGCATGGCATCCCAGTTGTACACTGGATTGCCCCAACGCTGGCCGGTGGCGCTGAAGGCGTCCGGGGGCACGCCAGCGACGAATTCGGGTTCCAGGTCCTCGCGCAGGCGGAAAAGATCGCGATGGGCCCAGACGTCGGCGCTGTCGTAATCAACAAAAATGGCAATATCGCCCACCACACGGATGCTGCGCTGCGCGCAGGCGAGCCGCAAGGCGTGCCACTGTTCGTAGAAGGCGAACTGGAGGGCACGGCGAATAGCCAGCTCGGAAGCCAGTTCGTTCCGTGTGCTTTCCAGAGCTGTGCTTTCGCGGCGGGCCAGCGGGCGAGGCCACCGGCTCCAGTCCGGCTTTCCGTAGCGGTCGCGCAGGGCGTCGAAAAGAACGAAATCCTCGAGCCACCAGGCATTTTCGGCAGAGAAGCGCTGGAAGCGGGCACTGGCAGGAACGTGTTCCAGGAAGTTGCTAGCTGCTTCACGAAGCATGGGGAGCTTGGTCTGGCGGACTTCGTCGTAG
Source organism: Terriglobia bacterium (assembly GCA_041494805.1). Lineage (GTDB taxonomy): Bacteria > Acidobacteriota > Terriglobia > Terriglobales > Acidobacteriaceae > JBGQBN01. The sequence continues at coordinate 39,734 of JBGQBN010000036.1, read as the reverse complement.
TCGACGGCACGAACGAGAGAGGAAAATTTGGCCAGACGGGAAGGCGCAATCCAGCCACGCTCCGCCAGACGCTCCAGGCTGATGAGCAGCGGGTTGCCGGCAAACGCCGAGGTGGAGGAGTAGGGAGAATCTCCGTTCGCGGGCGGACCGAGCGGGAGTACCTGCCACAAACCCTGGCGCGCGGCAGCAAGAAAATCGAGGAATTCGTATGACGCGGGGCCGAAGTCGCCGATGCCTCCGCGGGAGGGTAGCGACGTGGGGTGGAGCAGAATTCCGGTGGCGCGGGGGAAAGGCATATTTAGTGAGGGCCGGTGTTCAGAATAAAAGCGAGGGCAAGATGCCCTCGCTACAGCCCGGCGGACGCCGGCGCTACGAAAGACACTGCTCGCCCTATTCGCCCTCTTCCCCGCTCGGTGCGCGGGTCAAGTTTTTCATCTCTTGCTGGTTGATTTTTAGCTTCCCGGATTTTTCCATCTGGTCCCGCAGGTTGCCCAGGAACAGGGCGAAAATTTCTCCTTGCTTGGCCTGCAGAAGCGAGTCCCGGATTTCGTCCTTCTTGGCGTCAAAATCCTGTGGAGCGGGCTCCTGCCTTTCCACGATGGACAGCACGGCGACGGTGTTGCCACTGTCAATGGGGCCGCTGATCTCGCCTGCCTTCATGGTGAACGCGATTGCGGCGGGCCCGGTCAGGGAGCCGATTTCCGGGACTTGTCCATCGGGCAGCACGTAGTCACTGGTCTTCAGGGTGGCGCCGAGTTCCCGGGCCGCTTTTTTCAGATCGTGTCCGGCTTTGGCGCGATCGGCCAGCTCTTGCATCTTTTGTGACAGCAGGGCTCCGGAGCGCTCATTCTTGAACTCGGTTTCCACGCGGCTGCGAATCTCCTCGAACGTGGGTGTGGCCGGCGGCTTGACGGCCAGTACTTCGTATACGGCATAGCCCTGGGGCAATTGCGCCTCGTCGGGCGGAGATTTCTCACGCGCGCTGAACACAGCTTCCATGAACTCGGGCGAACTGCCGATGCCGGGCAACGCGTCGATGCGGCTGATGAACTCGGTGTTCACGACCTGAAGGCCCTTGGCGGCAGCTGCCTGGTCGAGCCCGTTGGCGCGGGCCTGGTTGAGCAGCATGCGGGCCAGATTGTCAGCCGCGTTCGCGGCTTTTTCGTTCCTGACAATGGATTCGACCTGGTCCTTAACTTCATCGAGTGTTTTCAAGTGCGCGCCCTGCTTGTCGTCCACGTGGATGATGTGGAATCCGTAGCTGCTATGCACCAGTTCGCTGGTGCCTCCCTTGGGCAGCGCGAAGGCCGCCTTTTCAAACTCGGGCACGGTGCGGCCTTTCCCAATCCAGCCCAGGGAGCCGCCGTTCTTGGCGCTGGTGGTGTCTTCGGAATACTTCGCGGCCAGGTCTTCAAATTTCGCTCCCGCTTTCAACTGCTTCAGCACTTCTTCGGCCTTTTTCCGGGTTTCCTCCGCACCTTTGGGATCGGCTTTGCCATCGGGACCGGGCAGGGGCGTCTTGAGCAGAATGTGGCGAATGTTCACCTGCTCCTCGACCCGGAAGTCGTCGCGGTGCTGATTGTAGTAGGCCTGCAAATCCTGGTGAGTGATGGGCGTCTGGGCCTGAACTTTCGCGGTATCAACCAGCGCGTACCTGATCTTGCGCTTTTCTGGAATGGAGGCGATGTAGGACGCCTTGTTGCGCTCGTAGAAGGCCTTCAGTTCGGCTTCGCTGGGATGAATGTTCTTGAGGATGTCGTCTTTGTGAAGCACGGCATAGTCGAACTTGATCTTGGTATTGCGTTTCTCGAATTCCTTGCGAACCTCGGCCTCGGTGACGGAGGCGCTGCCCGCAATCAGGTTGCGCAGCTTGTCCAAAAGGATTTGCTGCTTTACCCCCTCCTCGAACTGCGCCACGGTCAGGTCGGCCTGCTGCAGCCGGGCCTCATAGGCTTCCTGCCCGATGAAGTTGCCATCCGGGAAGAAAGCGGGGCCATAGCGCCCATGCTGTAACTCATCCCGCAGTTCTTCGTCGGTGGCATGCAAGCCCAGGCGTTGCGCCTCCGCCAGCACAATCTGCTGGTTAATGAGATTCTCGGCAGCGCGGGAAGCAAAGAAGGGGAGCAACATCGAGGCCTGGGGCCCGCCGCGCGGGAATTGCTGCTTGAGCATTTGCCGGGCTTCATGCTGCACTTCCAGGGTGGCGACCGGCACTCCGTCCACCGTGGCGACGACGCCTTGGCCGGGTCCGCCCAGGCCAATGCCTGTACCCAGACCGCCAGGGATGAGGGTGATCACCATGGCGCCGCAGAACACCAGCAGTATGGCGCTGAGAATCACTTTTTTGACCGGGCCAGGGGTTTGCAAAAATCGAATCATTTTCTTGTCACTCCGGAGTGAAGGGCAGAATTAATGATTATAGACTAGAAGCCACCGGGCGACGATGTCCATTGGCGCAGGTTGCCGGCTGCACTCTTCCGCCGCTTCGCGGCTACGGTTCGCGGACCTCACAGCTCGCGGAAGGGAAATTCGGTCATTGAAACGAATCATTAAAACGTGTTATCAAGGCTGGGCATAGTTTTCTGTGCCGGCAAACTCCGCTCGGTCCAGCAGACCGGGATAATGGAGCGCCGTTGGACCTCACTTCTCAGCAAAGGGACCTCTTCATGAAGACGCGCAGCCTGTTGTGTCTGTCGCTGGTGTTGTTTTCCATTCCGGTCGTGGCGCAGCAATCCCATGCTCATCGCGCGCAAGCCGAAGCCAAACTCTCGCTGAGCGACGGGTGGGCGTTGCAGTCTTCGTCGAAGGTGGAGCAGAAACCCGAGCTGCTTTCCACGCCCAGATTCCAACCGAAAGGATGGTACACGGTGACGGTGCCCACCACGGTGGTGGCGGCGCTGGTGAAGCAAAAGGTTTACCCCGACCCGGATTTTGGCATGAACCTGCGCTCGATTCCGGGCGCGACCTATCCCATCGGGGCGAATTTCTCGAACATTGCCATGCAGCCGGACAGCCCGTTCGCGGTGTCGTGGTGGTATCGCAAGCAGTTCGTAATCCCGGCGGGTTACAAGGGAAAGAGCGTCTGGCTGAACTTTGGCGGGATCAACTACCGCGCCGACATCTGGTTGAACGGGAAGCAGATTGCCAAATCGGAAGACGTGGCCGGAGCGTGGCGGACCTACGAATTCAACATTACCGATGCAGCCCAGCCCGGCAAGACCAACGTGCTGGCGGTACAGGTCTGGGCGCCGACGGAGAATAATCTCGCCATCACCTTCGTAGACTGGAATCCCGCACCTCCGGACAAGAACATGGGATTGTGGCGCGGGGTGGAGATCACCACCAGCGGTCCGGTAGCGTTGCGTTATCCCACGGTCATTTCGAAAGTGGACTCGCCTGCCAATGATCGCGCGCACCTCACGGTTACGGCCCTGCTGAAGAATGCGACCACCCAGCCGGTGAAGGGCGCACTCAAAGGGCGGATCGACAAGATTGAATTCTCGCAGGATGTGGAGCTGGCCGCGGGCGAGGCCAAGGACGTGGCGTTCGAGCCCGACCAGGTTTCGCAACTCAACATTTCCCGTCCGCGGCTGTGGTGGCCGGCGCAGATGGGCACGCCCAACCTTTACCAGCTGAGCATGGATTTCGAGGTTGCGGGCAAAGTTTCGGACCGAGCGGAGACACATTTCGGGGTCCGCGAAATCAATTCCGAGCTGCTTGACGGCAACAAGCTGGCCTTCTCGATCAATGGCAAGAAGATTCTGATCCGTGGCGGTGGCTGGTCTCCCGACATGATGCTGCGGGAGAACTCGCAGCGGCTGCGGGACGAATTTCGCTACGTGAAGGACCTGGGGCTGAATACCATCCGCCTGGAAGGCAAGCTGGAGACGAAAGAATTTCTCGACCTCGCCGACCACGAGGGCCTGCTGGTCATGGCGGGCTGGTGCTGCTGCGACTTTTGGGAGCGCTGGGGCAAATGGCAGCCGCAGGACTTCGTCATTGCCGAACAATCGCTGCGCGATCAGATTTATCGCCTGCGCAGCCATCCCAGCCTGGTGATGTGGCTGAATGGCAGCGACAATCCTCCGCCGCCGGACGTGGAGGAAATCTACCTCAACGTGGAAAAGCAGCTGCGGTGGCCGAATCCAGTCGTGTCTTCCGCAACTGGCAAACCGACTTCGGTCACCGGCCAAAGCGGCGTAAAGATGACCGGCCCGTACGAGTACATCGCGCCCTCCTATTGGCTGGAAGACCAAAAAGCGCAGCCCCCGCACAGCTGCAACCCCGGTGGTTGCGGCGGAGCCTACGGCTTCAATACCGAAACCAGCATGGGGCCAGCGGTGCCTCCGATTGAAAGTATCCGCACCATGCTGGGCAAGGACCATCTCTGGCCGATTGACGACTGGTGGAACTTTCATGCCGGTGGCGGCGAGTTCAAGGACATCCATGTGTTCACGGACGCGCTGAACACGCGCTACGGCAAGGCGGACAGCGTGGAGGATTTCGCTCTCAAATCGCAGCTCCAGGGCTATGAGGGCATCCGCGCCATGTTCGAGGCCTACGGCCGCAACAAGTATGCGTCGACCGGCGTGATCCAGTGGATGCTGAACAACGCCTGGCCCTCGATGATCTGGCATTTGTACGACTTCTACCTGCGTCCCGGCGGAGGCTACTTCGGCGCGAAGATAGCGATGGAGTCTCTGCATCCCGTGTACGGGTATGACGATCACTCCATCTGGGTGGTCAGCAGCCAGTACGGAGATGCCACGGGCTTGAAGCTGACGGCCAAGGTCCTCAACCTGGATATGACCGAGAAATTCTCGCAGCAGGCTACTTTGGATGCCGCGGCCGACAGTACGAATAAAGTTCTGACCCTGCCAGAGATTCAGGACTTGAGCCCGACTTACTTCTTGTTGCTGCAGCTGGAAGATGCGAACGGGAAGCTGGTGGGATCGAACTTCTACTGGCTTTCGAGCAAACAGGAAACCCTGGATTGGGAGAGATCCAACTGGTGGATGACACCGACGGCTTCCTACGCCGACTACACGGCGCTTTCTCAATTGCCCAAGGTCAAGCTGAAGATTGCCAGCCACACCGAGCGCAAGGGTGACGATGCGATTACGCACGTCACGGTGGAAAATTCCAGCAAGAGCCTGGCGTTTTTCGTGCGGCTGAAGGTCAACAAGGGCGGACAGGAGATACTGCCAGTGCTTTGGCAGGACAACTACTTCTCGCTGCTGCCCGGTGAAAAGCGCGAGGTCAGCGCGTCGTATCGGGCGAGCGTGCTGGGAACTGCCAAGCCGACGGTGGAAGTTAGCGGCTGGAATGTGGCTTCGCAGTAGGCATGTAGCGTCTCGGAATTGTCGGCGGGCTATACTGACACTCCACTATGGCTGTAGTGATCTCCCTTCTCCGTGGCGTCAACGTTGGCGGCCATAACAAGATCAAAATGGATGCGCTCCGTGCGCTCTATGGGTCCCTCAAGCTCCGAGACCCACAAACGTATGTACAGAGCGGCAACGTGGTTTTCAGGACCGACGAGCGGGATCTTGCTTTGCTGGCCCAGCGGATCGGGAAAGGCATCGAGCGAAGCTTTGGTTTTCGTCCCGAGGTCATTGTTCGCACTTCCGCCGAGCTGAGAGATGTGGTTGCAAGAAACCCGTTTGCGAAGCGACGCGGCATCGAACCCAGCAAGCTGCTCGTCACCTTTCTCGACCGCGATCCCGGCCCGGAAGCTCGGGAGAAGGTTCTTACCATCAAGACCGCTCCCGAGGAGCTGCGGATAGACGGTCGTGAACTCTACATCTATTTTCCCAATGGCATGGCACGACCAAAATTCTCGTGGACGGTCATTGAGAGAACCCTGAAGACGCCCGGAACCGGCAGAAACTGGAACACCGTTACAAAATTGCTCGAGATTGCCGAAAGGTTGAAAGGTTCCCAATAACCGAAGATCGAAACTACGCTGGAGAATGGACGAACTATTCTCGGCAGACGCCGGACGACCACTAACCGTTTAACTCAACTCATCCTTGGCTCCGGTTTAGGATCTCAGGGCGACTATGTTGATGGAGCCTAGCAAGCAGTCTTTGCATGCCTCAGGCTTCTTCCGGGGGTAATTCGAAGTCCACCAGGTCGCCGCGGAAGCCGCGGGTTTTCCAGGCGCCGAAGGCGATACCGGCCGCCATCCAAATTGCTCCGACAATTCTGGCTTTGGTGCTGAGATTCCACCACAGGATCAGGCAGATGAAAAAGCCCAGCACGGGCGGGAAGAAATTGGACAGTTTCTTTTTGTCTTCGCGCACGAAGTAGCGAACAAAGGCCGCGGCATTGACTCCCATGAATGCAATCAGTGCCCCGAAATTCAATAAGTTGGCCCCCAGTTCGTAGCCCGTGGCCGCCCCGGCAATCGCCGGGAGAATAAACGCACCCGCCAACGCCAGCACGCCCACAAAAACCACATTGTTCCGAGGCACGCGCCGCTTGGGATCGACCGCGCCGAAAAACTTCTTGGGCAGCGCGTTGCTCCGTCCCATCCCGTAGAGCAGGCGCGCCGCTCCCAGCTGCGCGCCCATGCCGGAACCGAAGTTGGCCACTACCAGCGTGAATCCCACGATCGCGAACAGGGGCTGCCAGGCGCGGCCGGCGACGAAAGTAAATGCCGTGTCCACGTTCGGGTAAGGCTGGGAAGCGGGCCACACCAGTTGCGCGATATAGACTTCTAACGCGGAAAGAACCCCGATCACCAGGCACGTCAGCACCGTGGCCAGGAGGATGTTGCGGCGTGGGTTCTCGGCCTCTTCCGAGAGAGTCGAGATGCCGTCGAATCCGATATAGGTCAACACTGCCAGAGAAGTCCCGCCCAGCACCAGCTTTGCGTCCCACATCTGCGGATCATAGAAGGGACGCGTGAAGAAGCCGGCTCCGTCATGCGGATTTCCAAAAATGTAGCGCGCCGCGGCCACAAAGAAGATGGCGATCACTACGCCCATCGCTGCCGCCAGTCCGGCATTCACGCGGGCGGATGTCTTTACCCCTTGAATGTTCAGGCCGGTGAAAACCACCGCGAAGAAAACAGCCCAGACCCCGTAGGACACGCCGGGAGCAAACACATGCGCCTGCTGGCTGATCCAGATGATGCAGATCATCGGATTCAGCATGTAATCCATGACCATGCTCCAGCCGGTGACGTAGCCGAGCGCGGGATTGATCTCCTGGCCGACATAGGTGAACGCCGAGCCTGCGCTGGGATAGGCGCGCGCCATCCGCCCATAGCTGATGGCAGTGAACAGCATGGCCACCATCGCAATGAGGAGGGTGGTCACGACGTGACCGCGGCCGCGGGCGCTGAGCACTCCGAACACCGACATGGGCGCCACGGGTTGTATGACGATAATGCCGTATAGGATCAGGTCCCACAGCGTAAGAGATCGCTTGAGCCGCACGGCGGAGGTAGGACCGCTGGAAGTGGTTGCCATTCCCGCGTATTGAATTATGTGCCGAGGGTGACTGTCAACATAAATTGAAACGATTTAATACAATGGCTGGGGGCGCTTGCTGCCCGGCAGGTCATTTCGCAGGGAGGAATGAAACTCGATGGGTACTGACAGGTTTTTGCGGCCTCTTCTCGCGTGTTGCTTCGCTCTGCTGGTAGCTCCGGCTGTTGGCCAAACCACCCCGACAGTGCAAGAGCGGCTGGGCTATCCTGCCAACACCAGGCTGCTGGTGATCCATGCCGATGACTTTGGCATGTCGCACACGGTGAATCGGGCCATTTCAGAAGCTTTGGAAAAGGGCTGGGTCACCTCGGCCAGCATCCTGGTTCCCTGTCCCTGGTTTCCCGAAGTCGTGCGCTTCGCCAAGGCGCATCCCGATCTCGATCTCGGGATTCATTTGGCACTCAACAGCGAGTGGAATGATTTTCGCTGGGGGCCGGTCAGCTCGAAGGACAAGGTTCCGAGCCTGCTCGATGCGGACGGATATTTACCTCTGGATACTCCCGAGGTGATCAAAAACGCGAAGATGCCCGAGGTGGAGACCGAACTGCGGGCGCAGATTGACCGCGCACGGGCCCTGGGCATCCATGTCACCCATCTGGATGCGCACATGCACACCGCGGTCTCGTCCCCCGATCTGCTCAAGGTGTACGAGCAGCTCGGCCACGTTTACGGCCTGCCGAACCTGTTTGAACGGTTTCCCACCGACCCACCTTCCGGACCGCCACCGCCCGCCAACCAGATTCTGATCGATCGTTTGCTTGAGATGACCCCCGGCGTAGACAGCAAGGACTGGTTGGATTGGTACGAGAAAACGCTGGCTGCCCTGAAACCGGGAGTCTACGAATTGATCGTGCACCTGGCCTACGACGACGAGGAAATGCGTGGCGCCACCTGGGACCATCCTGACTGGGGCGCGGCCTGGCGGCAACATGACCTGGACCTGGTGAAGAGTCCGGAGTTCCGGCAATTTCTGAAGGATCAGGGCTTTGTCCTGGTGACATGGAAGGAGCTGGCCAAAGCATTGCCGCAGAACTACGGGGGTGGCTAAGGTTCAGTAAAGCTCAGTGAGATTCGGCAACACCACGGCAACCTTGCAGGCGAAGGTTCTAGCCCAACGGTAACTTCGCGCAAGGCGCCGGCAGTTCCATACTGCTGCGATGGATGTAGCGCTCGTTTTGCTCGACTTTCTGCACCGAATAGCGCTGGGTCTGGGTTCAGCGCTGGTTCTGATTTCGATCGTCGGAGTCGCAATGCGCCGCCGCATTTTGCGCGCTACCCGTCCCCGACACCGCCACTAGTAGCACGGTAGCCTTAACACGGTAGCCTCAACGAAGACCGCCTTCCCGTAAGCTACTCGCCTCGATGTCAAGTTCAGCCGCTGGCAAATGATCTGGCGTTAGGGCCTGCGAGCCGTTCATCATCAGTTTGCGCCATTTGACTGGTTTTGACCTCGCGTGAGATAGTGGCTCGCTTTCCGGCTCCAGCCTAGGACCACCATTGACACCTTGGAGTCTGTCCAAAACCATGGTTCGACTCATTCCCAGAGATGTCAGTTTCTTCGCAATGTTCTCCGAGATGTCCAGCAATCTCATTGCTGGGGCTCGTGTTTTGGTGGATTTATTTGCCGATTACCGCGAGTTAGAAGACAAGGTCAAGGAGATCCGCCGGATCGAACACGTGGGTGATGACCTGACCCATTCCATTCTGACTAAGCTCAACCAGACATTCATCACCCCATTTGATCGCGAAGATATTCACCGGCTTGCCTCCTCGCTCGACGACGTTCTCGATTTCATCAACGCCGCAGGCGCGCGGATTATCATGTACAAGATCACCCAGCCTCCGCCGGCCGCCGCGGAACTGGCCGGATTCATCCTGCGGCAGAGCCAGGAACTGGAGAAGGCATTATCTCTTCTGCAAAGGAATGGCGACGTATTGCTTCACTGTATGGAAATCAATCGACTGGAGAACGAAGCCGACCAGGTGTCTCGCCAGGCCATTGCCCAGCTGTTCGAGTTTGAGAGGGATCCCATCAGTCTTATCAAAAGCAAGGAACTGATTGAGGTTCTGGAAACCGCCACGGACAAGGCCGAGGATGCTGCGGACGTCCTGGAAACCGTAGCTCTGAAGAACGCTTGAAGTCACGACACCTTAAAAACAGGAAACCTGCTGGTGAAATCTGACCTCCTGCTCCTCATCATCACAGTACTGGTCGCGCTGATCTTCGATTTCCTGAATGGATTTCACGACGCTGCCAACAGTATTGCCACCATCGTCTCCACTCGAGTTTTGTCCCCCAAGTTGGCAGTGCTCTGGGCGGCGGTTTTTAACTTCCTGGCGGCTTTCTTTCTGGGAACCGCCGTCGCCAAGACCATTGGCAGTGGCATGATCCAGATCAGCTTCGTCACTCAGTACGTAGTGATTGCGGGGCTCATGGGCGCCATCGCGTGGGACCTTCTCACCTGGTGGTGGGGGTTGCCTACTTCCTCTTCCCATGCCCTCATCGGTGGCTACGCTGGCGCGGCCATCATGCGGGCCGGATTTAAGGTCATTATTGTCGGGGGCTGGTACAAAACCCTGATTTTTATTGTGGTGGCTCCCATCATGGGTCTAGTACTTGGCCTGGTCCTCATGGTCGCTGTGTTCTGGCTTTTGCGTAACAAAGCGCCCGGGCGCATCGATGTCTGGTTTCGCAAACTGCAGCTCGTTTCCGCCGCCGCGTACAGCCTGGGACACGGCGCCAACGACGCGCAAAAAACCATGGGGATTGTCGCCAGCGCACTCTATGGCGCGCACTTCTTGACGGCTTCGGAACTTTCCAGCGATTGGGGACGCTTTCACTGGCCCATCATTCTGGCCGCACATGCCGCCATCGCCCTGGGCACCTACTTGGGCGGATGGCGCATCGTTCGCACCATGGGTTCGCGCATCACCAAGCTCCGGCCGCTGGGAGGCTTCTGCGCGGAAACCGCGGGGGCAATCACTCTGTTCTCCACCGCCCTGGCAGGGATTCCAGTGAGTACCACCCATACCATCACCGGAGCCATCGTCGGAGTGGGCTCCACCACCCGCTTGTCTGCGGTTCGATGGGGAGTCGCTCGCCGCATTGTCTGGGCCTGGATCGTTACGATTCCGGCCTCCGCCGCCGTGGCCGCTTTCGTCTTCTGGGCCATTCGGATGTTCTATCCCGGCGCCTAGCCGTCCGAACTCAGCCGTGTCCCCCTCCGGCCAGCTCACGGACAATATTATTCACAAACGTTTTGGCGTCCCCGAAGAGCATCAACGTCCGATCGAGATAATAGAGCGGGTTGTCAATACCGGCGAATCCTGGACTCATACTGCGCTTGATGACCATGACCGTGCGTGCTTTGTCTACATCGAGAATCGGCATTCCAAAGATAGGGCTGGAGGAATCGGTGCGGGCCGCCGGATTGGTAACGTCATTGGCGCCGATCACCAGAGCAACATCCGTCTGGGGAAAATCACCATTAATGTCTTCCATGTCCGTGAGACGGTCGTAGGGGATGTCCGCTTCGGCAAGCAGGACATTCATGTGCCCCGGCATGCGGCCGGCGACGGGATGAACGGCAAAGCGCACGTCCACGCCGCGCTTGGTAAGGGCGTCGTATAACTCACGTACCTTGTGTTGCGCCTGGGCCACCGCCATGCCATAGCCCGGAACCACCACAACTTTGTTGGCAGCCGCCAGAATCTGCGCCGCTTCTTCTGCTGAAGCGCTGCGGACATTCTTGGCTTCCTGTGCGGCTCCGGCAGAAGTCTGTACTTGTCCGAAAGCTCCAAACAGAACGTTGGTGAACGAGCGGTTCATGGCTTTCGACATGATGACCGAAAGAATAAGTCCCGACGATCCATCCAGAGCCCCGGCGATGATCAGCAGCTTGCTGTCGAGAACGAATCCCATGGCCGCGGCGGAAAGTCCGGCGTAGGAATTAAGCAGGGAAATTACTGTGGGCATATCCGCGCCGCCAATCGGAATCACCATCAACACCCCAAATACCAGCGGAATGCCGAGCATCAACGGAAACAACTGCTTGGCGCCGGGATGCAACACAAGGTAGACAGCGAGTCCAACCGAAACCGCAAGCAGCGACAGATTGACGAAGTTCTGGCCCTTGTAAGTGAGGGGGCGCTGGGGTAAGACTTCCTGGAGTTTCCCGGCGGCCATCAAGCTCCCGGTGAAGGTCAGAGAACCAAGAATGACCTCGATGGAGAGGACCGCCATCATAAAACGGGGAACATCAGGCGTCCGCAGATAGAACTCTGCTGTGCCGACCAAGGTGACGCAGAACGCGCCAAAAGCGTGGCTAAGGGCAGTCCGCTGCGGAACAGCGGTCATGTGCACCAGGCCCAGCGGAATGCCAATGCCGGTCCCGAGCACCAGCCCGATGACGATCCACTTGTAGTCCACGATGCCGTGGTGCAACAAGGTCCCAGCGATGGCCAACACCATACCAATCTCGCCCGCCCGCACTCCGCGCTGGGCCGTGCTCGGAGAGCTCAACCACTTGAGCGAGAGTATGAACAGAGCGCTGGCAACGAGGTAAATGACCTCGATGATCTGTTGGTTCCCGGCGGCCGTCATGGCTTGGTGGGCCGGCTGCTCTTGAACATTCTGAGCATGCGGTCGGTAATCAGGAAACCACCCACCACGTTGCTGGTGGCGGCGATCACGGCCAGGGTGCCGAGCACAGTGGACAGTGTGCTCTTGTGTTCGCCCACCAGGATGATGGCGCCGACCACCGCGATCGCGTCCAGGGCATTGGTCAGCGACATGAGAGGGGTATGGAGCAGAGGCGAGACCCTTCGAATGACTTCGAACCCGATGAAGGCTGCAAGCATGAAAACGAAAAGTCCGTTGATCAGCGTTGAACTCATCCACCCTCCTTGAAGCTTCGTGTGGGTCTGTCTACTAAGAAACTGGCACCGGCAGAGAGAAAAATTCGCGGACGCGTTCATTCACCACTTGCCCTCCCCGCGTCAGCAAGGTTTCACGAACGATTTCGTCCTCCAGATTGAGCTGCAGCTTCCCATCTTTTACCAAATGCAAAAGAAAGGCGCTGACGTTGCGCGCGTACATCTGGCTGGCGTGATAGGGAACCTCGCTGGCGAGGTTAATCCGGCCGATGATCGTGACCCCGTGCTCCACCACAATTTGGCCCGAGCGGGTCAGTTCGCAATTCCCTCCACGCTCGGCCGCCAGATCGAAGATCACAGAACCTGGCGCCATGCTCTGCACCATCTCGCGAGTTACCAACACAGGAGACTTCTTCCCTGGGACAACGGCTGCCGCTATAACTACATCGCTCTCTGCCACCACGCGGCCTAACAGCTCGCGCTGCCGTGCGTAAAAAGTCTCGTCTTGCGCGCGTCCATATCCGCGCTCGTCCTGGGCATCCTTGGCTTCGATCGGCAGCTCGACAAAACGCCCTCCCAGGCTCTGCACCTGCTCCTTGGCCGCCGGACGGAGATCATAGGCGGACGCCACGGCTCCCAGCCGCCGCGCTGTGGCGATGGCCTGCAGTCCGGCAACGCCGGCGCCAATCACCAACACCCGTGCGGGCGTGATGGTTCCGGCAGCCGTCGTCAGCATGGGAAAAATCTTGGGGAGAGTATCGGCGGCAATCAAGACTGCCTTGTAGCCACAGATCGTACCCATGGAAGAGAGTGCATCCATGCTCTGAGCACGCGTGGTCCGAGGCACCAATTCGACTGAAAAAGAAGTGATCCCGGTCTCTGCGATCTGCTGGATGACGTCCTTCGAGCCGAATGGCCGCAAGAATCCTATGATGACCTGCCCGCGACGGAAGAGGGGAAGGTCGGCCTCACCAGTGACATCATTGGAGCCGTAACAAAGGATCTGAACGATGATATCCGCCGCGCCAAACACCGCAGCGCGGTCGGGCAGAATCTTTGCGCCCTTTTCCGCGTAGGAACCGTCCAGGTACCCAGCCCCGGCTCCTGCGCCCGCTTCGACCACGACTTCAAGGCCCGCCTTGATCAGACTTGGAACAACCATGGGCACCAGCGCAACTCGCCGCTCGCCCGGATAGCTCTCCTTCGGAACCCCAACAATCACGCAGGTCTCTTCCTTTCGAGTTTGTGGCCAGCCACAGTTTACGGGAGCGGAGCCGTTATCGGCAAAATCTTCGTCAGTCGGGTCACCGTGCCAGATAGGTTCTATCTTGGATCGTGGTAGTCGAAACGATATCCTTGCGACTCGTTGCCCGACAGATGGCGCGTGTTGTACCGCAAGAAATAATTGAGGTGCGCGTCATCCAGCGGAAAAGACTTGCCTGCCGAATACGGGTACGTGCCCATGCTCCGGAAGGGCAGAGGATCAACGGTGTCCCCCTGGGCGGCGTAAAAATCCATGTCTTTCTCGTAGCCGTTGGCCACGAAGAAGTAGTCCCGGACCCAGCCTTTGGGCAGGGCGGGAAGCTTGGCAGGATCAAAGTCCAGAGCCAGTTCTTCACCAGATCCGAAAACCGCAAGCCGGTCGTCGTATCCAGTGACCAGCGGAAGCACGTTGCCGTAGCGCGTGTAAGTGCCCGCCGGCCGCGTGTAGGGCCCGGTGGGGCTGGCCTTCTCGTACACGTACAAGACGTTGCCCGGCGGCTGGTTTTCGATCTTCAGCGGGAAGCCGTGGAAGCGCAGATCAGCGCGTGCCAGCGGAACCGCAGTCAGGCGGGACTGCTGCTCTTGTGCGCTGCGGTCTATGAGAATGTTATCCCAATAAATCTCAAGGTTGGTCGTGATGCGGATACGCTGCGTGCCTTGCGGCAGCTTGCCCGTCAGGTCAGCCGTCATGGTGCGGGCGCCGCCCGCGGGGAAACCCAGGTCGTCCACCACGCGGACCCATTTCCCAGTGGCCCCTTGCGCTTCCACATACGGCGCGACCGCTTCGACTCCGGCTTGGTATGCGGCAAACATGCTGGTCGCGGTGAAGTATTCAATCTCACCGTGCATCAGAAGCCAGAGCGGACTGCCACGGTAAGGTTCGCCCAAATCAAATTCGAGACTGTGCGTTTTTGCGAAGCCGTGGAATTGCTGCACCTCGAAGTCGCCAAAGTAGCGATGCGCCAGCAGGCCCGGTAAAACGTTGTGCCCATGCTCGTCCCAGGCGCCCGCGGGCGGGCGGGCGGCACGACTGAACACGACTTTGAACGGCGGATACGGCGGGTTGCTGGCGAAATACTCGTTCGGGAAGACGTCGAGATCGCCGGGATGATCCACGGCCAGCAGTTTCACCTGATCGAGGTAAACAACTTCTTCCAGCGGTTCCATGAAGCGGAAGCTGAGCTTGCCGTCTTTCTCGCGCACGGCGTTGCGGTCTACCTTGATGTATTCCGTGGGCCGTGGAATGTCGCGCTGGTCCGGCCCCACCCAGTGACCGACCACGCCCGCGCCCAGCATGTCGCCGACGAGTTGATAGTGCGTGCCGTCCCAGACAAAGAGCGTCGGACACGAACTACCACGGCGGTCCATCTCCGTGTAGCTCTGTTCTTTATTGCTTGCGACCTCGACTTCGTCCTGCAGAACTCCCCCGGGCCAGAGCATGCGCACGATATCGGCTTCCTTGGCCTGGCCGAGCCCGACGGTAAGCACTGTGGAGTTCTGTCCCAAATAGCCGGACGAACCCGCGATCTCGAATTTCTGACGATTCCCGCCGGCAAAGACCTCGACTTTCGTGCCGATCGCACTCTTGTTGTCGGCGAGGCCCTTGAGCGTGAGGCGCAACCAATTGTTTTTGTTGCCGCCCTCGTTGCGCAGTAGGGCGGCGGGACCGTGATTCTGGGTGATGAGCAAGTCAGTGGCGCCATCGTTATCGTAGTCGCCGGTGATGACGGCGCGAGGATCTTCCAGGGTGATCTTGTCGAGGCCGACATCGGCGGTGACATCTTTGAAACCGTTGGGGCCGAGATTACGGAACAGGCGTACTTCGCCTTTCCCATTGGCGGTTTCGCCTGCGGCGACGAGGTCAACCCAGCCGTCATTGTCGTAATCGAACGCAGCCACGCCCCAGCCGCGGACCCAGTTGGTGGCCGCCAGCGCCACTGGCTCAAAACTCTTCCCTTCCTGGTTCCGCCACAGTGTGAGGCCGGGTGCGTTCCAGTGAGTAAAAGCGAGGTCCATCCAGCCATCGTGATTGAAGTCGAGGACGGCAACGCCCATGGTGTTCGGCGGCCCCGGCGCAGACCACGGCTGACGTAAGAGAAATTTTCCTTCCCGTGGATTCTCGTAAATCGCCGGAGCTTCCTGCCAGCCCGTCACGACTATGTCGACTGCACGGTCGTTGTTGTAGTCGGTGCCGACAGCGCCAACGCTTGGTGAGGTTCCTGCCAGACCAATCGATTCGGTGACATCGGTGAAGGTCCCATTGCCGTTATTCCGCCATATGACATTAGGAAAATGGGGCTCGGAATAATTCAGCGGGCTTGGCTTCGTACCATCCCGGGCGGGCTGGTTCGCCAGACGCGTGACATACAAATCGATATCTCCATCGTGGTCGTAATCGACCAGCGTCATGCCGAGAGCGGAATGGTCGTCTTTGATTCCGGCAGCTGCCGTCGCATCCTTGAAGGTGCCGTTCTTTCCGTTGTGGAACAGGAGCACTCGCCCACCGGCATTGATGAAAAGATCGGTGGCGCCATCATTATCGTAGTCACCGGCAGCGCAGCTAATGCCGAGTAGTTGTGGATCGAGCCCGGCTTCACGAGTTACTTCCTCAAATTTTCCTTGGCCAAGATTGTGATAGAGAGCTACGTGGTTTTCGACGGTAAAGGGCAGAAAGATATCGAGACGGCCATCGCCATCGTAGTCGAGGAAGCAAGCGCCCGGCTCCATAGACAACCCCGGATTGCCACCACTTCCAGGCCACAGCTTCGTGGGCAATCCCGCTTGCTCTGTGACCGGGACGAAATGCACAGGAATCGCCGCTGGCACTCTCTCTACAGCCGCCGGTGATTCTTCCGCCAGTGAATATTTTCCTTGCTCGCCATACGCCAGGCTGACCGGCGAACCCAGCTTGTTCTGAGTGATGTACTGGAAGCGCTGCAAATGCTCCCGCGCATGGGCCATATCTCCCGACTGTTGCAGCGCGCGCGACAGCCCGAACTCAGCCGAGGCGTGCAGCGGATTCACGCTCAGCGCGCGCTGGAAGGCATCGATCGCCCGCGAAAATTGCTTGAGCTGTGAGCACGTCGCTCCCAGGAAATACCAGGTCTCGGCATCGTTCGAGTCGATCTCCGTGACGCGCCGGAAGGCGTCCACCGACGCCTGCGGGCTGTCAGAATTCTTGTACAGCAGACCCAGGTTGTACCACGCGTGGGGATCATTGGGATCACGCTTGACCGCTCCCTCCAGCAGGGTCTTGGCCGCATCTACTCGCCCCAGGTTGAGCAATGCGACGCCCTGATTCAGGCGGGCGATCTGCAACTTGGGATCGAGCACGGCAGCGCCTTGAAAAGCTTTGAGAGCCTTCTCGAAGAGTTGCTGGTTCATGTAGGCCGCGCCCAAATTGTTCAGGCGAGCGGCTTCAGCGGCGGGATCAGATGGTGCAGCGTTCTGCGCAGCGATGCCACAAAGGCCAATCGCTGCCAGAATAATGCCAGCTAGGAAAATGCTGATTCGTTGTTTCATGCGCAGAAGCAGTTAATTTTGATCTGTCATCTCCAGGTCTTCCCATACGCCTTAGTCGCGATTACGCCCTTCCCTTCCTGGATGGTAACAGTCTGGTCGCCGGAGATGTTGGACAGCTTGTCCACCTGCCCGCTGGGCCACTGAACTTCTACAGAATCCGCTTTAGTCTGGCCGCCCAGACCGAAACTCAGCGCCAGTTCGCTTTGCGACAGATAACTGGAGCCGCTGCGCAGCATCTGCCATTGCTGGTCTGTGTCCTTGTCCTTGCCGGATGTCACGCGGACTACAGCTCCAATGCCGTCACGATTGGATTTCGTCCCCTGCAGTTTCACACGCAGGCTGTGATTGCTTCCGCCTTCATTGTGAAAGAGCCAGACCCGGCCACCGTTGGTAGTCACCAGCACGTCAAGCGATCCGTCGTTATCAATGTCAGCATAGGCGGCTCCACGCGCTACTTTCGGACTGGCGAAGCCGCTACCCAGCGACTGCGTGACTTCCTGGAACTTGCCGCCGCGGAGATTGCGGAACAGATGCGGCGGCTCGGCATAGGTCACACGCTTCTGCACACGCTCGATTTCGTTCTCGATGTGTCCATCGGCCACGAAAATGTCGGGCCAGCCGTCATTGTCGTAATCAAAGAAGAAGCAGCCGAAGCCCAGCGTGACCAAAGTGGCGCGCCCCACTTCCGAGCGCGGCGCTTCGTCCACAAACAGGCCGTTGCCTTCGTTGTGGTAGAGCGAGAGCATCTGGTTAGCGAAGTTGGTGATGATGATGCTGGGATGTCCGGAGCGATCGTAGTCGGCAGCGTCCACGCCCATGCCGGCGCGGGCCACACCGTCTTCGCTGAAAGCGATTCCGGCGGAAACGCCTTTTTCTTCGAATGTGCCATCTCGCTTGTTCAGATAGAGCTTGTTGGGCTGAGTGTCGTTGGCCAGCAGGATATCGGGCCAGCCGTCGCCGTTGTAATCGAGGATGGCGACGCCCAGGCCTTTGGATGTTGAGTCGTAGAAACTCGCTTTCTGCGCGGCATCCTCGAATTTGCCATCGCCCAGGTTGTGCCACAGCCGGGCCGACGCTCCTTTATACGATTCAGGAGTGCAATAAGACTTGTGCGCCCCGTCCAGCGTGCAATAGAGGTCGCCTTGGATTGACCACTGCACGTAATTCGCGACCACTAGGTCGAGTTTTCCGTCACGGTCGTAATCCACCCACGCGGCGCTGGTGGAGAATTCATTCGGACCCCACAAACCCGCGAGCTTGGTGACATCGGTAAAGGTTCCGTTGCCATTGTTGCGGAAGAGATGGCTTTGGCCGAGCGCGCTGAGGAAGAGATCGTCGTAGCCATCGTTGTCGTAATCGCCGACCGCAACGCCCAATCCGAACATAGAGACCGCCAGGCCTGCCTTGCGCGTGGTATCGGTGAAGGTGCCGTCGTGGTTGTTGCGATAGAGCCTGAGCGTGGAAACGGCGCGTTTATGGCCGGGCCAGTCTTCGCCATTCACCAGCAGGATGTCGGGCCAGCCGTCGCCGTCGTAATCAATGAAGGCACAGCCTGGGCCCATGGTTTCCGGAAGATATTTTTTCCCGAAGGCGCTGTTGTTGTGCTTGAACTGGATGCCGGCCTGTGCACTGATGTCACGAAATTGGATGTGCTGTGCCAGCACCGGAGCCGACGCTACAAGCAAGAAGAGGAATAAGGAGAGCCGGCCCATTATTTCGCGGCCCCGGCAGCGGTCCCTACCCGATTCGCATCTATCTTCGGGAACGGCACAGACACATGCTCGTGAATAGCTTGCCGTTCGTTGTTGTCCTCGGGATTGAGCTGGCGGTAGGGGCCGGTGATCGCCTGCGAAGCCTCGTCAGCCTTAAAACGTAGATAGCGAACCTCGTGCTCGTGCGCCTGCTTCTCATCCCCCAGACCGGTGTAGCACAGCATCAGGTTGTAGTGCGCTTGCAGATCTTCGGGATCAACCGTCAGGACGGAGTCCAACACCTTTACCGCATCTGCATACCGGCGCTGCAAAAACAAGATGTGACCCAGATCGTTTAATGCTACGCGGTCACGCGGATACTGAACCATAACCTTACGCAAGTGGTCGGCTGCGCCATCGTAGTCACCATCGCTGCGCAGAACCTTCGCATAGAAAAAGTGCGCCCGAGCCAGGTTCGGACTCAACGCCAAGGCTTTCTCCAATACGGTGCGGGCGCGATCCATGTCGCCCTCTTGCACGGCGGCTCGGCCGATGTTCACCCAGCCATCCGGATTTTTGGGATCAATCTCAGTCACCTTCTGAAACGCCGCCTGCGCGGCTTTCAGATCGCCCTGCAGCAAAAGACCGATCCCGTAGTCGTTCCAGCGCTGCCAGTCGTCCGGCTGCAGAACCTCCTTGGGCTGGGGTGCGGGTGAGCCGTGAGCCGCAACATTCAGTGTGACTGCGTCTTCCGCCACGGCCACGATCGGAAGATCGGGAATCTGTTCGCGCTTCGCCGAAACGCCATTCAGCGCTGCCCTAAAGGCGAATTTTCTATCATCGTAGTCCGGCGTGACTTCCGACCCAGTCTGTTTGAGCTCGGGAACACCAGCAAAAGAAAATTGCGTGTTCCACCATGCGAACTTGCGATAGCACAGGCGCGCGTGCAACGTGATCTTGCTTGAAGCGTTCTCCGGGATATGCAGGCGATAGTGCACCGTATCCGCGGCCCCGGGCGGGATCAGCCGCACGTAGACCACGGCGCGGGTGGCCCAGGCATTGCGTTTGTTGATGCGATTGCCGTGCGCGTCCACTTGCAGCGAACGATAGAAATGTGCGCCCTTCTCCACCGGGCCCTTGCCGTTGTCTTCCACCATGCCGCTCCAGAACACAGTCTGACCCTTGTCGTCGGTGCCTTTCAGTTCGAGCCACGTGTCGAAAGCATCCACGGTTCCGCCGGGGAAAAAGTGTCCGACTTTCTTGGTGCGAACCACCACATCCACGCGCACCGTGTCACCCCGGCGGACCACGGGCTGCACGCGGCTGAGAGGAGCAGTCACCGGAACCGCCTCGGCTTCCACGGCAGGCGTGATTTTCGTTTCCGCCTCCTCACCGACCGCGAACGTGGTGGACAACTCCGATTGGCTGGCGGCACCCGCCTTCAACTCGGCCTGCGCGGGCGAAAGCGCGAAAATGTCCACGCTCACGATCTTGTCTTTCAGGAAATCCTCAGTGATTTTGAGCTGTTTGGCATCTTCATTGGCAGTTGGCAAAGCCGTATTAGCCGCCGGGAAGCGGTGCGAGTGCACCATCCCCTCGATGTTGCCGAAGTCTTTCGATGGCGTGGCCGGCATGTGGCAGTCAGCACACTGCGCCGGCTTCGGCGGATAGTAGAACGACCGCGCGCCCTGCCCCGACACCCCGCTGGCCTGCCAGCTATCGTATTCATTGAAGCCACGAATCCAGCGATAGTGATTCACCGGCACATCGAGATGCACCTTGTGACAACTGGAACAGAACTCGGCCGTTTGCTCGCGCATGAAAGGCTTCAGAAACACGCGCCGGTGGGGTTCGGGATTCAGCTTCACCAGGAAATCGTGGACCGTGCGCACGATCGGATTCTGCGTGGCCGCCAGTTCGTGCAGCTTGGGATACTCCAGATAGAAGTCGCCCTGGCCCATGGAGCTCTTCACCCTGGCGATGGAGTGGCACATCATGCAGCCCAGCCCGGCCTGTGACTCGGGACGATGCACGATCTCCTTGATGGGCGTGTCCATCAGCCCGCTGTACAGGACTGCGGGGTCGTGGCAGCCTCCGCACCACTTGGAGGGCTTGGTTCCAACCGTGTCCTGCATGTATTCGACGCTCTTGCGGTACCACTGATTATTGAATGACGAGAAATGGTGCGCCGAGCTGAACCACTGATCGTAGATGTCCTGGTGGCAGCGCTTACAGGATTCGGACTCCATAAAATACTTGCTGGGAATTTTCTGGCCACCATAGATCTGGGCGGAACTGGGAAAGAAAGGCCCCTGCGGGCCGTCGCCCTCGCCGTCCATGCTTGCCGGCGGGGTCGAAGGATTCTCGATCAACGCACGAGTCTGCCAGCGCGCCTCACGCACATAGCGGGCGCCGACGGCGAGTCCCGCCAGAACCATCAAGCAGATCGCAGTGCGAACCAGCGCCGGGCCGGCGCCAGACGCCCACCAGCCGCGCTTCCCTGCCCACGCAGCAACCAGGAAACCGACACCGGCCAGAGACACAACCATGTGGACGTATAGCCAGTTCCACTCTGCGCGCGGCGTGCCAGTCTTGATCAGGACCAGTCCGAGCACTGCGCCGGCGGCAACCAGTATCCAGCCCACCCGCGACGAAACGCTCC
The DNA here is from genome assembly GCA_041494805.1 of Terriglobia bacterium. Lineage (GTDB taxonomy): Bacteria > Acidobacteriota > Terriglobia > Terriglobales > Acidobacteriaceae > JBGQBN01. Next base: position 18,222 of record JBGQBN010000036.1, on the reverse strand, counting down.
CCATCCGCGGAATGCGGTAAAGAAACGCAAGCAGCCGAACAGACGCCGCCACTCCTGCCAATGCGTGCAGCAGAACCACGCCAGCGTAGAAAACGTTCGGCTGCGGAAACGCATAGAGATAGGCCGCCGAAGCGCACAGGAAAATGACGAGCCCTGAAAGTGCGCGGTGGTGGGCGGGACCTGCAGACATTTCTGACATCAATGATACCTCGGCCAGGCCACAGTCCGGCTGCGGGGAATGTGGCACAACAGACTATCCCTCGAGGAAGTCGTGCGGAATAGTATAAGAGCCCTCGCGCCGGTTCGATAGTCCCAGCTTCCCTGCCCCAAGGACTCTGCCCCGTGAGATGCGGCGTGGAGCGCGAGAGATGGACCTGCGGACTCTAATTCATTGGCGGCGCTTGCCATTCACCATGCTGCCCTTCCAACTCAGCCGCGACCGCCAGCACCAATTCTTCTTCCCACGGACGCCCCACAATTTGCACGCCGATAGGCAGACCTTCCGCTGAATGACCGCTCGGTACCACCACCGCGGGTGTGCCCAGCAGGTTAAACCACTCCGTGTAACTGAAGGCATCAAGATAGTTCACGGTCCTTCCGTCAATCTTCCAACTGCGCTCCCCGTGCCGGAAAGCGGGAACGGAGGCTACCGGGCATAACAGGACGGGATACTTTCGCATCTGGGTGAAGACTTCCATACGCACCACGTCCCGCGCGATCCAGGTATCGAGCAGCGTCTGGCCAGTATGCGCGGGTTCGGCGGCGACCCAACCGGAGAACTCCCTAAGAATCGGGCTGAGGTCGGCCTCGTGTCCTCGGGTCATGGAACCAAGCAGCATTCCGCCCGCGATTCCGAAGAATTTCCACCATAGTTGGCGGGCGAGATCGAGTCCCTCAGGACGGAAGGGCTCCACTCGAAATCCGGCGCGCTGCAGCGCCTCGGCGGCGCTTCGCACCGCTGCGCGCGTTTCAAGAGTGACGGGGGTGCGGCCGTCATCTTCGAAATAACCGATACGCAGATTCTTGAGATCGTCCTTGCCCGGCCAGCGCATCGGGACGGGCGCTGCCGAGGGATCGCCATCGTCGGGCCCCTGCATGACTTCGAACAAGAGCTTGAGATCGGCCACGGTGCGAGCCATCGGTCCGACGACACCGAGCATGGCGAACGGACCGACCGAGTTTGGAAAGTGTCCTGTGGCGGGGATGCGGCCGGGAGTAGGTTTAAGCCCGCAGATCCCGCTGAAGTGCGCAGGCACGCGAATCGAGCCGCCGCCGTCGCTGCCTACTCCTCCCGCCGAACATCCGGAAGCGATCGCTGCCGCTTCTCCACCACTCGACCCTCCGGGTGTGCGTGAGAGGTCCCAGGGATTGTTGGTGCGACCGTAGAGAAGGTTATCGGTCTCCCAGGCCATGAGCAGTTCCGGGGTGTTGGTGACACCCAGGATAATCGCCCCGGCGGCACGCAAACGAGCCACCAGCGGAGCATCCTCCCCGGCCACGTAACCCGCTCGCAGCCTGGTGCCCGCTTCGCAGCGCAGTCCGGCCACAGCAATCGAACTCTTGATGCTCAACGGAACACCGTGGAGTGGTCCCAAGGGTTGGTTGCCGGCGACGGCCTTCTCAGCAGCCCGAGCCTGACGCCGAGCGCCTTCGGCATCCACCTCCACGAAAGCATTCAGCTTCGGATTCAGCTCCTCGATTCGGGACAGGTGTGCTTCCACCAGTTCGACCGGCGATAGCTTTTTCTTACGGATTTGCTCCGCCGTGGCAACGGCTGACAGGAAGATGATTTCAGGCATGCGTTGCTCTCACCCAGAAGAAACATGTGAGTCTAGCATGCGGCTTGCGCAGTTATTTTGTCATTCTGAGCGAAGCGAAGAACCCCTTGCAAGCCCGCGCCACCAGCGGCCTCAAGAGGAGTTTCCACCACCGCTTCCGGGCGCTCTTTCCCGCCTGTGCGGGAGCTTGTTCAGAAATTCCTTAGGTCAGCGGTGGAAAGATCAGCGGTGGGACGGCAAAGTGCTCGAAGACTATTTCAGTGGGAGGCTTGCGCGGACCGGGCTTTTTCCGAGCGTGAAGCACCGTGCACGGCGCTCTTCTTCCGGGGACTGCGCTTGCTGAGCCAGGTCTTGAGGTACTTTCGCGAAGTGGGCGTAAGCCGCGAAAAGAGCATGCCGGCCCGCCCCTCGTCGTCGGCCCAGATCAGTTCGCCATTGCCTTCCACCATGTGCGTGGTGCCGGGCAAAACAAAGCGTAAGGGAACTTTCTGCACTGCCGGCAGCGGTTCCGGCGCCTGTAACGACAAACCCTGCTCACTCAGGTCGAGCACCAGGGCAGGCACGGCGGCTACGCCGAATTGGAGATAGACCAGGCCTTCCAGTCTCTGGCGCTGTGACCGCCGGCGGTCGGGCTGCATGAAAACACGCCCCGCGCGTAGCGAACGCGTCACTTGTTCCAGAATGAGCGGCTTATAAAGAACAAAATTCGCTCCCGCCTGGAACGCACCAGCGATACCGGTCTGGGCGCCGATCATGGCGAAGACGACTGGCCTCTGGTGGGGAGGCGCCAGCCGCGCCATCCGGGCCACCTGCGCCGCGCCCGGCAGGTCAAAGTCCAGCACCAGTGCCGAGTAGCGTCCCGGCGTCATCAGTTCCACGGCTTCGGGCGCGGACAGGCAAACTTCTTGCTCGACCTCAAGCCCTTCCAGGGCCGCCGCCAGCACGCGCAGCGACGGTTGCTCACGACACATCAGCAAGCAATTGAACTTCATTAAGCCGCAGCTTACGGCTGCGACCGGTCGGCGTAAAGTGACTCCAGTAATAGTTCGACCCGGTTACGGACAGGCGTAGCCCAGTTTGGAAACTGAGTGCTCCGTTGCGGAAACTTCTACACGGGTCCTGAACTTGCGAATTAGGCCTGGTTCTTTAGTAATCTCCCGCTGCTGGCGGGCAAGTGTCTATAGTGGGAGCAGCGCATGTCTCAATCTACGCCATTAAACAACGGAAGACGCGCTCCGCGCGTAAAGCTGGCAGGAACCGTGCTGGCTCTCATCCGCCTGGAAAACGGCCGCCAAGTGCGAGCCCGGCTGCACCAGCTCTCCATCACCGGCGGGCTACTGCTCCTGAAAGAGCCCTTGGACGAAAAAATCAAGGTTGAGGTGATGTTTCACGTGGGTTCATGCACGGTGCGCAGCAAGGCTGCGATGCTGTTTCCCATGTGGGCCACACAAGGCTGTTTGCAGCCTTTCGAATTCCGCGACCTCGGGGAAGAAGACCGGCACAAGCTGGAGACCGACTTGCAAAAGTTCCTGGAGCAGCCCTCCGCGGGCACTCCCGTGCCAGACATAGCTTTCGAAGCCGCGTCCGGATCCGCCCAGTAGCTCGATAAATTCCACCGTTACCTTCAGCCGCAAGCCCCCAACAGCTGGCTGTGGCTTGCTTCCGGGCAGCAGACATTCAGGAGTGAAATGTTCGGCTAGAATATAGTGACGCTTGGATTCAGCTCGTGCTTCACTGTCGGATGGAGGCCCCATGGCTCATCAGCATTCCCCACGATTTCTAAAGATCGTCGAAGAAACCAAGCAACGCATTCGCGAGGTGAGCATCGACGAAGTCAAGGCTCGGCTCGACCGCGGCCAAAAATTTCTGCTGATTGATGTACGTGAAGAAAGCGAGTGGGCCAAGGACCACCTGCCGGGAGCCATTCATCTCGGTAAGGGCATCATCGAGCGCGATGTCGAAGAGCGCGTACCTGACCTGGCCACACCCCTGGTGCTCTATTGCGGCGGCGGTTTCCGCTCCGCGTTGGCTGCCGACAATTTGCAGAAGATGGGCTACACCAACGTGCTCTCGATGGATGGCGGTATCCGCGGTTGGCGTGAAAAGAGCTTTCCCTTGACCAAGAGCTAATCCTGCCAGAACTTCACCAGCGAGTACCTCGGTAACTTGATGAAAGCATTCTAATCCACCAGCATGGACCTTAGCTGCCCGCCCCATTTTGGGCCAGCTGGACAACCATGCAGACCGGCAAACGAAGTTCGGGAAGGAGTGTGACTGCCGCAGCGGCGGCCATGGCCCCGGATGTCGCCCCGATCGAGCGTTTGCTCAGCGAAAATCCCACGCCGGAACGGTTTTGCGCGGAGTTGGCCAAAATCTTCCACGTGCGGCCAACCGAAGTCGCGCTCTTACGGCTGGAAAACGGCTTACTCAAGTTCCTTTTTCCCACCGAGCTGAAAACCGCGGGCACCATTCCCATCTCCAGTTCGTCGGCAGTCGCCGCTCATACGGCAGTGACTAAGAAGGTGGAGCTTTTTAACAGCTTCACCAAGGTGAAGCACGCGAGCATTTTTGAGATGGTCAAGCTGGGGGATCCTGAGACCAACAACTCTTGGGAGCAAACAGCGATCCAGAAACTCATGTCGGCGCCCGTGCTCGAACGGAATGACAAGGTTCTGGGTGTGGTTCAGATCTGCCGCAAGGGATTTGATTCGGCTTCCTGCGGACCCGATTTTACTCTCGACGATCTTCGGCAACTGGAGCTCACCACGAAAGCTCTTGCCCAGTTCCCTTTCATGCGACAGATCTCCTAAAGACAGGCAAGCCCCTGGAATCGGATTACATAAGCCGGGCTCGGCCCTTACCTCGGATCCAGTTCCCAAGTGTCCCCGAATAGGGTCGCACCCTTCTGGCCACCGAAAATCAGCACGTGGCCCAGCGCCGGGTCGTACACCATTCCAAACGACTCGCGCGCGGGCGGAGACTGCGCCGGCTTAAGCGGCTTCCACTTGCTTCCTGTCCACATCCAGCTATCATCCAGATCCCCACCCCCTTGTCCACCGCCGAAAGCAATCGACACGCCCAGCCGAGGATCGAAAGCCCCGGCTGCGAAATAGCGGTTGGGAGGCTGCACCGCCGGAAACTGTTGGGTCCAGTTGGTGCCATCCCAGGTCCAAGTGTTGTAGGGGTTCACGTCGGCAAGCCCGGCGAACAGCACCACGTTCCTTCTGGCACCGTCCATAGCCACCACCGCTCCGGCCCGTGCCGAGGGGGCGCTCGCCGGATTCAGATGCTTCCAGGTCACGCCGCTCCAGCGCCAGGTGTCAAGATCGTAAAACCGCCCGTCAAACCCGCCGAAAACATCCACATGTCCGTTCTTGGGATCGGTGAATGCCATAGGGCCGGTGGCTGGCTTTGGCGAGTTGGTCGGAGTGGCCTGCGTCCACGTAGAAGTGGCGCCGTCCCAGAGCCAGGTGTCACCCAGGTATTTGTGGCCATCATAGCCGCCGAACAGCACAATCTGGCGGGTTACCCGGTCAAACGCCATCGTGGCCTCCACCCGGACGGGAGGCGCGACCGGCGTGGTCTCCTGGGTCCAGGTGGTTCCGTCAAATGTCCAGGTGTCATTCAGATAGGCTGCAGCGCCCAACCCGCCGAATAACACCACTTTCCCGCTGACCGGGTCATAAGCCATCGCCGGCCCGGTTCGGGCGGAAGGTGACGTGGCGGGGGAAAGCTGGCTCCAAGTCAGCCCCGGAACCTCAGTGGCCCCCACTGGCAATGCAACTACCACAACCAGCACGACGAGCGCAGCGAACATGGAAAACAGTAAGCGAATATGGCCGTTCATTCTGTCACTACCTCCTTTGAAAAATGAAGCGGAAGTCTAGCACACGGGCCACTGGGCAAGGTAGAGCCAGAAGGCCCGGGTAAAAAAGAATCGCGAACCATAACACTCTCGTGATGTTCTGATCAGCCCTGGCTCCCGGACGATGATCTATCCGGACGATGATCTATCCCGCCGCCGGCCGCAAGCCCCGGAAAAATTCGCGAACATCCTTCACTAGTAATTCTGGTTCTTCGGCAGCTGCAAAATGCCCACCGCTCGGCATGTCAGTCCAGCGCTGAATGTTGTAGCCTCGCTCGACCCACGTCCTCGGTGGAAAGGGAGCTTCCTTGGGGAAAAAGGCGACCCCACACGGTACGTGTACGTAGTCTCCCTTCGCGAAGTGAAGCGGAGCCTGACTTGCCTCGCGATACAGACGGCACGAGGAATGAATGGTTTCGGTCATCCAGTAAAGCGTCACATTGCACAGCAACTCATCCTTGGTGAATCTGCGCTCCAGATCACCATCGCAATCTGCCCAGTCGCGGAATTTTTCCAGAATCCAGGCTGCCAATGCCGCCGGAGAGTCATTCAGGCCGTAGGCGACAGTCTGCGGTGTGGTCCTTTGAATGTGCGCATACGCCCCCCACTCGTCGTACCAGCGTTCCTCGTCCTTGAGGAATGCTTGCTCGGCCTCGGTAAGTTTGCTACCCGCACCGAGAGCCGGCTTGTAGGAACCGGGAATGTAGTTGAGATGAATTCCCAGAACGTGGTCGGCCTGGCGCAGTCCCAGGATTGTACTGACGTTGGCGCCGAAATCGCCTCCCTGCGCGGCAAAGCGTTGGTATCCCAGTTCTTGCATGAGTCCCGCCCACAGCTCGGCAATACGGAAGGTGTTCATCCCGCGCTGCGCAGGCCGGTCTGAGAAACCGAAACCCGGCAACGATGGGACCACCACATCGAACGAGTCCGCCGGATCGCCGCCGTAACTCGCGGGATCGCTCAGCAGGGGAATGATCTTCAGCATCTCCAGAAACGAGCCTGGCCAGCCGTGCGTGATGACCAGCGGCATCGGTGCCGGCCCCCGGCCACGTTCGTGAATGAAATGAATGCCTATACCCTGCGTCGTGTAGCGGTAGTGATGAAGCGTGGATAGCTTCTCGACCTGGGCCTTCCAATCGAATTGCTCTCTCCAGTAGTGGCAGATTTCCCGCATGTAGTCGAGGCCGATGCCGTATTCCCAGCCCGAACCGGGGATCTCGTCTGGCCAGCGCGTGCGTGCCAGCCGGGCGCGAAGGTCGTCGACCGCCTCCTCTGAGTAGGGAATGGAAAATGGTTCAATGCTCATGGGTTGTAACCTCTTATACTATATTCATCGGTTACACTAGACTGTTGGTCCGTAACCTGTCAAGATGTACTTACCGGTTATCCGCAGATATGACATTCGAGTTCATCGCCGGAAACCTCGCCCTGGACTTCGCCAACACCGTCCATAGCCACGGACTTCCAGACCCGCGGGATGACCTGAAAACCTGCGCGGATCTGGCCGTTTGGATCCGGCAAGCCGGCCTGGTGAGTGAGCCAGAAAGCCAGCAATTCCTTCGCCGGCTTCGAGTCCAGCCGGGTCGCGCCGCGGCTGATTTCAAATGCGCCCTGAAGTTGCGCGAGCTGGTGTATGACATGTTCTCCAGCGGCGCATGCAACGGTAAACCGGCCTCCGGGACACTTACTGGTTTCAACTCGTACCTCAAGGACGCAATGGGACGGCTTGCCCTCCAGAAAGTGGGCAAGGGATTCAAACTTGCCATGGAGAAGGACCGGAATCTCGTAGACCGGGCTCTGGCTGAGATCACGCGATCGGCAATGGGTCTCCTGACCTCAACCCACCTAGCCCGCGTACGCCAGTGCGCCGGAGAGAGCTGCTCCTGGCTGTTTTTGGACACCAGCCGCAACGGCATGCGCCGCTGGTGTGACATGCAGGCCTGCGGAAATCGGGCCAAGGTACGCCGCTTTCGCCGGCGGGACGCCACCCGCGCAACCTAGCCCTACGTCGTTTAGCATGGAGACGTGCCCAGTAAGAATGACTCCCGGCGAATCGGTCTGGCGCGCGCGCTTTCGAAGCTGGGCCACTGCTCTCGTTCCTATGCGTCAGAACTGATCCGCGCCGGCCGCGTTCGTCTCAACCGCACAACTCCCGCAATCCTGAAACTCCAGTTCGCCTAGGAAAAGACCGGATCGAAGTCGACGGCCATCCCGTGACCGTGCAGGCGAAGATCTATCTCATGCTGAACAAGCCTCGCGGAGTAGTCACCACCACCTCCGACGAAAAAGGCCGATCCACAGTTTACGAATACCTGGGCGAGAAACTACCCTGGCTTGCCCCCGTGGGACGGCTGGACAAAGCCAGCGAGGGTCTGCTGCTGCTGACCAATGACTCCGAGTGGTCGGCGCGTATGTTGGCGCCGGAAAACCATCTGGACAAGACCTATCACGTGCAAGTGGGCGCCGTGGCAGACGTGGCGCTGCTGGAAGCCATGCGCCAGGGCGTCCAGACAGAGGACGGGGACTTTCTGACTGCCAAGAGTTCCCACATCCTGCGCGGCGGCGAGCGCAATACCTGGCTCGAAGTAGTACTTGACGAGGGTAAGAACCGTCACATCCGTCGCATGCTTTCGCAGCTTGGAGTCGAAGTGTTGCGCCTCGTGCGGGTAGCCATCGGACCACTGGTTCTGGGTGAACTCGCGAAAGGCGCGGCTCGACCACTGACCAGCGCTGAGAAACAATCCCTCGACCAGGCGATGGACCAGGCAATGACCGCCCAACCGGCTGGCCGTGAGAACCCACACCCGCCTACTCGTAGCGCAGGCTCTCGATCGGGTCCAGGCGCGCGGCGCGGATAGCGGGCAGCATGCCGCTGACGATGCCCACCAGGCTGAGGATTAGCGTCGCCAGCATCAGGCTGCTTACCTTGATGTGAAGATGAATGTCGCCGGCCTCGGCATTGTCTCCGAAGGCGCTCATCAGTGTCAGCGATCCGACGCTCCAGGAGATGAGGTATGCGATTAGTATCCCGGCCAGCCCTCCCGTGAAGGTGATGGCCAGCGCCTCAGCGAGAAACTGGAAAAGAATGTGGCTCTTGTGCGCGCCCAGGGCCTTCTCTACGCCGATTTCCCGGGTGCGCTGCTGCACTGAAACCAGCATGATGTTCATCAGCCCAATGCCGCCAATCCCCAGGGTTAGCACGCCGATAAAGGCGAGTAGGACTTTCAGCGCGGCGGTCACGACCTTGAACTCGTCGGAGTCCTCCTTGACGTCGGCGATATACACGGCATGGCGGTCGTCAGAGCGGAAGTTATGGTGTCCGGCGAGCACTGCGCGCACCACGCGGGCGAGCTGGCGATGTTCCTCGCCCTCGTAGTCCATGGCAATGCCGCTGATGTACTGGGTGTCGAACAGATCTCCCATGGTGCTGAAGGGAATCACAACCATGCTGTTGTCGTTATTGTCGCCGCCCTGCACCTTGTGCTGGTAGACACCCACCACCTGGAAGCTCATGCCATTGATACGAATGCTTTGTCCCACAGCTTGTTCCCCGGAGAACAGCTTCCGTTTCGCTTCATCGCCAATCACGGCTACCCGCGCGCGTTGTACCTCGTCCAGATCCGACAGCCCGCGTCCGCTATCCACGTCGAAGCGCCGAATGCGCTCGTACACGGGATACACTCCGGTGAGAAACAGATTCGTGAAGGTACGGGTGTCGTGCTGGATGGTCGCGCCATTCTGCCGGTCAAAGAGCGGAGTTACGCCCTTGATCATCGGCACTTCGTTGCGGATGTAATCCACATCCGCAAGCTTGAGTCGGACTTCACTCCCCGCCTTGGATCCCCCGGCTTGCAGTGACGTGCGGCCCGGGAAGACCATGATCATGTCCGTGCCAAAAGAGCTGAACATCAGATTGATGGCGCGCTCCAGACCCGAGCCGAAAGCCAGCAGGATCACCACCGTGGCAATGCCCCAGGCCATCCCCAGCATGGTCAGGGCGGTGCGGCGGCGGTTGTGGCGCATCGCGCCGTAGGCTTCCTGCAGCAGATCACGCGTCATGATTACTCCTGGCGCAAGGCCTCTACCGGCTCGAGCATTGCAGCTTTGCGCGCTGGATATAGCCCAGCGGCGATTCCTGCTAGCGCCAGCGACAGCACAGCGCCGACCGCCGACAGGGGCACGATCTTGGGCGTGTCGAAACCCTGCGGCAGTTCCACTCCCGAAAGCAGATGGACAATAAGCATCGCCGCCCCGACTCCAGCCGCGCCGCTCAGCAGCGTAAGGAACGCTCCTTCCAGGAAGAACTGGAACAGGATGCTGCGATTGGTCGCGCCCAGGGCCTTGCGCAGGCCGATCTCGCGGGTGCGCTCCGTCACCGCCACCAGCATGATGTTGATGATGCCGATCGCCCCCAGCGCCAGCGTCACCAGCCCGACTCCACCCAGGAACCAATCCATGGCGGTGTAGATTTTCCCCATGGTCTTTTGGTTCTTCACCGTGTCCCACTCTTCCCAAATGTCTTTTCCGCTCGCATCAAAACCGCCGTGGTTGCGGGCCACGATCCTGTGCATCTCGTCCTTGGCGGCTTCGTTCTCGTCAAACGTGCGCGGCTGATAGTTGATGAACGAAATCGCGTTGCCTTCCTGCGAGTTGTCACCCTTGAGCGGAAACAGCTCGCGCATGGTATTGAACGGCACAAAGATGCGGACGTTGGTAGCGTTGTGCTCCTCCCGCCCGATCAGTGACAGCACGCCGATCACCTCAAAGCGCACCCCGTTGAGCAGGATGTAACTGCCCACCGCGGGACGCCCGGGAAACATGTTGCGGGTCATTTTCCAGCCCAGCACGCACACCCGCCGGCGCTCGGCGTCGTCCTGGTCGTTAATCCACCGTCCCACCTGCACCGGGATGGTCCGAACCTGGTTGTAGATCGGCGGCACGCCGGAAACCTGGCCGTTGGTGCTGGTGTAGTCGCTGACCGCGCGGATGTCGTCACGCGCGATCAACGGCGAAATGTTCAGTGCCAGTTTGGATTCATTCTTGATCGCCAGGTAGTCGTCGTAGGTCAGGTTGAACCACTTCATGGAATTGAAGCTGCCCTCCACCGCCGGCATGCGCCCGCCGAAGAAGAAAATGATGTTCTTGCCGAAGCTCTCCAGTTGCTTGCGGTTGCCGTTGCGGAAGCCCTCTCCCACGCCCACCAGCAACAGTAGCGAGCCCACGCCCCAGGCGATCCCGAACATGGTAAGGAAGGAGCGCAGCTTGTGCGCCCATAGGGTCCGCAGGGTCTGGGCAAGAATATCCAGCAGGATGCGCATGTTGATACCCGAAGTCAGATGGCAGGGGAGCGGAACGTTTCGATGCGCCAGCCGCCCCTGTCGCTATTCAGTTCGACTTACAGGAGCGGAAAAGGTTATCGGGATTCTTGGGGAGTAGCAGGGTCGGCTGGTCCACTCTTCGCGGCCAAGTGTACGCTGGAGAGAAAGCTGGGTTCGCCGCCGTGATTCGTAATCTGGAAATGAGAGAACACTGTTTACCCGGACATGCTACCGGGGGACCCAGGCCACCCCACCTAAAGCATTCCGCCCGTCTTCACCGTCAGAATGCTGAGCGCCATTTCCAATTTCGTAATCGCCTCGGCTAGTTCGGGATGTTCCCCAACCTTGGCCTGGAGAGACTTCAACAAATGATGAGCCCCTGCAACGTGCTCCACGACCGGAGCTGGCTCCGGGCTCTGCTTGGGCTTGGACTCGCTCTTAGATTGCATAGGGCACTCCGCCAACTGGTTTCATCGGACACCAATTTACACCTCCTGAGCGGGTAGCCCAGGTTTTCTTCCCACTCAACAGACCTCGGGGTTCCCCATGCCTTCCTCACGCACTTTGTGAAGCCATCAGAAATCACTGGCGATGGCACCTATACTCTGAGCTCGACCACGTCCACAGGCCTTGCCCCCGTGTCGCTTGTGGCCGCGGACTTTGACGGTGACGGCCTGATGGACCTGGCTGTTGCCAACCAAGACGACAATACGGTCTCTTTCTTGCGGGGCAAGGGTAGTGGCGTCTTTGACGACCATGTGGACTTCCCGGTCAGCTCGAGCCCCAATTTCGTGAGCAGTGGCGACTTCGACGGTGACGGGAAGATAGATCTGGTGGTCACGAACGCCGTCTCGAACACCGTTTCCCTGCTGCTGGGCAAGGCCAACGGGACTTTCTGGCCGAGTGTCGATTTTGCAACCGGCAGGCGCCCCGCCGCTCTTGCCGTCGGTGACTTCAACGGCGATGGGAAGATCGATCTGGCTGTTGCCAATCAGACCAGTAACGATGTCAGCATCTTGCTGGAGACAGCAGTGGACCGACCCTGAGATTAGACCTGGACTGGTTTCATAAATGGTATCAGCGAGCCCACAGGCTGGCTGGTGTCCATCTCTACCGGTCTCCTGTCGATTGAGAAGGGAGTCCCTGAGAAGAAAGGCTTGCGTAAACCGCGCTTCGCGCGGCCTTTGACTAGGGCCGGGCCTTCTGCAACGCTTTGACCACCAACAATGTTGTTGACATCGCAAACATCCCGAGTATGCTGGCCGACGCTACAGTGCTCAGGGGCTCGCGACCAGAAAAAAGCCAGAAAACTTTGGATGGAAACTATAAGGAGCAAAACCATGTCTCAACCAGCCAAGCTTGATCCCAACGGGATTCTGCGCCATTTACGTGACCCGAATTCTATAGCCCGCGCGACGGAGAGCAATGTGTCTCTGAAATTTCGCCTCTCGGTTTCTCTCAGCGTGCTGCTCGCGATTATGTTCATGTCTGTCGGGGCAACTCTCGCCTTCGGCATACCCACAGTATTTAAGAGAGGGACGACCATCAAAGTCAAGGGAGTTACGCCTGGCTATGTAATCGCTAATTTGCCCGATGGCAATACTTACGCGATCAATGTCAACGGGAAATTCGCGAAAACCTGGACCTCGCCCGTTGCAGGCACCACCCTTGGCTACACCAGGCCGCTCGACAACGGAAATCTCCTGGCTTTTATTACCAACACGGGTACCTACGAGGCTGCGGAATTTACTCAGGCGGGGGCAATCGTCTGGCAATACACCGAGACAGGCGACCGAACCTACCACCACGACCTCGCCCGGATACCCAACGGGAACACATTGATCGTTTGCTCCCGCCAGGTCACCTATCTAAACATCTCTTCCAAAGTACTGACGGATGACTGTCTTCTCGAAGTGGACCCCAATGACAATATCGTCTTTACCTGGCAGACCGCTGACCACTTCGATGATTTCGGATTCAGCGATGCAGCCAAGGCCCTGATAGCCGCCCAAGCCGGTGACTGGGCCCATATGAACTCGGCCGAAATCGTTCCAGCGAACAACTATCACGATGCGCGTTTCAAACCAGGAAATATCATTGTCAGCTACCGGTACCTCAACATGGTCATCATCGTGGATCCCAGCACCGGTTCGATCGTCTGGCAAACCAGCAACATAACCATCGGACAGCACGATGCCACGATGCTCAAGAACGGTCTCCCGGGCGCTGGAAACATTCTTATCTTTGACAACGGAATGACCAATGTGGGTGACAACCCCGGGGTCACTCCCGGGAGGCTATACTCGCGTGTGGTGGAGATGAATCCGCTCGATTTCTCCATTGCCTACGAGTACAACGCAAGCCTCTCTGGGTATCCAATATATTGGTTCTATGGCTCCTTCGTCGGTTCGGCGCAAAGGCTGCCCAACGGCAACACCCTGATCGATGAAGGACCCGATGGCCGCATCTTTGAGGTCACTGCGGCTGGGCAGCTCGTCTGGGAATGGGTCAATCCTATCGCGAGCGCTACCGCAAGCACGCTCGTTTACCGTGCAGAAAAAGTACCGCTGAACTGGTTGCTGCCTTAGGGCTGGCCCGGGTTTTCTTCCCGATAAACAGACCTTGGAGTGCCCCCGCCTCGCGCACTTTGCGAAGCGTGGGATTCCACGGTCCTGCCCCTCCTGGGATTCGAAAGAGCTTTGCTCGCATCTATGTTCGTCAGCGGTTCGTGACAAGCGTGTGGTCGGCGCACACGCTGGTACTTGTAGCGGCTATTGGCGGTGTGCTGGTGTGTATCGGACTGCTGGCGTGGCTCGTTCAGGAAATCTGAACCGCCTTTCGGTTTGTAGCTCTATTTAGCTCTAAAAAACCGTTGATTGCACCAGTTCAACCAGAACAACCACATCGAACTTCGAATAATACTGCTTCACGTCCTTGGCCCCGTACTTCTGCCGGAATTTCTCGACCACCGACTTCACGGTCTTGGCGTCAGTCACGGGGACGGCTCGGAACTGCGCCTCCACGCCTCGCGCTGCGCGGTGTACCGTTCCTCAGCGTAAAATAGGAAGTAGTGAGAAACTATGAAAAATACAAAATTTGTTGTGAAAGTGAACCGTGGCGGTACCCACGCCCCTGAATACGTGCAGCGGACTGATCGGACTCCCATCCAGACGACAACCAACCGTAAGCTGGCACTGGTTATGGGGAGATTCACGGCCGAAGACGCTGTCAAATCCCTCCAAAACTCCCGGTGCAGCCCGGAGTTAGTGTCCGTACAGGTTAGTGCATAAATAGTTCAGACCAGTTCAATCAGAGCCGCCACGTCGAATTGACAGAATGGCTGAAGGTGCCATGTTCGGTCGGCTCACCCGGGCCCACACTCTCGGATTACTCCTGGATCGATCACGGCCAACTCGGAAGTTATGTCGCCACTCTCGGCCGGGATAAAGAACGCAGTAATGGTGAGACCGAACATGACGACGCCAAGTGCTAGCCAAACGGGGACTCAAGCCAAACGGAGCATCGCGACAGATGATGAGAACTAAGGGCAGAAGAATCGCAACCCCCAAGTACCACCCAGGCACAAACAACGTTTGCGAGTGACGCTGAACGGCCCCCGCGCAACTGGAAGCAGCGCCGGAATCGCCCGGAGGTCATTGAAAACAGTGGTGAGCGCGGTAGGAATCGAACCTACAACCTACTGATTAAGAGTCAGTTGCTCTGCCAATTGAGCTACGCGCCCACGGATAAAAACACTGAGGATGAAGCAATTTTTTATTATACCATCGGCGCATTACGCCTAGCTTCTCTCGAAAACGGGCGTTCACCAGCATTGATTCCCCCCGCCAGATCTTTCCCCGCGATGATTGCATTGACCCGCGTATTGCGCCCAGAGTACCTTGTTCGCCGGCTTCTTCAGCACCATCCGGAGGCTCCCATTCACATTCAGGACGAAAAGCAACTCGCTCAACTGCTTCGCGAAGCTGCCGCAGCGCATCACTCCTTCGAGAACACCCTGGGCCATTCCGACGAAAACTGGCCGGAATGGTACGCGAAGCATATCCTTACCACGCTTCAAGGCCGTCACCAGGAAACCGCCGCGCCCGATTTGCGGAAAGAGGTGAAGCAATGAGTTTCAACCTGGTAGTGGTTCTGGCTGCTTTTGGAATTGGAGTAGTCGCCGGCCTGCGTTCCTTCACGGCACCGGCAGTGGTCGCATGGGCCGCCCACCTGGGATGGCTTGACCTGCACAATTCGCATTTGGCGTTCCTAGGGTCACCCGCCGCTACCTATGTCCTCGCCGTGATGGCCTTGGGCGAACTGGTGGCGGACAAACTGCCCTCCACGCCCAAGCGAACTGCACCTCTCGGGCTGGGGGCTCGCATCGTTACTGGGGCGGTTTGCGGTGCTGCGTTTTGCGCCACGGCTGCGCAGTCGGTTGCTCTCGGAGCTATCGTGGGCGCTTTTGGCGGTGTCGCCGGCGCTTTTGCTGGATACGAAGTGCGCCATCGCATCGTCCATCAGCTGCGCATACCGGACTTCGTGATTGCCCTGCTGGAAGATGCGCTGGCGGTCGGCGGAGGCTTCTTCCTCGCATCCCGCTTCTAGGTTCGAAACCGAGTTCGGGCAATGCCACAGTCCGACCTGGCCTGCGACCGAGACACACCCGCATCGGGGAAAGCTAAGAACGCTGCTGCAGGTCCGCTGCGAACGGCGCGACCGCATCGGAAACACTTGCGCTCGGCCGGCGCGGTGGCAAAGTCTGTGCGTCCACGGGAGGGCGTTGCTCCAGGGTCCCGAGAATCGGGGAATCTTCTAATGCGTCGTTCTGCGGCAGAGACACGAACCGGTTTCCCGCGCACAAAGCATCAACCAGTCTCAGTTGACGGCGATTGAGCACTTTCACCGGCAACGTGTGGAAGTGGCGAAAGATCCAGAGCAAATAGATGCGTTGCAAAAACGAGGGCATGAGGTAGCGCGGTCCCAGCGGCGTCAGCACCCGCAGCACGCCGCCAAAAAGTTTTTCCATCCACATGACTCGACCCACCTGAAAATGAGCAATGCTTAATTTCTTGAACCAGAGCAATTCAAGGGCCAGCATTATTGCACCAATCCTGATGCATGTGAATTAAATATTTCTGTTTTTCTCAGATTTCTTGCGGTACGGGCGCTTGGGCCCCTGCACCGGGTAGCATCGTCCATGCACCAAAAATGGTGCAGAATGACCACGGCAGCCCGGATCAGGACCCAATTTCGGGCAGCAAATCCATGCTCTGGATGCGGGCAGCCACGCCCCAAGGACCGCCTCCAGGGCTCTCCTCCACCCGCACCACCGATGCCCGGCAGCACACCCACTGCTTCTCTCCCTGGGTCAGCTCCGGGGGCAGGATCAGCACCATTTCTAGCTCACTGCCCTCGGTAATTTGGGAGGCGACATAGAGGAAAATGCCGTTCGTGCTCAAGTCGCGGGTATGGCCGGTGGTTTGAACCCCTCCGGGCTCGGACTTGACCGAAACCGGCTGCTGCACCGGAACACGCGCCTTGGAGCGGCGTTCGGACTTGGGGTCAGGCATGCGAGACGCGAGGGTACCACATTGGGGGTTGGGGAAGGGCACGACTTCCACAGGCTGCTGAAAAACGTCGCTCCGGATGGGTTTTGGGAAGGGCACGACTTTCGAGTCGTGCCGTAAGTCGCTGAACACCGGTCCGGCTTTAGCCGCTGCGGTGGGCTTTTTTGCCGCCACGCCATTTTTCCGGCCACTTCAGCCGTGCCACTCCGAACCAACAAAATGCGGGTTTTAGCCCCTGAGGGGAACGGCGTTTGACCTTGGGATCAGCCACGGAACCAGTGTCGAGGGAAGATGCCGATGGGTCTAGCTTGGGAGGCCGCCTCTATGACTTCATGGTTAAACATCGACTCGACACGATCACAATTCCTGTTACGTACCGCGATGCAAATGAGAACTGGTATCAGACTGACGCAATCTTGATCAAAGATCAAATGGTGAGATCCATCGGTGGCTCAGAGAGTGGAATTAGATGGGAGTGGAAACAGAAGCGAATTTGCAAGCCATAATTATTTCTTACTTCTGCCGTGGGCTTTTTACCCAGTTTGTGAGACCGTGAGTCAAACCCCTTTTGCTTCTCCGCTTAGCACCCGCAACATAGAATGCTTATTGGAGCATTCCACGCTAAAAACGCGCGTTTTGATGGCGGCGGGCTCGGCTTGCGCGCCAGCGGTCGCAAGATGTCGTGTGACCATTTCGCGGGCAACATCAGCCATGAAGTCAGCCATTTGTAATTCCGGAATCTTCTTGTCATCCATGGGAGCGAGGGACAGCATTCTTTCGCCAAGTTCTGGATATTTCTTTTTGACGCGCTCGAACCCGCGCCGAATCTTCCGCTGATGCGTGCTGTCATCGCAAATAAAGATCAGGTAGTTTTCGTCAGTAGTCAGCCGCATTACGGTATGGGTGATCTTGCAGAACATGTTGCGGAAAGCGTAGGTCTGATAATCGTGACACTCGCGCATCCATTGGGTGCAAGCCCTTGCTTCGGGCATGGCATCCACTTCCCAGAAGTCATGCATGTTGATGCCGAAACCAAAACCAATGAGAAGCCCGCTGTTCTCCACGAGATCGGCTAGTTGCTGCCGGATGCGGTCTGCGATCTGGCGGGCGCGCGCCTCGCCCCATTTTTCCTTGAGGTTTGCAAAACCGCCCTGCAAGTTGCGGCAGTCTGTAGCCCGAAAGTAACGAATGCCATGCGGCTTTAGTATCCTCCGCCACTCCCGCCGGAGTCGCTTCCATTCAGGGTCAACGCAGAAAAAGCCAGCGGCGACAAATGCCACGGATTGATTCGCATCGGCACTGTCATCCAGGTATGCGGTTCCAATCATGACAAAGCGGCCATTAAGGCCACTGAACAGCGCCGTCCGAAGCTCTTGAATAGTAATCTCCCGCATGGCACACTTAAGGACGTGCCGTTCGCGGGACTCTTGGCGGAGGAAAGCGGACAGCTAAGGAATTCTACGTCATTACTTCTGTGGCGGGATTAACTTCTCTGGCTTCCTCTTGCTCACCTTGACGTTTCAACAATCAAAATCCCTACGGTCTCTCCGGCCGCTTGGACAGAACCGCCGGCACCACCAGCGCTCGCTCCATGGTCGGGACGTTGGTCGCGCGCAGCTTGACGTCCATCTCATGCATCTTGTCCGCGGCTCCAGTTTCTGCATAGGCGCGCGACAGCAGTTCCATCGAGT
>JBGQBN010000077.1:0-13999 GCA_041494805.1 Terriglobia bacterium | reverse complement strand
TCACTGGCGGGCTACTGGTGAGGCGATGTGCGTGCTGCAGGCACGCCTGAAAAGGGTCCCTGACGCTGGTGGCGGGCATTTCAGCTGTCCCGCTCCTCCAGGGTGAAATTCAAGTCTCAGAATTCTGCTGAGGAGGTCAACGGAGCCAGATACACCGATTCACCGCTGGCGGGAAGCCATCCGCCGCGGCTGGCGCTCCGGGTCGAGCGGAGACGTTTCCGGAGCAGGTCGCGGCCGGTCATGGTGATTGCCGTCCGTGGGAGCACTCGGCACAGCCAACGGCAAAGGCGCTGCGGACTTCGATCCCTGGTACTTACCGCGTGCCTCGATCAACTTCTCCAGTTGCTGGCCACTGAGTGGCTCTTGGCGTCCGAGAATGTGGGTGACCAGCGCGATCTGCGCGAAGTGTTCGACCGTTTCCATCTTCATGTACGCCTGATGCAGGTCGCAACCGTAAGCCACCACGCCGTGGTTCGACATCAGGATCGCATCGTAATCCGGAACCAGCGGCGCTAGGGCTTCGCTGAGCTCATTCGTACCCGGAGTGCCATATCTTGCCAACGGAATTGAGCCTAGGCCAATCACCACCTCGCAGACCAAGGGCTGATTGAGCGCAAGTCCCGCCGCGGCGAATCCGGTCGCAATGGGCGGGTGCGCATGCACGATACCCCGGATGTCAGGGCGCAGCTTGTAAATCAGCAGGTGCATGGCAATTTCGCTGGAAACGTCACGGCGCCCGGCTAGACGGTTGCCGTCGCCATCCACGATGACCAGATCAGAGGGCTGCATCATACTCTTGCACATAGCGGTGGGCGTGGCCAGGATGCGCCGCTCGTCGAGACGCATCGAAAGATTGCCATCCGTAGCCGCCACGTAGCCGCGCTCGTGCAGCATCTTGCCGAAGCGGACAATTTCGCGCCGGTATTGGCGTTCGCGGGTCATGATTCTCCAGGGCAGCTGGGGAGGCGGGCCCAAGTCAGTGGGCGTATGGTACCGCACCGGGTCGGGTGGAGACAATCCCGTTTACACAATCTTCAAATACTTGATGGACAGGGGCTTATCTGCATCTCCCAGAGTACTCGGACGAAATCCTATAATCAACCTGCATGCAGGTCGCTGACTTCAATTACGAACTCCCCGCGCACCTGATTGCGCAAGAACCGCTGGCGGACCGTGCGGCGTCACGGCTGCTGCACGTGGATCGTACTTCAGATCGTACTTCAGGCCAGGTACGCGACCGCTGGTTTCGTGAATTCCCCGATCTGCTCCGGCCGGATGACCTGGTCGTATTCAACAATACGCGGGTCTTTCCGGCGCGGCTCTATGGCAGAAGGAGTGGAGCCCGGGCGCAACCCATCAGCCCACAAAATCCTGCGGCGCGTGATTTCCTGAAGGGCAGGGTGGAAGTCCTGCTCACGCGACAAGTCTCCCAGGAGCCAAACGAATGGGAGTGTCTGGTGCGGCCCGGGCGGAAGATTGGGCTCGGAGAGCGTTTATTCTTCGGGGAGACGGGTGAATTGCAAAAAGATGAACCGCAAAAAGACGAATTGCAAGCGGAGGTGACCGCCAGGGGCAGCTTCGGAGAGCGCCGAATCCGGTTTACTCCGATCGCCGGCTTCTTTGACCATGTGGAGCGGCTGGGGCATGTTCCGCTGCCGCCATACATCAACCGTGCCGATCGTTCCGCCGACCGGGAACGCTACCAGACCGTTTATGCCCAGGAGCGCGGTTCCGTAGCGGCGCCCACGGCGGGTCTGCACTTCACCCCGGAGATTCTCGCCAACCTAAGAAAACGTAGCATCGAAACGGTAACGATAACGTTGCATGTAGGATTAGGAACTTTTCAACCGGTGCGTGTGGATCGGGTGGAAGATCATAAGATCCACGCTGAGTCCTACTGTATTTCGGCGGAAGCGGCAGCAGCCATCAACCGTGCCTTGGATGCGCGCCGGCGCATCGTGGCGGTAGGGACGACCACAGTCCGCACGCTCGAGCATTCGGCCCGGCAGTCCTCCGACGGCAGAGTGCGGGCGGGCAACGGAGAGGCCGACATTTTTATCTATCCGGGCTTCCCGTTTCGAGTGCTGGGGGCCATGTTGACCAATTTTCACCTGCCGCAGTCCACGTTGCTCATGCTGGTGTGCGCGTTCGGCGGAAAGGAACTGATCCTCAGAGCCTATCGGCATGCGGTCGAGCAGAGTTACAGGTTCTATTCCTATGGCGACTGTATGTTCCTGGAGTAGCATTCGGCAGTCGAGCTGGATGGGCCTTGGGGAAGGGCACGACTTCCAGTCGTGCCGCCTGTCGCTGAAAGCAAGTCCGGCTTTAGCCGCTGCGGTGAGCTGTCTCACCCCGCTCCCCAATTCTTCCGCAGCCTTTAGCGTGTAGAACAGACAGGCACTCAAGGCGATATACTAGCCTGCGCAACTGGGGGGAACATGGGAACCCAAGCCATTTCCAAGCAAGTTCCGATACAGGATTTTGTTGTTGAGTTGCGGAAATTTCCGGAATCAGTGTTCAACCGCACTGACCAGATCATAAGCTTTCTCCAAACCGCACCAATTGCGCCCGACACGCTGGCGCCCTACTTGACCTGGGATCCCCAGCACTACACCCGCAACCTGATCGACAAAACGCCGCTCTACGAGCTGGTTGCCATCTGCTGGGAAGTCGGCCAAGCCAGCTCGGTCCACAACCATCGCGAGCAGAACTGCTGGATGGCGGTGCCGATTGGACGCCTGCTGGTGGAGAACTACCGCGTAATTTCGCAGAAACTGGACGCCGGCACCTGCCAGTTGGAGGCGACGGATACGGTCGAGATGAATCCCCGCCACCCCTGCGCCGTGGACCCGCTCGAGCCCGTACACCGTGTCTACAATCCGCGCGATTTTAATCAGAGGGCGGTGAGCCTGCACGTGTATTCGCGGCCGTTTGATACCTGTGTAGTGTATTCGCAGGAACAAGGCACCTGCGGCGTGATCAAGCTGCACTACAACACGGAATACGGGAAGCCGAGCAAGCAGATTTCCTGATTGTGACGGAACTTGATTGTGACGAACGTGATTGTGACGAACATGATTGTGACGAACATGCAACCCGGCAACGATCAGAAAATATGGCGATGAACCGGACACTTTCTTGGTTAGGGATTGGCGGGTTGCTGCTTGCCGTCTGCGGTTCAGGTTGTTCAAAGAAAGAAGCCCCTCCCGCGGCCCCAGATACATCTGCGGCCATCGACCACATTGTCGTTTCGCCGCCCAAGCCGCCGAAAACCGTCGTCCACAAGACGTTTCAAGTGAAGAAGTACGAAGCCTTCGACTTCGTCGTTCCCGCCCACACCATTACTCCGAAGCTGGAAGGCAGCTTCCAATCGTTTGTAAAAAGCAACAGCGAGAACATCGTCAGCAACGAAACCGCGGACGTGGATCTTCTTCTATTGAACGAACAGGAATTCGACGATTTCGCGCACGGCAAGCAGGGAACGGCTACCTACACCGCGGATCCATCCCATAGCCAAGCGGTGGAAGTTGCCCTGGCCTCTACCGTGGACCAACCCCGAACCTATTACTTGGTCTTCCGCAACCCTCCCGGCGGGGCGCGAACCAAGTTCGTGAAGGCCGACTTCACCGCCAGTTTCGAGTAGTCGGCATACCGGGCTCGGACACCCGTCCCATACAACCCGTCCCGCTGTTAAACTTACTCGTTGTCTGCCAGAAAAAAATCCTCGGCAGAATCTACTCCCGGCGTTGCGGCCACAACTACGCCCAGGCCGTCTTCTACCCCGGACCGCATTTTCCTGATCGACGCCATGTCCTTCATCTTCCGCGCCTATCACGCCATGGCGCGGCAGCGCAGTATGTCCACCAAGACCGGACTTCCGACTGCAGCGACCTACGTATTCGTCAACATGCTGCGCAAGCTGCGTGACGATTTTTCGCCCGAGTATCTGGCCGCCGTGTTCGACGTGGCCGCCCCCACCTTCCGCGATCAGCAGGCCGAAGCCATCACCAGCGTGCGCCGCTTCGATCTGAAGACGCAAACCTTCCAGGAAGTCGAATACCACGGCTACAAGGCCAACCGCGCGGAAATGCCCGGCGACCTGGCGCAACAATTGCCCTACATACGCCGCGCACTTGAGGCCTATCGCATTCCCATCCTCGAACACACCGGCTACGAAGCCGACGACGTAATCGGAACACTCGCCCGCAAGGCGGCAGCGCAGTCCTACGCCGTCTACGTAGTTTCCAGCGACAAAGACATGCTGCAGTTGGTGAACGATCGCATCCTGGTACTGAACCCGCCCAAAGACAATCTGATCTGCGACGCCGCAAAAGTAGAAGAAATCCTGGGCGTACCTCCGCAGCGAGTCGTAGATGTGATGGCCCTGCGCGGCGACAGCATTGACAACATCCCCGGCGCTCCCGGAATCGGCGACAAAGGTTCGGTCGAACTAATCAAACGCTTCGGCACGGTCGAACAGGCGCTGGATCGCGCCGCAGAGGTAGAGAAGAAGACCTATCGTGAATCGCTGCAGAACAATCGCGAGAACATCCTCCTGAGCAAGAAATTGGCAACGATTGATACCGATGTTCCTCTCGATCTGGACGTGGACGCGATGAGAGCCGGAGAGCCCAACGTAGAAAGCCTGCGCGAACTTTTCACCGAGCTGGAATTCACTTCTCTACTCAAAGAGTTGCTGCCGGTGGTGCAGGTAAGTGAAGCCCAATACACCGAGGCAGAGTCAGCCGCGGAAGTTGAGGCCGTGCTCGCTGCTGTCCCCGCGGGCGGCTCGCTGGCAGTAGCCATCGAAGCCGAGGCGCCAGCCGCAGAGGAAGAAGAACCGGAAGCAGAAGAGCCCGAAACCGGCATGTTACCGCTCACCGCCGAGCTGCCACCTGCCGCGCAACCGCGTAACATCGCAATTTCCGCCGCACCGGGCACAGCCGCCACGGTCTCATTGGACGCGGAAGCAGCAGCAGTTCGACTAAAGTCTGCTTTGGCTGCAGGTGACGTCCCCAAATCTATCCACGACTACAAGGCAGCCATCCATGCCCTGCAGCCGCAAGGCATCACACTGCGCGGCGTGCAACATGATCCCATGCTGTATTCCTATCTGCTCGATCCGACGTATTCCTCGCACCGGCTGGCCGATGTCGCGTTGCGGCACCTCAACCTTAAGCTGAATGGCACCTTGCCGGAATCCGCTGACATTACAGGACGGTTGGCGATCACCCTGCGCCGGCAAGTGGAAGAAGCCCGCTTGCTCAAGCTGTACGAAGAGATTGATCTCCCGCTAGTTCCCGTGCTGGCCCGCATGGAGCAGGCTGGAGTCAAGATCGACCGCAAGGCCCTGGGAGAAATGTCGACGCGCCTGGAGCGCGAGGTTGAAGCCAAAGCCAAAGAAATCTACGAACTCGCTGGCATCGAATTCAACATCAATTCACCCAAACAGCTGGGCGATGTGCTCTTCAACAAACTGAACCTCCCGAAGCCCGTGAAGTACGGCAAGGGCAAGACCATCTCAACCGCTGTGGACGTGCTGGAAGGCCTGGCCGACACGCACGAAGTACCGCGTCTGGTCCTGGAATATCGCCAACTGTCAAAACTCAAATCCACCTACGTGGACGCCCTACCCGCGCTGCTGAACCCAGCCAGCGGACGCCTGCACACCACCTTTGGCCAAACCGGCACCGCCACCGGAAGATTGTCCTCCGCCAATCCCAACCTGCAGAACATTCCCATTCGCACCGAACTGGGTCGCGAGATTCGCGCCGCGTTCACTGCCGAACCCGGCCACGTGCTGCTGGCCGCCGACTATTCACAGATCGAGTTGCGATTGCTCGCCCATTTCTCGAACGATCCCCTGCTCGTCGAAGCCTTCCGGCGTGGCGATGATATTCACACCCTGACCGCCTCGCAGGTCTTCGGCGTGCCACCGCTGATGGTTACCCCCGACCATCGCCGCCAGGCCAAGGTCGTGAACTTCGGCATCGTGTACGGTCTCTCCGCGTTTGGACTCTCACAACAACTCGGCATCGAGCCCGGCGAAGCCAAACAGTTCATCAACGCCTATTTTGAAAAGTACAAAGGCGTGCGGGCCTTCATCGACAACACGCTGGAAGAGGCCCGCCGCGAGCAGAAGGTCCGAACGCTATTTGGCCGCGTCCGTCCCATCCCCGACATCAACAGCAAGAACATCAATCTCCGTGGCGTCGCCGAACGCACTGCGGTAAACACACCGTTGCAGGGCACCGCGGCGGATTTGATCAAGTTAGCCATGATTCGAATTGATGAAACATTACTTGGCAATGAGCTGAAATCCAGAATGACGCTACAGGTGCACGACGAACTGTTATTCGAGCTGCCGCCAGGCGAGCTTGATACTATTAGACCAATGGTCAAGGAGCACATGGAAAGGGTGTATCCGTTAAATGTTCCGCTAGTAGCCGACATCGGGGTGGGGGCGAACTGGAGGGACCTGGAATACTAGTTTGTGAGTTTAGTTGATGAAAGTGTATGTGCTAGGCGCCGGTGCATCCAGAGCTTACGATCAGTCTCCAACCGGCCAAAGAATGCCGTTGGCTCGCGATGTTTTCCAAGTCTTTTCCGAACTGAGTATTTCTGCAAACCCCTGGGTCTTGATCGGTGACATTTGTCAACTACGTTTCCCAATCGCGGAGGATCGCACGTGAAGAATTTATTCTATTTAACGACGACATCGAGGAATTTTATTCAGAGGTACAAGGCATCCTATCCGACGCCATTCAAAACGGGGACGAACTCAAGACCATACTGACTTCTCGAATCGTCAACCAACTCATATTTTTATTTGCCTCTGTGATAAACGAAGTTCAGAATGGCCCTACCTCAAGTGCCCACAGGAATATCGCGCGCACCCTATCTCCTGATGATCACGTGTTGACCTTCAACTGGGACACCCTGATGGACAGGGCCATGACAGAGGAAACACCGTGGCGAACAGATTTCGGATACCTCATTGTGCCCCACTTGATCCACAGAAATGAGTGGATCAGGCCGAACTCGAATCGCGAGAAAACTCCATTACTTCTGAAACTTCACGGCTCTACAAACTGGCTTACGAGTTACAACCAGATTGAGGATGGAAAACTAACCCTGATGCAGTCCTCGGACCCGAGCACTCTGTACGTGTACGAATCAACCGACAAACCCTACGCAACTTATGCGGGGCGATACATGCCAGGATACGAGCCATTCTCCTACGGCTACTATCCACCGAATATTCCTGATGATCCCGGAAAGCCCGCACCGGAGGGTCACGTCTTCGTTCGCGCACGTCCAAAGTTCCCTTGGGTGCCCGAAGGTGCTGCCTCGGACCGAGGCTTGCCCTCGATGCCGTTGATTATTCCCCCTGCGAAAGCAAAGACATACGACCTATTTGGGTCTTTGTTTAGAACTGTTTGGTCGGCGGCGGAGGAATCCCTTGCGCAGGCGGAGCACGTAATCTTAATCGGGTATTCCTTTCCCAGAACTGATCATCAAAGCAACACCCTTTTTGCCCGAGCGTTTGCTAAGAGAAGTTCAATGCCGCGAGTGTCGATTATTGACCCCAGTCCCGCCCGCGCGATCGACAAATTCCGTCTCGATTTTGGTATCAGTGACAGCAAATTGTTTGTGTATCCGGAGCCATTTTCCGAAGATTTTGGTCTGAGGAAGATTTTCTAGGTCAATCTCGACGTGAGGAAGAACTGCCGACTTGATCGGTCCCAAGCTGCCCAGATCACACTCCCAGAGTCCGCTTGATCGCCCCAGCAATTTCGCCGGCCAAACCGCGCATCTTCTCTTCCGACTCCGCCTCCACCATCACCCGCGCCAGCGACTCCGTGCCCGAGTAGCGAACCACCACGCGCCCATTGCCATCGAGTTCGCGCTCGGCGGAGTCAATCGCCCGCTGAATTTCTGGGACCTGGGCAAACGGCGTCTTCTCCCGCACCCGCACATTTTGAATCGTCTGCGGAAAGACCTTGAGGTCAGAGATCAAATCCCCCAGTGGGCGCCCCGTTCGCGCCATGATCTCCATCACCCGCAACGCGGTAAGCAGGCCGTCCCCCGTGGTCGCTTCGCCGTCCTTAAAAATAACGTGCCCCGACTGTTCGCCACCTAGGACAGCGCCAGTCTTCAGCATTTCCTCGAGTACGTACTTGTCGCCCACGTTCGCCCGCAGCATCCGGATGCCGGAGCCGCGCAGCGCAATCTCCAGGCCCATGTTCGACATGGTAGTGGCGACCACGGTCGAACCCGCGAGCAGGCCGCGCGCGTGCATGTCACGCGCCGCCAGTAACAGCACCGCATCGCCGTTGACCACGCGGCCGCCCGCATCGCTGAATAAGGCTCGATCCGCATCGCCATCAAAGGTCACACCCAGATCGAATTGTCCCTTCTTTTCCGTCACTGCCTTGGCAACGGTCTCAGGATGCAACGCTCCACAACCCTCGTTGATATTCCTGCCGTCCGGAGCCCCGCTGAGGAACGTTGCCTGGATGCCGCAAGCGCGAAACAATTCCGGCGCCTCCGCGGTAGCCGCGCCGTGGGCGCAATCCACCAGCACTCTCAGTCGTCTCAAATCACCGCTCACACTGGCCGCCAGCCATTCGATATAAGCACGGCGTAGGCCAGCTTCACCGGGCAGGCTGGGCGCGGGTTTGGTAGGTGGCTCGGCGTGCGCCTGCGGATTCTGCAGCAAGGCAAAGATTTCCTGCTCGATGGCAAACTCATGGGCGTCTGGCAGCTTATAGCCGTCGCCAGAAAAAACCTTGATGCCATTGTCGGTCCAGGGATTGTGCGACGCCGAAACCACCACGCCGGCCGCAAAGTGCCGCGAGCGCGCCAGATATGCTACCCCGGGCGTGGTGATGATGCCCGCGCTGTGTACTCCCACACCGACGGACGCGAGTCCCAGCGTAACCCGGTCCGCGATCCATGAACTCGATTCCCGCGTATCTTGTCCAATCACAACCTCGGCGCGAGAATTAGTAGCGCGAGCATTAGTTCGGACCAGGTCATGCCCCAACGCACGGCCAATCAGGTAGGTGCTTTCCAAAGTCAAAGGAAATTCGCCGGCGACGCCGCGAATCCCGTCGGTTCCAAAGAGTTGTCGCGTCTGGGATGCCATTCTGATGTGTGGGGCCTAGCGCCCGCCGGTCCCGGCGGGAACTCTCTCCATGATAACCGTCACGTGGACAGGACCGGGATGCACAATCTGGACCAGCGGATCGGAAACGTAGGCGTGCGTGACGAAGGTGCCGCGTTCCATGGTCCCACTCACATCCACAGGATCCGTGATGGCTGCCTCGACCGCCTCAACCCGCTTCTGCGGTCCGCTGATCGTGACCGTGGGCGGATCTACCACTACCCGGTTCATCTGGTATCCGCTGGCAAATGCCCCGATCACGCGCGGGTGGACCTCGACCTGCTTGGTCAGTCGGGCCTCCAGCGCAAAATGAAACTGACTGGGAATTATCTGTACCACCTCAAGCTCGCTCGGCAGGTGGATCTGCCAGGGCGTGAGGTCAACAGTGCGCTCCCCCGGTTTGGCCGTGCTGAGATCAATCTCGGCGTGAATATCGGAAGGCTGCAGGCGGTGAATGTCCCGCTCCGGACCGCGCACTCGAATCTGCACCCGGGGAATATTCTCGGACGCGATCTCCAGATTCTCCGGAATATTCTGGAACTCAATGAGTACGTCGACCGCCACTTCTGCCACCGGATTACGGGCGACAGCGAGCCATAACCCCACTGCAAGCGCCAGCGAAATCAGCTTCAAGCCGAAATTGTGTCGCACGTAGCGTTGCAACAGGTTGGCCATGTCTAATCGTCTGCTCCACTATGGAAGCTGGAGTCCGCCGTGCGCGGTTGCGGAGTTCGCGCGACCTCCCCTTCGGCGCTCTCCGGCGCTTCGTTGCCATTCAGGATCGGCGTGGGCAAGGTCGAGGGATGGACATGGCTCTGCAGCAGTCCGCCGAGACGCTCCCGCAGCTCTTCGACGGTAAGATCGCGCCCGATCTTTCCCGCCGCCGCCACACTGATCGCGCCGGTTTCCTCGGAAACGATGACGGCGATCGCGTCCGTTTCCTCGGTCACACCGATGCCGGCACGGTGGCGCGTTCCCAGTTGCGTGGAAAGAACCGGATTCATGGATAGCGGCAGAAAACAAGCCGCCGCAGCGATGCGATCTCTTTGTACGATCACCGCGCCATCGTGCAGCGGCGCACTGGGCCGAAAAATAGTCGCCAACAAGTCGTAGGAAAGATGTGCATCGAGCGGCACACCGCTTTCAATATAAGTACGCAGCCCGATCTCACGCTCGATGACGATCAGCGCTCCCGTCTGATTCTGAGAAAAAAGATTGGCGGCCAGCACGATGTCATCGTAGGCATCGGCCTCTGAGGCCGGCGTGCGGCTCAGAGCCAGCCGCCGGCCTAGTTGTGCCAGCGCCTGCCGGATCTCCGCCGCGAAAACCACGATCAGGGCAAACACCGCGTAAGGCAGCAACGTACTGATCAGCCAGTTCAGCGTGACCAGGTCGCCCAGCCGGGAAAAGTAAAAGGCCAGCGCCAGTCCCGCCACCCCCACCAGCATCAGCGCGGCGCGCGTACCCTTGATCAGGGCGAGGAACTCGTAAATGATGACCGCGACCAGCAGGATGTCGATGATCGAAATCACCGACACATGCGGCCACGCCACCGAAAACTTCGTCACTGAAAGACCTTTCGCGAAGTGGTCGCTACCGGACAGCCTCATTGTAATCCAGTATGCAGACGGGGCTCTCGCTACGTGGCCCGTTTTCTAACCGTCGCAGCCACCGTTCCCCGGGCCAACCGCGCCGAGATTTCGTCGCCCGGACTCACCTGTCCCGCATCCTTCAGAAGCTTCCCCGAAGCGTCGAAGACTAGCGCGTACCCGCGCTCCAGAATCGCCAGTGGAGAAAGCGCTTCCAACTGTCCCGACAGTTGTTCCAACCGGGAACGTCGCTGCAGGAGCAGAGTCCGCGCGGCAGAAGCAATGGCCGCCACGTGGGCATCGAGTTCCTTACGGATACCCAGCAGCATGCGCCGCGCGTCATAGTGGCGGACCGCGGCGGCCGCGATTTCCCAACGGCGCCGTTGGTGCTCGATCAGTTGTCGTTCCGCGCGATCCAGGCGGTACACCAGGTCGTCGAGCTTCTGTTGGCGCTGGTTGATGGCGTCCATCATGCGCGCGAACGCGCCGTGCTGGGCCATCTCGGTAAGCGCCTGTCGCCCCATGAGCAGCCGATACCGAATCGCTCGGACCAGGCGCTGACGCAATCCCTCAGCCTGCTCTTCCACCTCCTGGCGGGACCGAATCACTAATTCCGCCGCCGCCGAAGGTGTGGGCGCCCGCAGGTCGGCCACGAAGTCGAGAATGGTGAAGTCAGTCTCGTGACCAACCGCCGAAATCACCGGAATCTTCGAAGCCGCAACCGTCTGGGCGAGACCTTCATCGTTGAAAGCGGCCAGATCTTCAGCCGAACCTCCGCCGCGGGCTACCACGATCACATCCACGTTGCGCGCCTTGTTGAAGTAACGGACCCCGGCACTCACTTCCAGAGGCGCAGATTCACCTTGTACCTGAGCCGGGAAAATCAAAACGCTGGCCGTGTGATGCCTCCGCTGCAGGATGTTCAGAATGTCGCGCAATGCCGCGGCCTGCGGAGAGGTCACGATACCGATGCGCCGCGGCAGAGTAGGGATCGGCTTCTTGCGCGCGGAGTCAAACAGGCCCTCCGCCTCCAGCTTGGCCTTGAGTTGCTCGAATGCGATCTGCAAGGCCCCGGTGCCCTTGGGCTCAAGGTACTCCGCGGAAATCTGCAACTCACCGCGATCTTCATAAATCGTGACCCGGCCGCGGACCACCACCTGCATCCCGTTTTCCGGGCGAAACCGCAGCAGCCGCGCCTGCGAGCGAAACATCACAATGCGGATCTGGGAACTTTCATCTTTCAGCGTGAAGTAAATGTGCCCCGAGTCATGCGCCCGCAGATTGGAAATCTCGCCCTCGACCCAGACGTCACCGTACTCACGTTCGATATGAGTGCGGACAGTCGCAACCAGATCACGCACCGTCCATACCCGGCGATCGGGTGGCTTGAAACTAAACCCGAGCTGGTCGGCCGAAGCCATGGAATGGAGTTTACCGTTGCCGGTTGACGATGCAAAGCACCGTTCCCGGCTCGTTCCTTGAATTTGTGACACTTGTCACAGACAATGCGAAACTATTGCCCAGACAGTTTTGATTGGGCGTGTACCCTCAATTCGCGAGTCAGGTTAGACTGCTTCCGCGTCAGGAGATTCGCCATGCGTTGGCTCCTATCTGTTCCAGTGCTGATTGCTTCGTCGTTCGCCTCCCCGCAACCGCCCCAGATATCTCCCGAAGGTCAACAGTGTATCGAGTGCCACGGCACCACTACTCCAGGGGTGGTGGAGCAGTGGCGGGGCAGCGCACACGCCAAAGCGAACGTCGATTGTTATAGCTGCCACCGGGCGAACGAAAAGGATCCCGCCACGTTTGAGCACTACGGCCAGAAGATTGCCGTCATCGTCACCCCGAACTACTGTGAACGCTGCCACGTTAAAGAAGTCGAGCAGTTCGAAAAGAGCCATCACTCCAAGGCGGCGCAGTTCATCGGGTCGCTGGACAACATGCTGGGTGAGATCGTCGAAGGCGGGCCCGCCGCGGAGAACGGCTGCCGCCAGTGTCATGGCAGCGAAGTGAAGTACATGGGCGGCGGAAAATTCGATGCGGCCACCTGGCCGAACAGCGGCATCGGACGCGTCAATCCCGACGGCAGCCGCGGCAGCTGTGCCGCCTGCCACGGACGGCATTCGTTCAGCTCCGCGCAGGCCCGGCAGCCGGAAAACTGCGGCAAGTGCCACATGGGACCGGACCATCCGCAGATCGAGATTTACACCGAATCCAAGCACGGCATCCAGTTCCGCGCCAACCTCGCCAAGATGAACCTGGATTCGAAGTCGTGGGTGGTGGGGAAAGATTACTCGGCGGCTCCCACCTGCGCCACCTGCCACATGAGCGCTACCCCGGGCCAGCCCGTGACCCACGATGTTGGCGACCGCATCAGTTTCACTCTCCGTCCGGTGATCAGCTTCAAGCTGGAGGACTGGGAGAAACGGCGCGCCGCCATGCAGGATGTCTGTTCCAATTGTCACGCCACCAGCTGGGTGGAGAACTTCTACAAGCAATACGAAGACACAGTGGAGTTGTACAACGAGAAATTTGCCAAGCCCGCGAAAGCCACTATGGACAAACTTTACGCGGCCGGCAAACTGACGCGAACCCCCTTCGACGAGAAGATCGAGTGGACCTACTACGAGCTCTGGCATCACGAAGGCCGGCGCGCCCGTATGGGGACCGCCATGATGGGCCCGGACTACACCCAATGGCACGGCTTCTATGAAGTCGCCAAGCACTTCTACACCGAGTTCGTGCCCGAAGCCGAAGCGCTGATGCCGGGTGTGACCAGGGAGGTGATGGCGACCGACTACCACAAGTGGACCAAGGGTCTTACCAAAGAACAGATTCAGCAGCAGGTGGAGTTTTACAAGAATCGGTACAAGCAGCAGTAAGCATCAGTGCCGAAACCGCCCGATCACATAGAGCAGAACGGAAAGCAGCACACTAAGAAGAATGGAAGTGACGATGGGAAAGTAAAAAGTCGTATTCTTTCCCCGGTAGATGATGTCGCCCGGCAACCGGCCCAGTGGAATGTCGGTCCGGCCAAACAGCACGAGCGCCAGCCCCGCGATGACGAACACCAGCCCGAAGAAGATCAGCACCTTGCCCAGGTCTGCCATTCGTCTCAGTGTAGAAGAGTGCACAAGATTTGGCACTGTTGCCGAGTGCCTACCGGGATGAGCAGTGAGAGACTGAGAACTGAGAACCGTCAACCGAGAACCGAATGTTACAATCCGCCCATGAAGCAACG